>NZ_BCTC01000004.1 GCF_001571085.1 Azohydromonas lata NBRC 102462
GGGACGAGGGCGGCGGCCTCGTGCCCAAGGCCGCCGCCCAGGCCGCCCTCCCAGCCGCAAGCGTGCAAACCCGCAGCGCACCCCGACTTGGGAGGATTTGACCGGCTCGGCCGGGCGCAAGCTCCCATGGAGCCCATGCCCCGCATGTGAGGGAATCAATCCCGTGCCGAGCAGTTCGCCCGCCGCCGCCACGCCGCGTGGCGGCCCCCGAGGGCAACGGCGCCAGACCCTGACGCCGGGACGTCGCTCGACGAACCTTCATGACCTGCCATCGCCGACCGCCGGCCCGGCCCATCACGGCCAGTGAAGTCCCTCAGCCACGAAGGAGGAAACGCCATGCAGCAGCGCCCGCAGCAGTCCTGGTCCTTGTTCGAGAGCGACGCCACGCAGCCGCCGGACCCGCAGCAGCCGCCGGCCACGCCCTGGGGCGCCCACTTCGTGCGCACCAACGCCCAAGTGGTGGCCGAGTTGCCCATGGTCACCAGCGTCAGCCTGGCCAACCTGTGCGAGGTGCACAGCCATGAGGTGCTGCGCACCGCGGGCCTGGTCTCGCACAGCGTGCGCTTCATGGACGGGGGGCATTTGCGTTTTGCCTACAACACCTGCGGCGAGCTGGTGGAGCTGCACTGCCGCGGCGTGAGCGTGGCCATGACGCCGGACGGCTGCGTCATGGCCGGCATGCCAGGCTCGCCCCCGCTGCAGGAATTCGCCGAGCGCACTGCGCTGGTCGCGCCCATGGCCGGCTCAGGCGGCTGCCCCCACTGAAACCCGGCGCGGCCTGCGGGCTTCGCGCCGCACCGCTGTCACACCCAAAACATCGTCCGGGTCAAGGGCGTTTGTCCCAGGGCTGTCGGGGTCAACCGCCAGCGCCGCGGACCGTTGGCTGGTCTGACTGGACCCGGGAGGGAGCACAGGCGCGCCGCCCGCCTGCTGCCCTGGGGAAGCGCCACAGGCGCGCCACGGGCCGCCGCGCATGTCCCCACATGCGCGGCGGCCCGTGGCGACGACCTTCCCCGGCGCCACGCCGGTTCCCCCATGCCCTCCAGCGTTGCCGCGCTCCTTGCTTCGCTCGCGTGCGCCAATGCCCCAGCGTCGTGCTCGGTCAAGACCCTTAGTGGTGCATCTGTAAGTAAATGCACCCATGGTGCGGCTCCTGTGCCTATGGCACGCACGTTGCGAACCGTAAGACTGTTGTTCATGTTTTACGGGACGCGCCAAGTGATGAATTTCGAAGAATGCCTGCCGCACATGCGCGACGTCGTGAGCTGCGAAGCGTCGTTGCGCGACATCAGCCTGATGTGGCGCCTGATTGAAGCCACGGCGCGCATGACGTGCCCGGACGGCACGCAGGGCCTGCTGTCCATGCTGGCAGCCACGCGCCAGGGGTTCGAGTCGCTGGAGCGCGATCTCATTGCCAGCTTCGCCCGGCAAAAGGTGGCCAACCTGATGGTGGAGGTGGGCACGCCCGCGCGGCACACCATTGACGCGCTGGTGCGCAACCTCTACGAGCGCACGGCCGACGTGGGCTTCCTGGCCACCGACCAGGTGCTGCGCGAGTTCCTGGCCGGCACGGGGGAGAGGGACGCCGAGGGCGTGACGGGGCGGCTGCGCGCCTATCGCGCCAAGTACACCGTCTACGACGCCATTGCGCTGCTGGACACCGAGGGCCGCGTGAGGGCCGCCGCGGGCAGCGCCGAGGGCTTCACGCACGGCGACCACGATCTGGTGGCGCGCACGCTGCAGGCCGAGGGTTACGTGGAGAGCTTCGGCCCCTCCAGGCTGCAGCCGGGCATGCAGCCGGCGCTGGTGTATTCGCAGCGCGTGCTGCACCCCAGCAGCGGGCAGCCCGCGGGCGTGCTGTGCCTGGTGTTCGGCTTCGCCACGGAGATGGCGGGCATCTTCGCCTCGCGCCACACGCGCAACGGGCGCGCCAACCTGGTGGTGCTCGACGGCGAGGACCGCATCATCGCCAGCGCCGAGCCGGCCTGGATGCCCATCGGCCTGCAGGTGCCGGTGAGCGCGGGCGAGGAGGTGTCGCTGCGCACCTGGAGCGGGCGCAAGTACCTGGTGCAGACCTTTGCCGCCGAGGGCTACCAGGGCTACGCCGGCCCGCCGGGCTGGAAGGCGCAGACCATGGTGCCGCTGGACCTGGCCTTCGACACCGCGCGCGCGGGCGTGCTCGACGGGCTGGAGGAGGCCGTGGTGGACGGGCTGCTGAGCCACTCGGCGGGCTTTTGCCCGCCGCTGCACGACATCATCGTGGCCGCCGACGCCGTGCGCCGCGTGGTCTGGAACGGGCAGGTGATGGCCCCGGCGCAGCAGCGCGACGAGCGTGCGCTGCGCACGGTGCTGGAGCAGATCACCGACAACGGCTCGCGCAGCGACGCGCTGTTCTCGCGCTCCATACGCGAGCTGGCCGACACGGCACTGGCCGCGCGGCTGAGCTCGGCGCGCTTCACCGCGCAGTGGCTGGTGGAGCTGCTGGACCGCAACCTCTACGAGCGCGCCAACGACTGCCGCTGGTGGGCGCTGGCGCCTGAGCTGGCCGCCGCGCTGGCCGCGGGCAGCGAGCGTGCGCGCGCCGACGAGGCCACGCGCGTGCTGCGCCACATCAACGGGCTCTACACCGTCTACACGCGGCTGGTGGTGTACGACCGCAGCGGCCGCATCATCGCCTCCAGCCACTCGATGGACGCGCACGGCGGCGGCGTGGTGGGCAGCCGCATCGAGCCCGACACCCTCTCGGCCGTGCTGTCGCTGCCGGACCAGCAGCACTACCACGTCACGCCGCTGCGCCCAAGCGCGCTCTACGGCGGGCAGCCCACCTGGGTCTACCACGCCGCCATTCGCGCGCCGCGGGGCGGCGAGGCGCTCGGCGGCATAGGCATCGTGTTCGACACCGCGCCGCAGCTCGAAGCCATGCTGCGCGGCGCGCTGGCCGGGCAGGGCGACGAGCAGGCCGCCTTCGTGGACCGCGAGGGCCGCGTGCTGTGCGCCAGCGACGCGGCGCTGGCCGTGGGCGGGCGCTTCGACGGGCTGCCGCCGGACATGCTCAAGCTCCCGCGCGGCCAGGGCGCCGCGCGCATCGTGGTGCGCGACGGCCAGTACATGGTGCTGGGCGTGAGCGCCTCGCCCGGCTACCGCGAGTTCAAGCTGTGCGACGGCTACGACGACCAGGTGCTGGCCGTGACGCTGCAGTCCCTGGGCCCGGTGCGCGAGGGCCGTGCCGCCGCGCGCCGGCCGCAGATGCTCACCACCTCGCGTCGCCAGGGCAGCGCGCCGGGGCAGGAGTTCGCCACCTTCTGCTTGGGCGAGGAGCTGTTCGCCGTGCGCGCGGACCAGGTGGTGGAGGCGCAGCCCTCGTCGCAGGTGCATCGCCTGCCCTCGGTGGGCAGCTCGCACCGCGTGGGCATGCTGGCGCTGCGCCGCGACGGGCTGGTGACACGCCACGTGTCGGTGTTCGACCTCGATGCGCTCCTGGGGGGGCCGGGCACCACGCTGTCCGCCGGCGGCCAGGTGGTGGTGCTGCGCGGCGAGAACTTCGAGCTGGGCCTGCTGGTGTCGGACCTGCACGGCGTCTGGAGCTTCACGGCCGAGCAGTCGCAGCACGCACCCTGGACGGGCGACATGCTGCCGCCGCTGGTGACGCAACTGCTCACGGCCGACGAGGGCCGCCAGCTCATCCAGGTGCTGGACGTGCAGCGCCTGCGGGAATGGCTCAGCGGCCGCGCGGCCGCCGCGCGCCGCCTGACGCTGGAGGCGGTGGACTTGATGGTGGAGTGAGGCTGCGGGCCGCCGCCGGGGCGAGTGTCCAAACGCCCACCGGCCGCGGCCCTCGCCCTCACGTCTCGGCCCGCTCCGGCTGCGCTGCGCACTTGGGCAGCCTGACGGTGAAGCGGCTGCCCTCGCCGGGGCGGCTTTCCACCCGCAGGCTGCCTTGCATGGCTTCCACCAGGCTGCGCGTGAGCGCCAGGCCTATGCCCGTGCCCTCCACGCGGCTGCGCTCGCGCCCAAGGCGGTTGAAGGGTTGAAAGAGCTGCGCGAGCTGCGCCTCGTCCATGCCCAGGCCGTTGTCCTCCACCAGCAGGTCCACGTCCTCGCCGGCGGCCAGCACCCGCAGCCGCGCCTGGCCGCCGGGGCGGTTGTACTTGATGGCGTTGGACAGCAGGTTCTGCACCACTTGGCGCAGCCGCGTGGCGTCGGCGCGCACGCAGGTGGATGGGGGCAGGGTGTCCACCTGCACGGCCACCTCGTGCCGCTGCGCCAGCGTGCCCAGGTCGCGCGCCGCGGCGGCCAGCACCTCGGCCACGTCCACCGGACCCAGCTGCAGCTCCAGGGCGCCGCTCTCTATGCGCGAGATGTCCAGCAGGTCGTTGACCAGCGCCAGCAGGTGCTGCCCGGCGCTGGCGATGTAGTGCAGCCACTCGCGCTGGCGCGCATCCAGCTCGGTGCGGTGCGAGAGCAGGTCCGTGAAGCCCAGGATGGCGTTGAGCGGCGTGCGCAGCTCGTGGCTCACGCGGGTCATGAAAAGGGACTTCTGGCGGCTGGCCGCCTCCGACAGCGCCTGTGCCGCGCGCGCCTGCTCGGCCTCCATCTGGCTGCGGTGCGCCTGCTCCAGCTCGTCGAGCATGGCGTTGATGCGCTGGTTGAGCGCGTCTATCTCGCTGGTGCGCGCGCGCGGCAGCCGCACGCTGCGGTCGGCCCAGCGGTCGCTTTGCATGCGCCCGGCGCACTCCACCAGCGTGTCCAGGTCGCGCGTGAGCCGCCGCGCGAAAAAGCGGCCCGCCACTGCCGCCAGCAGCAGCGCCACGGCCAGCATGGCCAGCACCAGGGCCAGCGTCCCGTCGTGCGCGGGCGGCGCCTCCTGCGCGCCGGCCTTGAGCCGCACCTGCAGGCCAAGCGGGGCGAACTGCGCGTGCGCCGGAATGGGCACGGCGGGCCGCGCGGCATCGGCCGCCCCGGCCTGCGCGCTGACGAGCTCGTAGCGTCCATCCGGCACCAGCTCGGCCAGGCGCATGCGGGCCAGCAGCGCGCCCTCGGCTTGCGCGGTGCGGGCGTAGCGCACCAGGGTGATGAAGGCCAGCTCGGCCTGCCCGCTGCTGCCGAACAGCGACGCGGCGGCCTGGCCGCGCGGCACCGCCTCGGCCAGCCAGCGCAGCTGCGCCGTGTCGAAGCGGGCGCCGCGGCTGGCGGCGATGGGGTGACCCTCGAAGTCCGCGAACAGCACGGTCACCGGCATGCCGCCCACCTGGCCGAGCTGCTGCAGGTAGGGCAGCAGGTAAAGCTCCTTGCCGGCACTGTCCACCAGCGCGGTGGCGATGAGGCTGCTGGCCGCGGCCTGCTGCATGCGCTCGCGCACGGCGTCCAGCCGGTCGGCCACGCGCCGCGCCTGCTCCGACAGCAGCTGCATGGCGATGGCCTGCTGCCCGCGCTGCTGCTGGCGGTACAGCAGCCAGCCCGCGCCGGCGCCCAGCAGCAGCACCGTCGCCAGCGCCACCAGCACCGACGCCAGCGTGATGCGCGTGGCCAGCCGGGTGCGCGTGGCCGCCGGTGTGCGTGCGCGGCCCGTCACGACGGCTTGCGCGCCGCGTCCACCGGCACCAGCGCGCCGTCGGCGGCGCGATAGCGCGCCAGCAGCAGGTCGCTCTGGTCCAGCGCCTCGTGGCGCATGGGGGTGAAGGGTTGCGGGTAGCGCTTGATCAGGCCGTCGTAGTCGCGCACCTGCTCCATCGCGTCGCGCACGCGCGGGCGCTCGGCGCTGCCGGCGCGCTCCACGGCCAGCGCCAGGATGTGCATGAGGTCGTACGCATGGGCCACGCCCACGGGCGCGGCGATCTGCTCGGGGCGCTCGATGCCGTAGCGCGGCCGCGCCGCGGCCACGAAGCGCCGCCACGCCGCGGGGCGGGCGCGGAAGAAGCTGAAGGTCTGGATGACGTTGAAGTCCACCTCCCACAGCGCCGGCCCGGCCTGGCCGACGAAGTCGCCGCCGGAGACGCCCCAGTGGCTGAAGAGGGGCACGCGCTGCGTCGCGGGCAGGGCGGCCATCTCGCGCACCAGCACGGCGGCCTCGTCGTCGTTGGCCACCAGCACGATGGCCTGCGCGCCGGCCTCCAGCAGCGCGCGGTAGGGCTCCAGGAGCGAGGTGTCGCGAAAGTTGTACCAGGCCGTGCCCACGATGCGCGGCGTGGCGTGGGCAGCGCTCCAGGCCCGCGCCGCGGCGTGGTTGCTGCGGCCCCAGCCGGTGTTGGTCAGCAGCAGCCCAACGCTGTGGAGGCCGCGCGCGGCGCAGCTTTGCAGCAGCCGCGGCATGGCCAGGCTGTCGCGCAGCGACAGCCGGAACACGTAGTTGGGCCGCATGCCGTTGTCCACGATGGCGTCGGCCGAAGACCAGGGCGCCATGAGCAGGGTGCGGCTCTCGCGTATGAGGTCCATCTCCTCCAGCACCACGGGGCTGAAGCGCCCGGCGAAGACGGCCAGCAGCCCCGGCATGGCGGCGAACTCGCGCAAGTTCCTGATGCCGCGCGCGGCGATGGAGCCGTGGTCGCGCGTGACCAGCTCGAAGCGCCGCCCGCCCAACACGCCGCCGCGGCGCTCTATCTCGTCGAGCGCGCAGCGGATGCCCATTTCCACCGCCTGCGCCGAGCGGCTGTTTTGCAGGCTGAACTCGCCGTCCATGCCGATGAGGATGGGCGCGGCGCTGTGCTGGCCGGGGGCGGGGTGCGCCAGGCCCGGCCAGGTACCGGACACGGATACGGCGGCCAAGCTTTGGACGATGCGACGACGACGGGGCTGCATGACTTTCAGGTCGCGGATTCTGCCGCCTGCAACGCAGCAAAAAGGAGCCCTGCGGTGGTTGGCCAGGGGCCATGGAGGCCGGATGAGAAAATCCGCCCCATGAATGCCCCGCAATCGCTGACCCTCACCCGCCCCGACGACTGGCACCTGCACGTGCGCGACGGCGCGGCGCTGCAGTCCGTCGTCCCGCACACGGCGCGCCAGTTCGGCCGCGCCATCATCATGCCCAACCTGCGCCCGCCCGTGACCACGGCCGAGCAGGCGCTGGCCTACCGCGAGCGCATCCTCGCCGCGGTGCCCGCGGGCGTGGCCTTCGAGCCGCTGATGACGCTGTACCTCACCGACCGGCTGCCCCCGGCCGAGATCGCCAAGGCCAAGGCCGCCGGCGTCGTCGCCGCCAAGCTCTACCCGGCCGGCGCCACCACCAACAGCGACGCGGGCGTCACCGACATCAAGCTCACCTACCCGACGCTGGAAGCCATGCAGCGCGAGGGCCTGAAGCTGCTGGTGCACGGCGAGGTCACCAACGCCGACATCGACCTCTTCGACCGCGAGGCCGTGTTCATCGACCGCGTGCTCATCCCGCTGCGCCGCGACTTCCCCGAGCTCAAGATCGTCTTCGAGCACATCACCACGCGCGAGGCCGCGCAGTACGTGGCCCAGGCCGACGCCCACACCGCCGCCACCATCACCGCGCACCACCTGCTCTACAACCGCAACGCCATCTTCACCGGCGGCATACGCCCGCATTACTACTGCCTGCCGGTCCTCAAGCGCGAGGAGCACCGCCAAGCCCTGGTGCAGGCCGCCACCTCCGGCAGCGCGAAATTCTTCCTGGGCACCGACAGCGCCCCGCACGCGGCGCATCTGAAAGAGCACGCCAGCGGCTGCGCGGGCTGCTACACGGCGCTCTCCGCGCTGGAGCTCTACGCCCAGGCATTCGAGGCCGCCGGTGCGCTGGACAAGCTCGAAGGCTTTGCCAGCGTCCACGGCCCCGACTTCTACGGCCTGCCGCGCAACAGCGGCACCGTGACCCTGGTGCGCGAGGACTGGACGCTGCCGGAAACCGTGCCCTTCGGCGACGCGGCCCTCAAGCCGCTGTGCGCCGGCGAAGTGTTGCACTGGAAGCTGGCCTGAGCCGCCGCCGCGTTCGCCGCACGCCGTGAGCCCACCCCGCAGGACGCGCCTGCCCGTGGCGCGCTTGCCGCTGCGCGGGGCTTTCGAGGCCATTGACTGGGACGCCCCCTGGCTTGCGCCCTACCGCGCGCACGGCCAGGCCGCCTGCGCCGCGGTGTTGGGCGGCGCGGGCGTCGCGCAGGCGCTCAATGCCGTGCCGGCGCGGGCGCAGGTGCGGCTGGCCGCCGGAGCGTTGCGCTTCGTGCCTCAATCCGAGCTGCCGCCGGGCGAGGCCTATGAAAGTTTTATTTTCCGCACCGCCTGCGTGCCCACGCGCGACCATTTGCACGACTTCTTCAACGGCCTGGTGTGGCTCGCGGAGCCGGCGTTGAAAGTGAGGCTCAACGAGCTGCACGCGCAGGTGCTGGCGGTGGAGGGCGTGCAGCCGCGGCGCAGCCCGTTGCGCGACGCGCTCACGCTGCTGGACGAAAGCGGCGCACTGCTGGACGCCCCGGCCGACGCCGTGGCGCTGTTGCGCGCGCGGCGCTGGCGCGAGCTGCTGGTGGCGCAGCGCGGGCGCTGGCTGAGCGGTGAGATCCGGCTGCGCCTCATCGGCCACGCCGTGATGGAGCAACTGGTGCAGCCCTACAAGGGCATCACGGCCCATGTGTGGCCCGCCGGCGCCGTGCGGGCGCTGGACGCGGGCGTGCAGGTGCTGCAGCCGCGGCCCTTCCTGCCGCTGCCCGTGCTGGGCGTGCCGCCGTGGTGGGCGGCCAACGCCCAGCCGGGCTTCTACGAGGACGAGGCGGTGTTCAGGCCGCTGCCGTCGCCGGCGTCGGCCGACTCGGTGCGGTTGCGCCCTGCCAGCTTGGCGCGGTAGAGGGCGCGGTCGGCGCGGGTGATGAGGCTGTCCATGCTGTCGCCGCTCAGGGCCTGGGCCACGCCGGCGGAAAAGCTGAAGGGCAGCCGCGCGCCGCCGTCCAGCATCAGCGGCTGCAGCTGGCAGCGCAGCCGCTCCACGATCTCCAGCGCCTGTTCCTGGCGCGCGCCGGGCGTGAGCAGCAGGAATTCCTCGCCGCCAATGCGGCCGAAGAGGTCGCCATTGCGCAGCACGGCGAACGCCTGCGCGGCGAGGCTGCGCAGCACGGCGTCGCCCATGTCGTGGCCGTGGCCGTCGTTGATGCGCTTGAAGTGGTCCAGGTCTATGAGGGCCACGCTGCAGGGCTGGCCCGCCAAGTCGCAGCACTGCAACGCCATCAGGCCGTACTCGAACACGTGGCGCCGGTTGGGTGCGCCGGTGAGCATGTCGGTGCGCGCATCCTGCTCGGCCTGCGCTTGGGCGCGGCGCAGCATCAGCTCGCCCTGCTTGAGCTCGGTGATGTCGGTGGACACGCTCAGCAGCCAGCCCGACTCCAGCAGCGTGTGCGTCATGCGCAGCCAGCGGCCGTCCAGGGTGTCCACTTCGAAGGCGCGGTAGGGCAGGCGCCGGCGGCGCGGGAGGCGGTCGCGCAAAAAGGCTTCGACGTCGCCGCCGTCGATGCGCACGCCCAAGCCGCGCCGGGAGTTGTGCTGCACCAGCTCGGCAAAGGGCACGGGCAGCGCCAGCCCGTCCAGGAAGCGCTGCGCGAAGGCCGGGTTGCACCAGCAGAGCTGGTCGCACGCGTCGAACAGCGCCACCAGCAGCTCGCTCTCGGCCAGAGCCTGCACCAGGGCGGCCGCCACGGGCGGGGGCGGTGTGCCGGCCGGGTTCGGCGCGGCAACGAGAGGCAAGAGTGGCGTGGTCTTCAAGGGCGGCTTGGCGTGGCGGGGAGGGGGTTGGGAAAGCCGCCCCGGTCGCGTGCGGGCCGGGGCGGGCGCAGCGTCACTCCGTGGGCAGGAAGCCTTCGATGGAGAGGTAGCGCTCGCCGGTGTCGTAATTGAACCCCAGCACGCGGCTGCCCGCGGGCAGCTCAGGCAGCTTTTGCGCGATGGCGCTGAGCGTGGCGCCGCTGGAGATGCCTACCAGCATGCCTTCCTCGCGGGCGCAGCGGCGCGCCATCTCGCGCGCGGCCTCGGCCTCGACCTGGATCACGCCGTCCAGCAGCTCGGTCTTGAGGTTGGCCGGGATGAAGCCCGCGCCAATGCCCTGGATGGGATGGGGCGAGGGCTGGCCGCCGCTGATCACCGGCGAGGCGCTGGGCTCCACCGCGAACACTTTCAGCTTGGGCCACTGGGCCTTGAGCACCTGCGCGCAGCCGCTGATGTGGCCGCCCGTGCCCACGCCGGTGATGAGCACGTCCAGGCCCTCGGGGAAGTCGGCCAGGATTTCCTGCGCCGTGGTGCGCACGTGCACGTCGATGTTGGCCGGGTTCTCGAACTGCTGCGGCATCCAGCTCCCGGGCGTGGCGGCCACCAGCTCCTGCGCGCGGGCGATGGAGCCCTTCATGCCCTTTTCGCGCGGCGTGAGCTCGAACTTGGCGCCATAGGCCAGCATCAGGCGGCGGCGCTCCACGCTCATGCTGTCGGGCATCACCAGAACCAGCTGGTAGCCCTTGACCGCCGCCACCATGGCCAGGCCGATGCCGGTGTTGCCGGACGTGGGCTCGATGATGGTGCCGCCGGGCTTGAGCAGCCCGTCGCGCTCGGCCGCCTCGACCATGGCCAGCGCGATGCGGTCCTTGACCGAGCCGCCGGGGTTGCTGCGCTCGGACTTGATCCAGACTTCCGCGTCGCCGAAGAGGCGCTGCATGCGGATGTGCGGCGTGGCGCCAATGGTGTCGAGGATGTTGTTGGCCTTCACTGTGGGAGCTCCGTTCTTGGTGCGGCGATAATGTCGGTGTGAAGCAGGCCAGACCGCCGCTGGTGCACCACGCCGCAAGGCGGCACTGGAGGAAGGTCCGGACTGCACAGGGCAGCGTAGCAGCTAACGGCTGTCCACCGCGAGGTGAGGATCAGAGCAACAGAGACGAGTCCGCGAGCCGCAAGGCCCGCGGGGTGAAACGGGCAATCTCTACGCGCAGCAACACCAAATAGGCCGGCGATGATGTGGCTCCGCGGAGCCGGCGGGTAGGTGGCATCGAGCCGTGCGAGCGATCCACGGCCCAGAGGAATGGCGGTCACGGCCGCGGCGCCCGCAAGGGCGCCACGGCTGCACAGAATCCGGCCCATCGGCTTGCTTCACAACATATTCAAGGCACGCGCGCATGGCGCGCGTGCGCAAGGCCGCGGCAGCGGCCTCCAAACCCCGGCGCGCTCCGGCGCGGCCTCAGGTGCCCGTGTCCATGAGGTGCGGAATCTCCGCCGAGAGCTCGCGCGCGAGAAAGCCCAGGCCGCCCATGCGCGCGGCGAGCTGCTCGCCCGCGCGCGCGTGCAGCGCCACGCCCCACACCGCCGCCTGCTCCAGGGGCGTTCCGCGCGCCACCAGCCCGGCGATGAGCCCGGCCAGGATGTCGCCCGACCCCGAGGTGGCCAGGCCGGGATTGCCGCCCTCGTGGCGCCAGAGGCGGCCGTCCGGCACGGCGATGTGCGTGGTCGCGCCCTTGAGCACCACCACGGCGTGCAGGCGCTGCGCGGTGTCCATGGCGCATTGGGCGGGGTCGGACTGCACGTCGGCCTTGGACTCGCCGCAGAGCTTGGCCATCTCGCCCGCATGCGGCGTGATCAACAGGCCTCCTTCGCGCTGCCCAACGTGCGGCGCCGCGCACAGGCCCAGCGCGTCCAGCAGCAGCGGCAACGTGGGCGGCAAGTGCTGCAGCAAGGTCTGCACGAACATCGGGGCAGCGGCCTCGTCCTGCAGGCCCGGGCCGTAGAGCAGGGCGTTGGTGTGAGGCACCATGGGCGCCAGCAACTGCGCCCCCGAGGCGTCCAGGCCGCCGCCCGCGGTCTCGGGCAAGCCGATGACGCGCGCCTCCGGCAGCGCCATCGCCATGGCCAGCGCCATGCGCTGCACGGTGACCACGGTCAGCTTGCCCGCGCCCGCGCGCAACGCGGCGGTGCCGGCCAGCAGCGCCGCGCCCGGAATCTCGGCGCTGCCGCCCACCACCACGGTGCGGCCGCGCTCCTCCTTGTCGCCCTGCGGCGAAGGTTTTGCCAGGGGCCACCCGCGCAGCAGGTCGTCGTCAACAGGGATCAGGTCCATCAAGCCTCGTGAGTCTGTAACGGGAATGACGGGTAGCGGCAATTTCGCTGCCGGCCGGCGCAAGCGGGCTGCGCCTCTAAGCCGGCAAGACCAGGGCTAGGACTTGGGTGCGGCCGGCACGTCCGGCTCGGCGGTGACGGGGGCGCCGGCCTGGCGCAGCGGCGAGACGAAGTTGAGCTCGCGCAGCACCAGGCGGCCGTTGCGGCCCAGGGTGGGATCGAAGGCGTAGCGGGTGAGGCCGCAGTTGGGCACATCGGCCTGGCGGTCCACGTCCAGGATTTGCGCCTCGTCCATGCGCTCCAGCAGGTAGCGCAGGCAGTTCACCACCACCTGGTGCGCCACGACGAGCACGCGCTCGCGCCGGTACTCGCGCACCACCGTCTCCAGCAGGCTGCGCAGGCGCAGGATGACGTCGCACCAGCTCTCGCCCCCGGGCGGGCGGAAGTAGAACTTGCCGACATGGCGGCGCTGCTCGCTGAGCTCGGGGTACTTCAGCCGTATGCCGTGGCGGGTGAGGCGGTCCAGCAGGCCGAACTCCTTCTCGCGCAGCCGCTCGTCCACCACCCAGCTCACGTCCTCGCGATCCACGCCCGCGGCCTCCAGCACCAGTTGCGCCGTCTGCCGCGCGCGCACGTAGGGCGAGCACAGGACGACGTTGGGCCGCTGCTCCATGGGCAGCGCCTTGAACCAGTCGCCCAACGCCTGCGCCTGCTGGCGGCCCAGGTCGGACAGCGGCACGTCCACGTCGCGCTCGGCGATGTCTATGAGCGGCAGCCCGGCGGATTCGGCGTGGTCGCGCGCCACGTTGCCGGCGCTCTGGCCGTGTCGGACTATCCACAGCACTTCAGGCCATTTCTGTTCCAAGGTGGTCGTTCCCGGGTGGTTCAAGCGTTGGGCTGCGGCAGCCGCTTTGGGTGCCGCCGGCGTCGAATCAGGGCCAAGCCGGGCAGCGGATGCAGCGGCAGGCGCAGGGCGGCGCGTGACGTCCGGCAGCGTCGGCTCCTGGCTCCATGGACAGGACCTGGGCCGGCCCGGCTGCGCGCGGCACGCTTGCCACGGCTTGGCAGAGCCATTCGGCAACCGCCGTGCCCGTGCCTCAGCCGGGCAGGCCCAGTGCGCGGTGCATGGCCGAGGCGGCGATGGCCGCGCCGCCCGCGGCCACCGTGATCTGGTTGAGGCTTTGCGCCACGTCGCCGGCGGCGTACAGGCCCTCGATGCTGGTGCGCTGGCGGGCGTCGGTGAGAAGGTAGCCGTCCTCGTCATGGTCGGCGCCCAGCGCCGTGGCCAGCGTGGAGTGCACGCGCAGGCCCAGCGCGGCGTAGAGCGAGTCGCGCTCGTCGGTGCCGTCCTCGTGCTCTATGAGCACGCCGCCGCCTTCGCGCAGGCGCAGGGCGCGCACGGGGGCGGCCTGCAGCGCGATGCCGGCGGCGGCCAGGCGCCGGTGGTCCTCGGCCGCCACGTCCACGCGCTGGGTGAAGTACAGCGTCACGTGCTCGCTGAAGTGGCGCAGGTACAGCGCCTCGCGCACGCCGGCGCAGCGGTCGGTGAGCACGCCCACCGAGTGGCCTGTCACCTCGAAGCCGTCGCACACCGGGCAGTAGCGCAGCGTGCCTTCGCGCAGCGCCTGCGCCAGGTGCGGCATGGCGGGCTCGTTGTCGCTCACGCCCGTGGCCAGCAGCACCTGGCGGCAGCGCAGCGGCTCGCGCCCGCCGGTGAAGTGCAAGGCAAAACCGCCGTCCACGCGCTGCAGGCGCTGCACGCAGGCGGTTTCCAGCACGGCTCCGTAGCGCCGCGCCTGCTCGCGCATGGCTTCGATGAGCGCCGTGCCCGCCACGCCCTGCGGGTAGCCGGGCATGTTGTGGCTGCGCGGGATCCTGGCGGCGCGGCTGTGGCCGGCGTCCAGCACGTGCACGCTGCGCTTGAAGCGGGCCAGGTAGATGGCCCCGGTGAGCCCGCCCGGGCCGCCGCCTATGACGGCGGCGTCGCAGTCGAACGGGGATTCGACGTCGTCCATGGGCCTGCCGGCCTTGCCGCGCCCGCGGCTCAGGCGCCGCCTATGCCGACGTTGACCTTGCCGCTGCCGCCGCACTCCGGACAGTCACTGGCGCCGAGCCGGCCGCTGCCGCCGCAGCGCGGGCAGACGTCCTCGCCGGTGCCGGGCGTCCCGGGCGGGGCCTGGTCGCCGGGGTTCATGGGGGCGCGGTCGCCGGTGGAGGCGGGCGCCTCGCGCTGGTTGCCGCTGGAATCGCTGGAGGACGTGGTGTTCATGGGTCAGTCTCCTCGACGTGGTTGGCGACAGCCGTGTCGGCAAGCGCCATTCCCCGACCAAAGCCGCCGACTGGGAATGGCGCTTGCACGCGCTGCCGACATGGAAGAAGTACGCAGGGCCCTGCAGCGCCGGCGCCGAGCCCTGCTGCGCGCCGCCGGCGGCTTGCTGTTGGGCGCGGCCAGCCCGCTGCTGCGCGCGCAGGCGCAGCCACAGCCGCAGGAAAGCCTGCCCCTGTTGAAGCTGCCGCTGCCCGCGCCGGTGGAAGCGGCATCGGGCGGCGTGCCCGGCGGCTCGGTGCAGTTCATCGGCACGGCCACGGTGGTGCTGCGCGTTGGCCCTTTCACGCTGCTGACCGACCCCAACTTCCTGCACAAGGGCGAGCACGCGCACCTGGGCTACGGCATCCACTCGCCGCGGCTGACCGATCCGGCCATGGACGTGGAGCAACTGCCGCCGCTGGATGCGGTGCTGCTGTCGCACTACCACGGCGACCATTTCGACGAGGTGGCCGAGCGCAGGCTCGACAAGCTGCTGCCCGTCATCAGCACGCCGCACGCGGTGCGCCAGCTGGCGGAGCGGGGTTCCAGATCGCTGCACGGGCTGGCGACCTGGCAGGCCATAGAGCTGGAGAAGGGCGCGGCGCGGCTGCGCATCACCGCCATGCCAGCGCGCCATGGGCCACCGGTGGTGCACGCGGCCCTGCCGCCCACCATGGGCAGCCTGGTGGAGCTGCTGGCCCCTGGGGGCACGCCGGCCTGGCGGCTCTACATCAGCGGCGACACGCTGGTTTATGACGAGCTGGCCGAGATCCCCAAGCGCTACCCGGACATCGACCTGGCGTTGCTGCACCTGGGGGGCACGCGGCTGTTCGGCGTGCTGCTGACCATGGACGCACAGCAGGGCGTGCAGGCCCTGCAGCTCATTGAGCCCAGGCGAGCCATTCCCATCCACAACGACGACTACCCGGTCTTCAAGTCTTCGCTGGAGGACTTCCTCGCCGCGGCGCGCGCCGCCGGGCTGCAGGACAAGGTGCAGGTGCTGCGGCCGGGCGAGCGTTTCAATTTCACCGTGCCGGCCGAGCGCTGGCGCTGAAGACAAAGGGGAACAGGGCGGCGGACACGGGCCGCGCGAGCGGCGACAATCGCCGCCCCCGAGCCGGGCTCAGCGCTTGTCGGCGGCTGGCGGGTCGTTCTTGTCCCCGTCCTCGGCCTTGGGCGGCGTGTGTGCCCCGGGCTGCAGCGTCCAGTCGTGGCTGTCCTTGCCGGTGGCGATCTTGCGGTCGGCATGCATGGCCGCGCTGGGCGAAATGGGGTCGCTGGCGGGGAAGGTCTCGTCCACCGCCTCGTCCAGCAACTCCTGGTAGGTGGGCACCTTGTCCTCGGCCTGCCGGCCCTGGCCTTCCAGGCGCTTGGCCTCCTGCTCGCGGTTGTGGGCGTCTGTCATGGTTTCCTCCTGAAGGCAGTCGTCTTCCAGCAGGCGGCAAGCCCTGTTCCTGACCTTGTGGCCGGAACGTGAACTGTCGAAAGGCTCCCTTTGGGCTCAAAACCCCACCGGCAGCTCAGCATTCACTTTCATTGGGGGGCGCAAGTCCTTATTTCTGCAGCACTTTTTTACTCTCAAACGAGATTCACTTCCACGTCTAACTTATTGATTTCATTGAATTTTTTCGGCCGGCAAAGTTGACCGGGGTGTGCCAGTCCGGTACAGTGGGGAAAAGTGGTTGGAAGTGGGGTGTTGTGGTTGGTCATGTCTTCCAGGGTCCTGCGGCGCTGACGCTGGACGGTAAGGGGCGCCTTACTGTTCCCGCACGTCATCGCGACGCATTGATGAACCTGTCAGGCGGCCAGCTGACCCTCACCAAGAGTCCGGCGGGTTGCCTGCTCATGTTTCCGCGCCAGGCGTGGGAACAGTTCCGCGACAAGTTGCTGCAGTTGCCGATGGCGGCTGACGGGTGGCGTCGCGTGTTCCTGGGCAACGCGCTGGACGTGGACATGGATGGCGCCTCGCGGGTACTCGTGGCGCCGGAGCTGCGCGAGGCCGCCGGGCTGGTGCGTGACGTGATGCTCATCGGCATGGGCTCGCGTCTGGAGCTGTGGGACCGCGCGCGCCTTGCGGCGCACGAGGCGCAGGTCATGGGCTCTGAAATGCCGGCGGCGATCCAGGATTTTGTCGCGTGATGCGCTCTTCTCTTCCCGGGCAGCACCAAACGGTGCTGCTGCATGAAACCGTCGATGCCGTGCTGGGCGCGGCCGACGGCATTTACGTGGACGGCACGTTTGGCCGTGGTGGTCACTCGAGGCTGCTGCTGCAGCGGCTGGGCGCGGGCGCCCGGCTCATTGCGCTGGACCGCGACCCCGAGGCGCTGGCCGCGGCCACCCGTGGCGACACCGCCATAGCCGACCCGCGCTTTTCCATACACCACGCCAACTTCGGCGCGATGGGCGAGGTGCTGGCGGCGCTGGGCGTGCCGCGCGTGGACGGCGTGCTGCTGGACATCGGCGTGTCCTCGCCGCAGATCGACACGCCGGAGCGCGGCTTCAGCTTCCGCTTCGACGGCCCGCTTGACATGCGCATGGACCCCACGCGCGGCGAGAGCGCGGCCGACTTCCTTGCGCGCGCCGACGAGCGCCAGATTGCACAGGTGATCCGCGACTATGGCGAAGAACGGTTTGCTCTCCAGATTGCAAAGGCGCTTGTGGCTCGCCGGGAAAGCGGCCAGCCCGTGCAGCGCACCTCCGAGCTGTCCGACCTCGTGGCTCGTGCGGTCAAGACCCGCGAGCCGGGGCAGGACCCCGCCACACGCACCTTTCAAGCTCTTCGGATTCACGTCAACGGCGAGCTCCAGGAGCTGGAGCAGGGCCTGAGCGCGGCGCTGGCGCTGCTGGCCCCGGGCGGGCGGCTGGCGGTGATCAGCTTCCATTCGCTGGAAGACCGCATCGTCAAGACCTTCATGGCGCGCGAAAGCCGTGCCGAGGTGGACCGCCGCGCCCCGTTTGCGCCGCCCACGCCCTCGCGGCTGTGCGCGGTGCAGCGCATCCGGCCCTCCGAGGCCGAGGTGGCGGCCAATCCGCGCTCGCGTTCGGCCGTGCTGCGCGTGGCCGAGCGCACCGACGTGCCCTATGACGCCGGCGCACCGCTGCAGCCTGCCGGTGCCGCGCGCGGCGCGCGCGCGGCGCAGTCCGCGGGGAGGGGGCGATGACGCGGCTGAACTTCCTGCTGCTGGCCGTGCTGGTGGGCAGCTGCATGTTCCTGGTGAAGACGGCCTACGAGGGCCGGCAGCTCTACACCGCGCTGGACCGTGCCCGCAGCGACCAGCGGCTGCTGGAGCGCGACTTCAAGCGGCTGCAGGCCGAGCGCGAGCTGCAGGCCACGTCCGGCCGCGTGGAGAAGCTCGCGCGCGAGCGCCTGGCCATGCGCACCGCCACGCCGGCGGTGACCTTCTACGTGGACGCCGCCGCGTCGGAGGCGCAGCGATGAGCGCATTGCGTCCGGGCCCGCGCGGCGCCGCCGTGAGCGTGCGCAGCGTCAACTACGCCACCAGCCCGCTGCTGGCCTCCAAGACGCCGCCGTGGCGCTCGCGCTTCCTGGTGGCGCTGGTGGGCGTGGGCTTCACCGCGCTGCTGGCGCGCGCGGCCTACGTGCAGATCATCGGCACCGACTTCTTCCAGCAGCAGGGCGAGAAGCGCTACGTCCACACGCTGCAGATGCCCGCCAGCCGCGGCCGCATCCTGGACCGCAACGGCGCGCTGCTGGCCACCAGCGTGGCCGCGCCCTCCGTGTGGGCCATCCCCAAGGACTTCGAGGCCAGCCCCGCGCAGAAGGCCCAACTGGCCAAGCTGCTGGGCATGGGCGTGTCCGACCTGGACAAGCGCCTGGCCGAGAACAACAACTTCGTGTGGCTGCGCCGCCAGCTCGACGACGAGACCTGGGAGCAGATCAAGGCGCTCAACCTCAAGGGCGTGCACCAGGTCTCGGAGTTCAAGCGCCGCTACCCCGAGGGCGAGGCCGCCGCGCACGTGGTGGGCTTCACCGGCATGGAGCAGACCGGGCAGGAGGGCATAGAGCTGGCCTTCCAGCGCGAGCTGCAGGGCAAGAACGGCTCGCGCGAGGTGGTCAAGGACCGGCTGGGCCGCGTCATCGAGGACGTGGGCCAGCAGCTCGACCCCGTCAACGGCCGCGACATTGCGCTGTCCATAGACGCCAAGGTGCAGTTCTTCGCCTACCAGCGCATCCGCGACGCCGTGGTGGACAACAAGGCCAAGGCCGGCAGCGTGGTGGTCATCGACGTGCAGACCGGCGAGGTGCTGGCGCTGGCCAACTACCCCAGCTACGACCCGGGCGACCGCAGCAAGCTCACCGGCAACCAGTTGCGCAACCGCGCGCTCACCGACACCTTCGAGCCCGGCTCGACGATGAAGCCCTTCATCATCGGCCAGTCGCTGGAGACCGGCCGCGTGCGCCCCGACACGCCCGTGGTCACCGGCCCGGGCACCCTGGTGGTGAGCGGCACCGCCATACGCGACGCGCACCCGCACCCCGTGCTCACCGTCTCCGAGGTGATACAGAAGTCCAGCAACATCGGCTCGGCGCGGCTGGCCATGCAGATGCCGCCCAAGGAGATGTGGGAGCTGTACTCCAGCGTGGGCTTCGGCCAGAAGCCGCAGCTCAAGTTCCCCGGCGCCGTCACCGGGCGGCTGCGCCCCTGGAAGAGCTGGAAGCCCATCGAGCAGGCCACCATGGCCTACGGCTACGGCCTCTCGGCCTCGCTGCTGCAGATCGCGCAGGCCTACACGGCGTTTGCGCGCGACGGCGAGGTCATTCCCGTGTCCATGTTCAAGCAGGACGCGCCGCTGCCGGGCACGCGCGTGTTCAAGGTGCAGACCGCGCAGCAGGTGCGCAAGATGCTGCAGCTCGTCACCGCCCCCGGCGGCACCGCGCCGCAGGCGCAGGTCATCGGCTACTCCACCGGCGGCAAGAGCGGCACGGCGCACAAGCAGGAAGGCCGCGGTTACGCGAGCAACAAGTACCGCTCCTGGTTCGTGGGCCTGGCGCCGGTGGACAAGCCGCGCGTGATCGTGGCGGTGATGGTGGACGAGCCCACCAACGGCCAGTACTTCGGCGGTGCCGTGGCCGGCCCCGTGTTCAGCCAGGTGGTGCAGCAGACGCTGCGCCTCAAGGGCGTGGAGCCCGACCTCGACGTCAAGACGCAGATCGTCACCAAGGCCGTGCCGGCCGAGCCGGAGAGCTTCTGATGGGTGCGGTGACCATGCAACGGGCCGGGGCGCCCGCGATCAACTGCAGCAAGCCGGCGGCAACCGCGGCGTGCCGGGAGGCCTCGTGGCACTGACCCGCTTTGACGACGCCGACGCCGCCGCGCAGTGGTTGCGCGCGCGCGTGACGGGCACGCTGCGCAGCGACAGCCGCCTGGTGCGCGCGGGCGACGCCTTCATGGCCTGGCCCGGCGCGGCGCACGACGCGCGCCGCTTCGTGGCCGGCGCGCTGCAGGCCGGCGCGGCGGCCTGCCTGGTGGCCAGCGAGGGCGTGGAGGCCTTCGGCTTCGACGACGAGCGCATCGCCGCCGTCCCCGGGCTCAAGACCGCCGCCGGCGTGGTGGCCGACCGCTTCTTCGGCTCGCCCAGCCAGGCGCTGGACCTGGTGGCCGCCACCGGCACCAACGGCAAGACCTCCACGAGCTGGTGGACCGCGCAGGCCCTCACCGCGCTGCAGCGGCGCTGCGGCCTGGTGGGCACGCTGGGCATCGGCGAGCCGCCGCGCGCGGGCACGCAGGAAGACGCGCGCATCGAGTTCACCGGGCTGACCACGCCGGACCCGGTGAGCTTGCATGCCGGGCTGCGCCGCTTCGTGGACGAGGGCTTCAAGGCCTGCGCGCTGGAGGCCTCGTCCATCGGCCTGATCGAGCAGCGCCTGGCCGGCGCGCGCATCACGGTGGCGCTGTTCACCAACTTCACGCGCGACCACCTGGACTTCCACGGCTCCATGGCGTCGTACTGGGCCGCCAAGCGCATGCTCTTCGACTGGCCGGGGCTGCGCGCGGCCGTCGTCAACGTCGATGACGCGCAGGGCCAGGCGCTGGCGCGCGAGCTCGCCGGCAGCGGCCTGGCGCTGTGGACCTACTCGACGCGCGGCCCCGCGCGGCTGCGCGCGCAGGACCTGCGCTACGAGGCCGGCGGCCTGGCCTTCGAGATGGTGGAGGAGGGCGACGGCGCGGCGCTGCCCGTGCGCAGCCGCCTCATCGGCGACTACAACGCCAGCAACCTGCTCGCGGTGTTGGGCGGCCTGCGCGCGCTGGGCGTGCCGGCGCGGCAGGCGGCCGAGGTGGTGCCGCTGCTCACGCCCGTGCCGGGCCGCATGCAGCAGCTGCGCCTGGGCACAGGCGAGGCCGGCCCGGAAGTGGTGGTGGACTACGCCCACACGCCCGACGCGCTGGAGAAGGCGCTGGCGGCGCTGCGCCCGCTGGCGAGCGCGCGGGGCGGGCGGCTGTGCTGCGTGTTCGGTTGCGGCGGCGATCGCGACGCCACCAAGCGCCCCTTGATGGGCGCGATTGCACAACAGCTTGCAGATGATGTCGTTTTGACGAGCGACAATCCGCGGTCCGAGTCACCGGGCGCCATCCTGGCGCAGATCGTGGCCGGGTTGCCGCACGGCGCCCGCGCCAAGGTCATCGAGGACCGCCGTGAGGCCATTCTCGACGCGGTGCGCTCGGCAGCACCTGCCGACGTGTTGCTCATCGCCGGCAAGGGACACGAGGACTACCAGGACATCGGCGGCCGGAAGCTGCCCTTCTCCGATATCGACGAGGCGCTCGACGCGTTGCGGACGCGACAGGCGCAGCCATGACTTACCAGACGAATCACCCTTCGACTTCGGCAGCTCGCCTCTTGGGCTGCCGTTCTGCGCTTCCCGGCTTTCATGGGAGGCGCGCATGAGCATGCTGACGCTGCGCGAGGCGCAGTCGCTGCTGCCCGGCGCCACCCTGGTGGGTGCGCCGGACACCGTGATCGCGCG
Source organism: Azohydromonas lata NBRC 102462 (assembly GCF_001571085.1). Lineage (GTDB taxonomy): Bacteria > Pseudomonadota > Gammaproteobacteria > Burkholderiales > Burkholderiaceae_C > Azohydromonas > Azohydromonas lata. The sequence continues at coordinate 21,324 of NZ_BCTC01000004.1, forward strand.
CGTGCACACCGACACCCGCACGCTGCAGCCGGGCGACCTGTTCGTCGCCCTGCGCGGCGAGCGCTTCGACGGGCATGACCACCTGGCGGCCGCGCAGGCCGCCGGTGCCGCCGCCGCCATCGCCGAGCGCGCCCTGGACCCGGCCGCGCTGCCGGGCCTGCTGGTGCCGGACACGCTGACCGCGCTGCAGGCGCTGTCGGCCGCCTGGCGCGCGCGCTTCGAGGCGCTGCCGCTCGTCGCCGTCACGGGCAGCAACGGCAAGACCACCGTCACGCAGATGACGGCCTCCATCCTGCGCGCCTGGCAAGGCGACGCGGCGCTGGGCACGGCCGGCAACTTCAACAACCACATCGGTGTGCCGCTGACGCTGCTGCGCCTGCGGCCTGAGCACCGCGCCGCGGTGGTCGAGCTGGGCATGAACCACCCTGGCGAGATCGCCGAGCTGGCCCGCCTGGCGCGGCCCACGGTGGCGCTGGTCAACAACGCGCAGCGCGAGCACCAGGAATTCATGGCCTCTGTGGAGGCCGTGGCGCGCGAGAACGGCAGCGTGATCGAGGCGCTGGGCGCCGGCGGCTGCGCCGTCTTCCCGGCCGACGACGCCTTCACGCCGCTGTGGACCGAGCTGGCCGGCGCGCGCCGCGTGCTGCGCTTTGGCCCCGGCGGCGAAGTCCGCGGCCAGGCGCAGTGGGTTGCGGACCACTGGTCGCTGGCGCTGGACACGCCCATGGGCTCGGCGCGGCTGGCGCTGCGCATGCCCGGCGAGCACAACGTGCGCAACGCGCTGGCCGCCGCGGCCTGCGCGCTGGCCGCAGGCGCCCCGCTGGCGGCCGTGGTGCAGGGCCTTGAGGCCTTCCAGCCCGTGGCCGGCCGCTCGCAGCTCAAGAAGCTGCTGCGCGGCGGCGCCGAGTGCACGCTGGTGGACGACAGCTACAACGCCAACCCCGACTCCGTGCGCGCGGCCATCGAGCTGCTGGCGGCGCTGCCCGCGCCGCGGGCGCTGCTGCTGGGCGACATGGGCGAGGTCGGCGACCAGGGCCCGGCCTTCCATGCCGAGGTCGGCGCGCTGGCCGCGCAACGCGGCATCGAGCACTTCTGGTGCGCGGGCACGCTGTGCGCGCACGCGGCCCAGGCCTACGGCGCCGGGGCGCGGCACTTCGCCTCGACCGAGGCGCTGCTGGACGCCGTGCCGGCGCTGCCGCAGGTGCCGTCCGTGCTGGTCAAGGGCTCGCGCTTCATGCGCATGGAGCGCGTGCTCCCGTTGCTCGGGGAGGTGCGCTGATGCTGCTCCTGCTGACGCAATGGCTGGCCGAGCGCTTCCCGGAGGCCCTGGGATTCCTGCGCGTGTTCCAGTATTTGACGCTGCGCGCGCTCATGGCCGCCATGACCGCGCTGCTCATCGGCATCGGCTTTGGCCCGCTGGTCATCCGCAAGCTCGCCGAGCTCAAGATCGGCCAGCCCATACGCGAGTACGGCGTCGCGGCCCATATGGTCAAGAGCGGCACGCCCACCATGGGCGGCGTGCTCATCCTCATCGGCATCGCCGTGTCCACGCTGCTGTGGTTCGACTGGGCCAACCGCTTCGTGTGGATCGTGATGATCGTCACCTTCGGCTTCGGCGCCATCGGCTGGGTCGACGACTGGCGCAAGGTCGTGCACAAGAACCCGGAAGGCATGCGCTCGCGCGAGAAGTACTTCTGGCAGTCGCTCATCGGCCTGGTGGCGGCCATCTACCTGGCCTTCAGCGTGAGCGAAGTGTCGGCCATGCGCGTGATCGAGCTGTTCATGCGCTGGGTGGCCAGCGGCTTCTCCAACTCGCTGCCGCCCAAGGCGGACCTGATCGTCCCCTTCTTCAAGACGGTGAGCTATCCGCTGGGCGTGTTCGGCTTCATCGCGCTGACCTACGTGGTCATCGTGGGCAGCTCTAACGCGGTCAACCTCACCGACGGGCTGGACGGGCTGGCCATCATGCCGGTAGTGATGGTGGGCGCCTCGCTGGGCGTGTTCGCCTACGTCACGGGCAGCGCGGTGTACAGCCGCTACCTGCTGTTCCCCTACATCCCGGGCGCGGGCGAGCTGCTGGTGTTCACCTCGGCCATGGCCGGGGCGGGGCTGGCCTTCCTGTGGTTCAACGCGCATCCGGCCGAGGTGTTCATGGGCGACGTGGGCGCGCTGGCGCTGGGCGGCGCGCTGGGCACCATCGCCGTGATCACGCGCCAGGAAATCGTGCTGGCGGTCATGGGCGGCGTGTTCGTGGTGGAGGCGCTGTCGGTCATGGCCCAGGTGAGCTGGTTCAAGTACACCAAGAAGCGCTTCGGCGTTGGGCGGCGCATCTTCCTCATGGCGCCGCTGCACCACCACTTCGAAAAATCCGGGTGGAAGGAGACGCAGGTCGTCATCCGCTTCTGGATCATCACCATGCTGCTGTGCCTGCTGGGCCTGGCCACGCTGAAGCTGCGCTGAGAAACCGGCCATGAGCTCCTCCTCCGCTTCCACCCTGGCTTCCCCCACTGCCGCGGCCACGGCGCCCATGACCTCGCTGCAGGGCCAGCAGGTGCTGGTGCTGGGCTTGGGCGACTCGGGCCTGGCCATGGCGCGCTGGTGCGCCGCGCACGGCGCGCAGGTGCGGGTGTGGGACTCGCGCGCGCAGCCGCCGCAGGCCGCGGCGCTCAAGGCGCAGTGGCCCGCCGTGCCGGTGTTCAGCGGCGAGCTGGCACTGTCGCAACTGCAGGGGCTGCAACTGCTGCTCAAGAGCCCGGGCCTGTCGCCGCACGACGAGCGCATCGAGCCGCTGCTCAGCGCCGCGCGCGCCATGGGCGTGCGCATCGAGGGCGAGCTGGGCCTGTTCGCCCGCGCGCTGGCCGCGCTCAAGGAGCGCGACGGCTACGCGCCGCGCGTGCTGGCCATCACCGGCACCAACGGCAAGACCACGGTCACCTCGCTGACCTCGCTGCTGCTGCGCCGCTGCGACATGCGCGTGGCCACCGCCGGCAACATCGGCCCAACGCTGCTGGACACGCTGGCCCAGGCGCTGGCGCAGGAAATTTTTCCGAAGCCGCCGGTGCCGGAAACGGAAGAGGGCGCCGAGGCCATCCCGGCCGAGACCGAGGTGGCTGAAGGCGCCAACGCCGTTGCGCCGGTCGCGGCCGGGGCCGCCGACGACGTGAACCTGCCGCCGGCGCCCCCGCCGGCGCCCGTGTTCTCGCATCTGCCCGACGCCTGGGTGCTGGAGCTCTCCAGCTTCCAGCTCGATGGCGTGCAGGGCTTCGAGCCGGATGCCGCCGTGGTGCTCAACGTCACCCAGGACCACCTGGACTGGCACGGCGACATGGCCGCCTACGCCCGCGCCAAGGCCGCCATCTACGGCCGCGAGGCGGTGATGGTGGTCAACCGCGACGACCCGGCTGTGGAAGCCATGGTGCCGGCGCCCACCGTGGTCAAGGCCGCGGTGCGCGGCGGGCGCCCGCGCGTGGTCTCGCGCCGCGTGGTGCGCTTTGGCCTGGACGCCCCGCGCGCCGCGGGCGACTTTGGCCTGGTCGAGGAGCGTGGCGTGGCCTGGCTGGTGCGCGCCCAGGGCGACGAGGACCCCGGCCCGCGCCGCCGCCGCGACGAGCAGACCGAGATCCGCCTGCAGCGCCTCATGCCCGCCGACGCGCTGCGCATCCGCGGGCGCCACAACGCCGCCAACGCCCTGGCCGCGCTGGCGCTGGCCAGCGCCGTGGGCTGCCCCATGGGGCCCATGCTGCACGGGCTGCGCGAGTACCGCGGCGAGCCGCACCGCGTGGAGCCGGTGGGCATGGTGGGCGGCGTCGAGGCCTTCGACGACAGCAAGGGCACCAACGTCGGCGCCACCGTGGCCGCGCTCAACGGCCTGGGCTCCGACCGCGACCCGGCCAAGCTGCTGCTCATCCTGGGCGGCGACGGCAAGGGCCAGGACTTCGCGCCGCTGGCCCCTCCCATGGGCCGCTACGCGCGTGCCGTGGCCCTCATAGGCCGCGACGCCCCCGCGCTGCAGGAGGCGCTGTCCGGCACCGGCGTGCCCATGCAGCGCTTTGACACGCTTGAATCCGCCACCGCCTGGTGCTTCCAGCAGGCGCGCGAGGGCGACGCCGTGCTGCTGAGCCCGGCCTGCGCCAGCCTGGACATGTTCCGCAACTACGCCCATCGCGCCGAGGTGTTCGTGAACGCCGTGGCCGAGCTGGCGGCCGAGCGAGGGGAGTCGCTGTGAAAGCCTTCGAGTGGCTGCGCAAGCTCGTGCCCACGCGCGCCGCGGCGCGCGCGTATTCGCTGCCCGTGCGCGACTTCGTCCGCACGGGGCCCTCGCAGCCCGCGCGGCTTTCGGGCTTTGACCAGGGCCTGCTGTGGGTCACGGTGGGGCTGCTGGCGCTTGGGCTGGTGATGGTCTATTCGGCCACCGTGGCGCTGCCGGACAACCCGCGCTTTGCCCGCTACACGCCGACTTACTTCCTGATTCGCCACCTGGCCTCGCTGGGCATCGGCTTCGTGGCCGCGCTGCTGGTGGTGCAGGTGCCCATCGCGCAGTGGGAGAAGTGGGCCCCCTACCTCTTCATCGCCTCGCTGGTCGGCCTGGTCGTGGTGCTGATTCCGCACGTGGGCCTGTCGGTCAACGGCGCGCGGCGCTGGATACCGCTGGGCATCATGAACTTCCAGCCCAGCGAGGCGGCCAAGGTCGGCATCGCCATGTACGCCGCGAGCTACATGGTGCGCAAGATGGACATCAAGGAGCGCTTCTTCAAGGCGGTGCTCCCCATGGCCGTGGCGCTGGCCCTCATCGGCGTGCTGCTGCTGGCCGAGCCGGACATGGGCGCTTTCATCGTGATCGCCACGGTGGCGCTGGGCATCCTGTTCCTGGGCGGCGTCAACGGCCGCATGTTCTTCCTGAGCGTGGCCGTGCTGGTGGGCGCCTTCGTCCTGATGATCGTGTTCAGCGAATTCCGTCGCCAGCGCATCTTTGCCTACCTCGACCCCTGGGACGAGAAGTACGCGCAGGGCAAGGCCTACCAGCTCACGCACTCGCTCATCGCCATTGGCCGCGGCGAAATTACGGGCCAGGGCCTGGGCAACAGCGTGGAGAAGCTGCACTACCTGCCGGAGGCGCACACCGACTTCCTGCTGGCCGTGGTGGGCGAGGAGCTGGGCTTCATCGGCGTGGCGGTGGTGATCTTTGCCTTCTTCTGGCTGGCGCGGCGCATCTTTCACATCGGCCGCCAGGCCATCGCGCTGGACCGCGTCTTCGCCGGCCTCATGACGCAGGGCATAGGCATCTGGATGGGCGGTCAGGCCTTCATCAACATGGGCGTGAACCTGGGCCTGCTGCCCACCAAGGGGCTGACACTGCCGCTCATGAGCTACGGCGGTTCGGCCATCCTCATGAACCTGGTGGCGCTGGCCATCGTGTTGCGCGTGGACATGGAGAACCGGCAGCTCATGAAGGGAGGGCGGACATGAACCGCCACCTCGTCATCATGGCCGCCGGCACGGGCGGCCACGTCATTCCGGGCCTGGCCGTGGCGCGCGAGATGCAGCAGCGCGGCTGGAGCGTGAGCTGGCTGGGCACGCCCGCGGGCATGGAGAACCGGCTGGTGCCGCCCTCCGGCATCGCGCTGGACCGCGTCGGCTTCAGCGGGCTGCGCGGCAAGGGCCTGATGCACACGCTCACCGGCGGCATGCGGCTGTTGAAGGCCTTCGCCGAGTGCCTGGGCATCCTGCGCCGCCGCCGTGCCGACGCGGTGCTGGGCATGGGCGGCTACGTGTGCTTCCCCGGCGGCATGATGGCCGCGGCGCTGGGCAAGCCGCTGGTGCTGGTCAACGCCGACGCGGCGCTGCTGCTGAGCAACAAGGCGCTGCTGCCCGTGGCCGACGGCGTGGCCTTCGGCTTCGAGGGCCAGGCCGCCACGGCCACCAGGCGCGCCACCGTCACCGGCAACCCGGTGCGCGCCGAGATCGAGGCGCTGCCCGCCCCCGAGGCCCGCTTCGCCGGCCGCCAGGGCCCCCTGCGGCTGCTGGTGGTGGGCGGCAGCCTGGGCGCCAAGGTGCTCAACGAGACGCTGCCCGCGGCGCTGGCGCTGCTGCAGCCCGCGCAGCGCCCGCAGGTCACGCACCAGACCGGCATGGCCCACATCGACAGCGTGCGCGCGGCCTATGACCAGGCCGGCGTGCAGGCCGAGCTGCTGCCCTTCATCGACGACATGGCGCAGCGCCTGGCCGATTGCGACGTGGTGCTGTGCCGCGCCGGCGCCGTCACCGTGAGCGAGCTGTGCGCCGCCGGCGTGGCCAGCATCCTCGTCCCGCTCATCGTCAGCACCACTTCGCACCAGCGCGACAACGCCGCCTACATGGCGCAGCACGGCGCGGCGGTGCACCTGCCGCAAGTCGAGCTCTCGCCGGCCGCGCTGGCGCAGCGCCTGGCCGCGCTGCAGCGCCCGCAACTGCTGGACATGGCCCGCCAGGCCCGCGCGCTGGCCCGCCCGCGCGCCGCCGCGCGCGTGGCCGACACCATAGAAAAGCTCGTCAACAAGACATGAAACACGCCGTCAAGCACATTCACTTCGTAGGCATAGGCGGCGCCGGGATGAGCGGCATCGCCGAGATCCTGCACAACCTGGGCTACGTGGTCTCGGGCTCCGACCAGTCCGACAGCGCCACCACGCGCCGCCTGGCCTCGCTGGGCATCCGCGTCTTCACCGGCCACGAGGCCTCGCAGATCGAGGGCGCCCAGGCCGTGGTGACCTCCACCGCCGTGCGCGGCGACAACCCCGAGGTGATCGCCGCGCGCGCGCGCCGCATCCCCGTGGTGCCGCGCGCCACCATGCTGGCCGAGCTCATGCGGCTCAAGGCCGGCATCGCCATCGCCGGCACCCACGGCAAGACCACCACCACCTCGCTGGTCACCAGCGTGCTGGCCGAGGCCGGGCTGGACCCCACCTTCGTCATCGGCGGCAAGCTCAACAGCGCCGGCGCCAACTCCGCGCTGGGCAAGGGCGAGCACATCGTGGTGGAGGCCGACGAGAGCGACGCCTCCTTCCTCAACCTCAGTCCCGTGCTGTGCGTCGTCACCAACATCGACGCCGACCACATGGACACCTACGGCCACGACTTCGCGCGGCTCAAGGGCGCCTTCGTCGAGTTCCTGCACCGCATGCCCTTCTACGGCGCGGCCGTGCTGTGCGGCGACGACCCCGGCGTGCGCTCCATCATGCCCATGGTGTCGCGCCCCATCGTGAGCTACGGCTTCGGCGACGACGTGCAGGTGCAGGCCGTGGACGTGCAGGCGCTGCCCGGCGGGCAGATGCGCTTCACCGTGCGCCGGCGCAACGGCGAGAAGCTGCCGGACCTGCGCATCACGCTCAACCTGCCCGGCGAGCACAACGTGCGCAACGCGCTGGCGGCCATCGCCGTGGCCACCGAGCTGGAGATCCCCGACGCCCCCATCGCCGCCGCGCTGGCCAAGTTCGGCGGCGTGGGCCGGCGCTTCCAGCGCTACGGCGAGCTGCAGGGCGCGCAGGGCTGCTTCACGCTCATCGACGACTACGGCCACCACCCCGTGGAGATGGCCGCGGTGCTGTCGGCCGCGCGCGGCGCCTTCCCCGGCCGCCGCTTGGTGCTGGCCTTCCAGCCGCACCGCTACACCCGCACGCGCGACTGCTTCGAGGATTTCGTGAAGGTCATGGGCCAGGCCGACGCGGTGCTGCTCACCGAGGTCTACGCCGCGGGCGAGGGCCCCATCGTGGCCGCCGACGGCCGCAGCCTGGCGCGCGCGCTGCGCGTGGCGGGCAAGACCGACCCGGTGTTCGTGGACGACGTGGCCGAGCTGCCCCAGGCCATCGCCGACTTCGTGCGCGAGGGCGACGTGGTCATCTCCATGGGGGCGGGCTCCATTGGCACCGTGCCGGGCCGCCTGGCCGAGATGCTGCCCGCCGGGCAGCGCAGCGAGTAAGAGACGCGACATGGCAAACGCGAACGCGAACGTGAACGTGGACGTGAAGGCGCTGGGCAAGGTCGCCGTCCTTATGGGTGGCAGCTCGGCCGAGCGCGACATCTCCCTGATGTCGGGCTCCGGCGTGCTGCAGGCGCTGCAGTCGCAGGGCGTGGACGCCCAGGCCTTCGATCCGGCCGAGCGCCCTTTGGCCGAGCTCAAGAGCGAGGGCTTCAAGCGCTGCTTCATCGCGCTGCACGGCCGCCACGGCGAGGACGGCACGGTGCAGGGCGCGCTGGAGCTCATGGGCATCGCCTACACCGGCTCCGGCGTGATGGCCAGCGCCATCGCCATGGACAAGGTGATGACCAAGCGCGTGTGGGCCGCCGAGGGCCTGCCCCTGCCGCGCCAGGTGGTGCTGCGCCGCCAGGACTGCAGCCCCGGGCGCATCGCCGCGGCGGTGGCCGAGCTGGGCCTGCCGCTCATCGTCAAGCCGCCGCACGAGGGCAGCTCGCTGGGCATGACCAAGGTGGAGCAGGCCTCGCAGATGGCCGCCGCGGTGGAGCTGGCCGCGCGCCACGACGCCGTGGTGCTGTGCGAGGAGTTCATCGCGGGCGCCGAGCTGACCTGCCCGGTGCTGGGCGAGGGCGACGCCGCGCGCGCGCTGCCCGTCATCCGCATCGTCCCGCCGGCCGCGGGCTACGACTACAACAACAAGTACTTCACCGACGAGGTGAAGTACCTCGTGCCCAGCGGGCTGGAGCCCGCGCTGGAAGCCGAGGTGCAAGGCATCGTGCTGCGCGCCTACCGCGCGCTGGGCTGCCGCGGCTGGGGCCGCGCCGACCTGATGCTGCGCGCACGTGACAACAAGCCCTTCCTGCTGGAGATGAACACCTCTCCGGGCATGACGGGCCACTCCCTGGTGCCCATGTCGGCCCGCGCCGCAGGCATGAGCTACGAACAGCTCTGCCTGCACCTGCTGTCGCAGGCGGCGCTGGACGGCGGCGCGCGGGGCTGAAGGCGCAGGAGCACACACGACCATGGCTGCTCGTGCAACGGCCCCGCTGCCGCCCGATGTGCGGCTCACCAACGCGGTGGCCAGCCTGATCTACGCGCTGGTGGTGCTGGCGGTGCTGGCGGCCGTGGCCCAGTGGGCCTCGCGCTTGCCCCTGTTCGCGCTGCGCGTGGTCAGCGTGGACGGCGAGATCGAACGCAGCAACCCCGTGCAGCTTCGCAACGAGGCGGTGCCGCAGTTGCGGGGCAACTTCTTCACGCTGGACCTGCAGGCCGCGCGCGAGGCTTTCGAGGCGCTGCCCTGGGTGCGGCAGGCGGTGCTGCACCGCGTCTTCCCCAACCGGCTGGAGGTGCGGCTGCTGGAGCACCGCGCCGCGGCCATTTGGGCCGGCAACGAGGACGAGGGCGACCGCCTGGTGAGCACGCAGGGCGAAATCTTCGACGCCAACGTGGGCGACGTCGAGGACGAGGGGTTGCCCATCTTCGAAGGCCCCGAGGACAGCGCCGCGCGCATGCTCGGGCTGCAGGCGCGGCTGGCGCCGGTATTCGAGCCGCTGGGCGGCATCAAGCGGCTCAAGCTCAGCCAGCGCGGCTCCTGGAGCGTGGAGCTCGGCGGCGCCAGCGGCCTGGACGTCAGCGGTGCGCGCGTGGAATTGGGCCGCGGCACCGACGTGGACATCGCCGCGCGCGGCGAGCGCTTTGTGCGAACGCTGCCGCAGGTCACGGCCAACTACGGCCGGCCGCTGCAGTATGCCGACCTTCGCCACAAGGACGGCTACGTGGTTCGGCTGCATGGAATCTCGACCACGCTGACCGCGACGTCAGCGAAGAAAACCAAATAAGGGCAGGCAGGCAAGCAATGGCCAAGGAATACAAGGATCTGGTTGTCGGGCTGGACATCGGCACCGCCAAAGTCATGGCGGTGGTGGCCGAGGTGCTGCCCGGGGGGGAGCTGCGCGTGGCGGGGCTGGGCGTGGCTTCCTCGCACGGGCTCAAGCGCGGCGTGGTCGTCAACATCGACGCCACGGTGCAAAGCATCCAGCAGGCGCTCAAGGAGGCCGAGATGATGGCCGACTGCAAGATCAGCCGCGTCTACACCGGCATCACGGGCAGCCACATCCGCGGGCAGAACTCCACCGGCATGGTGATCGTGCGCGACAAGGAAGTGACCCCGGTGGACGTGGCGCGGGTGGTGGAGACGGCCAAGGCCATCAACATCCCCAACGACCAGAAGGTGCTGCTGGTGGAGCCTCAGGAGTTCGTCATCGACGGCCACGAGGTCAAGGAGCCCATCGGCATGAGCGGCGGGCGCCTGGAGGTCAAGGTGCACATCGTCACCGGCGCGCAAAGCGCGGCGGAGAACATCGTCAAGTGCGTGCGCCGCTGCGGGCTGGAAGTGGAGCAGCTCATGCTCAACCCCAGTGCCTCCAGCGCCGCCGTGCTCACCGAGGACGAGCGCGCCCTGGGCGTGGCGCTGGTGGACATCGGCGCGGGCACCACCGACGTGGCCATCTTCACCGGCGGCTCCATCCGCCACACCGCCGTCATCCCCATCGCGGGCGACCTCATCACCAGCGACATCGCCATGGCGCTGCGCACGCCGACCAAGGACGCCGAGGAGATCAAGGTCGAGTTCGGCGTGGCCAAGCAGATGCTGGCCGACCCGGCCGAGCAGGTCGAGGTGCCGGGGCTGGGCGACCGCGGCCCGCGCATGCTCAGCCGCCAGGCGCTGGCCGGCGTGATCGAGCCGCGCGTGGAAGAGATTTTTTCGCTGGTGCATCAAGTCATACGCGACAGCGGCTACGAGGAATTGCTCTCCAGCGGCATCGTCATCACCGGCGGCAGCGCCGTGATGCCGGGCATGGTGGAGTTGGGCGAAGACATCTTTCTGAAACCCGTTCGCAAGGGGCTGCCGACCTATCACGGCGCCCTGCACGACATGGTGGCCAACCCCCGGTCGGCCACCGTGATGGGTTTGCTGGAGGAGGCACGGCTGGCAAGGGCGCGCGGCATCAAGGCTGCGGCGCAGGCCGGCAGCGTGAAGACCATGTTCGGTCGAGCACGCGACTGGTTTCTTGGGAACTTTTGACGCTGGGTACGACGGCAGGCAGCCCGGCAGCGTCAACCTACGGACAATTGCACATCAGGAGGTGCAGACCATGGCTATCGAGATGATCGAGGAATTCGAGCAGGGCACCCAGATCCGAGTGATCGGGGTCGGTGGAGGCGGCGGCAACGCCGTGGACCACATGATCTCCCAGGGTGTCCAAGGCGTGGAGTTCATCATCGCCAACACCGATGCGCAGGCACTCAACCGCTCGGCCGCGCAGCGCACCATCCAGCTCGGCCTGAGCGGCCTGGGCGCCGGCGGCCGCCCCGAAAAGGGCCAGGCCGCGGCCGAGGAGGCCGTGGAGCGCATCAAGGAAACCCTTGAAGGCGCCCACATGGTCTTCATCACCGCCGGCATGGGCGGCGGCACGGGCACGGGTGCCGCGCCCGTGATCGCCCGCGCGGCCAAGGAAATGGGCATCCTCACCGTGGGCGTGGTCACCAAGCCCTTCGAGTTCGAGGGCGCGCGCCGCATGAAGCAGGCCGACGCCGGCGTCAACGAGCTCGAAGCCAACGTGGACAGCCTCATCGTCGTCCTCAACGAGAAGCTGCTGGAGACGCTGGGCGACGACGTGACCCAGGACGAGGCCTTCGCCCAAGCCAACGACGTGCTGCGCAACGCCGTGGGCGGCATCAGCGACATCATCCACATCCCCGGCCTGGTCAACGTCGACTTCGAAGACGTCAAGACCGTCATGAGCGAGCCCGGCAAGGCCATGATGGGCACGGCCACCGCCAGCGGCCCGGACCGCGCCAACAAGGCCGCCGACGCCGCCGTGGCCTGCCCGCTGCTCGAAGGCATCGACCTCTCCGGCGCGCGCGGCGTGCTGGTGCTCATCGCCGCCAGCAAGGCCACCTTCAAGCTGGCCGAGTCGCGCAACGCCATGAACACCATCCGCCGCTACGCCGCCGACGACGCCCACGTCATCTACGGCACGGCCTATGACGAGAGCCTGGGCGACAAGCTGCGCGTGACCGTCATCGCTACGGGCCTGAGCCCCAGCAAGCGCGCCGCCGCCACCATCAGCGTGGTGCACAGCGCCCAGCGCACCGGCACCGACAACCTGCCCGTGCTCAACAACCTGGCCGCCCCGGGCACCCCGGCCGGCACCGCCGACTACAGCGTGCCCAGCGTCTGGCGCCACGGCCGCAGCGCCGCGGCCAAGGTGGACGCGCTGGCCAGCAACGGCATGGACGAGATCGAGATCCCGGCCTACCTGCGCAAGCAGGCGGACTGAGCCCGTCCCGCGCCGCCGGCCTCCAGCCAGCGGCAGGCGGCGCGCTTGAGCCCTCCTGATATTCGCCTGCACCAGGGGCCGCCACGAGGCGGCCTTTTGTGTTTGCGGCACCTGCCGCGCCTTGCCGCCGCGCCGTCCCGCGCGCTGCCGGCCCTTTGCCGTTCTTCATGCAGCTTTGCGCTTCTTTGCTTGGCCCCAGCAGGGTGGGCTCCATGCGCATCGGGGACAATTCGCCCATGCTCAAGCAACGCACCCTCAAGTCGCTCACCCGGGCCGTCGGCGTGGGTCTGCACGGCGGCACCAAGGTCGAGCTGACGCTGCGCCCGGCCGCGCCGGACACCGGTATCGTCTTCCGCCGCGTGGACCTGCCCGCGCCCGTGGACATCCCCGTCAACGCGCAGGCGGTGTGCGACACGCGGCTGGCCTCCACCATCTCGCCCGGCGGCGACCCCGGTGCACCCAAGGTCAATACCATCGAGCACGTCATGTCCGCCTGCTGCGGGCTGGGCATAGACAACCTGCAGATCGACATCACCGGCGAGGAAGTGCCCATCCTCGACGGCTCGGCCGCCAGCTTCGTCTTCCTGCTGCAAAGCGCGGGCGTGGTGGAGCAGAACGCGCCCAAGCGCTTCATCCGCGTGCGCAAGCCCGTGGAGGTGCGTGAAGGCGAGGGCGCCGCGCTCAAGTGGGCGCGCCTGGACCCCTACCACGGCTACCGGCTGAGCTTCGAGATCGAGTTCAAACACCCCGCCGTGGACTCCACCGGCCAGCGCGTGGAGTTCGACCTGGGCTCCGGCCGCTACCAGCACGACATCGCGCGCGCGCGCACCTTCGGCTTCACGAAGGACGTGGACGCCATGCGCGCCCGCGGCCTGAGCCTGGGCGGCAGCATGGACAACGCCATCGTGGTGGACGACACCCGCGTGCTCAATGCCGACGGCCTGCGCTACGACGACGAGTTCGTCAAGCACAAGATCCTGGACGCCATGGGCGACCTCTACATCGCCGGCCACCCGCTGCTGGCCGCCTACAGCGCCTACAAGAGCGGCCACGCCCTCAACAACAAGCTGCTGCGCGCGCTGCTGTCGGACGAGAGCGCCTGGGAGATCGTGAGCTTCCAGGACGAGCGCCAGGCCCCGCAGGGCTTCGCGCAGCTCGCCTCGGCGTGGTGAGGCTCCCTCCGGCCTGGCCCCGCCGCGCACCGACATGCTGATCTTTCGCCTCGTCTTTGGCCTGCTGCTCGTGGCCGGGCTGCTGTGCTTTGCCATGTACATAGGCACCAAGGACGTGCGCTGGCGCCGCCGCGGCCTGGTCCTCGTGAAGTGGACGGTGCTGGCGGGCCTGGGCTTCTTCGCCGTCATCGCCCTGGAGCGGCTCGCCGTGCTGCTGTAGCGCCCAAGCCGGCGTCGCTGCGCGGTCGTGAATCGTTCACGACGCATCCAACCGGCGCCGCCGCTTTGTGGCAGGACGTTGCGGGCGCTTCATCCGCGTTTCATCCGGATGCATCCGCGCCGGCTGCGCGCGGATGCTGGCGGCATGACGCCTCAACCCGCTCCTTCCTCCGCATCCTGCGCTGCTTCCGCCTCCATGCTGCCCTTCCTGCTGGGCAGCACGCTGTCGGCCGTGCTGGCCGTGTGCCTGGCCGCCGGTGGCGGCGGCGAGCCCTATCCCGTGGCCGCGCCGGCCCAGGCCAAGAAGCCGCCCATGGGCGTGCAGGCGCTCGCGCAGGAATAAGCCCCAGGCCCCTTTGTTTTTTGGCGCGGCCGCCCGCAGCGGTTGGCGGTGAGCGCCCAAGGTGCCGCCCACGCCGCTGTGGCGTGCACGCCGATGCGGCGGCAACCGCGCGCCGCGGTTGCGGGCGCATCGCCTACGATGGCTGCCTGACCTACAAGAACAGGGAGACGGCCCACGATGACACCGCCCGCATCCGGCGACCGGCGCGAGCTGCGCGTGCGCGGCAGCGCCTGGGCCCAGCGCCTGGCCCGCGCCATCGCGGCGCGCGGCGTGAGCCCCAACCAGATCTCGGTGCTCAGCATCGCCTTTGCCGCGGCCGGCGCGCTGGCGCTGTGGGCCGGCGGCGGGTGGTGGCTGGCCGCGGCGGCCTGCATCCAGGGCCGGCTGCTGTGCAACCTGTTCGACGGCATGGTGGCCGTGGAGCACGGCAAGCAGACGCCGCTGGGCGCCGTCTACAACGAGTTCCCGGACCGCATCGCCGATTCGCTCCTGATCGTGGCCGCGGGCTATGCCGCCGGCTGGCCGGCGCTGGGCTGGTTCGGCGCCCTGGCCGCCGCGCTCACGGCCTACGTGCGCGTGTTCGGCGCGTCCTGCGGCTTGGGCCACGACTTCCGCGGCCCCATGGCCAAGCAGCACCGCATGGCGCTGCTCACCGCCGCCTGCGTGCTGCAGCCTTTCGTCGCGGCGCCCTGGCCGCTGCGCGCGGCCGTGGCGGCCATCGCCGTGGGCAGCGTGCTCACCTGCGTCACGCGCACGCGTGCGCTGGCCCGCGGGCTCAACGGGCAGGGGAGCGCGCCATGAACGCCTGGTACCGGCTGCAGCGCGATGCGCTGCTCACCCTGGTGCGCTGGATCGTGGGCGGGCGCGCCGCGTTCGACGCGCCGCTGCCCTTGCCCTGCGTGGTCTTCGCCAACCACAGCAGCCACCTGGACACGCTCATCCTGCTGGCCGCGCTGCCGGCGCACCAGCGCGCGCAGGTGCGCCCCGTGGCCGGCGCCGACTACTGGGACGCCACGCCCGCGCGCCGCTACGTCGCGCGGCGGCTGCTGCGCGTGGTGCTCATCGACCGCGTGGCCGGCGGCGCGCAGGCGCTGCAGCCGCTGCACGACGCCCTGGCCGCGGGCGACTCGCTCATCGTCTTTCCCGAGGGCACGCGCGGCACGCAGCCGCTGCCCGCGCCCTTCAAGACCGGCCTGTACCACCTGGCGCAGGCCCACCCCGGCGTGGCGCTGGTGCCGGCCTACCTGCACAACCTCTACCGCACCTGGCCCAAGGGCGCGCCCGTGCCGCTGCCGCTGCTGTGCCGCGTGCACTTCGGCGCCCCGCACGCGCTGCGCCCGGCCGAGGAGAAGGACGGTTTTCTGCAACGCATGCGCGACGCCGTGTGCGTGCTGGCCCGGGACTGAACGCCATGCCGACGCTGAGCCCCAACTTCCTGCACACCGGCGCGCTGCTGCTGGCCATCCTGGTGCTGGCGTCCGTGGTCGGCGCCGTGCTGAACGCGCGCACCGGCGGGCGCAGCGAGACCGTGCACAACCTCAATGCCCGCATCCGCGCCTGGTGGGTGATGGTGGGCGTGCTGTTCGTGGCGCTGGCGCTTGGGCGCACGGCCACGGTGGTGGTGTTCGCCTTCTCGTCCTTCATGGCGCTGCGCGAGTTCCTCACGCTCACGCCCACCAAGCCGACCGACTACTGGGCCCTGTTCCTGGCCTTCTTCGTGGCGCTGCCGCTGCAGTACGTGCTGCTGGGCGTGCAGTGGTACGGGCTCTTTGCCATCTTCATCCCGGTCTACATGTTCGGCCTGATCTCGTCGGCCTCGGCGCTGTCGCAGGACACGGAGGATTTCCTTTCGCGCAACGCCCGCATCGTGTTCGCGCTCATGGCCTGCGTGTACGGCGTGAGCCACGCGCCGGCGCTGCTGATGCTGGACATTCCCGGCTTCGAAGGCCGGCAGGTCGAGCTGCTGTTCTTCTTCACCTTCACGGTGCAGATCAGCGACGTGCTGCAGTACGTGTTCGGCAAGCTCTTGGGCCGCCACAAGCTGGTGCCCAAGCTGAGCCCGTCCAAGACCTGGGAAGGGCTGATGGGCGGCGGCCTGGCCGCCGTGGCGCTGGGCGCGGCGCTGCACGGCGTGACGCCTTTTGGGCCGCTGCTGGCGGCGCTGCTGGCCGCGCAGATCGTGGTGTGCGGCGTGCTCGGCGGCCTGGTGATGTCGGCCGTGAAGCGCTCGCTGGGCGCCAAGGACTGGGGCAGCGCCATCTCCGGCCACGGCGGCTACATGGACCGGCTGGACTCCATCACCTTCGCCGCGCCGGTGTTCTTCCACCTGGTGCGGTACTTCTGGACGCCTTGAAGGCAGCCAGCCCAGGCTGGATGCGTTGGTTGTTCGCAGGCTGTCACGGCGCCGGCAGCGCTTGTAGGAGGCCCGCTTGCGGGCCGAATTGCAGTCGGGCGACGGTTCGGCCCGCAAGCGGGCCTCCTACAGGCTTCTTTGCAAGCGCTTCCCGTCGGCACAAGCTGGGGCGTTCCTTCAGTACGCCCGCCCCTTGCGGTAGAGCGCGTGCTGGCGCCGCTCCAGCGTGCCGCCCGCATGGGCCATGGCCGCCAGCGAGGTGCCCGCGTGGGCGTGGGCGATGGCGATGCCCAGTGCGTCCGCCGCGTCCGGCCCCGGCGGGGCGGGCAGGCCCAGCAGCCGCATCACCATGTGCTGCACCTGCTCCTTGCTCGCGTGGCCGTTGCCCACGATGGCCTTCTTCATCTGCAGCGCCGTGTACTCCGACACCGGCAGGTCCCCGGACACCAGCGCCGCCAGCGCCGCGCCGCGGGCCTGGCCCAGCAGCAGCGTGCTCTGCGGGTTGACGTTGACGAAGACGATTTCCACCGCTGCACAGCTCGGCGCATAGCGCGCCTGCACCTCGCGCACGCCTTCGAAGATGATCTTCAGCCGTCCGGGCAGGTCGCCGCGCGCGGCGTCCTTGGTGCGAATCGTGCCGCTGGCGACATAGGCCAGGTGCGGGCCGTCGGCCTCCACGACGCCGAAGCCCGTGGTCTGCAGGCCGGGGTCTATGCCGAGGATGCGCATGGAAAAACCAATACCTCTCCCCGTCATGCCCGCGAAAGCGGGCATCCACGCACGCCGGGCTGCAGCCCGGTACGCGTGGACAGCCGCCTGCGCGGGTGTGACGGGTTCGCCATCAGTGGCGGAAGTGGCGCGTGCCGGTGAAGACCATGGCGATGCCGCGCTCGTCGGCGGCGGCGATCACCTCGTCGTCGCGCACGCTGCCGCCGGGCTGGATCACGCAGCCCGCGCCCGCGTCCACCACCACGTCCAGCCCGTCACGGAACGGGAAGAAGGCGTCGCTGGCCACGGCCGAGCCCTGCAGCGTCAGCTTGGCGTTCTCGGCCTTGATGCTGGCGATGCGCGCGCTGTCGATGCGGCTCATCTGGCCCGCGCCCACGCCCAGCGTCATGCCGTTGCCGCAGAACACGATGGCGTTGCTCTTGACGAACTTGGCCACCTTCCAGGCGAAGAGCAGGTCCTGCATCTGCTGCTCGGAAGGCTGCAGCTTGGTCACGACCTTGAGGTCGGCCGGGTCGAAGTCGCGGTTGTCGGCGGTCTGCAGCAGCAGCCCGGAACCCACGCGCTTGGCGTCCATCAGGTTCAAGCCCTGGTCCCAGGCGGTGGCGCCGCCCGGGGGCAGCTCGATGTGCAGCAGCCGGGTGTTGACCTTGCTGGCGAACACGGTGCGGGCTTCTTCCGTGAAGCCCGGGGCGATCAGCACTTCCACGAACTGCTTGGCCACCAGCTCCGCGCCGGCCTTATCCAGCGGGCGGTTGAAGGCGATGATGCCGCCGAAGGCCGAGGTCGGGTCGGTCTGGAAGGCCTTGCTGTAGGCCTCGGCGACGCTGGCGCCCACGGCCACGCCGCAGGGGTTGGCGTGCTTCACGATCACGCAGGCCGGCACCTCACTGAAGCTCTTGACGCACTCCCAGGCGGCGTCGGCGTCGGCGATGTTGTTGTACGAGAGCTCCTTGCCCTGCAGTTGCTTGGCCGTGGCCAGCGAGCCGGGGGCGGGGAAGAGGTCGCGGTAGAAGGCGGCCTGCTGGTGCGAGTTCTCGCCGTAGCGCAGGTCCTGGATCTTCACGAAGCGGCCGTTGCTCTGGCCCGGGAACAGGTTTTTCGCGGGCTGCTCGCCTTCGGCACCCAACTCCAGGGAAGACAGGTAGTCGCTGATGGCGCCGTCGTACTGGGCGATGCGATTGAAGGCTTCGACGGAGAGCTTGAAGCGCGTGGCGCGGCTGACCTTGCCGTCGGCCTGGAGCTCGGCGAGCACTTGGGCGTACTGGCCGGCGTCGGTGAGCACGGCCACGTCGTTCCAGTTCTTGGCGGCGGAGCGCACCATGGCCGGGCCGCCGATGTCGATGTTCTCGATGGCGTCTTCCAGCGTGCAGCCGGGCTTGGCGACGGTCGCCTCGAACGGGTAGAGGTTGACCACCAGCAGCTCGATCGTCTCGATGCCGTGCTCCTGCAGCGCCGCCATGTGCGCCGGCACGTCGCGGCGGGCCAGCAGGCCGCCGTGCACGCGCGGGTGCAGCGTCTTGACGCGGCCGTCCAGCATCTCGGGGAAGCCGGTGACCTCGGCCACCTCGGTGACGGGCAGGCCGGCGTCGGCCAGCAGCTTGGCGGTGCCGCCGGTGGACAGCAGCTTCACGCCGGCGCCGTGCAGTTCGCGGGCGAACTCGACGATGCCGGTCTTGTCGGAGACGGAAATCAGTGCGGTGGTCATGGGTTGCGGGCTTTGTTGAATCGGTGTGTGAGGGGGCGCCGCAGGCGTCGGCGCGGGCGGTAGGTCAGTCGGCCGAGGAGGGCGCCGTGCCCAGCAGCTGGTGCTCGACCAGCTTGCGCCGCAGGGTGTTGCGGTTGATCCCCAGCCACTCGGCGGCCTTGCTCTGGTTGCCGGCGGCGTGCTGCATCACCACCTCCAGCAGCGGCTTTTCGACGATGGCGATGATCATTTCGTGGACGGAGTGGGGCTGAGCGCCGTCGAGGTCCCGGAAGTACTCTTCCAGGCTCTCGCGCACGCAGGCCTCTATCTGTTGCTTGCTCATGCGGTGAGTTCGAGTCTTTCGTCGTTGGCGGCAAGCGGCAACCGTTCGTGGTGCTGGGCGAGCTCGTCGAACCAGTCGCCCACGGCCAGCAGCTGCTGCTCGCAGCTTTCGATGAGGTTCATGCGGGCGCGGAAGTCCTCCCCGCCGGGCAGGGCGCGCACGGCCCAGCCGATGTGCTTGCGTGCGCTGCGCACGCCGCTGTATTCGCCGTAGAGGCCGTAGTGGTCCTGCAGGTGCTCCAGCAGCCAGCCGCGCACCTCGCGCACGGTGGGCGGCGCCAGCAGCTCGCCCGTGGCCAGGAAGTGCGCCACCTCGCGGAAGATCCACGGCCGCCCCTGCGCGGCGCGGCCGATCATGAGCGCGTCGGCCCGCGTGTGCTCCAGCACCTGCCTGGCCTTTTGCGGCGAATCGATGTCGCCGTTGGCCACCACCGGAATGCCCAGCGCCGCCTTGACCGCGGCCACCG
Organism: Azohydromonas lata NBRC 102462; assembly: GCF_001571085.1. GTDB lineage: Bacteria > Pseudomonadota > Gammaproteobacteria > Burkholderiales > Burkholderiaceae_C > Azohydromonas > Azohydromonas lata. The sequence goes on from NZ_BCTC01000004.1 coordinate 40,927, forward strand.
TGTCGTACTCGGCCTGGCCCTTGTAGCCCTGCTCGCGGGTGCGGCCATGCACGGTGAGCAGGGCGATGCCGGCGCTCTCGGCCGCGCGCGCCAGGCGCAGCGCGTTCTTCTCGGCCGCGCACCAGCCGGTGCGCATCTTCAGCGTCACGGGCACGCCGCGCGGGGCGCAGGCGGCCACGACGGCCTCGACGATGCGCAGGGCCAGCGGCTCGTCCTGCATCAGCGCCGAGCCGGCCCACACGTTGCACACCTTCTTGGCCGGGCAGCCCATGTTGATGTCTATGACCTGGGCGCCGCGGTCGATGTTGTAGAGCGCGGCCTCGGCCATCTGCGCCGGGTCCACGCCGGCGATCTGCACGGCGATGGGCTCCACCTCGCCGGCGTGGTCGGCGCGGCGCGAGGTCTTGAGCGAATTCCACAGCTCCCGCTTGGAGGTGACCATCTCGCTGACCGCGTAGCCCGCCCCCAGCCGCTTGCACAACTGGCGGAAAGGCCGGTCGGTCACCCCTGCCATGGGGGCGACAAACAGCGTATTCGGCAGCGCGATCGCTCCGAGTTTCATGGGTCAGGCGGGGGGGTGTGCTGAAAAAGGAGGCAGGAGTATAGCGGTGGCGCCTGCCCGGTCCGCCGCCGCGCGCCGTGTGCCCGCACGGGGCCGCGGCCCGGGAGGCGCCCGGGCGCTGCCGATAATGGGCCGATGGAAGCGTGGATGACCTTGGTTTTGCAGGCGCTGGCCCTGCCGGAATTCGGCCTGAGCACGGTGTTCATCGTGGCGCTGGTGTCGGCCACGCTGCTGCCGCTGGGCTCGGAGCCGGCGGTGTTCGGCCTGGTCAAGCTGGACCCGGCGCTGTTCTGGCCCGCGGTGCTGGTGGCCACGGCCGGCAACACGCTGGGCGGGGCCATCAGCTGGTGGATGGGCTATGGCGCCGAGATCGTGGTGGAGCACGCCCGCCACAAGCCCACCGAGCACCGCGTGCTGGGCTGGCTGGAGCGCTTCGGCCCAAAGGCCTGCCTCTTGAGCTGGCTGCCGGTGGTGGGCGACCCGCTGTGCGCCGTGGCCGGCTGGCTCAAGCTGCCGTTCTGGCCCTGCATGCTCTACATGGCGATTGGGAAATTCGGCCGCTACCTGGTGATGACGTCGGCGCTGCTGTGGTGGTTTCCGGGGCGGTTCACGCCCTGAGCGGGATGCGCCCGGCGGCGGGCCGGGCATTTTGACCACGCCCATGGGGCTCAAGCTCCCGGGAGCTTGGCAGCGATGTCCCATGGCGCCGCCGTCGCCATTCGCTTTGCAAGGGCTGGATACCGAGCGGCGCACGCTGCGCCTGCGCTGGGATGAGCCGCATCAGAAGGCCTTCGCCGCGCTGCTGCCGCAGCGCGCCGCGCTCACCGAGGGCCTGTGCGAACCCACCGAGGCGCGCATCACCTGCCTGAGCACCGACGGGCGGCTGCCGCTGCAGGCGTTGCTGGGCGAGCCCTTTGGGCTGCAACTGGTGACCGACCGGGGCGAGCTGCGCACGTTCCCGTTGCTGGTGACGCAGGTGTCGCTGGGCCCGTGCGACGGCAGCCTCACGGTGGTGCACCTGGTTGGGCGCGATGCCATGTCCCTCATGGCCGAGCGCCGGCGGCTGCGTTGCTTCGAGCACATGACCTTGCCGCAGGTGGTCGACCACGTGCTGGCGCAGTGGTGCGCGCAGGGCCTGGGCCGCTGCTTCACGCATGCATGGCTGGGCCTGGATTTCGAGCGGCACGCCCAGAGCGGCCGCCATGGCTTCATCCAGCACCCCGACGAATCCGACAGCGGTTTCGTGCAGCGGCTGTTGCGCACCGCGGGCATCGCCTGGTTCTGGCGGCCTTGCCCGGCCGACCTGCGTGCGCAGGGGCTCCCGCGCCAGGAACTGGTGCTGTTCGAGGCGGCGCATGCCCTGGTGGCGGCGCCGCAGGGCAGTTCCGGGAGCGCCATGGGCTCAACGGCAGCACCCATGGGCGCGTGAGGCTGTACTGCTGCCCGCACGACCAGGTCATCCGTGCTGAGCCTGGGCGTGGCGCGCCAAGGCGACCGCTGCACGTGCCGCTCAAGGGGCACGGCGGCTGCGTCATCGCCGAGGGCGACCCGGCCGTGCTCATCAACGGCCGCCCGGTGGCCTTTGAAGGCCACAAGACCTCCTGCGGTGCAACGCTGCTCTCCACGGCGCCGGGCAGCGGGCGGGAATGAGCCGTCGGCGATCGAGGCGGGCGTGACCCGCTCCAGGGCGCTGCACTGGTGCGCGTTCACGCAGGTGCCGGCGCTGCTGCGGTGGTTTGCGGGGCGGGGCATGCCTTGAGAGGGCGCCAGAGCCCATGGCTTGATCCGGCCGCGATGCAATCCCGTACCCTGGCGCCATGAGCGCCGCCACCCCCACCGTCACTTCCAAGACCCTTTCCTACGACGCCCTGGCCACGGCGAACCGCCGCATCTACCGGCTGGAGCACTTGCAGTCCATGGCCGGCTGGGACCAGGCCGCCGTGATGCCGCCCAAGGGCAGCGAGGCCCGCGCCGCGGCGCTGGCCGAGCTCGCCACACTGGTGCACGGGCTGCGCTGCGACCCGTCGCGCAGCGAGCTGATCGCCCGCGCCGAGCAGGAGCCGCTGGACGCCGAGCAGCGCGCCAACCTGCGCGAAATCCGCCGCGAGTTCGACCTGGCCACCGCACTGCCGGCCGAGCTGGTGCAAGCGCGCCAGATCGCCGGCTCGCGCTGCGAGCACGCCTGGCGCCGCCAGCGCCCGGCCAACGACTGGCCCGGCTTCGCCGAGAACCTGCGCGAGGTGGTGCGCATCGCGCGGCAAGAGGCCGAGCTGCTGTCGCAGCACCTGGGCTGCTCGCGCTATGACGCGCTCATGCAGCGCTACGAGCCCGGCATGAGCAACGCCGAGCTGCAGCGCCTCTTCGGCGACCTGCAAGGCTGGCTGCCGGCGCTGGTGGCGCGCGTGCGCGACAAGCAGTCCAGCGAGCCCGTGCTGCAGCCGCAGGGGCCCTTCGACGTGGCCGTGCAGCGGCTGCTGTGCGAGCGCGTGATGCGGCTGCTGGGCTTCGACTTCGAGGGCGGGCGGCTGGACGTGAGCGCGCACCCCTTCTCCGGCGGCGTACCGGAGGACGTGCGGCTGACCACGCGCTACCGCGAGGACGAGTTCCTCACCAGCCTGATGGGCACCATCCACGAAACCGGCCACGGCCGCTACGAGCAGAACCTGCCGCGCCCCTGGCTGGGTCAGCCCATGGCACAGGCGCGCTCCATGGCCATCCACGAAAGCCAGAGCCTGAGCTTCGAGATGCAGCTCGGCCGCCACCCGGGTTTCGTCGGCCTCATCGCGCCCTGGCTGGCGCAGGCGTTCGGCGCTCAGCCGGCGCTGGAGGCTGAAAACCTGCAGCGGCTGGTGACGCGCGTGGAGCCGGGCTTCATACGCGTGGATGCCGACGAGCTGACCTACCCGGCGCATGTGCTGCTGCGCTGGCGCATAGAGCACGCGCTGATGGAGGGCGACATCGAGGTGGCCGACATCCCGGCGTTGTGGGACGAGCAGATGCAGCAGCTCCTGGGCGTGGACACCCGCGGCAACTACCGCGACGGCCCCATGCAGGACGTGCACTGGACGGACGGCTCCTTCGGCTACTTCCCCTGCTACACGCTGGGCGCCATGTACGCCGCGCAGTGGTTCGCCGCGCTGCGCGCGGCGCGGCCGCAGTTGGACGAGGACATCGCCCGCGGCGACTTCGAGCCCATCTTCGGCTGGTTGCGCGAAAACGTGTGGCTGTCCGCCAGCCGCTGGACCACGGCCGAGCTCACGCAGCGCGCCAGCGGCACCCAACTGGACCCGGTGCACCTGCGCCGCCACCTGGACCGGCGCTACCTGGGTGCCTGAAGCTCGCTGCCGGATTTAACGCGGCAATTACCGGGGCACCACTGGCAATTTTCCAATGGCTCGATAACAATTTGAAAACCGCGATGGATGGGTCTTTTCCCGATGACGGGAGAGGGCGCCGCTGGTTGGGTTGTCTAGGCATGCCGCTGGCGGCGGGGCAGCGCGGATTCAAATGGTGAACGTGTGGCCGTGTTGCTGCCCAGGCAATCGCTGAATCGAACCAGGAGGCCGTCGCATGGAAAAATTTTTCTTGTCGCCGCAGGAGCGCCTGCATATCGAACGGGGAGGCCACGTGCTGATGGTTGAGGAGATTGACGGGGCACGCTGGCAGGTGCTGTCAATATCCTTGGCAGAGACAGAAATCGTGCCCGCCAAGCCCGGTTCGGCAGCGCACGAATTGCACCGCGATGCGCAGCGTGCAGCCGTGGCCGCTGCATCCAAACTGGGTGACAAGGCGCTGGTGCGGCCCAGCCGGTACAGCTATGAAGTGGAATTTCATGTGGCTGACCGGGGGGGTGCCTGGCGCTTGCGCATGCAAAAGGACAGCCGCGACGTGGAAGAAAAACTATTCCATATGCCGCGCAACACCGACGACGAGGAAGAGGCGTTTTATGGCACGCATGACCTGGCACTGAGCGCGGGTGAGCACTGGGTGGCGGCCCAGAGGCGGTATTGAATCCCGCAGCGGCCATGTAAACCAATTCAGGATATTCCCCGGATTTGCTGCTGAGACCCGTGCCGGCGGGTCTTTTGTTTCCTCCCGCTCCGGCCGCTGCTGTGCGTGTCTTTGTATTGATTGGATTTGGCCGGCTGCAATTGTTGTGCGGCCCCGTCTGCAAGAATGTTGATTTCGTAAATGTCGCTCCGGGACGATGGTATTTAAGTTTGTGGGTGAGAAGAATATTCCAAGATATTCGGCGCTGGGAAATGAGTTATTGGCTCTCGCATCCTGGGCAGCGGTGCACTTCCACCGTCACGTGGCGCACGCCTTGTAAATGCTCCAGCCGGTGCCGGTAGTGCGCGGGCTGCAGCGGCGCATCCGCCACCACCGACGCCACCACTGACCACGCGTTGGGCCCAACCTGCCACACGTGCAGGTCGGCGAGCTTGGCGTCGCCGTCGCTTTCAATGGCCTGGCGCACCTGGGTGCGCAGCTCGGTGGAGGCGGTGGCGTCCACCAGGGCGTGGGCCGACACCTTCAACACCCCGACCGCCCAGCGCGAGATCACGGCCGCACCCAGCAGCGCCACCAGCGGGTCCAGCCAGCGCCAGCCGTACAGCAGCCCACCGCCCAGCGCGGCGATGGCCAGCACCGAGGTCACCGCGTCGGCCAGCACGTGCAGGTAGGCGGCGTTGAAGTTGTGGTCGTGATGATGGGCGTGGCCATGCGGGTGGCCCGGCGAGTGGTCGTGCGCGTGCCCATGGCCGTGGTCGTCGTGATCGTCCCCGTCATGCCCGTGGCCATGCGCGCCGGGGCTGGCGCCGCGGTGCAGCAGCCAGGCGCTGCCCAGGTTGATCAGGAGGCCTATGACGGCCACCACCATGGCCTCGCCATAGGCGATGGGGTGCGGGTTCAGCAGCGTGCTCACGCCGTCCACCACCAGCCAGGCCGACACGGCCAGCAGCAGCAGCCCGCTGGTGTAGGCGGCCAGCACCTCGATCTTCCAGCCGCCGAAGGCGTAGCGCTCGTTGCGGTGGGCGCGCTGCGCCAGGCGCGTGGCCAGCAGTGCGCCGCCCAGCGCCAGGGCGTGCGTGCCCATGTGCCAGCCGTCGGCCAGCAGCGCCAGCGACCCGCTCCAGGCCCCGGCCAGCAGCTCGGCCACCATGGTGGCCAGGGTCAGCAGCGTGACGGCCAGCAGGGCGCGCGAACGCCCCTCGGCGCCGGTGTCCTGCCAGTCGTGGCTGTGGTGGAAGGAGGAAAGGTCGTGGACGTGCTGGTGCTGCATGCCGCCATCGTAGGCAGCGGCCACGACCCCGGCGCCAGGGGCGGATTGCGCGCGGCGCGCTCAGGCGCACCCGGTGGGATGCCGGGATGCGGGCGGGCGCGCTCGGCCGGGGTTTCAGGCGTTGTGCGTGGCCCAAACGCGGCTGCTGCCGTCGCGCTGCACCAGCAGCACGTCGAAGCGCTCGCGCCGCCCGCCGTACTCGGGGCCGTCCATGCCGGGCGAGCCCACCACCATGCCCGGCACGGCCAGGCCCAGCGCGGGCACGCGCTCGCGCAGCAGGCGGCGCACGTCGGCCGCGGGCACGTGGCCTTCGAGCACGTAGCCCTCCACCAGCGCGGTGTGGCAGGAGCCGTACTTGGCGTCCAGCCCCAGCTTGGCGCGCTGCACGCCGGGGTCGGCCATCTCGAACACCTGCAGCTTGAAGCCGGCGGCCTGCATGTGCGCCGTCCAGTCCTTGCAGCAGCCGCAGGAGGGCGATTTCCACATCTGCACCGGGGTGGGCGCGTCGGCCGAGGGCGCGGCGGCGCGGGTGGCGCCGGCGCCCAGGGCCGCCAGGGCGCTCAGGCCGGCGGCGCGCAGCAGGGTGCGGCGGGCGAAGGGAGGGGTGTGCTTCATGGCGGGCAAGTGTGCGGGCGAAGGGGCGGGCGTGTCCGTGACGGATTTCAAGACGGCACGACACGGGAAACCGCCGGACCCTGGGGCAGGCCTGCCGGCGGCGGTGCCGGGCTCGCGGCTTGCCGCGGCGCACGGGGCACCCGCGCGTCAAGACCCTGGCCGGGGCTTGAACCGCGCCACCTACAATTCGCGCCGCCAAAACCGCCGTTCCTTGGCGGCCCGTCCCTGCCGTGCAGGCCTTCTCCAGCACCGAATCCGCCCATGAGCACTCCCGACCCCAGCACGCCCGACCTGTCTCACGTGGCACCGCGCGAAAAGGCCGAAATCCTGGCCCAGGCGCTGCCCTACATCCGCCAGTTCCACGGCAAGACCATCGTCATCAAGTACGGCGGCAACGCCATGACGGACCCGGCGCTGCAGCAGGACTTCGCCGAGGACGTGGTGCTGCTCAAGCTCGTGGGCCTGAACCCCGTCGTGGTGCACGGCGGCGGCCCGCAGATCGACGAGGCGCTCACCCGCGTGGGCAAGAAGGGCCAGTTCATCCAGGGCATGCGCGTGACCGACGAGGAGACGATGGAAGTCGTCGAGTGGGTGCTCGCCGGCCAGGTGCAGCAGGACATCGTGGGCCTGATCAACGCCGCCGGCGGCAAGGCCGTGGGCCTGACCGGCCGCGACGGCGGGATGATCCGCGCCCGCAAGCTCAAGATGGTCGACCGCGACGACCCCGAGAAGCTGCACGACATGGGCCAGGTCGGCGAGATCGAGAGCATCGACCCCAGCGTGGTCAAGGCGCTGCAGGACGACCAGTTCATCCCCGTCATCAGCCCCATCGGCTTCGGCAAGGAAAACGAGTCCTACAACATCAACGCCGACCTGGTGGCCGGCAAGCTCGCCGAGGTGCTGCGCGCCGAGAAGCTCGTCCTGCTCACCAACATCAAGGGCGTGCTGGACAAGGAAGGCAAGCTGCTGACGGACCTCACCGCCAAGCGCATCGAAGAGCTCTTCGCCGACGGCACCATCTCCGGCGGCATGATGCCCAAGATCGCCTCCGCCCTGGACGCGGCCAAGAACGGCGTGCACGCCGTGCACATCATCGACGGCCGCGTGCCGCACGCCATGCTGCTGGAGATCCTGACCGACCAGGCCTACGGCACCATGATCCGCTCGCACTGATGGCGGCTGTGCCGGGCGGCCCGCCGCGCGGCCGCCCCCGCGCGGCGCGCGTGTGGCTGTTCGACCTGGACAACACGCTGCACGACGCCTCGGCGTCCGTGTTCGGCGTGCTGAGCCCCGCGATGACGGACTACATGGTCCGCGAGCTGGGGCTGCCGCACGCCGAGGCCGACGCGCTGCGCCGCCGCTACTGGGCCCGCTACGGCGCCACGCTGCTTGGGCTCATACGCCACCACGGCGTCAAGCCCGCGCATTTCCTGCACCACACGCACCTGCTGCCCGGCCTGGAAGACAGGCTGCGCACGCATGCGCACGACGTGGCGGCGCTGCAACGGCTGCGCGGGCGCAAGTACATCCTCACCAACGCGCCGCGCGCCTACGCGCTGCGGGTGTTGGGCGCGCTTGGGCTGCTGGCGCTGTTCGATGGCGTGCTCACCATCGAGGACATGCGCGTCTTCGGCCACTGGCGGCCCAAGCCGGACGTGCGCATGCTGCGGCGCATTTGCGTGCGCCTGGGCGTGCCGCCCGCGCAGTGCGTGCTGGTGGAGGACACGCTGGAGCACCAGAAGGGCGCGCGCCGCCTGGGCATGGGCACGGTGTGGATGCAGCGCTGGGCGCACCGCGCCGGCCAGCGCTGCTCGGCGCGTCCGCCCTACGTGGACCGCCGCGTGCGGCGCCTGGCGGCGCTTTGCCGCTGAGCGGGGCTCAAGCCGGCTGAAGGCGACTGAAATCGGCTTTTACGCGCGGCGGCGCGCCGTAGAACGCTTGCGCCGCGACGGCAACCCGCCGTTCGCATGGTGGGAGACGAATGCGGGGGTGGGCCGGGGCTGGCCAGAATCCGCCGGTTTTCCAACCCCACGGGGACCCTGCCATGTCCGACCTCAGCGATGCCGCCGGCGCGCGCGACCTGATTCCGCCGGCCCTGGATGCACGCAAGCGCCCGCGGCCCGGCGAGCGCAAGGCGCAAATCCTGCAAGCGCTGGCGGCCATGCTGGAGCAGCCCGGCAGCGAGCGCGTGACCACCGCGGCGCTGGCGGCGCGGCTGTCCATCAGCGAGGCGGCGCTCTACCGCCACTTCGTGAGCAAGGCGCAGATGCTGGAGGCGCTGATCGAGTTCATAGAGACCAGCGTGTTCACGGCGCTGGAGCCGTCGGCGGGCCACGCCGCCGGCAGCGACGGCGACGCGCAGGCCCGCCGTGCGCTGGCGGTGCTGCTGCAGTTCGCCGAGCGCCATCCGGGCATGGCGCGCCTGATGGCCGGCGACGCGCTGGCGCACGAGGACGAGCGCCTCAACGCCCGCATGAACGCCTTCTTCGAGCGGCTGGAGGGCCATGTGCGCCAGCACCTGCGCGCCGCGGCGCAGGAGGCCGGATCGGCCTCGCCCACGGCCGACGCGCAGGTGCAGGCCTCGGCGCTGTGCGCCTTCGCCCTTGGGCGGCTGCAGCGCTTCGCGCGCTCTTCCTTCCAGCGCGCCCCCACCGAACACCTGGAGGCCGTGCTGGCGCTGGTGCTGCGCTGAAGGCGGCACCATGCCGCCATGGGCCCTGGCGGTGAATCGATCGAAACGCAAGAAATCTGGGTGGAGCGCGGTGGCGAGCGGCTGAGGCTGCTGGCCGAACGCGCGCTGTGGTGGCCCGCGCAGCAGGCGCTGCTGGTGGCGGATGCGCACTTCGGCAAGGCGGCGAGCTTTCGCCGCTTGGGCGTGCCGGTGCCCCAGGGGACAACGGGGCACAACCTCGATGTGCTGACCCGGTTGGCCGCGCGCCACGGCGCCCGGCGGCTGCTGGTGCTGGGCGATTTCCTGCACTCGGTGCACGCGCATGCCGTCGAAACGCTCTCGGCGCTGTCGGCCTGGCGCGAGGCGCACGCGGCGCTGGACATCACGCTGGTGCGCGGCAACCACGACGACCGTGCGGGCGACCCGCCGCCGTCGCTGGGCATCACGGTGGTGGACGAGCCTTTGCGCCTGGACGGCCTGGCGCTGTGCCACCACCCGCGGCCGGTGAGCGGCGCCTACGCGCTGGCCGGTCACCTGCATCCGTGCATCACGGTCGGCCGCGGCTTCGAGCGGCTGCGGCTGCCGTGCTTTCACTTCACGGCCGAGGTCGGCGTGCTGCCGGCTTTCGGGGCCTTCACCGGCATGCATCCGGTGCGGGTGGCGAGGGGGGACGAGGTGTATGCGGTGGCGGGGGAGGTCGTCAGGCGCGTGTAGCCGCGGCCCGGCGGCGTCCGCCCCGTCACCGGAAGGCCACGGAGCCCTGGCTACACTGCGCAGCCTTGCAAAACCCGCGTCGTCCGTCTTTCCCGCCATGCCTGATTTCGATTCGCTGATCGCGCGCGCCGAGGCGCTGTTGAGCCGCCTGGAGGCGGTGCTGCCGCAGCCGCTGGCCGCGCCGGACTGGGCGGCGTCCGTGGCCTTCCGCTACCGCCGCCGCCGTGGCGCCGGGGTGCTGGAGCCGGTGCGCCACGTCGCGGGCATTCGCCTGTCCGACCTCAAGGAAGTCGAGCCGCAAAAGGACAAGCTGCTGCGCAACACCGCGCAGTTCGTGGCCGGCAAGCCCGCCAACAACGCGCTGCTCACGGGCGCGCGCGGCACGGGCAAGAGCTCGCTGGTGAAAGCCTGCCTCAACGAGTTCGCGCCGCAGGGCCTGCGCCTCATCGAGGTGGACAAGGCCGACATGGTGGACCTGCCGGACCTGGTGGAGCTGGTCGCCTCGCGCGCCGAGCGCTTCATCATCTACTGCGACGACCTGAGCTTCGACGAGGGCGAGCCGGGCTACAAGGCGCTGAAATCCATCCTGGACGGCTCCGTGGCCCAGGCCAGCGACAACGTGCTGATCTACGCCACCAGCAACCGCCGCCACCTGCTGCCCGAGTACATGAAGGAAAACCTCACGTACACGCACACGGCCGATGGCGAGGTGCATCCGGGCGAGGTGGTGGAAGAAAAGATTTCCCTCTCCGAGCGCTTTGGCCTGTGGGTGAGCTTCTATCCCTTCAGCCAGGGCGAGTTCCTGGCCATCGTGGCGCAGTGGCTGCGCAACCTGGGCGTGCCGCAGGACCAGATTCCGGCCGCCCAGAAGGCCTCGCTGGTGTGGGCGCTGGAGCGCGGCTCGCGCTCCGGCCGCGTCGCTTACCAGTTCGCCCGCGATTGGGCCGGCCGCGCCCATGGCGACGACCTGGCCCCGGCGCCGGCCGTGGCCGACGACGAGCCGCCGCAGGGGCTGGACCATGTCTGAGGTGGTGCGCGCCCCGGCGCTGCAAGGCCGCACGCCCGTGGACGTGGCCGTGGGCGTGCTCATCGAGCGCGACGCCGCCGGGCGGGAAGGGCGCTTCCTGCTCACCAGCCGGCCGCAGGGCAAGGTCTACGCCGGGCATTGGGAATTCCCGGGCGGCAAGCTCGAAGCCGGCGAGAGCGTCGAGGAGGCGCTGCGGCGGGAACTGCACGAGGAGTTGGGGATCGACATAGACGTCGCCGCCGTGCAGCGCTGGAAGGAAGAAATGTTCGATTACCCGCACGCGCTGGTGAGGCTGCACTTTTGCAAGGTGTTCGCCTGGCGCGGCGAGTTCGAGATGCGCGAGGCGCAGCAGATGGCCTGGCAGACGCTGCCGGTGCAGGTGCGGCCCGTGCTGCCGGGCACCATCCCGGTGCTGGAGTGGTTCGCGCAGGAGCGCGGCCACGCCGGCCCCACCCATATTGACTGAGTACACTGAAACGATGGATTGGCTGGATGAAGTGAAGTGGGACCGCGACGGTCTCGTGCCCGCGATCGCACAGGAAGCGTCCAGCGGCGACGTGCTGATGGTGGCGTGGATGAACCGCGAGTCGCTGGCGCTCACGCTGCAGCGCGGCGAGGCCGTTTACTGGAGCCGCTCCCGGGGCCGCCTCTGGCACAAGGGCGAGGAGTCGGGCCACGTGCAGCAGGTGCACGAGATCCGCCTGGATTGCGACGCCGACGTGGTGCTGCTCAAGGTGACGCAGCGCGGGCACGAGCCCGGCATCGCCTGCCACACCGGGCGCCACTCCTGCTTCTACCGCCGGCTGGACAAGGACAGCGGCGCCTGGAGCCCGGTGGACCCGGTGCTCAAGGACCCGGAGAGCATCTACAAATGAGCGAAGAACAAACGAGCCCCTTCGGCGACGCGGTGCTGTCGCGGCTGGCCGAGGTGATCGAATCGCGCCTGCCCGCCAACGGCGGCGACCCGGCCAAGAGCTACGTCGCCAAGCTCTCGGCCAAGGGCCTGGACGCCGTGCTCAAGAAGGTGGGCGAGGAGGCCGTGGAAGTCGTGATGGCCGCCAAGGACGGCGCCCGCGACAAGGTCATCTACGAGGTGGCGGACCTGTGGTTCCACAGCCTGGTGGCGCTGGCCCAGTTCGGCCTGCACCCGTCGGACGTGCTGGCCGAGCTGGCGCGGCGCGAGGGGCTGTCGGGGCTGGAAGAGTTCGCCCAGCGCACTCAAAACAAGGGCTGAACCCCAGCCCGCGGGAGAAACGCCATGGCCACGCCGCCGATGCTGCCGCCTGACAACGAGCCCGCCTGGGAGCGCGAGCGCCATCTGCGCACGATTGGCCAGATCAGCTACGCGCTGCACGCCATCGTGGCCGTGGGCGCGGTGCTGCCGGCCTTCCAGCCCAGCGTGCTGCTGCTGGTGGCAGCCTTCATCCTGGACCTAGTGAAGCGGGACGACGCGCTGGGCAGCTGGCAGGAGTCGCACTTCCGCTGGCGCATACGCAGCGTGCTGTGGGCCGCGGGACTGTACCTGCTCACGGCGCCGCTGTGGCTGCTGTTCGTCGCCCCGGGCTGGATCGCCTGGGGCCTGGTCTCCATCTGGTTCCTCTACCGCGTGGTGCGCGGCTGGCTGTCTCTCAACGAGCGCCGCGCCATGCCTGACTGAACATCCACAACGACGACGCCCGCCCATGAGCACCGACCCCAACTGCATCTTCTGCAAGATCGCCGCCGGCCAGATCCCGTCGCGCAAGGTCTACGAGGACGACGACTTCATCGCCTTCCACGACATCAACCCCTGGGCGCCGGTGCACATCCTGCTGGTGCCCAAGCAGCACCTCCCGTCCATGGTCGAGGTCGGTCCGGAGCACGCGGCGCTGCTGGGCAAGATGATGTCCACGGGCCCGCGCCTCATGCGCGAGCTGGGCGTGACCAACGGCTTTCGCACCATCGTCAACACCGGCGCCGACGGCGGCCAGGAGGTTGGGCACCTGCACATCCACTTCATCGGCGGCCCCCGTCCGTGGTCCAAGGGGTGAAATAAATGCAGCGGCCGCCGTGGCGGCCATGCCCGGGCGGGGAAAGCTGTCATGCGGCGCACCCTAGAATCCCGGGATTGAACAAGGAGTTCCGAACATGGGTTCTTTCAGCATCTGGCATTGGCTGATCGTGCTGCTGGTGGTGGTGCTGATCTTTGGCACCAAGAAGCTCAAGAATTTGGGCTCTGACCTGGGTGGCGCGGTCAAGGGTTTCAAGGACGGCATGAAGGGCGGCATGGATTCGGAGACGCCCGCTCCTCCGCAGCAAGTGACCATCAACAAGTCCACCGATCCGAACACGGTGGACGTCGAGGCCAAGACCAAGTCCTGAGGCCGGCCGCGGGATGATCGACTTCGGTTTCGACAAGCTGGCGCTCATCGGGGCGGTGGCGCTCATCGTCATCGGCCCCGAGAAGCTGCCGCGCGTGGCGCGCACGGTGGGCCACCTCGTGGGCAAGGCGCAGCGCTATGTGGCTGACGTCAAGGCCGAGGTCAACCGCTCCATCGAGCTCGATGAACTCAAAAAAATGAAGACGCAGTTCGAGGATGCGGCACGCAACGTCGAACAAAGCGTGAACCAGGAGCTGCACGACACCACGCGTGACCTGCAGCAAAGCTGGCAGGACTCGGGCTTCGGCGCCGGCACGGCGAGCGAATCGTCCGGCCTGGAGCCGCCGCCGCTGAGCTACCAGCCGCCGCGCAAGAACTGGCGGCTCAAGCGCGGCGCCATGCCGCTTTGGTACAAGCAGCGCAACGGCGTGCGCACCCGCGCGCAGTCCGGCGCGGCACGGGTGGCGCGTTTCCGTCCGCCGCGTGCATCCTCATGAGCGGCCAGACGCCCAAGGACGAACTTGAGGGCACCGAGCAGCCGTTCGTCGAACACCTGGTCGAGCTGCGCGACCGTCTGATCAAGGCCCTGCTGGCCGTCGGCGTGGTCTTCGCCGTGCTGGCCGTCTACCCTGGCCCGGCCGGGCTGTACGACCTGCTGGCCGCGCCGCTGGTGGCCAACCTGCCGCAGGGCGCGACGCTGATCGCCACCAGCGTCATCTCGCCCTTCCTGGTGCCGCTCAAGATCACGCTGATGGCGGCCTTCCTGGTCGCGTTGCCCGTGGTGCTCTACCAGGTCTGGGCCTTCGTGGCCCCGGGCCTGTACTCGCACGAAAAGCGCCTGGTGCTGCCGCTGGTGGTGGCCAGCACGGTGCTGTTCGCCTCCGGGGTGGCGTTCTGCTACTTCTTCGTGTTCGGCCAGGTGTTCAAGTTCATTCAGAGCTTTGCGCCCAAGAGCATCACGGCGGCGCCGGACATCGAGGCCTACCTCAGCTTCGTGCTGACCATGTTCATCGCCTTCGGCGCCGCCTTCGAGGTGCCGGTGGCCGTGGTGCTGCTGACGCGCATGGGCGTGGTGACGATCGACCAGCTCAAGGCCTGGCGCGGCTACTTCATCGTGGTGGCCTTCATCGTCGCCGCCGTGATCACGCCGCCGGACGTGGTCTCGCAGCTCTCGCTGGCGCTGCCCATGTGCCTGCTCTACGAGCTGGGCCTGTGGTCCGCCAAGATCTTCATCCGTGCCACCAAGGCGCCGGATGAGGAAGAGGCCGGCAGCAGCGACAAGACGGCCTGAGGCGCCTCCCGGCGCTCCGCTCACTGCTCGCGCTGCCCCGGCTTGGGCCGCTGGCCCACGGTGAGCTTGATGTCCAGCGCTTCGTTGCCGCGCTGCACGCCGATGACGGCGTCGCTGCGCGGCTTGAGCTCGGCCACCGCGCCCAACAGCTGGGCGGTGTTGGCCACAGGGCGGCCGCCGACTTTGGTCACCACGTCGCCGGGCTTCATGCCGGCGCGGCCGGCCGGGCCGTTCTGAAGCACGCCGGAGATCAGCACGCCTTCGCGCACGGGCAAATTGAAACTCTGGACGAATTCCGGCGTGAGGTTTTGCGGCTCCACGCCAATCCAGCCGCGCGTGACCTGGCCGTCGCGGATCAGGCTCTCCATGACCTGCCGCGCCGTGTCGGCCGGGATGGCGAAGCCAATGCCCAAGCTGCCGCCGCTGCGCGAAAAAATGGCCGTGTTGATGCCCACGAGCTGCCCGCGCGCATCCACCAGCGCGCCGCCGGAGTTGCCGGGGTTGATGGCGGCGTCGGTCTGGATGAAGTTCTCGAAGGTATTGATGCCCAACTGGTTGCGGCCCAGCGCGCTGACGATGCCGGAAGTGACCGTCTGGCCCACGCCGAAGGGATTGCCTATGGCCAGCACCACGTCGCCCACCTGCAGCGCCTCGGTGGTGCCGAAAGTGATGGCGGGCAGGCGCGGCAGGTCGATCTTGAGCACGGCCACGTCGGTTTCCGGGTCGCTGCCCACCAGGCGGGCCTGGGCTTGGCGGCCGTCGGCGAGCTGCACCTCGATGTCGTCGGCGTCTTCGATGACGTGGTTGTTGGTCAGCAGGTAGCCGCCGCTGGAGACGATGACAGCCGAGCCCAGCCCTTTTTGCGGTTGCGAGGGGCCCTGGCCGTCGCGGAAGAAGAAGCGGAACCACGGGTCTTCGGCATGCGGGTTGCCGCGCACGGCACCTTTGCGGGCCACGACGCTGACCACCGTGGGCGCGGCCACGCGGGCCGCGGCGCTGTAGCCCACGCCGGCCGGTGCCGACGCGCCCGGCGCCGGAGGCGAGGCGCTGGAAATCGCCACGACTTCAGGCATGGCCTGGCCCGGCGCGCGCTGCAGCCACTGCGGCTTGAGCGTGGACACCACGAACAGCAGCGCGACGGCCACCGTCACGGCCTGCGAGAAAATCAGCCAGGTTCTGCGCATGAAAGGAAGCGGGCTATGGGCAGCGTGACGCGTGCCGAGATGGAGCAATACCTGAACCAGGCGCTGGCGGCGGACCGCTTCAAGGATTATGGGCCGAACGGCCTGCAGGTCGAGGGGCGGGCGACGGTGCGGCGGCTGGTCTCCGGCGTGACGGCCAGCCGCGCGCTGATAGAGGCGGCCATTGCCGAGGGGGCCGACGCCCTCCTGGTGCACCACGGCCTGTTCTGGCGTGGCCAGGACGGGCGGCTGACGGGCTGGCTGGCCGAGCGCGTGCGGCTGCTCATGCGCCACGACATCAGCCTCTTCGCCTACCACCTGCCGCTGGACGCCCACGCCGAGCTAGGCAACAACGCGCGGTTGGGCCTGCAGTTGGGCTTGGCGGCGGACGCGCGCTTCGGCGAGCAGGACCTGGGTTTCATTGGCGACGGCCAGGGGCTGGCGCTGCCGGCGCTGGCCGAGCGCGTGCAGCAGCGCCTGGGCCGCGTGCCGCTGGTGCTGCACGGCGACGGCCGCGCGCTGCGGCGCATCGCCTGGTGCACGGGCGGCGCGCAGGGCTGGTTCGAGGCCGCCATCGCCGCCGGCGCCGACGCTTACATCACCGGCGAGGTGTCCGAGCCCCAGGCCCACCTGGCGCGCGAGACGGGCGTGGCCTTCCTCGCCTGCGGCCACCACGCCACCGAGCGCTACGGCGCCCCGGCACTGGCCGCGCACGTGGCCGAGCGCTTTGGCCTGGAGCACCGCTTCATAGACATCGAGAACCCGGCTTGAAACACGACATGCAAACCCATCCGCCGCAGGCGCAGCAACCCCTGCTCGTGACCATGGGCGACCCGGCCGGCATAGGCCCGGAGATCGTGCTGCGCGCCCTCATGCGCGAGGACGCACCTGCCGCGCTGGTGCTGGGCTGCCCTCAGGCGCTGCGCCGCGCCTCGGCGCTGCTCGGCGAATCCGCCTGGCCCATGGCCGTGCTGGAGTCGCCGGCCGACCTCGTGGCCTGCCCGCCGCGCTGCATTCCCGTGTGGGCGCCGCCGGGTCTGCCTGAAGGCCTGGAATCGCTGCCCTGGGGCCAGGTGGACGAGCGCGCCGGCCGCGCCGCGGCCGTGTGCATAGAAGCCGCGGTGCGGCTGCTGCAGCAGGGCACGGGCCGCGCCATCGTCACCGCGCCCATTCACAAGGAGGCGCTGTCCGCCGCCGGCGTGCCTTTCCCGGGTCACACCGAGATGCTGCAGGCGCTGGCCGCGCCGCCCGGGGGCGAGCCGCCGCCGGTGCGCATGATGCTGGCCAACGAGGAGCTCAAGGTGGTGCTGGTCACCATCCACATGGCGCTGCGCCGCGCGCTGGAGGTGCTGGATTTCGAGGGTGTGCTCTCCACCATCCGCATCGCTCACCAGGCGGCCGCGGCCTGGGGCCAGGCGGCGCCGCGCATCGCCGTGGCGGGCCTGAACCCGCACGCGGGCGAGGGCGGCCTGTTCGGCGACGAGGAGAAGCGCTACATCGCCCCGGCCGTGCAGGCCGCGCGCGATGAAGGCATCGACGCCCGCGGGCCCTTCGCGCCGGACACGGTGTTCATGCGCGCGCGCCACGCGCCGCCGCGGCACCCGGGCGAGTTCGACTTGGTGGTGGCCATGACGCACGACCACGGCCTGATCCCGGTGAAGTACCTGGGGGTGGAGGAGGGCGTCAACGTCACGTTGGGCTTGCCCTTCGTGCGCACCAGCCCGGACCACGGCACGGCCTTCGACATCGCCGGCCGTGGCGTGGCCGACGACGCCAGCCTGCGCGCGGCGCTGC
Organism: Azohydromonas lata NBRC 102462; assembly: GCF_001571085.1. Classification (GTDB taxonomy): domain Bacteria; phylum Pseudomonadota; class Gammaproteobacteria; order Burkholderiales; family Burkholderiaceae_C; genus Azohydromonas; species Azohydromonas lata. The sequence goes on from NZ_BCTC01000004.1 coordinate 58,423, forward strand.
GCATGGCGCTGGCGCTCAGCGCCAGCGCGGGCTGAGCGCCCGCGGGCCCGGGTTTACTGGGCCGGCGGCTGGGTTTGCCGCAGCGCGTCGCGGATTTCGCGCAGCAGCACGATGTCCTCGGGCGCGGCGTCCGGCGTCGTGGCCGGCGGCGGCGCGGGTTCCTCGCGGCGCAGCCGGTTGATCTGCTTGACCATCAAAAAGATCACGAAGGCCAGGATCATGAAATTCAGCGCCACCGTGATGAAAGTGCCGTAGGCAAACAGCGGCACACCGGCTTTGGTCAGCGCGTCGTAAGTCATTGGGCCGCTGTAGCCCGGCGGCGGATCGGCCAGGCGGATGAAGTAATTCGAGAAATCCAGCCCGCCGACGAGCCGTCCCACCAGCGGCATGATCAGGTCCTTGACCACCGAATCGACGATGCGCTGAAACGCCGCGCCGATGATCACGCCGACTGCCAGGTCGACCACGTTGCCTTTCATTGCAAAGGCTTTGAATTCAGAAAAGAAACTCATCCTCCGGTCCTTTCTAGGGGTTTTCTCCAAGTTTGTAGCGCCGCGCAGACAGGCGGCGACCAGGAGTATTGGCTTAGTTTGATGGAGGTCAAATACCGCAGGCGTGAGTAATTCTCTCGCTGGGGAGCGTCAGCCATTCGAAAGGCTTCCTGTCAATCCTTCCCCGCTAGAATCTAGGGTTGCCCCTGAATCCGGAAAAGTTCCTGAGGAAGCTATGACAAAGCCTGAAGTCGACCAAGGCCGCCGCACCTGGGTGGCGATTGCCTGTGGCGCGGGTGCCGTGGGTGGCGTGGCCGCAGCCGTGCCGTTCGTGAGCACCTTCACGCCCTCCGAGCGAGCCAAGGCCGCTGGTGCCGCCGTCGAGGCGGACATCAGTGCGCTCAAGCCCGGCGAAAAAATGACCGTGGAATGGCGCGGCAAGCCGGTGTGGATCGTCAAGCGCACTCCGGAACAACTGGCCGGCCTGAAGAAGACCGATGCCCAGGTGGTGGACCCGAACTCCCAGCGCAAGCCCGCCGAGCTCACGCCCGAGTACGCGCGCAACGAGCACCGCTCGATCAAGGAGGACATCTTGGTCGTGGTGGGCATCTGCTCGCACCTGGGCTGCTCGCCCAGCGACAAATTCCAGGCCGGCGCGCAGCCCTCGCTGCCGGACGATTGGCAAGGCGGCTTCCTGTGCCCCTGCCACGGCTCGACCTTCGACATGGCGGGTCGCGTCTTCAAGAACAAGCCCGCTCCCGACAACCTCGAAGTGCCGCCGCACATGTACCTGTCGGACACCAAGCTGTTGATCGGCGAGGACAAGAAGGCCTGATTTCCAGGTTCCCGGAGAACACCTCATGGCTGAATTCAAGACCTTACCCGCCGATGCGCCGGTCGCCCAGAAGCTGCTGAACTGGGTCGACAACCGCTTTCCGGCTTCCAAGCTCTACAAAGAGCACATGTCGGAGTATTACGCTCCGAAGAATTTCAACTTCTGGTACATCTTTGGCTCGCTGGCGCTGCTGGTGCTGGTGATCCAGATCGTCACCGGCATTTTCCTGGTGATGCACTACAAGCCGGACGCGAACGTTGCCTTCGCATCCGTCGAGTACATCATGCGCGACGTGCCCTGGGGCTGGCTGGTGCGCTACATGCACTCCACCGGCGCCTCGGCCTTCTTCGTCGTGGTCTACCTGCACATGTTCCGTGGCCTGCTCTACGGTTCGTACCGCAAGCCGCGCGAGCTGGTGTGGATCTTCGGCTGCGCCATCTTCCTGTGCCTGATGGCCGAAGCCTTCATGGGCTACCTGCTGCCCTGGGGCCAGATGAGCTACTGGGGCGCGCAGGTGATCGTGAACCTGTTCGCCGCCGTGCCCTTCGTCGGCCCGGACCTGGCGCTGCTGATCCGCGGCGACTACGTCGTGTCGGATGCCACGCTCAACCGCTTCTTCAGCTTCCACGTCATTGCCGTGCCGCTGGTGCTGCTGGGCCTGGTGGTGGCGCACATCATTGCGCTGCATGAAGTGGGCTCCAACAACCCCGACGGCGTGGAAATCAAGGCCAAGAAGGGCGCCGACGGCCACCCGCTGGACGGCATCCCCTTCCACCCGTACTACACGGTGCACGACATCTTCGGCGTGAGCATGTTCCTCATGGCCTTCAGCGCCGTGCTGTTCTTCATGCCTGAGTTTGGCGGCTACTTCCTGGAGTACAACAACTTCATCCCGGCCGACCCGCTCAAGACGCCTCCGCACATTGCCCCGGTGTGGTACTTCACGCCGTTCTACTCGATGCTGCGCGCAACGACCGACGTGATGGTCAACGTGCTGTCCGTGATCGTGGGCCTGGCCGCCGTGCTGGCCGTGCTCAAGGGCAAGCTGCCGGGCAAGGCCAAGCTGGGCGTGCTGGTGGGCGCCGTGGTGGCCGTGGTCCTGCTCAAGACCTTCGACGCCAAGTTCTGGGGCGTGGTGGTGATGGGCGGCGCCGTGATCATCCTGTTCTTCCTGCCCTGGCTGGACTGCAGCCCGGCCAAGTCGATCCGCTACCGTCCGAGCTGGCACAAGTACCTGTATGCCGTGTTCGTGGTCTTCTTCGTGGTGCTGGCCTACCTGGGCATCCAGCCGCCGTCGGAGATCGGCACCCTCGTGGCGCAGGTGGGCACGCTGTTCTACTTCGGCTTCTTCCTGCTGATGCCGTGGTGGAGCCGTGTGGGCGAATTCAAGCCGGTGCCTGATCGCGTCGTGTTCAAGGCGCATTGAGGCGACAAGCCGGAGAAGCTCGAATGAAAAAGTTCATCCTCTCATTGCTGGCCACCCTGGCCATGGCCACGTCCGCCTTCGCTTCCAGCGGCGGCATCGCCTGGGACAAGTTCCCCGCGGACAAGCTCAACGACATGGCCGCGCTGCAAAACGGCGCCAAGCTCTTCGTCAACTACTGCCTCAACTGCCACTCGGCGGCCTACATGCGCTACAACCGCATGCGCGACATCGGCCTGACCGAGGAGCAGATCAAGGGCAACCTGATGTTTGCCACCGACAAGGTCGGCGACCTGATGAAGGTGTCCCTGGACGCCCGCCAGGCCAAGGAGTGGTTCGGTGCCACGCCGCCTGACCTGACCGTCATCGCGCGCTCGCGCGCCGACGGCTCCAAGGGCAGTGGTGCTGACTACCTTTACACTTACCTGCGTACCTTCTACCGCGACCCTGCCAAAGCCACCGGCTGGAACAACCTGGTTTTCCCCAGCGTGGGCATGCCCCATGTGCTGTGGGAACTGCAAGGCCAGCGCGTAGCCAAGTTCGAGGAAGAGAAGGACCCGCACGACGCCGCCAAGGTCACGCATGTGTTCAAGGGCTTCGAGCAGGTGACCCCTGGCAAGCTTGACGCCGCTGGCTACGACAGCGCCGTGGGCGACCTGGTGGCCTACCTGCAGTGGATGGGCGAGCCGGTGCAAAAGCAGCGCGTACGCCTGGGCGTGGCGGTGCTGATCTTCCTGGGTCTGTTCACCTTCATCGCCTGGCGCTTGAACGCTGCCTACTGGAAGGACATCAAGTAAGACTGGCGTTCAGCAGGCCCTAGTGGCCGAAAAAGCCTGCGCAGTGGGTGGCGTTGCCGCCCACTGCGCTTCATCATTTTCTGAAGAGACAAACAAGGAGCCGCTTCCATGATGGTGCTCTACTCCGGAACCACCTGCCCCTACTCGCACCGCTGCCGTTTCGTGCTGTTTGAAAAGGGCATGGACTTCGAGATCCGCGACGTCGATCTCTTCGCCAAGCCTGAAGACATCGCGCTGATGAACCCGTACAACGAGGTGCCCATCCTCGTTGAACGCGATCTCATCCTGTACGAGTCGCACATCATCAACGAGTACATCGACGAGCGCTTCCCGCACCCGCAGCTGATGCCCGGCGACCCCGTGGCGCGTGCGCGCGTGCGGCTGTTCCTGCTCAACTTCGAGAAGGAGCTGTTCACGCACGTCAACGTGCTCGAAGGCCGCGGCCAAGCCGTCAAGCCCACCGACAAGCAGTTGGAGAAGGCGCGCGCCCAGATCAAGGACCGCCTCACGCAGCTCGCGCCCATCTTCGTCAAGAACAAGTACATGCTGGGCGACGACTTCTCGATGCTGGACGTGGCCATCGCCCCGCTGCTGTGGCGCCTGGACTACTACGGCATCGACATGTCCAAGAACGCCGCACCGCTGCTCAAGTACGCCGAGCGCATCTTCTCGCGCCCGGCCTACATCGAGGCGCTGACGCCGTCCGAGAAGGTGATGCGCAAGTAAGCCATGAGCGAGGCCTCCACCGACCAGGGCTCCAGCACGCGCCCCTACCTGATCAGGGCGCTGCACGACTGGTGCACCGACAACGGCTTCACGCCCTACCTGGCGGTCTACGTGGACCGCAGCGTGCAGGTGCCGCTGGAGTACGTGAAGAACAACGAGATCGTGCTCAACATCGGTTTCGAGGCGACCTCGGGACTGAAGCTGGGCAACGAATTCATCGAGTTCAAGGCCCGCTTCGGCGGCCGTGCGCGCGAGATCGTGGTGCCGGTGGACCATGTGGTGGCCATCTATGCCCGCGAGAACGGGCAGGGCATGGCCTTCCCGGCGCCCACGGTCGCCGAGCCGCCGGCCGAGACGGCGGCGCCCGCTGCGCCGTCGCCCGCGCCGCAGGGCTTGCGCCTGGCCACGGCCGAGCCCGAGGCCGCCGCACCGGCGCCCGTGGAAGACGACGAGGCGGCCACGCCCGAGCCGCCGCCGGAGCCGCCCACGCCGGGCCGTCCGTCGCTCAAGCGCATCAAGTGAAAAGGTGAAGCCAGCGGCGGCTAAAATGCCGCCGCTGTGCACCGTGCCGGCTTAGCTCAGTTGGTAGAGCAGCTGCCTTGTAAACAGCAGGTCATCCGTTCGATTCGGATAGTCGGCACCACCAAGCAAACTCAATGATTCACGGCGCGTACCGCTTGCGGTGCGCGCCGTTTTTCTTGGCGCGGCCGAAACCCGCTCAGCCCTCCAGGGGGCGCAGGTGAATGCGGATGCGCTTGTCGCCAAAGCCCGCGTCGCGCAGTTGCTGCTCCATGCGCGGCAGCAGTTGGCGCAGCTTGGCCGCGACGGCGGCGTTGGAGGCCAGCAGTGTCCAGCCTTCCTCGTCCACGGGGCCGGCGCGCAGTTGCTGGCGCAGGGCCAGGGGCAGGACGCGGGTGGCGACTTCGAAGCGCTGGTTGGAGTCGCGCAGGCGCTGCGCCAGGCGCTGCAGCGCGGCGTTTTCGTCCAGCACTTTGGACAGCGGCAGGGCGGGTGGCATGGTGGTGGCCATCGCCAAAGTGTAGCCACAGCGCGCAAGGCTGCCCCGCGGGCGCGGCCTTGATGCCGGGCAAGGCGGCGTCGGCCGGGCGTCACGGGGCCGCAAAGACCCGGGTGTTAAACTGCCCGGCTTGCCCGCCGCGGCGGCCCGCGGCTTTGCTCCTCTTCATTTCCACTGCATGTTGCCCAAGCTCCTGACCCAGATTTTCGGCAGTCGCAACGACCGCCTCCTGAAGCAGTACCGGCGCGTGGTGGAGCAAATCAACGCCCTGGAGCCCCAGTTCGAGAAGCTCGACGACGCGGCTTTGCAGGGCAAGACCAACGAGTTTCGCCAGCGGCTGGCCCAGGGCGAGACGCTGGATGCGCTGCTGCCCGAAGCCTTCGCCACCGTGCGCGAAGCGGGCAAGCGCGTGCTCAAGATGCGCCACTTCGACGTGCAGCTCATAGGCGGCATGACCCTGCACCAGGGCAAGATCGCCGAGATGCGCACGGGCGAAGGCAAGACGCTCATGGCCACGCTGCCGGTCTACCTCAATGCGCTGCCCGGCAAGGGCGTGCACGTGGTGACGGTCAACGACTACCTCGCCCGCCGCGACGCGGAGTGGATGGGCCGGCTCTACAACTGGCTGGGCCTGTCCGTCGGCGTGAACGTGCCGGGCCTGGCCCGCGAGGAAAAGCAGGCCGCCTACGCCGCCGATGTCACCTACGGCACCAACAACGAATTCGGCTTCGACCTGTTGCGCGACAACATGGTTTACGAAGTCGCCGACCGCAGCCAGCGCGGGCTGAACTACGCCATCGTGGACGAGGTGGACTCCATCCTCATCGACGAGGCGCGCACGCCGTTGATCATCAGCGGCCAGGCCGAGGACCACACCGAGCTCTACGTGCGCATCAACGCCGTGGTGCCCCAGCTCAAGAAGCAGATCGGCGAAGCCGACCCGCGCACGGGCGAGGGCGTCATCGAGCCCGGCGACTTCACGGTGGACGAGAAGTCGCACCAGGTCTACCTCACCGAGGCCGGCCACGAGCACGCCGAAGAAATCCTGGCCGAGGCCGGACTGCTGGCCGAAGGCGCGAGCCTCTACGACCCGGCCAACATCACGCTCATGCACCACGTCTACGCGGCGCTGCGTGCACGCCACCTCTACAACCGTGACCAGCACTACGTGGTGCAGAACGGCGAGGTCGTGATCGTTGACGAGTTCACCGGCCGCCTCATGACGGGCCGGCGCTGGAGCGACGGCCTGCACCAGGCCGTGGAAGCCAAGGAAGGCGTGCAGATCCAGAGCGAGAACCAGACGCTCGCCTCCATCACGTTCCAGAACTACTTCCGCATGTACGCCAAGCTCGGCGGCATGACCGGCACGGCCGACACCGAGGCCTACGAGTTCCAGGAGATCTATGGGCTGGAAACGGTGGTGATTCCGCCCAACCGGCCCACCGTCCGCAAGGACGAGCTGGACCTGGTCTACAAGACGACCAAGGAAAAGTACGACGCGGTCATCAAGGACATCCAGGACTGCCACCAGCGTGGCCAGCCCGTGCTGGTGGGCACGACCTCGATCGAGAACTCCGAGATCGTTTCCGAGCTGCTGCAAAAGGCCAAGTTGCCGCACCAGGTGCTCAACGCCAAGCAGCATGCCAAGGAGGCCGAGATCGTGGCCCAGGCCGGCCGCCCGGGCGTGATCACCATCGCCACCAACATGGCCGGCCGCGGCACGGACATCGTGCTCGGCGGCAGCGTCGAGAAGCAAGTCCAGCTCCTGGAGGCCGACGACAGCATCCCCGCCGACGAGAAGGCGCGCCGCATCCAGCAGTTGCGCGACGAGTGGGCCGGCCTCAACGCCCAGGTCAAGGCCGCCGGCGGCCTGCGCATCATCGCCACCGAGCGGCACGAGAGCCGCCGCATCGACAACCAGCTGCGCGGCCGCTCCGGCCGCCAGGGCGATCCGGGCAGCTCGCGCTTCTACCTGAGCCTGGACGACTCGCTGATGCGCATCTTCGCGGGCGACCGCGTACGCGCCATCATGGACCGGCTCAAGATGCCCGAGGGCGAGGCCATCGAGGCCGGCATCGTCACGCGTTCCATCGAGAGCGCGCAGCGCAAGGTCGAGGCCCGCAACTTCGACGTGCGCAAGCAGCTGCTGGAATACGACGACGTCTCCAACGACCAGCGCAAGGTCATCTACCAGCAGCGCAACGAGATCCTGGAAGCGCAGGCGCTGGACGAGCAGATCGCCAACCTGCGCCGCAGCACCATGACGGAGCTGGTGCGCCAGCACGTCCCGGCCGAAACGCTGGAAGAGCAGTGGGACCTGACCAGCCTGGAGCGCGCGCTGCGCGAGGAGTGGCAGATCGAGCTGGCGCTGAAGTCCTTCGTGGAAGGCAGCCAGTCCGCGACGGACGAGGACATCCTTGAAAAGGTCGTGGCCGCCGCCGACGAGATGTTTGCCTCCAAGGTTGCGCTGGTGGGCGCCGAGCAGTTCACGCCCTTCATGCGCATGGTGCTGCTGCAGTCCATAGACACGCACTGGCGCGAGCACCTGGCAGCGCTGGACTACCTGCGCCAGGGCATACACCTGCGCGGCTATGCGCAGAAGAACCCCAAGCAGGAATACAAGCGCGAAGCCTTCGAGCTCTTCGCCCAGCTGCTGGACGTGGTCAAGAACGAGGTCACGCGCGTGCTCATGACCGTGCGCATCCAGACCCAGGAGCAGGTGGCGCAGGCCGCCGAGGCCATAGAAGAGCGCGCCGGCCACGTCGGCAACGTGACTTACACGCATCCCAACGACGACGGCTCGGTGTCGCAGGACACCGACCCCGCCGGCGAGGTGCCCAAGGTCGGCCGCAACGATCCCTGCCCCTGCGGCAGCGGCAAGAAGTACAAGCAGTGCCACGGCAAGCTCAGCTGAGCCTGCAGCCCCGCCGCTGAGCCGTATCGCAGCCTAGGAGTCGAACCCATGCCCGTGAACCTGACCGCGCCTGATCCCGCCACGCTTTCGCCCGTGCCGGGCGTGCGCATTGGCATCGCCATGGCCGGTGTGCGCAAGGCCAACCGCCGTGACCTGACCGTGATGACCCTGTCCGAGGGCTCGGCCGTGGCCGGCGTGTTCACGCTCAACCGTTACTGCGCCGCGCCGGTGCAGCTCTGCCGCGAGCACCTGGCCGCCGGCAACGGCGTGCGCGCCATCGTCATCAACACCGGCAACGCCAATGCCGGCACCGGCGAGGACGGCTTGGTGCGCGCGCGCCGCACCTGCATCGCGCTGGCCAAGCAACTGGACCTTTCGCCGGAACAGGTACTGCCTTTTTCCACCGGCGTGATCATGGAAACGCTGCCGGTGGAGCGCATAGAGGCCGGGTTGCCGGCGGCGCTGGCCGACCTCAAGGACGACAACTGGGCACTGGCGGCCGAGGGCATCATGACCACGGACACGCTGCCCAAGGCGGCGTCGCGGCAAGTGCAGATCAGTGGCCGCACCGTCACCGTCACCGGCATCAGCAAAGGCGCCGGCATGATCCGGCCCAACATGGCCACCATGCTGGGCTTCGTCGCCACCGACGCCGTGATCGCCCCCGCGCTGCTGCAGCCCCTGGTCAAGGAAGCCGCCGACGCCAGCTTCAACCGCATCACCATTGACGGCGACACCTCCACGAACGACTCGTTCGTGCTGGTCGCCACCCGCCAGGCGGGCCACGACGAGATCACCGCGCTCGACTCCGCCGAGGGCCAGGCGCTGCGGGAGGCGGTGATTGCCGTGTCGCAACAACTGGCGCAGGCCATCGTCCGTGACGGCGAGGGCGCCACCAAGTTCATCACCGTGCGCATTGACGGTGGCCGCACCGAGGCCGAATGCCGCCTGGCGGCCTACGCCATCGCGCACTCGCCGCTGGTGAAAACCGCCTTCTTCGCCAGCGACCCCAACTTGGGCCGCATCCTGGCCGCGGTGGGCTACGCCGGCATTGACGACCTGGACCAGAACCTCATCGACCTGTTCCTGGACGACGTGCACGTGGTGGTGAAGGGCGGACGGCATCCCGGGTACCAGGAAGCCGATGGCCAGCGCGTGATGAAGCAGTCCGAGATCACGGTGCGGGTGGACCTGCACCGCGGCGACGCCAGCGCCACCGTCTGGACCTGCGACCTCTCGCACGACTACGTCAGCATCAACGCCGACTACCGCTCCTGAGTTGTCGCGCGGCGGGCGGCCCAACGGTGCCGCCCGCCGCGCTTTTCATTTTGGGGTGCGATTTCTTCGCGCCCACGTGCCTCGCCTGTTCCCTTCGATTCGGGGGGAAACCCTGTGCGGGGTAAAGTCCTTGGTTCTTCGCGCTCACCCGGGTGCGATCTGCGCGCCCGCTTCCCATGAACGCACCCATTCCTGTCAATACCCTGGCCGGCGCCGCCGTGGCGGCCGCTGTCGAAGACGCGCCGCGCCTGCGCGAGATTCCCTACAACTACACGTCCTTCTCCGACCGCGAAATCGTGTCCCGGCTGTTGGGCGAGCGGGCCTGGGTGCTGCTGCTGCAACTGCGCGAGCAGCGCCAGACCGGGCGCTCGGCTCGCATGCTCTACGAGGTGCTGGGCGACATCTGGGTGGTGCAGCGCAACCCCTACCTGCAGGACGACCTGCTGGACAACCCCAAGCGTCGCGAGGCGCTGATCCAGGCCCTGCAGCACCGCTTGGGCGAGATCGGCAAGCGCCGCGATCCGCAAACCGATTCGCAGCGCGACGCCCTGGTGGGCGAGCTGCTGGCACTGGCCGGCAAGGCAGTGGGGGATTTCGGCGCCTCCTTTGACGAGGTTGCCGAGCTGCGCCGGCGCGCACGCCGCGTGCTGGGCCGCCACACCGCCAAGGACAACATCAAGTTCGACGGCCTCTCGCGCGTGGCCCACGTCACGGACGCCACCGACTGGCGCGTGGAGTATCCCTTCGTCGTCCTCACGCCCGACTCCGAGGCGGAGATGGCGCAACTGGTCAAGGACTGCGTGGAGCTGGGCCTGACCATCATCCCGCGCGGGGGTGGCACGGGCTACACGGGCGGCGCGGTGCCGCTGACCTGGAAGAGTGCCGTCATCAACACCGAGAAGCTGGAACAGATGACGGAGGTCGAGCTGGTCGACCTGCCCGGCGTGGCGCACAAGGTGCCCACCATCTGGACCGGCGCCGGTGTGGTCACGCAGCGCGTGGCCGACGCGGCCGAGCGTTCCGGCTACGTCTTCGCCGTGGACCCGACTTCGGCCGAGGCGAGCTGCGTGGGCGGCAACATCGCCATGAACGCCGGCGGCAAGAAGGCCGTGCTGTGGGGTACGGCGCTGGACAACCTGGCCTCCTGGCGCATGGTCACGCCAGAGGCCAAGTGGCTGGACGTGGTTCGGCTGGAGCACAACCTCGGCAAGATTCACGACGCGCCGCGCGTGCGCTTTGAGCTGCGCTACTTCGATGCCTCCGGCAAGACGCTGGAGCGCACCGAGACCATAGAGGTCCCGGGCAGCATCTTCCGCAAGGAAGGCCTGGGCAAGGACGTCACCGACAAGTTCCTCGCCGGCGTGCCCGGCATCCAGAAGGAAGGCTGCGACGGTCTCATCACCAGCGCGCGCTGGGTGGTGCACCGCATGCCCGCGCACGTGCGCACCGTGTGCCTGGAGTTCTTCGGCAACGCCAAGGACGCCGTGCCCTCCATCGTCGAGATCAAGGACTACATGTTCGCCCAGGCCAGGGACGGCGGCGCCATCCTGGCCGGCCTGGAGCACCTGGACGACCGCTACCTGCGCGCCGTGGGCTACGCCACCAAGAGCAAGCGCGGCACGCTGCCCAAGATGGTGCTCATTGGCGACATCGTGGGCGACGACGACGTGGCCGTGGCCCGCGCCGCCAGCGAGGTGGTGCGCATGTCCAACGGCCGCTCCGGCGAGGGCTTCGTCGCCGTCAGCGCCGACGCGCGCAAGAAGTTCTGGCTGGACCGCAAGCGCACCGCCGCCATTGCGCGCCACACCAACGCCTTCAAGATCAACGAAGACGTGGTGATTCCGCTGGAGCGCATGGGCGAATACACCAACGGCATCGAGCGCATCAACATCGAGCTGAGCCTGCGCAACAAGCTGCAGTTGCTCGACGCGCTGGAAGCCTTCTTCACCCGCGGCAACCTGCCCCTGGGCAAGAGCGACGACGCCAGCGAGATCCCCAGCGCCGAGCTGCTGGAGGACCGCGTGCAGCAGGCGCTGCAACTGCTGCGCGAGGTGCGCCAACTGTGGCAGCAGTGGCTGCAGCAGCTGGACGACCTGCAGCCGGGCGGCGGGCGCAGCTTCTTCGAGCTCATTCAGGACACCACGCTGCGCGCCTCCTGGAAGACGCAGGTGCTCAAGGCGCTGCAGGGCTTGTTCGCCGGCGCGGCCTTCGCGCCCATCCTGGAGGAGTGCCGCCGCATCCACAAGCAGGTGCTGCGCTCGCGCGTGTGGGTGGCGCTGCACATGCACGCCGGCGACGGCAACGTGCACACCAACATCCCGGTCAACTCCGACGACTACCAGATGCTGCAAACCGCCCATGAGGCGGTGGCCCGCATCATGGTGCTGGCGCGCAGCCTGGGCGGCGTGATCTCGGGCGAGCACGGCATCGGCATCACCAAGCTGGAATTCCTCAGCGACGAGGAGCTGCAGGGCTTTGCCGACTACAAGCGCCGCGTGGACCCGGAAGGCCGCTTCAACAAGGGCAAGCTGCTGCGCAACCCGCAGGCGCTGGGCCAGGACGTGCGCGCCGCCGATCTGGCGCATGCCTACACGCCGAGCTTCGGCCTGATGGGGCATGAGTCGTTGATCATGCAACAGAGCGACATCGGCGCCATCAGCGAGTCGATCAAGGACTGCCTGCGCTGCGGCAAGTGCAAGCCCGTGTGCGCCACGCACGTGCCGCGCGCCAACCTGCTCTACAGCCCGCGCAACAAGATCCTGGCCACCTCGCTGCTGGTGGAGGCTTTCCTGTACGAGGAGCAGACGCGCCGCGGCGTGTCCATCAAGCACTGGCAGGAATTCGAGGACGTGTCCGACCACTGCACGGTCTGCCACAAGTGCGCCACGCCCTGCCCGGTGAAGATCGACTTCGGCGACGTGTCCATGAACATGCGCAACCTGCTGCGCAAGATGGGCCAGAAGAGCTTCCGGCCCGCCGGCGCCGCGGCCATGTTCATGCTCAACGCCACCAACCCGGAGACCATCAAGCTGGCGCGCACGGCGATGTTGGGCGTGGGCATCAAGGCGCAGCGCTTTGCCAACGACTTGTTCAAGCTCGCCGCCCGCAAGCAGACGGCCTTGCCGCCGGCCACGCACGGTGCGGCGCCGGTGCGCGAGCAGGTCATCCACTTCGTCAACAAGAAGCTGCCCGGCGGGCTGCCCAAGAAGACGGCGCGTGCGCTGCTGGACATCGAGGACAAGAACTACGTCCCCATCATCCGCAACCCCAAGCTGACCACGGCCGACACCGAGGCGGTGTTCTACTTCCCCGGCTGCGGCTCGGAGCGGCTGTTCAGCCAGGTGGGCCTGGCCACGCAGGCCATGCTGTGGCATGCGGGCGTGCAGACGGTGCTGCCCCCCGGGTATCTCTGCTGCGGCTACCCGCAGCGCGGCAGCGGCCAATTCGAGAAGGCCGAGAAGATCATCACGGACAACCGCGTGCTCTTCCACCGCGTGGCCAACACGCTCAACTATCTGGACATCAAGACCGTGGTGGTGAGCTGCGGCACCTGTTTCGACCAGCTCCAGGGCTACGAGTTCGACAAGATCTTTCCCGGCTGCCGCATCGTGGACATCCACGAGTACCTGCTGGAGAAAGGCATCAAGCTCGACAGCGCGGGCGCCTACCTTTATCACGATCCCTGCCACACGCCCATGAAGCAGCAGGAGCCGATGAAGACGGTCCAGGCGCTGATGGGTCCCAACGTGCTCAAGAGCGAGCGCTGCTGCGGCGAAAGCGGCACGCTGGGCCTCAACCGCCCGGACATCTCCACGCAGATCCGCTTCCGCAAGACCGAGGAGCTGCGCAAGACCGAGGCCGTGCTGCGCGACGCGGGCAAGGTCGGCGCCAAGGAGGACATCAAGATCCTCACTTCCTGCCCAAGCTGCCTGCAGGGGCTCAGCCGCTACGGCGAGGACCTGAACAACGGGCTGCTGGAGGCCGACTACATCGTGGTCGAGATGGCGCGCAAGATCCTGGGCGAGAACTGGATGCCGGACTACGTGGCCCAAGCCAACACCGGCGGCATCGAGCGCGTGCTGGTCTGACCTGAGCTGCAGCGGCTGCTTCAGTCTTCGTCCGCGCCGCTGCCGATGCGGTGGGGCGCCGAAGACGGCCGCTCCTTTTGGCGTGAGGCCTTGCGTGGGCGCCAGCGCCGCTCCAGGCGTGCCACGGCACCGAGGATGGCCAGGACGATGAGGGCGGCCATCAACGCGGTGGCCGCGTGGCCATGGCCCGCGGCGGCCCCCACGGCAGCCGTCGTCCAAATGCCGGCCGCGGTGGTGAGGCCGCGGATCTTGCCTCGATCGCCGAGCTTGAGCACCGCGCTGGCCCCCAGGAAGCCAATGCCCGCGACCACCCCCTGCAGCACGCGGCTGGGGCCGTCACCGCCGAGTCCCGCCTGCGCCGGTATCAGCATGAACAGCGCCGCTCCCAGTGCCACCAGCATGTGCGTGCGCAATCCGGCAGCACTGCCGTGCTGCTCCCGCTGCCAGCCTATGGCCGCTCCAAGCAAGACCGCCAGCAGCAGCCGAGTGGCCGCGCGCGTGAGTTGCTCCGTGTCCTGGAGGCCGGCGAATTCCGACTCCAGGGTGTCCAGCACCACCGCCCAGCTCATTGCGTGGGTACGCCGGTATCGCTCCGGGTGTGGCTGCTGGTCATGCGGCGGGCAGGGCAAGAATGGCGCCTACCCGTGGCCGCGGCTTACTCCGCGGACAGGTGCCGTGCCCTGATCAGGCCGTGCCAGAAGGCGGTTTCCTTCTGCACGAAGTCGGCCAGCGCCGCCGGCTCGCCCGGCAGCACCTCCAGGCCGAACTCCTCCAGCCGCGTCTTCACCTCCGGCGTGAGGATGGCCTTGTGCATCTCGGCCGAAAGGCGATTGACGATGGCCTGCGGCGTGCTGCGCGGGACGAACAGCGCCTGCCAGGCCGTGGCCTCGAAGTCCTTGACACCCGCTTCCTGCAGCGTGGGCACGTTGGGAAGGGCGGGGATGCGCTGTCGCCCCATCACGGCCAACGCCTTGAGCTTGCCGCTGCGTATCAGAGGCAGGCCGGCGGCAGTGTCCAGCACCGTCATGGGGACCTGGCCGGCGATCACGTCCTGCGATGCGAAGGCCGTGCCGCGATAGGGCACGTGCACTACGAAGCTGCCCGTGCGCTCCTTGAGCAACTCCATGGCGAGGTGGTGCGGGCTGCCGATGCCGGGCGAGGCGTAGCTGTAGCGGCCCGGGTTGGCCTTGAGGGCCTGCAGCCACTGGCGCGCGTCGTCGAAGCCGGACTGCGGATTCACTACCACGATGAGCGGAAAGCGCGCCATGAAGCCCACGGGCGCGAAGTCCTGCGGCGCGTAGGGCAGCCGCTTGTACATGGCCTGATGGAACACCATGGCGCCGTTGTCGCCGGTGAGCAGCGTGTAGCCGTCGGCCGGGGACTTGGCGGCGTTGTCGGTGCCAATGATGCCGGCCGCGCCCGGGCGATTTTCGATGTAGAGGGTCTGGCCGAGCTGGCGGCCCATCTGCGGCGCGAGCTGGCGGGCAAGGAAGTCCGAGCCGCCGCCGGCCGGGTAGGCCACCACCCAGCGAATGGGTTTGGACGGCCAGGCCGCCTCATCCGCGCGGGCGGCCCAGGGTGACAGCGAGGCCAGCGCGGTGGCACTGGCGGCGTGGAGCAGGCGGCGGCGGGGCAGGTTCATTGGGGTCGTGGGCGGGGCCAAATTGGGCGATCTTAGCCAGCGGGATAATCAGGCTTGACCGCGCCCGCGGGCGCACCGTTTTCCGGAGTCTTCATGAGCAGCAGCTTCCAGCATCAACCCACGGCCCTCACCGTGCACCAGCAGTCACGGCAGCTGGAAATCAGCTTCGATGATGGATCCAACTTCCGCATTCCCTTCGAGCTGATGCGCGTGTATTCGCCCTCGGCCGAAGTCCAGGGCCATGGCCCGGGCCAGGAAACGCTGCAGACCGGCAAGCGCCAGGTGGAGATCAACGCCATTGAGCCCGTGGGCCACTACGCCGTACAGCCCACGTTCTCCGACGGCCACGACTCCGGCATCTTCACCTGGGAATACCTGTACTTCCTCGGCTCGCAGCAGGCGCAGCTGTGGCAGGACTACGAGAAACGGCTGCAGGCGGCCGGCGTCGATCGCGACGCGCCCATGCCCGAAAAAGCGGGTTCTTCCTGCGGCCACCACCACTGAACCAACGCTTCATGAGCCAGACCCATTTCGGTTTCGAAACCGTCGAAGAGCAGGAAAAGGCGCGCCGCGTGCGCGGCGTGTTCGATTCCGTCGCGTCCAAGTACGACGTGATGAACGACCTGATGTCCATGGGCATGCACCGCGCGTGGAAGGCTTACACCGTTGCGGTGGCCAATCTGCGCGAGGGCCAGCGCGTGCTGGACATCGCCGGCGGCACGGGCGACCTGGCGCGCGCCTTCGCGCCCAAGGTCGGTGCCAGCGGCATGGTGGTGCACACCGACATCAACGAGGCCATGTTGCGCACGGGCCGCGACCGGCTGCTGGACAAAGGCATGGTGCTGCCCAGCACCATCTGTGACGCCGAGAGGCTGCCGTTTCGCGAAGGCGCTTTCGACCTCGTGAGCGTGGCCTTCGGTCTGCGCAACATGACGCACAAGGACGGGGCGCTGGCCGAGATGGCCCGTGTGCTCAAGCCGGGCGGGCGGCTGCTGGTGCTGGAGTTCTCCAAGGTCGCCGCGCCGCTGCAAAAGGCCTATGACTGGTACTCCTTCAAGGTGCTGCCGCGCCTGGGCCAGATGGTGGCCGGCGACGCCGACAGCTACCGCTACCTGGCCGAGTCCATCCGCATGCACCCGGATCAGGCCACGCTCAAATCCATGATGAAGTCCGCCGGCTTCGGCCATGTGGACGTGCACAACCTCACCGGCGGCGTCGTGGCGCTGCATGTGGGCATCAAGTGCTGAGAAGCCCCTCGTAAGCTGCAATTCGGCCCGCGAGCGGGCCGAATTGCAGCAGGGTTGCCGTCGTTCTCAAGCGCGTGGCGCGCACTCCGTGGCCAGGAAGCGGCCTATGCGCTCGGCAAGCCGCTGCGGCGCGGCGTGGCGCTGGCGGGGGCGAAAGCCCTGCAGCGCCTGCAGTTGGGCGGGAATCTGCGCTGTCTCGTAGGCCACCAGCACGTGCTGCAGCTCCTCGAAGCGGCGGGCGGTGGCGATCTGGTGGTCGTTGACGTGCTCGGCGTGGCGCACCAAGCGGGGCACCACCAGCAGCCGCTTGTCGTGCTCCAGCGCCATGGCGATGGTGCCGGCGCCGGCATGGCTGAGCAGCATGTCGGCGCGCTCCAGCAGCTTTTCGAACTCCACCCGGGACAGGAATCGGTGGAAGGGCATGTGGCGCGGCTCGTAGCGGCCATCGCCTATCTGCGCCACCACCTCCTCGGTGATGCGCCCGGCGCCGACATGCTCGTCCACCGCGCGCACCAGGCGGTCGAAGGGAAACATCGAGCCCACGGTGAGCAGGATCACAACACCTCCCCGGCGTATTCCACACCCGGATAGCGCGCCGCCACGGCCGGCCATTGCGCCAGGCACAGGTCCGCGACCCGGCGCATCAGCCGCCCGCTGACGGACAGCGCTTCGATCTGCGCCACGCTGTCTATCCACACCACTTTGGCGCCCAGCAACTTGGACCAGATGCAAAACAGCGCCAGCGGCATGGAGCCGGTGGTCACTACCACGTCCGGGCGCTCCTTGAACGCCAGCCACAGCGTGCGGCCCAGCACACCCACAGCTTGCAGCGGCTTGCGCCGGTCGCACTCGCCAATGACGTGTACGGGCCGGTTGCCGGCGTCGAAGCCCGACGCGGCAATCGCCATGGTGGTGATGTAGGCCGCCGGCTCCGCCGGCCACAAGCCCCGCGCGTTGCGCAGCAGGATTTGCAGCTCGTTGGCGTGCCCGCCCGCCGAGGCGCCGACGACCAGCTTCATTGCGGTGCCAGCGTCAGCTCGTCGATGAGCTGCTTGGTGTGGCGGATGTTGGCGCGCGAGGAGGCGCCGAACACGATGGACTCGATGCGCGGCTGCTGGCACACGTAATCAATGGCTTCCTGCGGCGCAATCGCCCCGGAGGCCAGCACCGACATCGCCACCGGCCTGAAGCGGCGCTGCGCAATGGCCTGCTCGTAGGCCGGAATGCCGCCGCACATGCGAAAACCAATCTTGTTGATGTTGGAGCAGACGACGGGATTTTCTATGCCCAGCTCATCCAGCACGTCCAGCAGCTTGGGCAAATTCATGGTGATGTAGCCCGGCTCGGCGCCGTAGGCATTTCGCACGTGGTCATGGAACATGCGCAGCACGGGTTTCAGATTCAAACCCAGGAACAAATCGGTGATGACGTTTTGCAGGAATATCACTGGGGTATTCAGGCCGCGGAACATTTTCATTTCCGCATCCACCAGCAACTGCAGGATTTTCTCGATATCCTTGTTTGCCAGCGCCATGCCCCCCTTGAGCATCGCGCCCAACGATCCTTCCTCGGGCAAAAACTTTTTCAGCGCCTCCAGCATGCCGTATTCGGTGACGGCATTGGCGTATTTGTGGGCATAAGGCATGCAAGGATAAAAGGTGTAATCCGGATATTGCGCCTTGTGCTCGCGGAAGTAATCACAGATTTCATTCACGCGATCGTGCGTGGTGCACATGAAGGTGCGAATGCCTTCCTTGTAGGCGGCGTCCAGCACGTTGATGATGGCCGAAATGTCCTGAAATCGCATGGCCTGTGCACGGGCCTTTTCCTCGGACATGTGGTTCACGCCGAAGAACTGGTTGTCGCCAAAGAGAACGCGGTCCATGGGCTGTTGGTTGGGCTGGAGCATTGGTGTTGAGTCCGGCAAATGAAAGTCGTGTCGTCAATGAGTATTTGGATCGCTGCTGGAATTCAGCTGCCCACCAGGCGTGACCACAAACCACCGCGACGACCCGCCATGCCGGCGGTTTCCGCAGCGTGCTGCGGCGCGGTCCCGTTTTCGGTATCGAGCAGCATGGAAACCAGCCGGTCGGTTTGCAGCGCGGAGCGGAACGAATTTTCGCCATCCAGTCGGCCCATTTTGATGCTCTGCACGAAGTAATCCACCTGTGCCGAATATTCCTCGCCGCGCAGGTAATACCAGACTTCTTGCGTGAGATCCGTCGTGTAGCGAACGGACCAACCCTTGGGCGCGCCGGGCAGGGCCTCATGGGGTTCGCGCAGGTAAATCTGGCACTCCTGGCGGTCGGCGACAAGCTTGCCCTTGGTGCCCCAGACCGAGAGGGTGGTGGACATCTTGCGGTGGCTTTCGTCGCTCCAGTTCACGCTGAGCTGTGCGCTGCCGCCGCCGGGGTAGCGGAAGAGCGCGTACACCTCGTCGTCCACGTCGCGCGAGAACACACCATGGCGTACTACGCCGCTGACGGTACTGGGCGGGCCGGCCACGAAATTCATCAGGTCCAGGGCGTGGCAGGCATAGTCGTAAAGTGCGCCGCCACCCTCGTTCTTGGCCGAGCGCCAGGTCGATCCGCTGGGTCGCAGCACCACGGGGCCATAGGCCTCGGCGCGCACGTTGTGGATCTCGCCCAGCGCGCCGCTGCGCACGATGCGCGCTGCTTCCTTGAAGGCGCCGACGAAGCGGTAGTGGTAGCCCACTTGGTTGACGAGCTTCTTCTGCTCCGCCAGTTCGGCCAAGGGATAGCCGTCTTCCGGATCGAGCACGAAAGGCTTTTCACAAAATACATGCAGGCCCTGGTCCAGCGCTGTTCTTACCATGGAAGCATGAATTTTGGACGGCGTGGCAATCAATATGGCATCCAGCTTTTCCTCGGCCAGCATTTTCTTGAAGTCAGAGTAGCACTTCAGGCCGGAATACTGGGTAAGAACGTCTGTGAGATAAGTGGATGAATCACAACCGGCCACAAGTTCAATGTCGGGATGGGCGCGCGCAATCGCCAAGTGCGACAGGCCCATTTTGCCCAAACCCAATACAGTAGTTCTGATCATCGCATTTTCCTGAGTGAGAAAGATATTGAAGATTACCGGTCAGGCAAGCACCTGCGCATAAACGTCAGATACTGCGCGGGCCATGCTGCTGGAGGAGTAACGTTCGGATTGCAGCTGATAAGCTTGCTGCCGAAGTTGTGCCCAGTCGTGCCGCCCATCCATCAATGCGGCCAATTCGCCTGCCAGCGCTTGGTCATTTGCCGGCGGTACGACCAGTCCGGTGCGGCCATGCTCTAAAACTTCGGGAATACCTTCCACGTCCGAAGCCACCACCGGCACGCCTACCGCCATGGCTTCCAAGACCGCCATGGGCATGCCTTCGCCGTACAAACTGGGCAAAACCATCACGTCCAATTGCGCGAGGGCTTGATTAACGTCGCGTGTGAATCCCAGCCAATCCACGTGTTCTGAAATGCCGAGGCTGTCGGCCAGCGCTTTGATTTCCTGCTCGTAGGCAGGCGTTTCAAAACCGCCAATGGCCACCACGCGCAGCGTGCGGCCCTGGCGGAGCAAATGTGCTGCTGCTTTCAGCAGTACCTCCATGCCCTTGCGTGGCCTGAAAAGCGCGACGGCGCCGATGCGCCATGTACCCGCAGGGGTAGGGCGCACCGGCAGCGGGCCGGGTGTAGGCACGCCGTTGGGTACGGTGAAGATGCGCCGCGGAGAAAAGCCCTGCTCGACCAGATAGCGCTCCAGACTGCGCGAAACGGGAATCAGCGCTTGAATGGAAGCGGCGCTCCAGCGCTCGACCACGCTGTTGACGCGGTTCATGAACGCGGCTTCCGTATCGCGCGCGGTCGGGCTATGCACATGGTGAACCATGGGTACGCCGGCCAGCAGGCTGGCGATGCGCCCAATCATGGCGCCGCGTGGCGAATGCGAATGCAGCAGTTCGAATCCGCCCTCGCGCGCGAGCCTCGCGACTTGGCGGGCGCAGCCGAAATCAAACCGGTGCCTCATCGGCATTTTGTAAAGACTAATTTCCTTGCCTGAACGCAGCGCTGGAAATTTGTCTGGTTTGAAGCAAACGAAATTAATTTCGTGCCCCAATTCGGTGAGCCCGAGCGCCAAAAGGTCCTGGACCTTTTCAGCTCCCGCGTAATACTCTCCATTGATGATGTGAAGAACTTTCAACGAAGAACTCCGGTGCGGGATGGTCGTAAATCCTTGATCACTTCCAGGAATTCAACATGACGGCCAGATCGGTCGCGCATACATCAAGCATGCGCAGAATTTGGTTGTGTTTCAAAAATTTACCTCATGCACATTTGGCAGCTTATTGCCGCCTCATGGATAAACCTTAGCATTCCAGGATGCCCGATTCGCTACCAAAGTGAGGGTGCATTATTGCTACGGGTAACCCCCATTCTCGTTGGTACCCGTGTTCATGGGGCTGCCGCGGCATGGTCTATGGCGGTTTACTGCGACCCATCGAAAGCGCTCCAGAGGTCATGACGTTGTCTTGTCACAGTTTTGGTAACCAGCCATGCCACCATCAATATTGAATACTCAACGCATGGCGCCGTCTGCAAATACTCTTCCGTGTGCGCACAGGAAATTTTTGTGCACCGGTGTGGTTTTGGTGATGACGCTTGGATTACTAGCCGGTTGTGGAAATGGCAAGGAAAAAGCCGCTTCCCAGGTGGCCGCGAAAGTCAATGACAATGAAATATCGGTGCACCAGGTGAATTACCTGCTGCAGCAGCGGGAGGTCAAGCAGGATGCCGTGGAGGCTGCAAGCCGCCAAGCCTTGAATCGGTTGATAGATCAGGAGTTGGCTGTTCAAAAGGCGCTTGATTTGAAAATTGACCGCCAGCCAGCGGTATTGCAGGCACTGGAAGCTGCCAAGCGCGATGTTTTGGCGCGAGCCTATGTCGAGCGGGTTGCCGATGCCGCCACGCCGCCCTCTGTGGCTGAAATGGAAAAGTTTTACAAGGACAAGCCGGCATTGTTCGCCGAGCGACGCATTTATCAACTGCAGGAGCTCAACATCGAATTGCCAAGCGAGCAATTATCTGAACTGGGCAAGCGCCTGTCCGCTGCCAAGGATATTGATACATTTGCCGATTACTTGCGCAGCAGCAATATCAAATTTGCCCAAAACCGTGCCGTGCGCGCTGCCGAGCAGCTGCCCCTGGAAAAGCTGGATGAGTTTGCGCAGATGAAGGATGGGCAGGCCCGTCTCATGCGCACACCGACGGGCGCGACAGTGCTGGTTCTGGTGAAATCGCAGCTCCAGCCTGTGGATTTTGAGAAAGCCAAGCCTGCCATAGAGCAGTACTTGGCTTCGCAGCGCAAGCGCGAATTGGTGGAGCGCGACATGAAGGATTTGCGTACGGCTGCCAAGATTGAATACGTCGGCAAATTTGCGGAAGCTGCGGCATCCGCGCCTGCCGCAAATGTGGTGAACGGGCCCAGCGAGCCCGATACGCCAAACGCGCCCGCCATTGCGTCGGGTAATACCTCGTCAGTTGACCAAGGAATGGGGGTGAACAAATGAATTCATCTGTCCGCCATGCGCGTCTGGGCACCATTGCTGCCCTGGCCGTTTTCTCCTTCACGTTTGCGCAGGCCGAAACTCCCAGCAGTTCCCGTGTCGCAGCCGCGCAGGTGCCGGCACCTGCGGCTCCTGCGCCGTCGTCGGCGGCCAATGTGGCTGACTATCGACTTGGCGCTGGAGATTCGATCAAGATCTCGGTTTTCCAAAATCCAGATCTGGCATTGGAAACCCGGATCACCGACAGCGGCATGGTGACGTATCCGCTCATAGGTGCGGTGAAGGTCGGAGGCCTGACAGTGCCCCAGGCTGAGCAGCGTATTGCCAGCGCTCTGAGTTCCGGCAATTTTGTGAAGCAGCCGCAAGTTTCGATTTTGATCATGCAGGTACGCGGCAATCAGGCCGCGGTGCTGGGTTATGTGAATCGTCCGGGCCGTTATCCGCTGGAAGTTTCACAAATGCGTCTGGCTGACTTGCTGGCCCTCGCAGGAGGGGTGGCCGATGGCGGCTCTGAAATTATCACCCTGGTGGGTGTGCGCGATGGAAGGCCGTTCCGCACGCAAATATCGCTGCCTGCCGCCTTCACTTCAGGTGCCCAAGATGCCGCTTTTGAAACTCGCGTCCAGGATGGCGATGTAGTTTGGGTGGACCGTGCACCCACGGCTTATATCTATGGTGAAGTGCAGCGCCCCGGCCCCTTGCGCCTGGATCGCGGCATGACGCTGCTGCAAGGGTTGGCCGCTGGTGGCGGCTTGACCGCACGGGGTACCGAGCGTGGTTTGAAGGTTCACCGCAAATCCGCCGACGGCAATATCGAGATACTGACCCCTTCCATGAGCGAACCACTGCGCGAAGGCGACGTGGTTTATGTCCGCGAGAGCATTTTCTAAGGATTGCCGCATGTCCATTGCTCAGTTCTTTGCCATCCTGGTGGCGCGATGGAAAGTCGTGCTGGCAGTGCTCCTGGCCACGGTGGCGGCCACGATAGGCATCAGCCTGCTGATGCCCAAGACCTATACGGGTACGGCTTCGGTGCTGGTTCAGGTCGCCACGCCTGACCCCATCGTGGGCATGAGCCTAGCGAGCCAGTTGGTGCCGCAGGTCATCACCAGCCAGGTCGAAATTCTCAACAGCGACCGCGTTGCGCAGCGCGTGGTGCGCATTCTCAAGCTTAACGAGAACCCCGACCTGCGCAGCCAATGGCAGGAGGTGACGCAAGGCGTGGGCTCGTTCGAGGCTTGGTTGGGCGACATGCTGCAGATCAACCTGCAGGTGGTGCCCGGCCAGTCCAACATCATCATGGTCAATTACAAGTCGCCGGACCGTAAGCTGGCCGCAGCAACGGCCAATGCCTTCGTCAAGGCCTACCTGGAAACGGCTCTGGAGCTGCGCGTGGATCCCGCGCGCCAATCCACCGCCTTCTTCGACGAGCGTGCCAAGAGCCTGCGCGCCCAAGTCGACAAGGCGCAGGCCGCGCTGTCCAAGTACCAGCAGGACAACGGCATCGTCGCCACCGACGAGCGCATCGACATCGAAACCGCTCGTCTGAACGAACTGTCCTCGCAGTTGGTGGCGGTGCAAGCCTTGTCGGCCGAGACGACCAGCCGCCAGGCTGCGGCCAACGTGGCCAGCGACCGCGTGCAGGACGTGCTCACCAACGGCGTGGTGTCGGGGTTGCGGGCTGAGCTCTCCCGCCAGGAGGCGACGCTGAGCCAGCTGACGTCGCGCCTGGGCGACAACCACCCGCAAGTGCAGGAAGCCAAGGCCTCCATCAACGGACTGCGTGCGCGGATCGACACGGAAGTGGCCCGCGTGGCCGGCGGCGTGGCGGTGAGCAGCCGCATCAACCGCTCGCGTGAAGCCGAGATCCGTGCTGCCGTCGAGACCCAGCGCGACCGGGTGCTCAAGCTCAAGGCCCAGCGCGACGGCATGGCCTCGCTGCTGCGCGACGTGGACAACGCCCAAAAGGCCTACGACACGGTGCTGGCCCGCCTGAACACCACCAGCATCGAGAGCCAAGCCACCATCACCAACCTGGTCGAGTTCTCGCGTGCCAACGAGCCGATTGAGCCCTCGTCGCCGCTGCTGCTGCTCAACACCATCGTGGCCATCTTCGTCGGCTCCATCCTGGCCGTCGGCGTGGCGCTGATGCTGGAATTCATGAACCGCCGCGTGCGCTCGCCCAACGACGTGGTGCAGCTGGCCGATCTGAGCGTCATCGGTTTCCTGCCCAAGCCGGACCGCAAGAACTGGTTCCGGGGCAATCGCTCCACGTCCATGCAGACGCGGCTGGTGGGCTATCAGGGAAAGGCTGTGTAAATGGAGTTGCATCGCATGCCCACTTCGACCTTGCGTGACGGGACTTCCGGCGCCCCGTTCAACTATCGCAGCGACCAGGGAGCTTCCGTGGACGAGGGCGAGGGCACGAAGGAAAGGCCGCTGGGCGAGATCATCAAGTCGGCCAACCACCTCAGCGACGAGCAGATCGACCGCGTACTGCAGCACCAGAAGGAGCGCGGCATACGCTTCGGCGAAGCCGCGATCGAACTGGGCGTGGCCAGCGGCAACGACGTGCTGTGGGCCTTGTCCCAGCAGTTCCACTACCCGTACCCGGCCAACTCCAAGAGCCTGCTCAGCAGCGAGCTGGTGACGGCGCGAGATCCGTTCTCGTTCCGCTCCG
The DNA here is from genome assembly GCF_001571085.1 of Azohydromonas lata NBRC 102462. Lineage (GTDB taxonomy): Bacteria > Pseudomonadota > Gammaproteobacteria > Burkholderiales > Burkholderiaceae_C > Azohydromonas > Azohydromonas lata. Next base: position 83,125 of record NZ_BCTC01000004.1, read on the forward strand.
AGGCGTTCCGCGCCATCCGCAGCCAGCTGATGATGACGCTGTTCACCGAGGAGACCGGCGCGCGCTCGCTGGCCGTGGTGAGCCCCGACACGGGCGACGGCAAGACCTACTTCTCGGCCAACCTTGCCATCGCCTTCTCGCAGTTGGGCGGGCGCACGCTGCTGATCGACGCGGACATGCGCAACCCGCGTCAGCACGAGGTGTTCTGCGTGGACAACACCGCCGGGCTCTCCGGCGTGCTGTCCGGGCGCACGCTCATCAACGTGATCCGCCCGGTGGAAGAGCTGCCCAGCCTGTACCTGCTGCCTGTGGGCGCGGTGCCGCCCAACCCGCTGGAGTTGGTGGAGCGCCCCGCCTTCGGCCTGCTCATGCGCGAGCTGTCGTCCAAGTTCGACTATGTCGTGGTGGACACGCCTGCCTACGTGCACGGCTCGGATGCGCCGGTGATCGCCGCGCGCTGCGACGGCGCGCTGACCATGGTGCGCTCCGGCCGCAGCAGCGCCGCCGCGCTTCAGGACCTCACCACGGCCTTGCGCAGCGTGCCCACGCGGCTGTGCGGCGTCGTGATGAACGAGTTCTGACCATTCACCGCATCAATCAGAGGAGTGGACACCAGGCATGAAAGCAGCCGGCTTGCCTCATCCGCTATGGGCCGTGCAGTACTGGCCCGCATGGCTGCTTGGGCTGGGCTTTGCCCTGCTGTACGTACCGACCTTCCTGGACTTGTCCAGGACGGTTTGGGCGTCGGATGCGCAGGGGCACGGCCCCATCATCCTGGTCGTCAGCTACTGGCTGGCGTGGCGCAAGCGGCATGAGCTGATGGGCGCGCCCGTCGCGTCCCGTCCCTGGACGGGCACGATGGCGCTGGTCCTGGGCCTGCTGCTCTACGTCTTTGGACGTTCGCAATCCGTCATTGCCTTTGAGGTTGGCTCGCAGATCTTCCTGTGGCTGGGCGTGCTGCTGATCTTTCGCGGTTGGGCCGCGGTGCGCGTGGTCTGGTTCTCGCTGTTCTTTCTGGTCTTCATGGCACCGCTGCCCGGTGCGCTGGTATCAGCGTTGACCGCGCCGCTGAAGTCCGCCGTCTCCACCGTGGCCGAAACGGTGCTTTATGCCTTGGGTTATCCCGTGGCGCGCACCGGCGCCATGCTCAATATCGGCCAATATCAGCTGTTCGTCGCCGATGCCTGCGCTGGCTTGAATTCCATGTTCACGCTGGAATCCCTGGGCCTGCTGTACATGAATTTGATGAACTACAAATCGGTGGCGCGCAACATTGCGCTGGCGATTTTCATTATTCCCATTTCCTTTTGCGCCAACGTTGTTCGCGTCATGATCCTGGTGCTGATCACCTATTATTTCGGTGACGAGGCCGGCCAGGGTTTTATACACGGCTTTGCCGGCATGGTGCTGTTCATGGTGGCGCTCGTGCTGATGCTGCTCGTGGACTATCCTCTGGGCCGCCTGTTTCCGGAGAAAAGCGCTCAGCCGAATCCGCAGCGAAAGGTGCCGGCATGAAACCCCTGTCCGTGCAGCTTCGCGTGCTGCTGGTATTTTTGGCCATGGCGCTGTCGTCATGGCTGGCTTTTGCGTTCAAGCCGTCCATCAAAGTGGCGGATGCCAACCCGCTGGCTCCGCTGGAAACGGCCATTCCCAAGAAGTTTGGCTCGTGGCGTGTGGATACCGATTTGCCGGTAATACTGCCGTCGCCCGAAGTCCAGGAGAAACTGGACAAAATCTACAACCAGGTGTTGTCGAGAACGTATGTGGATGTACAGGGCAACCACATCATGCTATCCATCGCTTACGGCGGCGACCAGTCCGATGGTACGACTGCCCACAAGCCCGAGATTTGTTATCCGGCCCAGGGATTGGAGATTGTTTATAACCGTGTGGGTACGATGAATGTCCAAAATCAGGATATTCCCGTGCGGCGCCTGCGTGCACGCATGGGCAGCCGCCACGAGCCCATCACCTACTGGATTGTGGTTGGTGACCAGGCCGTGACGTCGGGCAGCGGCATGAAAATGGTTCAACTGCGCTATGGCATGCGCGGGTTGATTCCCGACGGCATGCTGATTCGCGTTTCCAGCCTGGAGCGGGATCCGGAAACCGCCTTCAAGCGCCATGAGGAATTCATCCGTGCGCTGACTGCCAGCGTCGATCCCTCCCTACGTCTGCGGCTGCTGGGTGCCCCCAGCAGACGGCCGGCAAATACCCAAGCTGCAGCCTTATGACTCCCAACCGTACACGCAGCGCCGTGCCGCTGCTGATTTTGAGCCTGGGTTTTGCCGTGCTGATGGGCGCGGCGGCCGGCATGGGCAAACCCGCGATGCTGGCACCATTTTTGGGCCTGCTCGCGCTGGTCGGTTTGTTTATCGTTCCGTCCCGATTGGCTTTTTGGACCATTTTCGTGGTGTCCATGGTCATTGTCGGCCCAGTGATGTATTTCGGAAAACTGGATTCCGCGCGCTGGGGCCCGCCGCTGCTGGCCCTGGCGATGTACATACCGTTGGTCGCCTTCATATTCAAGCCGCGCAAGCCCACAGTGCAACCGGGCTGGCCGCTGTGGGTATTCGTCATGGTCATGTTTTTGATCGTGGCCGGCTGCAGTACCGCCATGAGCTCGCCGCGTTTGGGCGAAGTCGTGGTGGCCTCGCGTACTTACATGGCATTTTGGTCCGTGGCTTTGGCCGTTGGCGTGGGCATGCTTGCGCCGCGAGACATGCTGCTGGCCTGGAAAGCCCTGCTGGTCGTGGCCATCATTCAATTGCCGGTGGCGGTGTACCAATATTTCGTGGTGGCCAAGGCCTCCAGCCGCCTGTCGCCCTGGGACGCGGTGGTCGGCACGTTCCCAGGAAATATCGAGGGCGGTGGTGCCAGCCACGGCATGGGTATTTTCCTGCTGGTGGCCATGGCCGCGGTGCTGACCCTGTGGCGCGCCAAGCGAATCAATCGCTATTTCGCCGCCGCGGTTATGGTGGGTATTCTCGGCTCGCTGGCCCTGTCGGAGGTGAAAGCGGCCGTGCTGCTGGTGCCCGCGGTATTCGTGCTGCTTTTCTACCGGGAATTGCTGCGCCGGCCCATGCTGTCCTTTGGCGCCTTGCTGGCTTCCGTGGTGCTGATGGGCGCGCTGTTCACGGTCTATGCCACGACCTTTTATGCAGGGCGCGGTATGACCCTGTCCGGCAAGATGCCCACCTCGCCGTTGCAATCCATAGAGAACCAGCTCAACCCCGAGGAAGTGCACACCCGCGACACGGGCAAGGGCGTGGTTGTCAGCCGGGCCGCCCGCATGGCCGACTGGTGGAGCCGCAGCGTGCGCTACGGCGACCCGTTCCACGCCATGCTGGGTTACGGCATTGGCGCTACCCAGACCTCGTCCATAGGCATGGGTGAACTGGTGCCCATGTTTCCCTATCCATTGGATATGACGGGGACCACCATTTTGTTATGGGAAACAGGGGCCCTGGGACATTTGCTGTTCATGGCGGCGCTGTTCATGGCCGGCTTGAATTGCAATTCCAGTGCCCGCTCGCCCATTGTTCCCGTGGAGCACAAGGCCTTGCTGGAAGCGGCCGGCGCGGGATTGATCATTTTCTCCATCACGCTGCCCTACAGCAATTTCTCGCTGCGGGCCGCGCCCTCGCAATTCGTCATGGTTTTCATGCTGGGATATTCAATTTATTGGTGGCGCGTGGTGCGCCAAGCCGCGCTGGCCCGCGCCGGCAGCGTGGCGCCGGCAGCGGAAGTTGAATCCGGGCCCAAGGCCATGAAACCTGGTTTTGTTCACAAGCAAGCGGCTCCGAGGTATCGCCATGGATGACAGGGTGGTTTTCCTGCTGGGTTCCGGCCGATCCGGAACGACTTTGCTCTACAAATTGCTGGCTGCGCATCCGTCGGTGGGCTATTTGAGCAACTACCAAAGCCGTTTGCCGGGCTTGCCGGCCACGGCGCTGATGCACCGCATTCCACGCAATTCATTGGCCATGAAACGGCGGGCCTGGTTCGGCGGGCAGGGGAATGCGTATTTCGAAGGAAGGCGCAAGCTGTCCCAGTTCTGGATTCCATCCCCCGCGGAAGGCGAGAGCATTTTTGAGCGTGCCGAAATACCCCACACGCCGGCCGAAGGTTTCGTATTGGGTGAGCCCGGCCTGAGCCGTATTCGCAGCATGTTCCACGGCACGCTGGAGTATGGTGGTGGCGACGTGCTGCTGTGCAAGCGCACGGCCAACAACCGGCGCGTGGCGGTATTGCGCCAGGCCTTTCCCCGCTGCAAATTCATTCATCTGGTGCGTGACGGGCGCAGCGTGGCGGATTCATTGGTCAAAGTGGGCTGGTGGGACGACCATCAATTGTTTTGGGCCGGCAAAACCCCTCGCGAGCTCAAGGCCGAGGGCGTCAACGAATTGCACATTGCTGCCCGCAACTGGGTGGAAGGCATGCAGCAAATCGAGCGCGGTTTGCAGCAGATAGAAGCCGACGGCAAGCACACCCTGCATTACGAACAATTGCTGGCTGACCCACACGGCGAACTGCGCAGGTTGCTCCAATTCATGGGTGTGCAAGCCTATGCGGACAAGGATTACGAGGCTTTTATTTCGTCGCTGGCCATCAAGCCGGCCGAGGCCTCGTGGCGACGCAAGTGGTCTCCGACAGACCGTGAAGCCGTGACTGAGCTGCAGCGCGACATGCTTGACCGCTGGGGTTATGCCTGATACGAGTGCCCAAATACTTTAAAACCATTCCGGAGCGCCAGGAGCCCAGATGCATGCCGTGATCAATTCGATTTACCAACGCTCGGTGCCTTGGGGTTATCGTCAGATGCTGCGGGCCTATAAGCCCAATGGCCCGCTGCGGCGCCTGCGCACCACGCCGGATGCCGAGGATTATTGTCTGGCACCATTCGATGAAAATCGCTGCATATTTGTGCACATTCCCAAGACCGCGGGCATTTCCTTGTGCACGGCCTTGTTTGAATGCAAGGGCGGCGGACATTTGACAGCGCGGGCCTACCGTGCCATTTTCGGCGCACAGGCGTTCAACGAGTATTTCAAATTCACGTTTGTGCGCAATCCCTGGGACCGTATCGTTTCCGCCTACACTTTTTTATCCCAGGGTGGGGCTAACAAGCGAGACGCCGTCTGGGGGCAATCCGTGCTGAGCCATTACAAGAATTTTGACGAATTTGCTTTGCAATGGCTGGACCAGCGCAACATCTACGGCCAAATTCATTTTGTACCGCAATGGGAATTCGTGGTGAGCGGACAGGGCCAACAATGCATGGATTTTGTAGGCCGCTTTGAAAGGCTGGGTGAGGATTTTCAATACATCACCGACCAATTGGGCCGCTCCTGTGACCTGCCCATGGTCAATGCCAGCCAGCGCAGTTCTTACCGGGACTATTACAGCGCCGCCAGCCGCAAAAAGGTGGAGCAGGTCTACCAGCGCGACATCGAGCAGTTTGGTTATTCGTTCTGAGGCGACCCGATGAATGTGCTTTACGTGTGCTCGGCCGCGCGCTGCGGCTCGACGCTGACCGACATGTTTTTGGGCGGTCACCCGCGCGCCACGTCGCTGGGGGAGTCCAACTTCCTGGCCAAAGCTCTACGGGTGGGAGAGAAGTGCTCCTGCGGCGCACTGCTGCGCGAGTGCGAGCACTGGCAGGCGGTGTACAGGCGGCTGGAGCGATGGGGCTTCAGCGTCGAGCAGCCCTACGGCTTTCGGTTGTGGGACGCGGTGGCCTGGACCTACATCGACAAAGCGCACCAAACCAAATCTTTCCTGGCCGCGGTGCGCCTGCGCAAGAGCTGGATGGCGGCGCGCGACCTCGTGCCCGCTGGAGCGCGCCCCCTGGTGCCCGTGCCCCCGGCCTACCGCGACGCCCTCACCAACAAGATGCGTCTTTACGAGGCCGTGGCCGATGCCTGGGACAAGGACGTGGTCATCGACTCCTCCAAGAACGTGCGCGAGGCGGTGGAGCTCTACCAGCGCCACCCCAAGACCGTGCGCATCCTGCTGGTCACGCGTGACGGGCGCGGCGTCTACCTCTCGCGCCGCAGCAGCGGCCGCGATCCCGAGGAAAGCGTGCGCGCTTGGCTGAGCTACTACGGCCGCGCGCTGCCGCTGCTGGAGCGCCACGTGCCCCCCGAGGCTCGCATGCAGCTCAAGTACGAGGACATCGCCAGCGACCCGCGCCGCGCCGGCGAGCGGCTGTGTGACTTCATCGGCCTGGACTTCCAGGAATCCATGCTGCGGCTGGACGGTGTGACGCGCCACATGGTCAACGGCAACGCCACGCGCTTCGCGCCCAACAAGGGCATCGCCCTGGACGAGCGCTGGCGCAAGGACTTGCAGCCCGCCGAGCTCTCCTACTTCAACGGCCGCGGCGGTCCCATGAACGCCGCGCTGGGCTACCGCTGACCTCGCCGCGTCGCCCAAGCGAGACCCCGACAGCCGCCATGCTCAAGTTGCTTTACATCACCGAGGACACCTTCCCGCCCTACCGCGTGGACGTCGTCGAGCTTTTCGCCCGCCAGCTCGTGTCGCGCGGCTACACCATCGACTGGGTCATGGACGTGAACAAACCCCAGCCGGGGTTGGGCAGCGAAACGCAGTGGCTGGGCAGCCGCGTCTTTCTGGCGCGCAATGAGGCCGGCTCCGGCTTTCTTGGGCGGCTGTCCCGCAACTTCAAGGGCCTGCTCAACGACCTGCGCATCCTGCGGCTGGCCCGCGGCGGCCAATACCACGTCATACAGGTGCGCGACAAGTTCTTTGCCGGGCTGGTGGCGGCACTGGCAGCCAAGCTCACCGGGGCGCGTTTCGTATTCTGGATGTCCTACCCGCTGGCCGAGTCCAAGCTGCAGCTCGCCCAGAACCCGCGTGCCCGCTACCGCTGGCTCTTGAAACTCAAGGCGCGGCTGATGATGGCCTCGCTTTACCACGGCATCCTGCCCGCCGCCGACCATGTCTTTGTCCAGAGCGAGCGTATGAAGCAGGACGTGGTGGCCCGCGGCGTGGACCCGCAGCGCGTTTCGCCCGTGCCCATGGGCATACGTGCGGACAAGGTGGGCGAGCCGGCTGACGCCAAGCCGCCTTCCACCGAGGCGCCGCTGCTGCTGCACCTGGGCATCATCCTGCGCATACGCAGCCCTGAGTTCCTGCTGCGCGTGCTGCAGCGGGTGCGCCAGCGCTACCCGCGCGCCACGCTGGCCTTCGTGGGCGAGGGACAGGCCCCGGCCGACCGCCAGGCGCTGGAGGACGAAATCGACCGCCTGGGCCTGCGCGAGGCTGTCACCGTCACCGGCTTCCTGCCCATGGAGCAGGCCTGGGAATGGGTGCAGCGGGCTGACGTGTGCATCTCGCCCTTCGCGCCCATCCCGGTGCTGCAGTCCACGTCGCCCACCAAGCTCATCGAGTACCTGGCCATGGCCAAGTGCGTGGTGGCCAACGAGCACCCCGAGCAGTCGCTGGTGCTGGAGCAAAGCGGCGCCGGGCGCGTCGTGGCCTGGGACGAGGATGCCTTCGCCGCCGAGATCTGCCGCCTGCTCGACGAGCCGCAGCAGGCCCAAGCCATGGCCTCGCGCGGGCCCAAGTGGGTGCGCGAACATCGCACTTACGACGTCATCGCCCAACAGGTGGACGCCGCCTACCGCCGCCTCGTGGCGCAGGGAGTCGCCGGCTGATGGCACAGGGCAAGCATCACCACGGCGGCCGCTACTCGGCCGCGCGCATACGCAAGGCGCTGCTGTACTTCATCGTCGGCCGCGGCGCGCAGGCGGTCACGTTCCTGCTGTTGACGCTGCTGCTGGTGCGCGTGCTCTCTGCGCACGACTACGGCGCCTACATGGCCATTTGGGGCATGGTGGAGCTGATGGTGCCGCTGAGCTCCTTTGGCCTGCTCGAAGCCAGCCGCCGCTACCTGCCCATGCTGGCGCAGACGGGCTCGCGCCAGGCCGTCATGCCCTTCGTGCGCGGCGTGGTCCTGGTGCGCCTGGGCCTGCTGCTGTTGTGGGCGCTGGGCCTGGCGCTGCTGTGGCCGCAGGCCATGAAGTTCGTGGGCGTGGAGAAGGGCGACCTGGGCGAGCCGCTGGCTGCTGCCGGCGCCATTGCCGTGATCTGCAGCGTGCCGGCCTTCCGCTTCGTCAGCGAAATGCTGGAGTCGCTGCTGGAGCAGAAGTGGTCGCAGCTGCTGCATGCGGCCATGCCGATCGTGCGCGCCGCCGCGGTGCTGGGCCTGCTGGTGCTGGGCGAGCTCAACCTGTCCATGCTGCTGCTGTTTGACGCCGGTATCGCGCTGCTGTTCATGCTGGCCTCGCTCATCGTCCTGCGCGGCAAGGTCATGGAGATACCCGAAGGCGAACCCGCGCCCGTGGATTTCCGCGAAGTCTTCTCCTTTTCCTGGCACATGGCCGGCGTGAATCTGCTGCAGGCCACGGCCAGCATCGGCGCGCTGCGGTTGCTGGTGGCGCGCTTCCTGGGGCTGGAGGTGGCAGGCATGTTTGCGTTCATCCAGCAGCTGCTGCTCATGGCCGGGCGCTACATGCCCGCGCAGGTGCTGGCCAGCGTGGTGCGGCCGGTGCTGGCCGCGCGACACGCCCGCGGCGACCACGCCACAGTGCTGGGCGTGCTGGAGCTGCTGTGGAAGGCCAACCTCATCATGCTGGTGGTGTGGCTGGCAGCGGTGGGCGTGAGCGGCGAGGCACTCATGGCCCACGCCAGCGGCGGCCGCTTCACCGACACGGGCTGGATCATGTTCCTCATGCTCCTGGGCCTGGGCGCCACCACGCAGGGCCAGAACGTGTCGCTGTGCATGCAACTCTACGGTGTGACGCGTGAACTGCGCACGCAAAGCGTGCTCTTCCTGCTGGTGCCCGTGGGCGTGGTGCTGGGCAGCCGCTGGGGGCTGGAAGGCGTGGCCGCCGGCATCGCCATCACCCACGGGTTCAAGAACGCCTTCGCCCTGTGGTGGCTGCGCCGCCAGGGCATCCACCTGGCCTACGACCTGCGCGCCATGCTGCGCATCTCGATTTCCATGGCCATCGCCGTGCTATTGGCCACCGGTTTGCACACTGCCTTCGGCCCCTGGATTGCCCTGAGTACGCTGGGCGTATTCACCGTGGGGGCTTTGTATTTCTGCAAGCCTTTGCGTGAAAGCGAATTCATCATCATGTCCAATATCCTGAAGGGTCGGCTGTCCAACTGGCTGCGTGCCCTGGTCCATATTGAACGCGTAAAGGCTTGACATGAAATCATCCCCCGGACCGGTATTTGTGGTCGGCGTCAATGGGTCAGGCACCACCATGCTGGCTGATTCCCTGGGTCATCATCCCGATTTGTATATGTTTCCCCGGGAAACCCGGGTGCTGCCCAGTTTGCTACACAAATACGGCGCGATGGGCCCCATTTCGAATGAGAATCGCAGCGCGCTGGTGCAGGAATTAAGCCATGGTAAGGCCTTCTGGCGGGAAAATGGCAATCAGCCTGTCGTTCTGCCGGAGGTTGAGTATTCAAGTGCCGCCACCGCGGGCGATGCCATCGCCGCCGTCTACCTGCACATGGCCCATCGAATGGGCAAGCAGCACTGGGGCGACAAGACGCCCATGTACGTACAGCACCTGGCCCTTATGGCCCGCGCCTTCCCTGGCGCGCGCTTTCTGCACGTGCTGCGCGACGGGCGTGACTGTGCCCAGTCCTTCCACCGCCGCTGGGGCCTGTCGCCTCTGCGCTCCGTGTGGCGCTGGAAAAAGGCGGTCGCCTTCGGCCGCGAGCAGGGTCTGAAACTGGGTCCCGACCGCTACATGGAAGTGAAATACGAGGATTTGACCAGCAATCCTGAGCAGAGGATGCGCGAGGTTTGCCATTTCCTGCAGATTCCATTTCTGCCGGCGGTTCTCAAATCCAACATGCGCTATTTTGACCCCAATTCCGATCGTGCGCAGGCCGGCGCCATGGTGCCCAATTCCCAGCGTTGGCGTAAATATTTCACCGGTGACCAGATTCGGCAGCTTGAATCCGTGGCCGGCCGCATGCTGTTCGAGGCCGGTTATCCGGTGGAGTTGATGGGCGACGCCGACCCTGCCTCCTGGAAACTCGCCAGTCTCAAATGGATGGACTGGGCCCGCATGTCGCGCTCGCATTTGCAGGGCCTGCGCCGCGTGGCCGGCGTGCAGGCCTTTTTCATGCGCGCCCGCGAGGCCGTGACGCAGGACCGCGTCAACCGGTATTGAGGCCGCACCCGTCGCGATCCTGGGCGTCGCCGTCGCGCCCAAACCAATCACAGCAAGACATTGGAGCGTCCATGACGACCGTGCCCAACTTCATCATCGGCGGCACCGAAAAAGCCGGCACCACCTCGGTTTTCACTTACCTGCTGACCCATCCCGAGGTCTGCGGCTCCAAGGTCAAGGAAACCGACTTTTTTCGCCACAACGACTGCGCCGACCCCGTCCGCGCCCGCGAGACCTACGGCGCCCACTTCGCCCACTGCAAGCCGGGCACGCGCGTGGTGATGGAAGCCTCGCCCGGCTACTTGGGTGAATCCGCCACCGTGGCGCCGCGCATGGCGGCCATGCTCAGCGACGTGAAATTGCTGTTCATCCTGCGCCACCCCGTGGACCGGCTTTATTCCAGCTACAACTTCCACAAATCCAAGCTCGAATTGCCGGCCGATTTGAGCTTCGAGGACTACGTGGAAAAATGCCTTCAATTCGACCGCGGAGCCACACCGGAGTCTTTGGGCGTAGGCCGCTGGTTTTTGCAGGTGCTGGATTTCGGCCGTTACGCCCAGCATTTGGAGCCTTTCCTGCAGCGCATTCCGGCCTCGCGCATACAAATCATGTTTTATGAGGATTTGCAGGGCGACGAACGTGGCTTCATGCAAAAGCTCTGCGGCTTTCTGAATATCAATCCGCATTACTTCGATGACTACACCTTCAAGGCCGCCAACGTTACCTTCTCCAGTCGATTCGAAGGTCTGCACCGCCATGCCTTGAAAGTCAACCGCATGCTGGAGCCGGTACTGCGTGCGCGCCCAGAGTTGAAGCATTCACTGGTCAATTTGTACAAGAAGTTCAACCAGGCCCGCCAGGGCTACGCGCCCATGTCGCCGATTATACGGGACAAACTGCAGGCGTATTATGCGCCCAGCATCCGTCAACTGGCCGGCATTGTGGGCGAGGGTGCCATGCCGGCGGGCTGGATGGAATCCGCGGCTGCTGCCGGGACAGGTTCCTTCAAAATGCAACCCGCGCGTTGAATTTCGGCGCCCAGGGTGAAATTCTCAGTTCAATGAAAGGAGTGCCGGTATGGAAAAACTCTACTACTTGTCGCACTACCTCTACAAAAAACGCATTCCCGTTTTGCCCAAGCTGGTGGAATTGACCTTGCGCATGTTCTTTCACTCCTCGATTCCGTACCAGGTGGAAATTGGACCGGGCGTTTCGTTCGGGCACCGCCAAGGCATCATGATGGGCAAGCGGGTCAAAATCGGCGCCCGCTGCAAAATCCGCCACCAAGTCACCATTGCCGGTGGCAAGGGTGGCGGTGCGACGATAGGCGACGACGTGCAAATAGGCGCTGGCGCCAAGATCATCGGCCCCATTCGCGTCGGTAACCGTGCCCGCATTGGCGCCAATGCCGTGGTGGTGAAGGACGTGCCAGACGACGCCACCGTCGTCGGCATTCCCGCCCGTGTGGTGCGTATTGCAGGGCGCAAAGTTTCGGAAAACGGTGTGGTGGAAAATCCGGTGTCGCCGGTTTCCGTGACGCGCGAGGCCGCGTGATGAAAATTTGAACCACAAGCAGGTGAGGCGAGGCGGTTGAATGGCTGCGTTCGCGGCCTCATGGCCTCATGAAAAAACGGACCGATTCGTCATCGGTCCGTTTTTGTTTGGCGTTGGAATTTATTGCGGATTGTCGCAGACCGCCCGCGTCGCGGGGTTTTGAATCCAATGCTCCGCGTCCGTCCAAAAGGCGTAATCCTCGCGCAATCCGATGAGCGACATATCCAGCACATGCCGCTCGCCCGCAGGCGCGCCTTGCTCGTGGCCCACGATGCGCACCTGGTGGCCCGTGGAGGCTTGTTCCAGGCGGGCGAATTGGCCGGCGCGGTATTCCGTCAATCGCCAGTCCTGCTGCATCAAATACAGCGGCAACCAGCCCCAGCTCCATTCGTTGTGGCCGTATTTCTCCACCGGGGACATCACCACCGTCAAATCATGGTGGCATTGGCCTACCACCTCGGACAGTTGTTTGTAGAAGCGCACGCTGCTCTGCGGCAATTCAAAGCTGTCCATCTGCTTCAAATAGCTGATGTAGGCGCCGGCGGAACGGGCACCGTCATGCGTGCCCACGACCAGCGGGTCGGCGGCCCAAGCGGTCAAGGGGTTTTTCTTGAGTGCCTCCGCCGTCGGCACGCCAATCAGGGCCAGTGCCGCCAGGCTGGCAGTGGCGACCACCACGCCCAATTGCTGCCGGCCATGGGCGGACAACTGAATGGACGTGGTTTGGGTGGTGCGGCAATTCCGTGCCACCGCTTGGGCCACGGCCAGCACCAAGCCCAGGAAAAAGGGCACCAGGTATTTTCCGGAATAAAGGTTGCGCAGCGGCACCAGCGTGGGCAGCAAGGCCAGCCAATACAGCAACCAGGTCTTGTCGAAGGATTGGTCAGCGTAAGCGGCTTTCCACGGCCGTGTCGTCCACCACAGTACTGGAAGGACCACCAGCGCGGGACCCAGGGCGAACAGGACGATCTTCACCCGGTACATCATGGTGACCTCGAATTCGCCCTCGCCGTAGCGCTGCAGAATCGCGGCCGCGTCCGGAATGAAATGCGGTTGCCAGGCCAGGAAAATGCCCACCGTTGCCAGGCCTCCGGCGGCAAACAGCAGGAACAGACGCAGCCTGGATTGCACCGCCCAAAATCTGGGCAGCACCAGCAGAATCGGCACGAATACCGCGAAATCCAGCCGGAACAGGCAGCCGGTCGCCATCAAGGCACCGGATAAGCACATCAGTCCGGGCCTGATTTTCGGTGTGCAGCCCATGTGCATGGCCAGCAGCGCGCCGATGACGAACGGCAAAGCCAGCGCCGTGGTATTGAAATACAGCGTGGTCACCCACAGCTCAGAAATGCTCAGCGTCAATACCAGCGCCATGCAGCGCGCATAAGGCGCGGCCTTCAACATGCGCGCCAGCAGCAAATACAACAAGGCCAGGCCTGCACCGCCCAAGCCCTGGGCTACATAAGTGAGAGCAAAAGGCTTGTTCAACCAAGGTGCAATGGCTGCCAGTAATTCATAGGACAGCGGCTGCCAGTGGTATCTGTAAACTCCAGCGCGGCCCAATATTTCGAACTGATTCATGCCGAACAGCATGGCCAGTCCGTCGCCTTCGAAACCCTGCCGGTCTCCGAACAGCATGGGCATCAGAACCAGCATGGCCAGAATGACCGGGGTGGCGAGTTTCTTTTCACTCGGCCAACGCGCCGGCCCGGTGTAACTTCTCATGCCCAATTGCTGACGAGGAGAATTCATGGCAGCTCTCAGGTGGCCAGCCAGATGAGCGCCACCGTGATGATGACGATGAGGCGGCTGACCCAGTCGCGTGCCGCGAATACCACGGGGTCATCGTGCAAGCGGCGGCGGTTGGCCTTCAGCCACAGCCGCAGCAGCCAGAACAGCAACAGTGGTCCCAGTATCCACAGGTATTGCGGATGGCTGAAGCGCTGTGCCGTGAGCGGGTCGTTTAAATACAGCAGCAGTACCACCACCGCCAGTTGGCCGGCCGCAGCGCCGGCGGCCAGCACAAAAGTCTGGTCGCCAATCAGATAGCCGCGCGAGCGAAGCGCCGCCGTGTCCGAAGGCAAGGTCGTGGCAATTTCAACGTAGCGCTTGGCAAATGCCAAGCTGAGGAATAAAAATACCGAGAAACTGAATATCCACAGCGAAATCGGTACGCTCAGGGCCGCGGCGCCAGCCACGATGCGCAGGGTATACAGCCCCGCCAGCACACACACGTCCACCACGGCGCGGCGTTTCAGTCGCAGCGAATAGGACAGGGTCAGTGCCAGGTAGACCAACAGGCACAGCGTGAATTTGGCAGGCAGCAGGGTGGCCGACAATATCAGCGAGCCGGCGAACAGCACGGCGCTCATGCCGGCCGCGGCCGGAATGGAAATCAGGCCGCTGGCAAAAGGCCGGTGGCGCTTGCGTGCGTGGCGTCGGTCGGCTTCCAGATCGAACAGATCATTGACGACGTAAATGGAGGACGCCATCAATGAAAAAGCCAGCATGGCCAGCGGAACGCGCATGAGCACGTCCAATGGCATGTGGGAGACCGCAGGCAATATGGGTAGCAGCGGCAAAGCAATCAGGAGATTCTTCAGCCACTGGTGCAGGCGCAGGCCATATAACACGTCCCAGAGGCGGGCTCGCGGCGTGTGAATGACGGTGGTCACCGGTGCAGCCTCGCGCGCCGACGATTCCAACGATCGTGAATTCGTCACCAGCACGGCATGCGCGGTTTCACGCCAGATGGGAATATCCACGGGCCGGTCGCCAGCGTAGGCGAATTCTCCGCCGTCATTGCTGTTGTGGCGGCGGGCATCGGCCTGAATGGCTTCGAGCTTGCGAGTGCCGCTCAAATTGCGCTGGCCGTTCGAGGCCAATACCGCGTCGAACAGGCCCAAATGGCGGGCCACGTCGTGGGCGAATTTCTCGTCCGAAGCGGTGGCCAATACCACGCGGCGGCCCTGGGCGCGGGCTTCGCGTATGAATTCCAGCACCTCGTCGCGGTAGGGCAGCGTGGTGACGTCCAATTCCACCCGCTGGGCAATTTCCTGCTTGAAGGCCGCCTTGCCGCGGGATAGCCAGCCCGGCATTTGCACCAGGCTGGCAGGGCGGCCCTTGAGCAGCCGCAGCAGGGATTCATGCAGCAAATCGGTGGCGATGAGCGTGCCGTCGAGATCGACGTACAGCGGCAGGGGCGGCACTTCCACCTGCGGTGCGGCATTCATGGCGGCTTTAATGGCGTGCTCCTGCGCGGGCTGGCTCGAATTCGCTGCCATAAATATGGCGGGCAATATCGCGGGCGATGCGCGCGTTGTCGTGGCGGGGCTGCCAGCCCAGGGCCAGCGAGCGGTCAATATCCAGCACGTGCGGCCATTCCAGCATCAGCGCCTGCTCGCGGGCCAACAGGCGCCAGCCGCTGAGCGCGGCGATGAATTGCAGCGGTTTCAGGGGCAAATGCAGCATGCGTGCCGGGGGGGCGTTGATTTCGTCCTCGATTTCACGCACCCAGTCGTTGATGGACAGGGGCCGCGGCGCCGCAGCGTTGTAGAAACCCGTGGCATTGCGGCGAATCACGCATTCCACCAGGCGGGCCACGTCTTCCACATGGACCATGGCCACCGGATGAGCGGCCTTGCCCGGCACGGTGACCGGACGGCCGCGCGCAATGGCGCGAACGAAATTGCGGAACAGACCTTCGCGGCCCGGGCCACCGATGATGCAGGGAATCACCGTGGCCCAGCGCGGCATGCCTTGCTCCACCAGGCGCTGCGCCTGCAGCTTGGAAATGCTGTAAACGCCCTGGCCCTTCATTTCGCTGTCCGGCCCATATTGGGGGGCACCGTTTTGCGCATACATCATGCTGGTGCCGATATTGACGAACTGCACGTCGCTGCCGGCGTAGCGCTGTACGAGGCAGCGGGTGGCTTTGACGTTGTTGTGGTGGAACCAGGATTTGCGAGAGATCAGCGGCAAATTGGGTGACACATATTGAACCGCTGCGGCGTGAACCACGGCTTCAACCGGAGGCAGGCGGCGAGAAAATTCCTCGTCGGCCAAATCGCCGCGCAAGTCGACATCGCCGTGCAAATCGGTAGTGGTCACCACATGGCCCGCTTCACGCAGGCGGCGGGCGCAATATCGGCCCAGAAATCCGGCGGCCCCGGTGAGGAGAATGTGCATGCCTGACTCCTCAGCCACGGGAAAGAATGACCACGCCGATGACGATCACGCCAATGCCCAGCAGGCGTTGGGCCGTGAGCGCCTCGCCCATGAATTGCCAGGCAATGAACGCATTTACGACATACCCAATGGAAAGCATGGGATAGGCCACCATCACGTCCACCCGCGACAGGGCCGCGATCCACAGCACCACGCTCACCACATAACAGGCCAGACCTCCGACTATCCAGGGTTGTGTACCTACGGTGAAAGCCAATTGCACAGGGCTGTGCGGGCCGTCCAGCCCAATGACGCCCAATTGGCGCGTACCGTTTTTGAGAAAAAGCTGCGCGGCTGCATTAAGTAATACGCCGCAGATAATCAGTAAAAAGGTAGTAGGCTTCATGGCGCGTCCTGACATGGGAGGAGTATCGGTGTAATTTCCTGTGACGCGTCCATTTCAAGCCTTATTTACCCTTAACCACGTACCGCCCAATACCGGGTGAGGTTTTTGGTGCTCTTGGCGAGGGTGAGTGGTTATTTAAGGGTGGAAATGTCTGTCACTTTCTTCAACATTGACAGTGACAAATTTTCAGATCGCGAAATCGAGAGCAACCGAAACGGCTTGGATATTCCCGTAGAAGGCTGGCCGGCTATTTGAAACTCCATGAAAAAAGCCGCCGCAGCTCCTTGACGAGCGGCGGCGGCTTGGTCAGCCCAGGCGCCTTGCACGGCCTGGTGGAGGCATCGGGTCTTAGTCGATAAAGCCCAGCTCGCGCAGCTTGCGGATGACCTGGTCGGCGGCTTGGTCGGCGGTGTTGTACATGGTGTCCACGCGCAGCTCCGGCGCTGCGGGCGGCTCGTAGGGGCTGTCTATGCCGGTGAAGTTGAGCAGCTCGCCGCGGCGGGCCTTCTTGTACAGGCCCTTGACGTCGCGCTCCTCGGCCACTTCCAGCGGGGTGTCGACGTGGATCTCCACGAACTCGCCCTCGGCCATGAGGCTGCGCGCAAGCTGCCGCTCGGCGCGGAAGGGCGAGATGAAGGCGGTCATGACGATCAGGCCCGCATCCACCATGAGCCGCGCCACTTCAGCCACGCGGCGGATGTTCTCCACGCGGTCGGCTTCGGTGAAGCCCAGGTCCTTGTTCAGGCCATGGCGCACGTTGTCGCCGTCCAACAAGTAGGTGTGGCGGCCCAGGGCGTGCAGCTTCTTCTCCACCAGGTTGGCGATGGTGGACTTGCCAGCGCCGGAGAGGCCCGTGAACCACAGCACGGCGGGCTTCTGGCCCTTTTGGGCGGCACGCGCTTCCTTGTTCACGTCCACCGGCTGCAGGTGGATGTTGTGGGCGCGGCGCAGCGCGAAGTGCAGCATGCCCGCACCGACCGTGGAGTTGGTCATGCGGTCGATGAGGATGAAGCCACCCGTCTCGCGGTTGGTGCCGTAGGCGTCGAACGGGATGGGGCGGTCCAGCGCCAGGTTGCACACGCCGATCTCGTTGAGCTCCAGCTTCTTGGCCGCCAGGTGCTCCATCGTGTTGACGTTGACCTTGTACTTGGGCTCGGTGATGGTGGCGCTGACGGTGCTGGTGCCCAGCTTGAGCAGGTAGGGGCGGCCCGGGAGCAGGGGCTCCTCGGCCATCCACACCACGGTGCACTCGAACTGGTCGGCCACTTCAGCGGGCGCCTCGGCCTTGCAGATCACGTCGCCGCGCGAGACGTCCACCTCGTCGGCCAGGGTCAGTGTGATGGACTGGCCGGCCACGGCCTGCGACAGGTCGCCGTCGGCGGTGACGATGCGCGCCACGCGGCTTTCGCGCCCGCTGGGCAGCACGCGCACGCGGTCGTCGGGGCGGATCATGCCGGCGGCGATGGTGCCGGTGAAGCCGCGGAAATCCAGGTTGGGGCGGTTGACCCACTGCACGGGCAGCCGGAAGTCGCTGGCCTGCTGCTGCGTCTCCTCGATCTCCACGGTCTCCAGGTAGCCCATGAGGGTTGGGCCGTGGTACCAAGGCGTGCTGTCGCTGTGCTGCAGCATGTTGTCGCCGCGCAGGGCCGACAGCGGAATGGCGGTGATGTCGGTCAGGCCGATCTGGCGCGCGAATGCGCGGTACTGCTCCTCGATGTCGCGGAAGGTCTGCTCGGAGTAGCCCACCAGGTCCATCTTGTTGATGGCCAGCACCACCTTCTTGATGCCGATGAGGCTCACCAGGTAGCTGTGGCGGCGGGTCTGCGTGAGCACGCCCTTGCGCGCGTCGATGAGGATGACCGCCACGTCGGCCGTGGAGGCGCCGGTGATCATGTTGCGCGTGTACTGCTCGTGGCCCGGGGTGTCGGCCACGATGAATTTGCGCCGGTCGGTGCTGAAGAAGCGGTAGGCGACGTCGATGGTGATGCCTTGCTCGCGCTCGGCGGCCAGGCCGTCCACGAGCAGGGCAAAGTCGATCTCGCCGCCTTGCGTGCCCCACTTGCGCGAGTCGGCCTCGATGGCGGCGAGCTGGTCCTCGAACAGCATCTTGGATTCGTACAGCAGCCGTCCGATGACGGTGCTCTTGCCGTCATCGACGCTGCCGCAGGTGATGAAGCGCAGCAGGCTCTTGTGCTCGTGCTGCTTCAGGTACTGCTCGATGTCTTCGGCAATGAGGTCGGAAACGTGGGCCATGGTGTGTGTGTCCTGGGTCGTTGGGAGGGAGGCTCTTGAGCGGATGCGCGCGCAACGCGGGGCGCGGCGCAGTGGCTCAGAAGTAGCCCTCCTGCTTCTTCTTTTCCATGGAGGCGGAGGCGTCGTGGTCGATGACGCGGCCCTGGCGCTCGGAGGTGCGCGCCAGCAGCATCTCCTGGATGATGGCCGGCAGCGTGTCGGCCTCGGACTCGATGGCGCCGGTGAGCGGGTAGCAGCCCAGGGTGCGGAAGCGCACCTTGCGCATCATGGGGACCTCGCCGGGCTTCAGGGGGAAGCGCTCGTCGTCCACCATGATCAGCGTGCCGTCGCGCTCCACCACGGGGCGCTCCTTGGCCATGTACAGCGGGACGATGGGGATGTTTTCCAGGTAGATGTACTGCCAGATGTCCAGCTCGGTCCAGTTGGACAGCGGGAACACGCGGATGGACTCGCCCTTGTGCTTGCGCGCGTTGTAGAGCTTCCACAGCTCGGGGCGCTGGGTCTTCGGGTCCCAGCGGTGCTGCGCGGTGCGGAAGCTGAAGATGCGTTCCTTGGCGCGGCTCTTTTCCTCGTCGCGGCGCGCGCCGCCGAAGGCGGCGTCAAAGCCGTAGTGGTCCAGCGCCTGCTTCAGGCCCTGCGTCTTCCACATGTCGGTGTGGATCTGCGAGCCGTGGTCGAAGGGGTTGATGCCCATCTGCTTGGCTTCGGGATTCTGGTGCACCAGCAGCTCCATGCCCAGCTCGCGCGCCATGCGCTCGCGCATGGCGTACATGTCGCGGAACTTCCAGGTGGTATCCACGTGCAGCAGTGGGAAGGGCGGCGGGGCGGGATAGAAGGCCTTCTTGGCCAAGTGCAGCATGACCGCGCTGTCCTTGCCGATGGAATACAGCATCACCGGCTTGTCGGCTTCCGCGACCACCTCGCGCATGATGTGGATGCTCTCGGCCTCCAAGCGTTGCAGATGGGTCAGTTTCATGGGCTGCTCTCTCTTGAGGGAGGGGAAGGCCGCGGCTCGCGCGGCGGCTGAGGGGTTAAGGGGCTGCGGGGCCACGGCCGGCGTGGCCGGGCGCCAGGGGGCGGGGGCTGGCTTCTGAGCCGATGCCGGGGCACTGCGGATGGGAGCGGGCGGCGCGGGCGGCAGCGCGCGTGGCGCGGGCCGCTCAGCCGGCTCCAGTGCCCGCGGCGGTGCCTGCAGCACGCGCGGCCTGGCCGTTTTGGCCGGCGCCGCAGCGGCTGCGGGCGTGGCGCTGGCCGGCAGCACCGAGCGCAGCGCCAGCGGGCAGGGTTGCAGCGTCACGCCGTCGGCGGCCAGGGGCCCGCGCAGCGCGGCGCCTGCGGGGCTGTCCAGGTCTATGCCGTGCAGCAGCGCCAGCACGGGGCCGCCGGCTACCTGCTGCAGGCGGCGCAGGAAATCGGCATGGACGGCGGCTGTGCTGTCGCCAAAAGGCAGCCACACCAGGCTGCCGCGCAGGCTCAGCGCGGCCAGCACGCGGGCCGCTGCACTGCCGTGCTCGCCCACACGCAGCTCGCCGCACCAGAAAAGAGTGGCGCGCTGCTGGCGCGCCTGGCGCACGTGCCGCGGCAGCGCCTGCTCCAGCCACTGACGGGCTTCGTCCGTCGTGGCGGCTTCCTGCAGGCCTAGCAGGCGCAGGCCCCAGCGTTCCAGGTAGCGGGTCACGGTGCGCTCGCCCAGCGTGACGCCCAGCTCGCGCTCTACCCATTGGCCCAAGGCCTCACGCTGCCACAGCGGCGTGTCGAGCTGCGCCTCCTGCGGCATTTGCGCCAGCACCAGGCGGCGCAGGGCCTGCTCCTGTTGTGCAGTCAGCGCACGGCCTTCCCCATGCTGGCGGCCACGGCCACGCACGGCCACGGCGCCCCAGCCGCCGGCCAGGAAGGCCTTGTGCGCGGCAATCACCGTGGGCGCACTCAGGCCCGTTTCAGCGCGAATCTGCTGCAGCGAACGGCCTTCAAGGCGCAGCTCGACCGCACGCCGCCGCCTCGCATTGAGCTGCTGCACGCTGGTTTCGACGAGGACGCTATCTTCCGCCACTTGAATTTGAATATGACTAAACGTCATTAAGCATTTAATGTGCTTAATTATAGGTGGCTGTGCCAATCCTGTGTTCAGGGGAGGTCTGCCCGACGGGCCGAACCAGCACGGACGGCGGTTGGAGTTGGCATTCATGCGGGAACGCATGTGCTTGGGCAGGGCGCTTGGGCATGAACGCGGCGCCTGGGCCTGAAGGGCAGGCCAAAGGGGACGGTGCAAGCGAACGAGCGGACGGGGAATCGGGCAATTGGCGTGCGTTCCCCGTCAGGCTCAAGGGGGTGGCCGTCGAAACTCCACGTGGCAATAAGGGGGGTGATTCAAATTCGAACCCAATATCGCGTAAGCCGTCTTTGAAATTGACGGTGCGACTGTTTGACTGAAATGACGGAGGCCTTGGCTGAATCCATTGCAGCTTTGCAGAGCTCGATGGACGTATCTTTTTGTGGGATTTGTGATGTGCCTATACAAACTCAGTCGTCAGCGCATGACAGTATTTGTAAATTCATGAAAGCTATTGCAAATTCGCAGCGCTCATATGCGTTATGCGTCTGCGGGGTTGACCCTAGGAGCCGCTCGAATCAAATTCCGGCAGCCGAATAGGCATCCTTGAAACCCTGTTTTCACCAAGGAACAGTCAAATGAAGTCACGCGCTATCGCACTGGTAGCTGCCGCAGTATTCCTTCCCTCGGCACACGCCATTGATGCCGTTTGGGATTTGCACGACCCGAGTGAAACTCTGGTCAGGAATATCGGCAAGAACATCAGTTTCGTGGACGACGCACGCTATATCCTGACGCCGGCCCAAAGCGGCAACACGGGTGTGCAGGCGACGTTTACCCTGAACAAGGGCACGATCGGCAATCTGAAGGTCGATTTTTACGGCGATTATTACGGGCCCGATAAGTATCTGGGCTCGTTCACCGGCGACGCGACCAAGGGTCCGATGACCTTCAGTTTCGAGCACATCGACGGCCGCAAGAAATACTATTACCTGATCACCGGGACGACCGGTGCGCTGGGTGCGGGCTATACGCTGACGTCGAATCTCGTGCCGGCCAGCGCGCTGAGCTCGCCGGCTGCAGCCGTGCCCGAGCCGGCGACTTACGCGATGTTTGCCGCCGGTGCCGTGCTGCTGCCGCTGGCGCGGCGGCTGCGTCGCCGCAAGGACGACGCGGACGCGTCAGCGGACCGCTCGGCGTAAGCCGAAGGCGGCGGCCACGCCCAACAGGACGAACAGCGCCAGGCTCCAGAACTCGTAGGGCACGCCCAACAGGTTCGTCGCCGCGTCGGCACAGCTGGCGCGGGGCTGGAAGATTTCCGGGAGGCTGGCGTCCAGGCCGAGTTGGGCCAGGATCTTGTCGGCCAACGTGAGGTTGCACGACGAGGAGGCCGCCGCCACGAAGTGCTGCCACAGCGCTGCGGCCATGCCCGCGAGCGACAGCGGCAGCACCAGCGCCAGCGCCACGCGGCGCAGCGCCAGGGCATTGGCCGCCCAAGCGGCCAGTCCTGCCATGCCTATGAGCGCAAAGATCAGCCGCTGCAGCACGCACCAGGGGCAGGGCTGCATGTCGAAGACGTGCTGCGACACCAGCGCGGCGCCTATGGCCGCGAAGCAGACCAGCGCGATGAGCGCCGGCAGCGGATCCCGGCGCACGGAGGCCGGCTGCGCCAGGTTCAGGTTCATTGCACTTCGGCGATGAGCTCGATTTCCACGCAGGCACCCAGCGGGAGCTGGGCCACGCCGAAGGCGCTGCGCGCATGCGCGCCCACTTCAGCGCCGAACACCTCGCCCAACAGTTGCGAACAGCCGTTGGTCACCAGGTGCTGCTCGGTGTAGCTGCCGGTGCTGTTGACCAGGCTGAGCACCTTGACGATGCGCGCCACGCGGGAGAGGTCGCCCACGGCCGCCTGCAGCGTGCCCAGCAGGTCAATGGCCACGGCGCGCGCGGCGGCGGCGCCTTCTTCCGTGCCCATGGTCGCGCCCAACTGGCCCACCCAGGGCTTGCCATCTTTCTTGGCGATGTGACCTGAGAGAAAAACGAGCTTGCCGCTTTGCACGAAGGGCACGTAGGCGGCAGCGGGCACGGCCACGGGAGGCAGCGTGATACCTAGGGCATTCAGACGGTCTTGAACGGTGGACATGTCGGGGGATAGCTCCGGAAGGTCTGGTACAGACGGGGCGCGGCATCCTACACCGCCCCATTCAGCCCCCACGCAGGGGTTGAGCTTGCTCGCCCTGGCGCTGGCGTGGCTGCTGGGCACGGCCTTGCAACTGCAGCAGCCGCGGCTGTGGGCGCCGGTGGTGGACGCGGCGCTGCTGCTGGGTGCGCCCCTTTTATGGCTCTCGTGGCGCTGGGCGCGCAGCTCGCGGCTGGTGGGCCGCTGGCGGCTGCTCTTCATGGCGCTGGCGCTGGGCGGTGCCGCGGCGCTGGGTGCGGCCAATGCCGGCCTGCAGGCCCGCGCGCGGCTGGCCGACGCGTTGCCGCCCGCGCTGGAGCGCCAGGCGGTGGAGCTCACCGGCGTGGTGGCGGAGCTGCCGCAGGACAGCGCCGAGGGCTTGCGCTTCATCCTGGCGGTGGAGGGCGCGCGTACGCCGGATGGCGCCCCGGCGGCGGTGCCTTCGCGCGTGTCGCTGTCCTGGAGCCGCAGCGGCCCGGACGAGCCGGCGCTGTCCTCGCCCGGGGTGGAGCTGCGTGCCGGCCAGCGCTGGCGGCTGTGGGCGCGGCTGCAGGCGCCGCATGCGCTGCTCAACCCGCATGGCTTCGACGGCGAGCTCTGGCTGTTCGAGCGCGGGTTGCGCGCCACGGGCAGCGTGCGCGGGGAGCCCGCGCAGCCGAGGTTGTTGGCCGAGGGCCAGTGCTGCGACGTGGAGCGCGCGCGCCAGTCGGTGCGCGAGGCCATTGCCGCGCAGGTGAGCGACCCGCGCGCTGCCGGCGTGCTCGCCGCGCTGGCCGTGGGCGACCAGGCCGCCATAGAGCGGGCCGACTGGTCGCTGTATCGCGCCTCCGGCACGGCGCACCTCATGGCCATCAG
This sequence comes from Azohydromonas lata NBRC 102462, assembly GCF_001571085.1. Classification (GTDB taxonomy): domain Bacteria; phylum Pseudomonadota; class Gammaproteobacteria; order Burkholderiales; family Burkholderiaceae_C; genus Azohydromonas; species Azohydromonas lata. The sequence continues at coordinate 106,815 of NZ_BCTC01000004.1, forward strand.
CGGGCTGCACATCACGATGTTCGCGTGGCTGGCGGCGCAGGCCGGGGGCGCGCTGTGGCGGCGCAGCGCCGCCCTGTGCCTGTGGCTGCCCACGCCGTGGGCCGCGCGCGCCTTGGGCGTGCTGCTGGCCGCGGCCTATGCGCTGCTGGCCGGCTGGGGCGTGCCGTCGCAGCGCACGGTGTGGATGCTGGGCTGTGCGGCGCTGCTGCACCTGCTCGGGGCCCGCTGGCCCTGGCCGCTGGTGTTGGGTGCGGCGGCCGTGGTGGTGAGCGCGCTGGACCCGTGGGCGCTGTTGCAGGCCGGGTTCTGGCTGTCCTTTGCCGCTGTTGGGCTGCTCATGGCCTCGGAGCCGGCGCAGCCCGCGGCGGTGGCCCGTGTCGATATCGATGCCGATGCGCCGCCAGGCCCGGCACGGCGTGCCCTGGCGCTGCTGCGCGGCGCGGTGCGCACGCAACTCGTGGCCACGGTCGGCCTGGCGCCGCTGACGCTGCTGCTCTTTCAGCAGTTCTCGGTGGTTGGGCTGCTGGCCAACCTGGTGGCCATTCCGCTGGTGACACTGGCCGTCACGCCGCTGGCGCTGCTGGGCGTGCTTTGGGCGCCGCTGTGGAGCGTGGCGGCGGTGCTGCTGTTGGCCCTCAACGCCGTGTTGGCGTGGCTGGTGGGCTTGCCGGGCGCGGTATGGATCACAGGCGTGGCGCCGGGGTGGGCGCAGTGGGCGGCGCTGCTGGCCGGGGTACTGGCGGTGGCGCCGCTGCCGTGGCGGCTGCGGCTGCTGGCCGTGCCGCTGCTGCTGCCGGTGGCGCTGCCGCCGCCGTCAAGGCCGGCGCCGGGCTTCTTCGAAGTGGTGGCGGCGGACGTGGGCCAGGGCAACGCGGTGCTGGTGCGCACGCACGCGTCGGTGCTGGTCTACGACAGCGGCCCGCGCTACGGCCCGGGGCGCGACGCGGGCGAGCGCGTGCTCGTCCCGCTGCTGCAGGCCTTGGGCGAGCGCCGGGTGGACACGCTCGTCATCAGCCATCGCGACATGGACCACGCCGGCGGTGCCGCCTCGCTGCTGCGTGCGCTGCCCGTGGGCGAGCTGCGCAGCTCGCTGGAAGCGGGTCATGCACTGCTGGCCGCGGGCGTGGCTCACCAGCGCTGCGAGGCCGGCCAGCGCTGGGAGCGCGACGGGGTGCGCTTTGCCGTGCTGCACCCCCGCGCATCGGACTACGCCGTCGCCAACGCTCGGCCCAATGCCCTGAGCTGCGTGCTGCAGGTGACGGACGCGGCCGGCCGCCGCCTGCTGCTCTCCGGCGACATCGGTGCGGCGCAGGAAGCCGCGCTGCTGGCGGCCGACGCCGCGGCGCTGCGCAGCGCGCTGCTGCTGGTGCCGCACCACGGCAGCGGCGGCTCCTCTTCGCCGGCTTTCCTGGACGCCGTGGCGCCGGAAGTGGCCATCGTCCAGGCCGGGCACCACAACCGCTTTGGGCACCCGGCCCCCGACGTGGTGCAGCGGCTGCGCGATCGGGGCATCGAAATGGTGCAGACGCCGGACTGCGGCGCCTGGCGCTGGCGCGATGGTCAGTCCAGTTGCGAGCGCCTGCTGCGTCCGCGCTACTGGCGGCACGGTTTGAGCTAGTGCAACCCTCCCGGCCCTGGGCGAGGCAACCGCCCAACGGCCACCGCTCCGGAATAACCCGGGTGCGAGAATTCAGAATCAACTCTTCCTAGCCATACGAGAGGGAACGCCGTCGTGTCCATCCATGTCGCGCTGCACCACGTCACGCACTACCGCTACGACCGCCGCGTGGGCTTGTCGCCGCAGCTGGTGCGCCTGCGCCCCGCGCCGCACTGCCGTACGCCGATCCTGAGCTACTCCTTGCGGGTCGAGCCCGCCGAGCACTTCATCAACTGGCAGCAGGACCCGTTTGCCAACTACATCGCCCGCCTGGTGTTCCCGGAAACCACGACGGAGTTCAAGGTCACGGTCGATCTCGTGGCCGAGATGTCGGTCTACAACCCCTTCGACTTCTTCCTGGAGCCGCAGGCCGAGAAGTTTCCCTTCGAGTACGCGGCCGAGGCCAAGCCGGACCTCGTGCCCTACCTCAAGACGCTGGAGTCCAGCCCCAGGCTGGACGCCTTCGTGGAAAGCATTTCCCGCGAACCGCAGCCCACGGTGAACTTCCTGGTCGCGCTCAACCAGCGCGTGCAGGAGGAGGTGGGCTACCTCATTCGCCTGGAGCCCGGCGTGCAGACGCCGGAAGAGACGCTGGAAAAGCGCAGCGGCTCCTGCCGCGACTCGGCCTGGCTGCTGGTGCAGGTGCTGCGCCGCCTGGGCCTGGCGGCGCGCTTCGTCTCCGGCTACCTGATCCAGCTCGTCCCGGACGTGAAGTCGCTGGACGGCCCCTCGGGCGCCGAGACCGACTTCACAGACCTGCACGCCTGGTGCGAGGTCTTCCTGCCCGGCGCGGGCTGGATCGGCCTGGACCCGACCTCGGGGCTGCTGGCCGGCGAAGGCCACATTCCCGTGGCCTGCACGCCTGAGCCCTCGACGGCGGCGCCCGTCTCCGGCGCGGTGGACAAGTGCGAGGTGGAGTTCGAGCACCTCATGGCGCTCACCCGCGTCCACGAGTCGCCTCGCGTCACCAAGCCCTACACCGAGGAGCAGTGGAGCGGCCTGGTCGAGCTGGGCCGCCGGGTGGATGAGCAACTGCAGGCGCAGGACGTGCGGCTGACCATGGGTGGCGAGCCCACCTTCGTCTCCGTGGACGACCGCGACGGCGCCGAGTGGAACACCGACGCCATGGGCCCCACCAAGCGCGGCCGTGCCATCGAGCTGCTGCACCGGCTGCACGGCGAGTACGGGCGCGGCGGCTTCCTGCACTTCGGCCAGGGCAAGTGGTATCCGGGCGAGCAACTGCCGCGCTGGGCCATGACCATCGCCTGGCGCGCCGACGGCCAGCCGGCGTGGAACGACCCCTCGCTGTTTGCCGACGAGCGCGAGCCGCAGCCCTACACGGCCGACGACGCGCAGCGCTTCATCACGCGGCTGGCGTCGCGGCTGGCGGTCAACGCCGCCCACGTCATGCCTGGCTTCGAGGACGCCTGGTACCACTTGTGGCGCGAGCGCCGGCTGCCGGTGAACGTCGATCCCCTGGACTCCAAGCTGGACGACGAGCTGGAGCGCGTGCGCCTGCGCCGCGTCTTCGCCAAGGGTCTGGATGCCGTCACCGGCTACGCGCTGCCCGTCAAGCGCGAGAGCGCCGGCTGGGCCAGCGGCCCGTGGTTCCTGCGCGACGAGCGGCTGTACCTGCTGCCCGGCGACTCGCCCATGGGTTTCCGGTTGCCGCTGGACTCGCTGCCCTGGGCCTCCGAAGAGGACAAGCAGCAGGACTTCATGCCCGACCCGTTCGCGGCGCGCGGGCCTTTGCCCGCAAGCGGGGCGGCGTCGGCGCCGCTGGCGCAACCCCATCCGCACCAGCCCGGCTATGACGCGCACCGCAGCGGCGCCGGTTGGGCCGAGGGCGGCGTGGTCGCGCTGCAAGGCCAGCCCTGGCCCGGCGACGTGCAGGACGCCGGCCTGGCCGCCGCGGGCGGCATGGGGGGCGGCGCTGCCGGCGGCGATGGCCTGGGGCAGGGCACGGGCGTGCTGGGGGCGGACGGCGGCTTTGCCGCCACTTCGGCCTCCGCGCAGCACGGCATGCCGGGGCGGCAGGAGTCGGCCGGCTGGATCACGCGCACGGCGCTGTGCGTGGAAGTGCGTGACCCGGCGCGGGCCAACGGGCCCAAGGCCGAGGTGGCGTCCAAGGCCACCACGGGGGCCATCTACATCTTCATGCCGCCGCTGCAGCACCTGGAGCACTACCTGGAGCTGCTGGGCCACGTCGAGGCCACGGCCAAGGAGCTGGGCGTGCGCATCGTGCTGGAGGGCTACGGCGCCCCGCGCGACCCGCGTTTGAAGATCCTGCAGGTCACGCCGGACCCGGGCGTGATCGAGGTGAACATCCACCCGGCCGAGCGCTGGGACGACCTGGTCGCCCACACCGAATTCCTCTACGACGCGGCGCACCACAGCCGGCTGTCCACCGAGAAGTTCATGCTGGACGGCCGCCACACCGGCACCGGCGGCGGCAACCACCTGGTGCTGGGCGGCGCCACGCCAGCAGACAGCCCCTTCCTGCGCCGGCCGGACCTGCTGGCCAGCCTGCTGACCTACTGGCACAACCACCCCAGCCTGAGCTATTTGTTCAGCGGCCTCTTCATTGGCCCCACCAGCCAGGCGCCGCGCTTCGACGAGGCGCGCGACGACCAGGTCTATGAAATCGAGATCGCCCTGGCCGAGCTGGAGCGCCAGAACGCCGGCCCGGCGGGCGTGCCGCCGTGGCTGGTGGACCGCCTGTTCCGCAACCTGCTGATCGACGTCACCGGCAACACGCACCGGGCCGAGTTCTGCATAGACAAGCTCTATTCGCCGGACGGCCCAACCGGCCGGCTGGGTCTGCTGGAGTTGCGCGCGTTCGAGATGCCGCCGCATGCGCGCATGAGCCTGGCGCAGCAACTGCTGCTGCGCGCGCTGGTGGCGTGGTTCTGGCGCGAGCCCTACCGCGGCCGCGGCGACACGCGGCTCACGCGCTGGGGCACGGCGCTGCACGACCGCTTCACGCTGCCGACCTTCGTGCGCATGGACTTCGAGGACGTGCTGGCCGACCTGCGCGGCGCGGGCCTGGCCTTCGACGGCGCCTGGTTTGGGCCGCACTTCGAGTTCCGCTTCCCCGTCATCGGCGCCATGGCTACGCAGGGCATGGAGCTGGAGCTGCGCACGGCGCTGGAGCCCTGGCATGTCATGGGCGAGGAGGGCTTCGCAGGCGGCACGGTGCGCTACGTGGACTCGTCGCTGGAGCGGCTGGAGGTCAAGGTCACGGGGCTCAACGGCAACCGGCACGTCGTCACCGTCAACGGCCGCGCGCTGCCGCTGCAGCCCACGGGGCGCGTGGGCGAGTTCGTCTGCGGCGTGCGCTACCGCGCGTGGCAGCCGCCGTCGGCACTGCACCCGACTATTGGCGTGCACGCGCCGCTGACCTTCGACCTCGTGGACCGCTGGGCCTCGCGCTCCGTGGGCGGCTGCCGCTACCACGTGGCGCATCCGGGCGGGCGCAACTACTCGACCTTCCCGGTCAACGCCTACGAGGCCGAGAGCCGCCGCCTGGCCCGCTTCTTCAAGCTGGAGCACACGCCGGGCCGCATGCAGGTCTCGCCGGCGCGGCCCAGCCTGGAGTTCCCGTTCACGCTGGATTTGCGCATGCCGGGTTGAGGCGATGAGAGTCGCCACCCCGCGCACCCGTCCGCGCACGGTGGCCAGCGCTGCGGACTGGCTCACGCGTCTGCCCCCGTCCGGCACGCTGGACGAGTGGCGCGCGCCGGACCGCAACCTGAGCCCCTCGTGGCAGAAGCTGCTGGCCTCGCTGCCGGCGCGGCCGCAGGCCTTCGGCGCCGAGCTGCAGCGCCGCGCGCAGCAGCTCGCGCAGCAACTGCGCGCCGACGCCATCACGCACAACGTGCACGGCACGGAGCAATCGCTGCCCTGGGCGCCGGAGCTGCTGCCGCTGGTCATGGAGCCCGCCGATTGGGCCGCCATAGAGCGCGGCGTGGCGCAGCGCGCGCAGCTCCTGCAGCTCATGCTGGCCGACCTCTACGGCGGGCGGCAGCACCTGCTCAAGCGCGGGCTGCTGCCGCCGTCGCTGCTGTTTCGCCACCCGGGCTACCTGCGGCCGCTGAACGGCTTCTCGCCGCCGGGCGGGCTGTACCTGCACGTCGTCTCCTTCGAGCTGGCACGCGGCCCCGACGGGCGCTGGTGGGTGACCTCGCAACGCACGCAGACGGCCGCGGGCCTGGGCCACGTGCTGCAGCACCGGCTGATCGTGTCGCGGCTCTTCCCCGAGGCCTTCGAGCAGTTGCGGGTGCAGCACATGGCCTCGACCTACCGGCGGCTGCTGCAGTCGCTGCGCGGGCAGGCGGCCATGGCGGCCGCGGACGCGCATCCGCGCCTGGCGGTGCTCACCGCCGGGCCGGACGCGCCGGGCTACTTCGAGCACGCCTATCTGGCGCGCTACCTGGGCCTGCCGCTGGTGGAGGGCGGCGACCTCACGGTGCGCGGCGAGCGGCTGTACGCCAAGATGCTCGAAGGGCTGGCGCCCGTGCACGGGCTGCTGCGCATGATCGACGACAACCAGTGCGACCCGCTGGAGCTCGACGAGCGCCAGGGCTGCTACGGCGTGCCGGGGCTGCTGCAGGTGCTGCGTGCCGGACGGCTGGCGCTGGCCAATGCGCCGGGCAGCGGCTTCCTGGAGTCGCCGGCCCTGTCCGGTTTCCTGCCCGGCATCGCGCAGTCGCTGCTGGGCCAGCCGCTGCTGCTGCCTTCGCTGGCGTCGTGGTGGTGCGGCGAGGCCGCTGCCTGGGAAAGCGTGCGGCCACATTTGCCAAAACTGTGCATGCGCCCCAGTCTGGGGCCTGATGTTGGTGCGCTGCGCCCTGAGGGTGGGCGCATCGAGGAGGATCCGGAGGCCTGGACGCTGCAGGAGCGCCCCGGCCGGTCACAAGCGCTGCGCTGGCGGGAAGGGCGGCTGGAGGGCGTGCCGGTTGGGCTGCGCGTCTACGCCGTGGCCGACGGCACGGGCAACTGGCAGGTGCTGCCCGGCGGGTTTGGGCGCGTGCATGCCGATGCCGACGAGCCCTTGCTGCCCGCGCGCGGCAGCGCCATGGACCTGTGGGTGCGCACCGACGGCACGGTGGACACCTTCAGCATGCTCACCGGGCGGTTGAGCGTGGACGACATCCTGGCCCGTCGCGGCCCCGTGGCCAGCCGCACCGCCGAGAGCCTGTACTGGTTGGGCCGCTACACCGAGCGCACCGAACAGGCCGTGCGCCTGGCGCGCGCGGCGCTGCAGCGCAGCACGGGCACGGAGCTGCCGGCGCCCGTGCAGCGCGCGCTGCGCGTGCTGCTGCAGCGCGCGGGGCTGTTGGGCAGCGGCGGCGTCGCGCCTTCGCGCGCGGTGCTGCGGCGCTCGCTGCTCAAGGCCTTGGGCGAGGAAAGCGGCCTGGGCTGGCTGCTCACGGCGCTGTCACGCTCGGCGGGCAGCCTGCGCGAGCGGCTGTCGCCTGAGCAGTGGGGCCTGATGCGCAGCATGGGCCAGGACTTGCGCGCCACGCTGCGGCCCGCGGACAAGGCCGCACCCACCACCAACGAGGTGCTGCGCGCGCTGGACGAGCTGGCGGTGCAACTGGCGGCGGTCACCGGCGCGCAGTCCGACCGCATGACGCGCGACCACGGCTGGCGGCTGCTGACCGTGGGCCGCCACGTGGAGCGCCTGGTAAGCCACGCCACGCAGTTCGGCGTGCTGCTGCGCGAAGGGGCGCTGGCCGACGCCGAGGGCAACGCGCTGCTGCTGGAGCTCTACGACTCCACCATCACCTTCCGCGCCCGCTACCAGCGCCACCAGGACCTGCTGGCGCTGGTGGACCTGCTGGTGCTGGACGACAACAACCCGCGCGCCTGGGCCTGCATCCTGCGCCGGCTGCGCACCGAGCTGCGCAAGCTGCCCATCGCCGCCGACGTGGCCGACGAGCTGCTTTCCGGGTTGCCCGCACAGGGCCCGGGCCTGACACTGCAGACGCTGCGCGGCTTGGACGACGAGGCGCTGCGCCGCCGCCTGGACGCGCTGGCCGCGCAGCTGGCCGACGCCGGGGCGCAGCTCTCCGACGACATCGGCAAGCGCTTCTTCGCCCACGTCAGCGACCCGCTGCAAAAGCCATGAGCACCCGACCCGAATCCGAGCCGGCAGCGCCCGCGCCGTCCGACGCCGAGCCCGGCGCGCCTGCGGCCGTGGAGGCGGTTGCCGCCGCACCCGCGCCCGGAACTCCCGCCGCGGACCCTGCCGGTGCGGCCGTGCCCGCCGTGGCGTCCGCGCCCACGGTCGACGCCGCTGCGAAGGCCGAGGAAACGCCCGCGGCCGAGCCGCCGCATTTGGGCCTGGCCGTGGAGCACGTCACCGAGTACCACTACGGCAGCGCGGTGGAGCTGGCGCAGCACGTGGCCTGGCTGCGCCCGCGCGAGGAGCCCTGGCAGCAGTTGCAGGAGTTCGACCTGCGCATAGAGCCGCCGCCGGACCACGCGCGCGAGGACATGGACCGTCACGGCAACCCGCGGCTGCTGTTCAGCCTGGCGCGAGCGCACGATGCGCTGCAGGTGCGCGCGCGCAGCCGGGTGCGGCTGCACCCGCGTGGTGCGTCGCTGCAGCCCTCGGCCTCCCAGCCTTGGGAGGCGGTGGCGCGGCGGCTGCGCTTTCGCGCGGGCTGGACCTGGGAGCCGGCGGCGGAGTTCACCGCCTGGTCGCCCTTCGTCCCGCGCCTGCCGGCGTTGCGCGAGTACGCCGCGCCCAGCTTCACGCCTGGCCGGCCGCTGGCCGAGGCCGCCATCGAGCTGATGGAGCGCGTGCACGACGAGTTCGAGTACCGCAGCGCCAGCACCCAGATCGACACGCCGCTGGCCGAGGTGCTGCAGCGCCGCCGCGGCGTGTGCCAGGACTTTGCGCACGTGCTGGTGGGCGCGCTGCGCGCCATGGGGCTGGCCGCGCGCTACGTCAGCGGCTACCTGCTCACGCGCCCGCCGCCGGGGCGCCCGGCGCTGGTGGGCGCCGACGCCTCGCACGCGTGGGCCGCGGTGTGGTGCCCGCGCGCCTATGCCGACGAGGATGCCAACGGCGCGTGGCTGGAGCTGGACCCGACCAACCGCGTCGTCCCGGACATCGAGCACCTGCGCGTGGCCGTTGGGCGCGACTTCGGCGACGTCACGCCGCTGCGCGGCGTCATACGCGGCGGCGGCTCGCATACGCTGGGCGTGCGCGTGCATACCGTGCGCTGGGGCAAGGCCGGCGAAGAGGCCGCGGCCGACACTGAAGTGGTTTGAAGCGGCATGTCGCATGCCGCTCCAGCGTGTGCCCGCGCTGCGGGTGAGGCCGTGGCACACAAGTTGCGAAAGCGCTGCAGGAAGGAGCCAGAACGATGAGACCCAGCTTCGACGAGATGCGTCCTCACCCGGATGCGGTCCGCGAGCATTACCGACGCTTCGCACAGTGGCTGCAACGCCAGCCCCGCGAGCTCATGGATGCACGGCGCCAGGAAGCGGAAATGATCTTCCGCCGCGTGGGCATCACCTTCGCCGTCTACGGCGCGCAGGATGACGGAGCCGGCACCGAGCGGCTCATCCCCTTCGACCTGATCCCCCGCGTGATCCCTGGCGCGGAGTGGAAGCGCATGGCGCAAGGCCTGCGCCAGCGCGTCACGGCGCTCAACCGCTTCATTGCCGACGTGTACGGCAAGCAGGAGATCCTCAAGGCCGGCATCGTCCCGGCCGAGCAGGTGCTCCACAACGCTCAGTACCGGCCTGAGATGGCCGGCGTGAAGCTGCCGCACGACATCTACTCGCACATTGCCGGCATCGACCTGGTGCGCGCGGCCAACCCCGACGGCACGGGCACCAACTACGTGCTGGAAGACAACCTGCGGGTGCCCAGCGGCGTGAGCTACATGCTGGAGAACCGCAAGATGATGATGCGGCTCTTCCCCGAGCTCTTCGCGCAGGAGCGCATCGCGCCCGTGGCCCACTACCCGGACCTGCTGCTGGAGACGCTGCGCTCCGTGGCGCCGGCCGGCGTGGAAGATCCCACCGTGGTGGTGCTCACGCCCGGCATGTACAACTCGGCCTACTTCGAGCACGCCTTCCTGGCGCAGCAGATGGGCGTGGAGCTGGTGCAGGGCTCGGACCTGTTCGTGCGCGACGACACGGTGCACATGCGCACCACGCGCGGCGCGCGCCGCGTGGACGTGATCTACCGCCGCATCGACGACGACTTCCTGGATCCGCAGGCCTTCCGCGCCGACAGCGCCCTGGGCTGCGCGGGCCTCATGCAGGCCTACCGCGCCGGGCGCGTGACGCTGTGCAATGCCGTGGGCACGGGCATCGCCGACGACAAGTCCATCTACCCCTACGTGCCGCGCATGGTGGAGTTCTACCTGGGCGAAAAGCCCATTCTGGAGAACGTGCCCACCTACCTGTGCCGCGAGGAAGAGTCGCTCAAGTACGTGCTGGCCAACCTGCAGGAGCTGGTGGTCAAGGAAGTCCACGGCGCCGGCGGCTACGGCATGCTGGTGGGCCCGGCCTCGACCAAGGCGGAGATCGAGGACTTCCGCGCCAAGATCGTCGCCAACCCGCACCACTACATCGCCCAGCCCACGCTGAGCCTGTCCACTTGCCCGACCTATGTGGAGTCGGGGATCGCGCCGCGGCACATCGACCTGCGTCCTTTCGTGCTCAGCGGCGCCAACGGCGTGCAGATGGTGCCCGGCGGCCTCACCCGCGTGGCGCTCAAGGAAGGCTCGCTGGTGGTGAATTCTTCGCAGGGTGGCGGCACCAAGGACACCTGGGTGCTTGAGGAATAAGAAGGAAAGGACGCAACGTCATGCTGTCGAGGACCGCGGACCATCTGTTCTGGATGGCCCGCTACATGGAGCGCGCGGAAAACACAGCGCGCATGCTGGACGTCAACCTGCAAACTTCGCTGCTGCCGCAGTCGGCCGATCGCGCCGAAGCCGGCTGGCGCGGATTGCTGGGCATCTCCGAGCTGGAAGACAACTTCAAGAAGAAGTACGGCGAGGTCAACTCCGCCAACGTCATGCACTTCATGGTGCGCGACGAGCACAACCTCTCCAGCATCCTGAACTGCCTGCGCGCGGCGCGCGAGAACGCCCGCGCCGTGCGCGGCGCGCTCACCACCGAGGTCTGGGAAACCCAGAACCAGACCTGGCTGGGCTTTCTCAAGCAGATGCAAAGCGGCAACTTCGACCGCGACCCGGCCTCGTTCTTCGACTGGGTCAAGCACCGCTCGCACCTGAGCCGCGGCGTGCGCACGGGCACCATGCTGGAAGACGAGGCGATGTACTTCCTGCGCCTGGGCACCTTCCTGGAGCGCGCGGACAACACCGCGCGGCTGCTGGACGCCAAGCTCCACGCCCTGGGCGGCTCCTTCACGCAGTCGCAAAACGGCAACGGCAACGGGCACGGACAGAGCCAAAGCCAGCAGGGCCACGAGACGCAGGAGGTGGACTTCTACTACTGGTCCGCGGTGCTGCGCTCGGTCTCGGCCTTCGAGATCTACCGCAAGGTCTATCGCAACGTGATCCGGCCGGAGAAGGTGGCCGAGCTGCTCATCCTGCGCCCGGACATGCCTCGCTCGCTTGTGGCCTGCCTCAACGGGATCATGGAGCAGCTCCAGCTGGTGGCCAACGACCACAGCGACGAGACGATGCGCCTGGCCGGCAAGTTGCAGGCGCAACTGCGCTGGGGAACCATCGAAGAGATCATGGAAGGCGGCCTGCACGACTACCTGGTCGAGTTCCTGCGCAGCGTGGGCGACCTGGGCGTGGGGATCAGCCAGGACTTCCTGGTGCCCATGGCGGCCTGAGTTTTCCGTCGCGCCACAGTGCCCGGCCCCGCGCCGGGCGGCTTGCCGGCTTAGTGCCCAATGAACAACGCCCGCCTCACGCGGGCGTTGCTGTTGTTGCGGCGCTGCCCGTCAGGGCGCTGCCGGCACGTGGTGCAGCCGCTGGTCCAGCTCGGCCAGCACCTGTCCCATGTCCAGCGGCTTGGTCCAGTAGCTGTCGAAGCCCGCGGCCAGGGCGGCGCGGGTGTCCTCGGTGAAGGCATCGGCCGACACGGCGATGGCCGGCACGCCGCGCAGCGCCGCGTGTTTCGCCCGCAGCAGTGCCAGCAGCTCGGTGCCGCTGCCGTCGGGCAAATTCATGTCCAGCAGCAGCAGGTGCGGGCGGAACTCCGGCGCGGTGGCCAGGGCCTCGGCCTGCGTGGTGGCCACGCGCAGCACCCAGTGCGGACGCTGCGCCAGCAGCGCCTCCATCAGCAGCACGTTGAGCGGGTTGTCCTCCACATAGAGCAGCCGGCGCGCGGGCGTGGCGGCGTCGTCCGCGGCGGACTGCGCCGGGGGCAACGCGAGGCCGCTGCGCACCGGCGCTTGGGCGGGCAGCAGGCAGGAAGGCTTTTCCGGCGGCGTGGAAGCCGCGCGCATCTCCTGCGCCAGCTTCAGCAGCGTTTGGGCGCAGGCATCGATCAGCTCAACCTGCCGCTGCTGCTCGGCACCCAAGGAGCCGTCCTGCGACAGCAGTTGCGTGAAACCCAGGATGCCGTGCACGGACGTGCGCAGCTCATGGCTGGCGTGCGCCAGGAATTCGCTCTTGCCGCCGCTGTCGCATGGCGGAGCCTTGCCACCCCCAGCCTGCACCGCGGCCAATGCCGGCGAGGCGGCAGTGAAGGCGTAGTGACAGGCCGTCGTGGACATAGCGGTAAGCTCCCTCAAGTTTTGTCAACAAATGTTAAAGCTTTGGGCTTGCGCCGGGTGGTTGCCGAATTGCGTAAGCGGGTAAAGCTTGACTTGAGGCGTCATGTGCATGCCGACTGCCGGCGGCGCGCTTTCGCGCCTGTTTTTGCGCCCGCTGGAGGCGCAGCGCTGCAGTGCGAGGCCTGAAACGCGGGGCGGCCACCGGTTGGCACGTTGCAGACGACACGACCCAGGCTCCTGCACCTCCCAGCCGTCAGGCAGGGCTGTACGAAGTACGGCTTGCAAGCGCTTCTGGACAAGCTATGCCTGAGCGGCACGGTGGCCGAGCCCGGCCGTCGCGAGCTTGGCCGGCGGCGTCAGCGCGCCGCGGCCACCGCCGCGCCCAGCTCTATCACTGCCAGCGCGTAGTAGCTGGACCAGTTGTAGCGGGTGACGGCGTAGAAATTCCTGGTTCCGGCCACGTAGCTGGGCTCGCCGTCGCCGTTGAAGAGCTGCACCAGCGCCAGCGGGCCGTCCAGCTCTTGCGCCCCACGCTCCAGCGCGGCGCCGTGCTCGGCGAACTGCGCCGGGGTGAAGCTGGGCAGGATGTCCGGCGCCAGCAGCACGGCACGCTGCGCGGGGTCCGTGGGCGGCGCGACCGAGAAGTGCGTGGGCAGCCCCGGCTGCCAGCCGTGCGAGGCCAGGTAGTTGGCGACGCTGCCTATGGCGTCGGCGGCACTGCCCATGAGGTCCACGTGGCCGTTGCCGTCGAAGTCCACGGCCAGCTTGTTGATGTTGCTGGGCATGAACTGCGGCAGGCCCACGGCGCCGGCGTAGGAGCCGCGCACGCCGGTGGCCTCCATGCCTTCGCGCTTGGCCCACACCAGCAGTTGGGCCAGCTCGTCGCGGAAGAAGCCGCTGCGGTCGCTGCGGCCGCTGGGGAAGTCGAAGGAGAGGGTGGCCAGCGCGTCCAGCACGCGGAAGGACCCCATGTTGCGGCCGTAGTAGGTCTCCACGCCGATGATGCCCACCACCAGCGCCGCGGGCACGCCCCAGCGCTCCTCGGCCAGGGCGAGCCAGCGCTCGTTCTCCTCCCAGAAGCGGCGCCCGGCGGCAACGCGCTGCGGCTCCACGAAGCGGGCGCGGTAGGCGGCCCAGTTCTTCGCCGTGGACACGGGCGGCGGCATGATCAATTTCGCCACGTTGGGCAGGTAGCGCGCCTGCTGCAACTGGCGCTGTACCCACTCGGGGTCCAGTTCGAAGCGCTCGGCCATGTCGGCGCCGAAGCGCATCACGTCCTCGCGGCGGCCGTAGGTGACGACGTCCGGGTCGCTGTCGCTGCGCGCGGTGCGCGCGGCGGTGGACGTCTTCTTGGCCGTCGCCTTGGCCTTTGAAGCGTGGTGCGGTGCGGTGGCGTGGACGGGAAGGAGGGCGAAGGACAGGGCGGCCGCGGCGAGGGCGGCGCGCAGGGGCAGTCGGCAGGGCATCTCGGGATTATCGCGAGCGCGCCGCCGCGTCCCCGGCTGGCGGCGTGCCCGCGGCCAACGTGGTGGGCGTGTCCGTGCGGGAAGTCCCGCGCGCGGCCGGCGTGCCGGCCACCGCGCGCTCGAAACCGCGCCGCCAGCGCCGCAGCTCGCGTGCGCCCGCACCCGGCCCGCGGCCGTAGCGCAGCGCCTCCAGCGCCAGCAGCGCCTCCTGCACCGGCGCGCCGGCGGCGCCCAAGTGCTGCTGCACGCGCGTGGCCAGCGCGCGCGGCGTGTCGTGGGGTGCGCACGTGACGCCCAGCCGCCCCAGGCCGCGTGCCAGCCGCGGTTGCAACTGCCGCCAGGGGTCGCGCGGGCGGCGCAAGGAGCGCGTGGCGGCCCAGGCGCCGGCGAGGCCGCCCAGGGCCAGCACGCCGCCCAACAGCCGCAGCAGCGTCCCGGTGTCCGGCGCGTGCAGGCCCAGGCGGCGCAGCAGCTCCATCTGCCGGGTGCCGGAATACTGCAGCAGGGCGCGGTTCCAGGTGCGATTGAACCCGCCCCAGGCCTGGCGCCACTGCTGCAGCAGCGCGGGGCTCCAGTGCTGCAGGGCTTGGGCGAGCAGGCCGTCGCCTTCAGCCAGCAGCTCGCCGCGCTGCACGCGCTCCGGGGCCACGGCGGCGGTGGGGTCCACGCGCTGCCAGCCGCGTCCTGCCATCCAGACCTCGGCCCAAGCGTGCGCATGGCGGTTGCGCACCGTCCACCAGCCGTCCTGCGGCAGTGGGTCGGCGCCCTGGTAGCCGGTGACCACGCGCGCGGGCAGGTCCAGCGCGCGCATCACCACCACGAAGGCGGCGGCGAAGTGCTCGCAAAAGCCCTCGCGGCGGTCCAGCCAGAAGGCGTCCACGGCGTCCTGGCCCAACGCGGCAGTGTCCTGTGGCGCCATGGTGTAGCTGTAGCCGCCGTTGCGGATGTGGGACAGCACGGTGGTCACCAGCGCCGGCGCGCCGGCCTGGGGCAGGCGGCGGCGCAGATCGGCCGCCCACTGCAGCGTGCGCGGGTTGTGGCCGGGGGGTAGCGCGGTGTCGGCGCGCAATGCGGGCGCGGCCTCGGTGGGCCCAAGCTCGAAGCCGGGCCAGGCCCGCGCCCGCAGCGCCAGCGGCTGCACCGGCGGGCGCAGCAGCGTCCATTGGCCTTGGGCGTTGAGCCGAGCGGCCGGCAGCGGGCTGTCCAGCAGCGGCGAGAGCTCCAGCAGCGGCAGCAGCGGCAGTGCCGAGGGCTGCAACTGCATCTCGTAGGGCAGGCCGGCGCCGTCGAGCTGCATGGGCGGCGGCGGGCCGGGCTGCAGGCGCGGCGTCCAGGTGTTGCCGTCGAACTCGGAGAGCACCGGTCCGCGCCAGTACAGCGCCTGCAGCGGCGGCACGGGGCCGTTGAAGCGCACGCGAAAGGCCACGCGGTCGTCGTTGGCCAGCGCGTGCATGCCCCCCAGGCTGAGCTGACCGGAGAGGCCCGTGTGCGCCGAGGGCAGGTCCGTCGGCGGGCCGAACAGCGGGCCCAGGCGGGGGAAGAAGAGGAACAGCAGCAGCGCCAGCGGCGCCCCGCGCAGCGCCGCGCCGGCCACCACGCCCGCGGCCTCGCGCAGGCGGGGGTAGCCCAGCGGGCGGTGCGCCAGCACCAGCACCGTCATCAGCCCCCAGGCCGACAGCGCCATGGCCAGCGCCAGTTGCGGCGTCTGGCCGTAGAGGAAGTGCGTGAGCACCAGGAACAACCCCAGGAAGAACACCACCAGCGCGTCGCGCCGCGCGTGCAGCTCCAGCGTCTTGAGCGCCATGAGCACCGCCAGCAGCGTCACGCCCGCGTCGCGCCCAAGCAGCGTGCCGTGGCTCCAGGCCGTGCCGGCCAGGGCCAGCGCCAGCAGCGACCAGCGCAGCCAGCGCGGCGGCAGCGGCTGGCGTTTCATGGCCAGCCGTGCCCGCCACAGCAGCGTGGCGGCCACCAGCGCGCCGCACCAGGCGGGCAGGTGCGGGGCATGGGGCAGCAGCGTCCAGGCGATGACGGCCAGCAGGAAGAGCAGGTCGCGCGTGGAGCGCGGCAGCGTCACGCCCGCGCGGTGGCCGTGCAGCGCGGTGCGCAGGTTCGCGAAGAGGGAAGGAAACGCCACGGCCCGCTTGTCAGTCCGACGCCGCCGTGCCCTGCGGCGCACTCCACAGCGCCAGCGCCTGCAGCAGCCGCTGCCGGTGCTGCGCACCGGTGGCGGCGGCGATGCGCACGCCGGGCAGCTCCAGCGCGCAGGGCACGTCGGCCCGCGAGGCGGCCTGCACCCAGGCGGCCAGGCGCGACAGGCGTGCCTCGGTGTCGCCCGCACCACTGCCCGCGTTGTTTCCCGCGTCCTGCCAGCGCAGCGCCAGCGGCGCGGGGCTGCCGGCCTGGCGCTCGCGCGTGACCAGCTCGCCGTGGTGGGCGCTCTTCTTCCACAGCAGCTCGTGCGGCGCGTCGCCGCGGCGGTAGGCGCGCACGCCGGAGAAATCGCCGTCCTCGCGCAGCGCGCGCGCGGTGGTGGCTTGTGGCTGGGCTTGCGGGCGCGGCAGCGGCGGCGCGTGGGTTTCCGGCGCGGGCCAGGCCAGCGCTTGGGCGGCCGGGCGCCACAGCGTCCAGGCGCAGAAGAGGCCCAAGGGGTAGCGCGTCTGCACGCGCAGCGTCGGCAATTCGTGGCGGCCGCGCGTCGGGGGCGTCCAGTGCAGCTCGACCACGGCGTGGCCTTGCGCCGGCACGTCCACCCAGGCCGGGCGCGAGCGCTTGCCTGTCTCCCACACCAGCGCGATGCCGTGGCGCGCCGCGCCGGGGTTCACGCACTCCACCTTCAGCGCCAGCGGCTGCCCGGCAAAGCCGGGTGCCGGCTCGCGCAGTTGGAATTGCAGCCCGCGCAGCGTGCGGTGCGTCATCAGCAGCGCGGCGAAGCCGGTGCCGGCCAAGGTGAAGCACATCAGGTAACCCAGCGAGAGCTGCAGGTTGATGGCCGCCAGCAACATGAGCGCCACCGTGGCGGCGAACAGCCAGCCCGCGCCCGTGGGCAGGATGTAGAGGCAGCGCTGCTCCACGACCCAGCGCGCGCTGCGCGGGTGGCGCCGCCGCAGCCAGCGGCGCACGAGGGCGCGCGGCAGCAGGCTCAGGGCCAAGTTGGGCGGCATGCGCGGCATAGGGCGGCGGCTTTCAGGGCAGGGGCACCGCCTCCACCAGGGCGCGCACCTGCGCGGCGCGGCCACGGCCGCTGTCGGCCGCCACCTGCAGCCGGTGCGCCAGCACCTGCTCGGCCACGCCTTGCAAATCGTCGGGGGCCACGTAGTCGCGGCCGTGCAGCAGGGCACGGGCGCGGGCGGCGCGCAGCCAGGCGATGCCCGCGCGCGGGCTCAGCCCTTGAGCGAACCAGCGACCGTCGCGCGTGGCGGCGATGAGGGCCTGCAAATAGTCCAGCAGCGCGTCCGACGCGTGCACGCGCAGCACGGCCTGCTGCGCGGCCAGCAGCGCCGCGGGCGCCATCACCGGCGCCAGCCGGGCGATGGAGGCGCGGCGGTCCTCGCCTGCCAGCAGCGCGCGCTCGCTGGCGCGGTCGGGGTAGCCCAGCGTCAGGCACATCAGGAAGCGGTCGAGCTGGCTTTCCGGCAGCGCGAAAGTGCCCAACTGGTCGCCGGGGTTCTGCGTGGCGATCACGAAGAAGGGCGAGGGCAGCTCGCGCGTGAGCCCCTCGATGCTCACCTGCTGCTCCTCCATCGCCTCCAGCAGCGCGCTTTGCGTGCGCGGGCCGGCGCGGTTGATCTCGTCGGCCAGCAGCACCTGGGTAAACACCGGGCCGGGATGGAAGACGAATTGCTCGCGGCTGCGTTCGTACACCCCCACGCCCAGCAGGTCGCTGGGCAGCAGATCGGCCGTGAACTGCACGCGCGTGAAGCGCAAGCCCAAAGAGACCGCCAGCGCGTGCGCCAGCGTGGTCTTGCCCACGCCCGGGAGATCCTCTATGAGCAGGTGCCCGCCCGCGAGCAGGCAGGCCACGCAGTCCTCGACCTGCGCGCGCTTGCCCACCACCACGCTGCCTATCTGCTCCACCAGCGTTTGCAACTGTTCCGTGAGTCGCGAATCCATGCGGGCACCTTAAATCACAATCCACCCTGCCATGACGACCGCCTACTACAGCCATCCCGCGTGCCGCGCGCACGACATGGGCGCGGGGCATCCGGAGTGTCCGCAACGGCTGGACGCCATCGCGGACCACCTGCGTGCCACGGGCCTGGACATCGCCCTGGACTGGCGCGAGGCCCCCCTCGCGCGCATCGAGGACCTGGAACTGGCGCACAGCGCCCACTACGTGCTGGAGATGCAGGACCTGCTGCAGCGCCTGCGCGACGAGGGCGAGCGCCACGCCCTGGACCCCGACACCTACGCCGGCCCCGCCACCTGGGACGCCGCGCTGCGCGCCGCGGGCGCCGCCGTGGCGGCCACCGACGCCGTCATCGACGGCAGCGCCGGCAGCGCCTTTTGCGCCGTGCGCCCGCCCGGCCACCACGCCACGCGCGACCAGGCCATGGGCTTTTGCTTCTTCAACAACGTGGCCGTGGCCGCGCGCCACGCGCTGGACGTGCGCGGCCTGCAGCGCGTGGCCATCGTCGACTTCGACGTGCACCACGGCAACGGCACCGAGGACATCGTGGCCGGCGACGAGCGCGTGCTGATGCTCAGCTTCTTCCAGCACCCGCTGTACCCCGGCAGCGGCGCCGTGCCCCTGGGCACCAACATGGTCAACGTGCCCGTGCCGCCCTACACGCGCGGCCCCGAGGTGCGCCAGCTCATAGACGCGATGTGGATGGAGCGGCTGGAGGCCTTCCGGCCGGAGATGGTCTTCTTCTCCGCCGGCTTCGACGCCCACCGCGACGACGACCTGGGCCAGCTTGGCCTGGTGGAGGCCGACTACGCCTGGATCACCCGGCGCATCAAGGACGTGGCCGACCGCCACGCCCAGGGCCGCATGGTCTCCTGCCTGGAAGGCGGCTACGACCTGGGTGCGCTCGCGCGCAGCGTGGCCGCGCACCTGCGCGTGCTGGCCGGGCTGGAGCACTGAAGCCCGCGCGGCGCGGGCCGCACATCCTGAGCACTGAACAATGAACCGGCCGCGCTGCCCTGGGCAGCGCGGCCGCGGCGCCCGTGGCGGTGCCGCAAGACACAAGAGGGGAAGGCATGAATCCAACCGATCTGCAGGCGCTGCTGGAGGCGCTGACGCACCGCGGCGTGCTCGTGGAGCTGGGCACGCTGGCCGGCTGCCTGGGCGGGGCTTGGGCGCTCACTTGGCTGCTGCGCGGGCGACAGCCCCGCGCGCCGGGCGTGTGGTTTGGCGACCACCTGGTGGACGGCGTGCTGCTGCCCGCGCTGGCGCTGGCGGCCGTGCTCACGGCGCGCTGGGCGCTGCACTCCAGCGGCGTGCTGGTGCGGCCGGCGCTGCTGCAACTGGCCGTGCCCATCCTGGCGTCGCTCTTGATCATCCGCGTGGGCGTGCGGGTGCTGCAGGTGGCGTTTCCGCGCTCGGAGCTGGTGGGCGTGGCGGAGCGCACGCTGTCATGGGTGGTGTGGATTGGCCTGGTGCTGTGGCTCACCGGCGCGCTGCCGCTGCTGCTGGGCGAGATGGAGGACATCCGCTGGAAGGTGGGCGGCAGCAGCGTGACGCTGCGCAGCCTGGTGGAGGGCGGCCTCTCCACGGTGGTGGTGATGGTGCTGGTGCTGTGGCTGTCCTCGGCGATAGAGACGCGGCTGCTCTCCGGCGCCACGGAGCCGGGCTTCGGCGGCAACCTGTCGCTGCGCAAGATCGCGGCCAACGCCACGCGGGCGCTGCTGCTGCTCGTGGGCCTGCTGCTGTCGCTGTCGGCCGCGGGCATTCCGCTGGCGGCGTTGTCGGTGTTCGGCGGCGCGCTGGGCGTGGGCATCGGCTTTGGCCTGCAGAAGCTGGCCGCCAACTACGTCTCGGGCTTCGTGATCCTGGCCGAGCGCTCGCTGCGCATAGGCGACGTGGTGAAGGTGGACAACTTCGAGGGCCGCATCACCGACATCAACACGCGCTTCACGGTCGTGCGCGCGCTCAACGGGCGCGAGTCCATCGTCCCCAACGAGATGCTGATCACGCAGCGGGTGGAGAACCTCTCGCTGTCCGACCCGCGCGTGGTGCTGAGCAGCCTGGTGCAGGTGCCCTACGGCACGGACATCGACGCGCTGATCCCGCGCCTGGTGGAGGTGGTGCGCGCCGTGCCGCGCGTGCTGGCCGAGCCGGGCCCGGCGGTGCAGCTCACGAGCTTTGCCGCCGACGGGCTGGAGCTCACCGTCTCCTACTGGATAGGCGACCCCGAGAACGGCTTTGGCGGCGCGCGCAGCGACGTCAACCGCGCGCTGCTGCGCACGCTGCAGACGCTGCACATCGACATTCCCTTCCCGCAGCGCGTGGTGCAGGTGCAGGCCGCGCCGGGGGCCGAGGCCGCGGCGCAACTGCTGCAGCAGCCTGCGCAGCCCGTGCCGCCGCCCGCGCCGTCGCAACCCGCCGTGCCGCAGCCGGCCGCGCTGCAGGCACCCGTGCTGGCGGCGGTGCCGGCCGCCATGGCCCAAACACAGCCGCCGGGCATGGCGTCCTGAGGAGCGCGCCGCGCGGCGTGAGCTTTGGCACGCGCGCCGCCACCGCGGCGCGGGCGGGCGCAAGTGGAGGGTCGATCCGAGAAATAAGCGGCGCGTGCCGGCGCTGCGCCGCCCTTAGGCTGCGGCCACCGCACGCCACACGCATGGCGAGCCCGCCACCTTCCACCTTGCGCACTCCATGAAGCAGACCCTGACCGCCGCCGCGCTCCTGGCGGCCTGTTCCGCCTTTGCCGGCGACGTCTACATGGGTGCCGGCCTGCCCGGCATACAGCTGGGCTACGCGCAGCCGCTGTCCGACAGCTTCACGCTGCGCGCCGACTTCAGCACCCTGGGCCGGCTGCACCGCACGCGCAGCGACAACAACCTCGACTACGACACCAAGCTCAAGGTGGATCGCCTGGGCCTGTTCGCCGACTGGTTCTTCACCGGCAACTGGCGCGCCGTCGGCGGCCTGACGCTCAACCGCGCCCGCGCCGACCTGCGCGGCAGCGGCAACGGCAGCACCATCACCATAGGCAACACGACCTACGTGGCCGGCCCCGGCGAGGGCTTCGACGTGGACGTCAAGTTCCCGCGCGCCATGCCCTACCTGGGCCTGGGCTACGGCCACAAGGGCCAGGCGGTCAAGGGCTGGAAGATGGCTTTCGACGCCGGGCTGGCGTTCGGCAAGCCCAGGGTGAGCGGCACGGTGCGCGGTGCGCTGCTGTCGCAGGCGGTGTCGCAGGCCGACATAGACCGCGAGCTGGCCGACATCCGCGACGACGCCAACAAGCTCAAGGGCATTCCGCAGCTCAGCCTGTCGGTGAGCTACCGGTTCTGACGGGGACGCGCGGCGGCCGACGGCCGCGGCAAGAAAAAACGGCGCCCGCGGGCGCCGTTTTCATTGCAGGGCAGGGGAGCCCTGGGCGTGCCGCGTCAGGCCACGGCCACGGGGATCTTGCCGATCTTGGCCTGCCACTCGGCCGGGCCGGTCTGGTGCACGCTGGTGCCGGTGGCGTCCACGGCCACGGTCACGGGCATGTCCTTGACGTCGAACTCGTAGATGGCTTCCATGCCCAGGTCGGCGAAGCCCACCACCTTGGCCGACTTGATGGCCTTGGACACGAGGTAGGCGGCGCCGCCCACGGCCATGAGGTAGGCGCTCTGGTGCTTGCGGATGGCCTCGATGGCGGCGGGGCCGCGCTCGGCCTTGCCCACCATGGAGATCAGGCCCGTCTGGGCCAGCATCATCTCGGTGAACTTGTCCATGCGCGTGGCGGTCGTCGGACCGGCCGGGCCCACCACCTCGTCGCGCACCGGATCGACCGGGCCGACGTAGTAGATGACGCGGTTGGTGAAGTCCACGGGCAGCGGTTCGCCCTTGGCCAGCATGTCCTGGATGCGCTTGTGCGCGGCGTCGCGGCCGGTGAGCATCTTGCCGTTGAGCAGCAGCGTGTCGCCGGGCTTCCAGCTGGCGACTTCTTCCTTGGTCAGCGTGTCGAGGTTGACCTGCTTGCTCTTGTTGTAGTCCGGCGCCCAGGCGACGTCAGGCCACAGGTCCAGGCTGGGCGGCTCCAGGTAGGCGGGGCCGGAACCGTCGAGGACGAAGTGCGCGTGGCGCGTGGCGGCGCAGTTGGGGATCATGGCCACCGGCTTGGACGCGGCGTGCGTCGGGTAGGTCTTGATCTTGATGTCCAGCACCGTGGTCAGTCCGCCCAGGCCCTGCGCGCCGATGCCCAGCGCGTTGACCTTCTCGTACAGCTCCAGGCGCAGCTCTTCGAGCTTGTTCTGCGGGCCGCGCTGCTGAAGCTCGTACATGTCGATGTCTTCCATCAGCGCTTCCTTGGCCAGCAGCATGGCCTTCTCGGCCGTGCCGCCCACGCCGATGCCCAGCATGCCCGGCGGGCACCAGCCCGCGCCCATCAGCGGCACGGTCTTGAGCACCCAGTCCACCAGGTTGTCGCTGGGGTTCATCATCACGAACTTGGTCTTGTTCTCGCTGCCGCCACCCTTGGCGGCCACGGTGACGTCGATCGTGTTGCCCGGCACCACGGACATGTGCACCACGGCGGGCGTGTTGTCCTTGGTGTTCTTGCGGGCAAAGATGGGATCGTCCAGCACCGAGGCGCGCAGCACGTTGTCCGGGTTGAGGTAGCCGCGGCGCACGCCTTCGTTGACGGCGTCCTCGATGGAGCCGCTGAAGCCTTCGAGCTTCACGTCCATGCCGATCTTCAGGAAGACGTTGACGATGCCGGTGTCCTGACAGATCGGACGCCGCCCCTCGGCCGACATCTTGGAGTTGGTCAGGATCTGCGCGATGGCGTCCTTGGCCGCGGGGCTTTGCTCGCGCTCGTAGGCGCGGGCAAGGTGCGTGATGTAGTCGGCCGGGTGGTAGTAACTGATGTACTGCAGCGCGGCGGCGACGCTGTCGACGAGATCGCTCTGGCGGATGATCGTGGTCATGGGGTGCACCGGGGGGTGTTAGGGGGCAAACCCGCCAAGTTTACCGGGCAGCCTGAGACGAGGCTGACGGCCCCGGAAAGCGCCGCGCCGGGGCGTGCGGCTTGCTGCCTGGGGCGCGAGCATCGTTCAGTGCTTGGCGCCGCCGTTGTTGTGCGGCAGCAGCCGGTCGGTCATGGCGATGGCCATGGCCGACAGGAGAAAGGCGACGTGGATGATGGTCTGCCACATCAGCACCTTCTCGGTGTAGTTCTCGGCGTTGATGAAGGTCTTGAGCAGGTGGATGGAGCTGATGCCGATGATGGCCGTGGCCAGCTTCACCTTGAGCACCGAGGCGTTGACGTGGCTGAGCCACTCGGGCTGGTCGGGGTGGCCTTCTAGGTTCATGCGCGAGATGAAGGTCTCGTAGCCGCCCACGATCACCATGATCAGCAGGTTGGAGATCATCACCACGTCGATGAGCCCCAAGACCACCAGCATGATCACGGTCTCGTTGAGCTTGGGCTCCCAGTCCGGCCCGGCCTTGTAGCCGATGCTCTTGACCAGGCTCTCCAGCGCCTGCGTGTCGCCGAGTCCGGCCTGCACCAGGTGCATCAGCTCCACCCAGAAGTGAAAGACGTACACGATCTGCGCCAGGATCAGGCCCAGGTACAGCGGCAGCTGCAGCCAGCGGCTGGCAAAGATCATGTTGGGCAGGGGGCGCATGCGCACCTGCGTTGGGTCCGGAAGGCGAGCCATGGTCGACAAGTGGTTGAAAAGACGGGCCATTCTAGGGTTAGCCCTTGCTGCGCCGCAGCAATGAGTAAGCCCTTAGTCAGCCGCTTTGGACACAGTGATCCGGTCTGCCCAAATGACCTTTTTCAGGGCGCCCAAACATCTCTAACGCACAGGAACGCAGGAGACATCCATGAGCGAAGCCGAAACCAAGCTGTACCAGCCCGCCGAAGACGTGAAGAAAACTGCTTACGTCGCGGGCATGGAGGCTTACCAGGCTCTGGTGGCTGAAGCCGAAGCCGATTACGAAGGTTACTGGGGCCGCCTGGCCAAGGAGCTGGTGAGCTGGAAGCAGCCGTTCACGCAAGTGCTGGACAGCTCCAACGCGCCGTTCTTCAAGTGGTTTGCCGACGGCAAGCTCAACGCCTCCTACAACTGCCTGGACCGCAACGTCGAGGCCGGCAAGGGCGACAAGACCGCCATCATCTTCGAAGCCGACGGCGGCGAAGTCACCAAGGTGACCTACAGCGAGCTGCTGGAGCGCACCTGCCGCCTGGCCAATGCGCTCAGGGCGCAAGGCGTGAAGAAGGGCGACCGCGTCGTCATCTACATCGCCATGGGCATTGACGGCGTGGTGGCCATGCAGGCCTGTGCGCGCATCGGCGCCACGCACTCCGTGGTGTTCGGCGGCTTCTCGGCGCAGTCGCTGCGTGACCGCATCGAGGACACGGGCGCCAAGCTCGTCATCACCGCCGACTACCAGGTGCGCGGCGGCAAGCAGCTGCCCCTGAAGGGCATCGTGGACGAGGCCCTGACCCTGGGCGGCTGCGAGGCCGTCACCAAGGTGCTGGTGGTCAAGCGCACCGGCGCCCAAGTGAACATGACCGAAGGCCGCGACGTCTGGATGGACGACGCCCTGGCCGGCCAGGAAGCCACCTGCGAGCCCGAGTGGGTCGAGGCCGAGCATCCGCTGTTCCTGCTCTACACGTCGGGCTCCACCGGCAAGCCCAAGGGCGTGCAGCATTCCACCGGCGGCTACCTGCTGCACGCGATGCTGACCACCAAGTGGACCTTCGACCTCAAGGACGATGACGTCTTCTGGTGCACGGCCGACATCGGCTGGGTCACGGGCCACACCTACATCACCTACGGCCCGCTGGCCCTGGGCGGCACGGAAATCGTGTTCGAAGGCGTGCCCACCTACCCGGACGCCGGCCGCTTCTGGAAGATGATCCAGGACCACAAGGTCACCGTGTTCTACACGGCTCCCACGGCCATCCGCTCGCTGATCAAGGCCGCCGAGAGCAACGAGGCCGTGCACCCCAAGAGCTACGACCTGAGCTCGCTGCGCATCCTGGGCTCGGTGGGCGAGCCCATCAACCCGGCCGCCTGGGAGTGGTACCACCAGCACGTGGGCGGCAGCCGCTGCCCCATCGTGGACACCTTCTGGCAGACCGAGACCGGCGGCCACATGATCACGCCGCTGCCGGGCGCCACCCCGCTGGTGCCGGGCTCGTGCACGCTGCCCTTCCCGGGCATCCAGGCCGCGGTGGTCGATGAGACGGGCAAGGAAGTGCCCTGGGGCCAGGGTGGCATCCTGGTGGTCAAGAAGCCTTGGCCGTCCATGATCCGCACCATCTGGGGCGACCCCGAGCGCTTCAAGAAGAGCTACTACCCCGAGGACTTCAAGGGCCAGCTGTATCTGGCCGGCGACGGCGCCATCCGCGACGCCAAGACGGGCTACTTCACCATCACCGGCCGCATCGACGACGTGCTCAACGTTTCCGGCCACCGCATGGGCACGATGGAGATCGAGTCCGCTCTGGTGGGCTGCACCGAGCTGGTGGCCGAAGCCGCCGTGGTGGGCCGTCCCGACGACACCACCGGCGAAGCCATCTGCGCCTTCGTGGTCCTGAAGCGTCCCCGCCCCACGGGCGATGAAGCCAAGGCCATTGCCAAGCAGTTGCGCGACTGGGTGGGCAAGGAAATCGGCCCCATCGCCAAGCCCAAGGACATCCGCTTCGGCGACAACCTGCCCAAGACCCGCTCCGGCAAGATCATGCGCCGCCTGCTGCGCTCGGTGGCCAAGGGCGAGGCCGTCACGCAGGACACCTCCACGCTGGAAAACCCGGCCATCCTGGACCAGCTCGGCCAAGCCTACTGAGCCGGCTGATGCGCCCGCCGCTGGTTGCTAAGGCAACCGGCAGTGTGTGATCCTTTGAAAACGCCCCGCGCCGCGGGGCGTTTTTCATGGATGCGTGGTCCTGATGCGCGGCGGGACCGGACGAAAAAAAGCCCTGCGGCGCAGGGCTTTCTTGGCTTTGGGCCGGTGCCGAATTACTTCAGCGACAGTACCCACTTGACCAGGGTCTTGGCCTCGTCGGCCGACACTTGCGGGTTGGCGGGCATGGGCACCGGACCCCAAACGCCCGCGCCGCCCTTCATGACCTTCTCGGTCAGCTTGGCTTCGGCGGTCTTGTCACCGGCGTACTTCTTGGCCACTTCCTGGTAGGCGGGACCGACCAGCTTCTTGTCCACGGCGTGGCAGGCCAGGCAGTTCTTCTTCTGGGCCAGTTCCAGGTTGGCGAAGGCGGGGGTGGAAACAACCGCCGCGGCGGCAACGATCACGGGAAGCAGGGACTTCATGATTTCCTTTCGGGCTGCGGGATTCGATCTGTATATGTCGAGGTGCGCTACAGGCACAAAGCCTGCAACGCAATGATACGGGTCGCGGTTGACGGGGCCCTGACCACCGTCAGCTTCAGTCGAACTTGTCCAGCACGGCGCCCGTGGAGGCGCTGCTGGCGTTGCGCGCGAACTTGGCCAGCACGCCGCGGGTGTAGCGCGGGGCGGGCTGGCGCCAGGCGTCGCGGCGGCGTTGCAGCTCGGCATCGTCCACGTTGAGCTGCAGCAGCAGCCGGTGCGCGTCTATGGTGATGGAGTCGCCCTCGTGCACCAGCGCGATGGTGCCGCCCTCGAAGGCCTCCGGCGCCACGTGGCCCACCACCATGCCCCAGGTGCCGCCGGAAAAGCGCCCATCGGTGATCAGGCCGACGCTCTCGCCCAGGCCCTGGCCTATGAGCGCGCCGGTGGGCGCGAGCATCTCCGGCATGCCGGGCCCGCCCTTTGGGCCCAGGTAGCGCAGCACCATCACGTCGCCGGCCTTGATCTGGCCGGCCATGATGGACGCCAGCGCCGACTGCTCGTCGTCGAACACCCGCGCCGGGCCGGTGATGACGGGGTTCTTCAGCCCGGTGATCTTGGCCACGCAGCCTTGCGGCGACAGGTTGCCCTTGAGTATGGCCAGGTGGCCCTGGGCGTAGATGGGGCCGGCGACGGGGCGGATGACGGGGTTGTCGGCGGTCAGGTCCGGCACGTCGGCCAGGTTCTCGGCCACGGTCTTGCCGGTGATGGTGATGCAGTCGCCATGCAGCAGCCCGGCCTTGAGCAGCTCCTTCATCACCACGGGGATGCCGCCGGCGCGGTGCAGGTCCACGGCCAGGTACTTGCCGGAAGGCTTGAGGTCGCAGAGCACGGGCACGCGCTGGCGGATGCGCTCGAAGTCATCGATGTCCCACTGCACGCCCGCGGCATGCGCGATGGCCAGGAAGTGCAGCACCGCGTTGGTGGAGCCGCCGGTGGCCATGATCACGGCCACGGCGTTCTCGATGCTTTCGCGGGTGACGATGTCGCGCGGCTTGAGGTCACGCTTGACCGCCTCCACCAGCACGGCGGCGGCACGGCGGGTGCTTTCCAGCTTGGCGTCATGCGGGTTGGCCTCGGTGGAGGAGTAGGGCAGGCTCATGCCCAGCGCCTCGAAGGCCGAGCTCATGGTGTTGGCGGTGTACATGCCGCCGCAGGAGCCGGTGCCGGGAATGGCACGCCTTTCTATCTCGCAGAAATCCTCTTCGGACATCTTGCCGGCGGTGAACTGGCCCACGGCCTCGAACACGCTCACGATGTTGAGGTCCTGCCCCTTGTAGTGGCCGGGCAGGATGGTGCCGCCGTAGACGTAGATGGCCGGCACGTTGGCGCGCAGCATGCCCATCATCCCGCCGGGCATGTTCTTGTCGCAGCCGCCGATGACGAGCACGCCGTCCATCCACTGGCCGCCCACGCAGGTCTCCACGCAGTCGCTGATGACCTCGCGCGACACCAGCGAGTACTTCATGCCCTCGGTGCCCATGGCCATGCCGTCGCTGATGGTGGGCGTGCCGAAGAGCTGCGCGTTGGCGCCGGCGGCCTTGAGGCCATCGACTGCCGCATCGGCCAGCCGCTGCAGGCCGGAGTTGCACGGCGTGATGGTGGAGTGGCCGTTGGCCACGCCGATCATGGGCTTGCCGAAGTCGCCCTCGGTGTAGCCCATGGCGTAGTACATCGAGCGGTTGGGCGCGCGCGCCACGCCCTCGGTGATGTTCCTGGAACGGCGGTTGACGCTCATGAGTCTGCTCCTGCGCTGAAGTGGTCGCCGACACGCGGGCAATGGCCGGGCCTTGCCGGCGCGCAGAAGTATGCGGCCGGCCTTGGCGGCCGTTTTCCAATGGGTCTGCCGCCAGTGGCTGTTTCCGGCTGCCAACGGCAAGTGGAGTGGCGGCCCGCGGCGGCGACAATCCGTCCCCTCTGAAGGAGGACATCGCCGATGCTCGTGCACCCACAGTTCGACCCCATTGCCCTGTCGTTGGGCCCGGTGCAGGTGCACTGGTATGGGCTGACCTACATGGCGGCCTTCGGCCTGTTCCTGCTGCTGGCGGCGCGCCGGGTGCGGCAGCCGTGGTTCGAGCAGGCCGGCTGGACGCGGCGCGACGTGGAGGACCTGCTCTTTTTCGGCGTGGTGGGCGTGGTGCTGGGCGGGCGCCTGGGCTATGCGCTGTTCTACAAGCCCGGCTACTACGTGATGCACCCGCTGGAGATCTTCATGGTCTGGCGCGGGGGCATGTCCTTCCATGGCGGCCTTCTGGGTGTGCTGGCGGCCATGGCGCTGTACGCGCGGCGGCGCGGGCGGCGCTTTTTGGAAGTCACGGACCTGATCGCGCCCTGCATCCCCGTAGGCCTGGCCTGCGGGCGCATCGGCAACTTCATCAATGGCGAGCTCTGGGGCAGGGCGGCCGACCCCAGCCTGCCCTGGGCCATGGTCTTCCCCCAGTCGGGTTCCGACATTCCTCGCCACCCCTCGCAGCTCTACCAGTTCGGCCTGGAAGGCGTGCTGCTGTTCGTCCTGTTGTGGCTGTACGCGCGCAAGCCGCGTCCGGTGGGACAGGTGTCGGGCGCATTCCTGATCGGCTACGGCTTCTTCCGCTTCGTGGCCGAGTACTTCCGCGAGCCCGACAGTTTCCTGGGGCTGCTGGCGCTCAACATGAGCATGGGCCAGTGGCTGTGCGTGCCCATGATCGCCGCGGGCGTGCTGTTGTGGACGGCGTCCCGCCGGCGTGCCGGCTAGCATCGCGGGCATGCGACAGATCTTCCTCGATACCGAAACCACCGGCCTGAGCCCCGAGAACGGCGACCGCATCGTCGAAATCGGCTGCGTCGAGATGGTGGCGCGCCGCCTGAGCGGGCGCAGCAAGCACTTTTATCTGAACCCGGAGCGCAAGAACCACGAGGAGGCGGTGCGCATCCACGGACTGACGGACGAGTTCCTGTCCGACAAGCCGGTGTTCGCCGCGGTGGCCGACGAGTTGATGGAGTTCCTGGCCGGGGCGGAAATCATCATCCACAACGCGCCCTTCGACGTCGGCTTTCTCAACGAGGAGTTGCGCCGCTTGGGCCGGCCGCCGCTTGGGCAGCATGTCGCGCAGATCACCGACAGCCTGTACATGGCGCGCGAGCTCTATCCGGGCAAAGCCAACTCGCTGGATGCGCTCTGTCGTCGTCTGGAAGTCGACAACACCAGCCGTACTTTCCACGGCGCGTTGCTGGACGCGGGACTGCTGGCAGAGGTCTACATCCGCATGACGCGCGGGCAGAACGCGCTGGTCATGGAGGAGGAAGAGGAGGTCGTTGTTGTCGAGGAGGAAATTCCGGCTATAGACCTAACGCAGTTCGATCTGCCGGTGTTGCGCGCGACCGAGGCCGAATGCCTGGCGCACGAGGCCGTTCTGGCAGAACTCGATAAATCTGCAGGGGGTATTGCGCCCTGGCGAAAACTCATGCCATAATTGCGGTCTTCCGGGACAGGAACAAAACGAATCCCGGGCGGTTAGCTCAGCGGTAGAGCACTGCCTTCACACGGCAGGGGTCGCAGGTTCGAACCCTGCACCGCCCACCAAATCGAGTTTCGCAGCGTTATTTGCTGAGAGGCTTTGGTTTCAAGGGTTTGGAGACGTGGCCT
>NZ_BCTC01000005.1 GCF_001571085.1 Azohydromonas lata NBRC 102462
CGCCATCAGGCCCACGCGGTCCAGCATCTTCAGACCGCGCTTGAGGGCGTCGTCCTTGTTGCGGCCCAGCACCTTGATCTGCGCCAGCGTGAGGTTCTCCGTCACCGACAGGTGGGGAAACAGCTCGAAGTGCTGGAACACCATGCCCACGTGGCTGCGCAGCTTGGGCAAGTCAGTTTTCGGGTCGGCGATGCTCACGCCGTTGACGACGATGTCACCCTTCTGGAAGGGCTCCAGCGCGTTGACGGTCTTGATGAGCGTGGACTTGCCGGAGCCCGACGGGCCGCAGACGACCACGACCTCGCCCTTTTGGATGCTGGTGGTGCAGTCGGTGAGCACCTGGAAGCTGCCGTACCACTTGCTGACGTTCTTGATGTCTATCATGAGGTTGCCCCCTCAACGGATGATGGCGATCTTCTTCTGCAGCCGCCGCACGAGCATGGACAGGCTGAAGCAGATCACGAAGTAGACGACCGCGGCGACCAGGTAGGTCTCGACGGGCCGGTTGAAGTTCTTGCCGGCGACCTCAAAACCCTTGAGCAGGTCGTAGGCGCCGATGGCGTAGACCAGCGAGGTGTCCTGGAACAGGATGATGGTCTGCGTGAGCAGCACCGGCAGCATGTTGCGAAAGGCTTGCGGCAGGACCACGAGCTGCATGGTCTGGCGGTAGCTCATGCCCATGGCGTAGCCCGCATAGACCTGGCCCTTGGGCACGCTCTGTATGCCCGCGCGCATGATCTCGGAGTAGTACGCGGCCTCGAACACCGTGAAGGTGATGGTGGCCGAGAGCTCCGCGCCCAGCGGGCGTCCCGTGAGCAGCGGGATGAGCAGGAAGAACCACAGGATGACCATCACCAGCGGTATGGAGCGCAGCGTGTCCACGTAGAGCTGCGCCGGGATCTGCAGCCACTTGTGGCTGGAGAGCCGCATCATCGCCAGCAGCGTGCCCAGCAGGATGCCGCCGACCATGGCCACCACCGTGAGCTGCAGCGAGAACAGGAAGCCCTTGGCGACGAAGCCGGTGATGACGTCCCAGCTCAGGAAGGAGAAGTCGAGGTTGAGCATGTCAGCGCGCTCCCGCCTGCGTGCCCGGGATGTGCAGCCGGCGCTCGATGAAGATGGCGATGCGGTTGACCAGCAGCGCCGAGACGAAGTAGAGCGCCGTCACCGCCAGGTAGATCTCCACGCCGCGCGAGGTCTCCTCCTGCGCCTGCATGGCGAACATGGTCAGCTCGGCGATCGAGACCGCAAAGGCCACGGCCGAGTTCTTGATGATGTTCATGCTCTCGCTGGTCAGCGGCGGGATGACGATGCGAAACGCCATGGGCAGCAGCACGTAGCGGTAGGTCTGCGCCAGCGTCAGGCCCAGCGCCAGCCCCGCGTAGCGCTGCCCGCGCGGCAGCGCCTGTATGCCCGCCCTCACCTGCTCGGACACGCGCGCCGAGGTGAAGAAGCCCAGCGCGAACACCACCAGGACGAAGCTCGGGAAGGCGCGCAGCGGCGGCAGCAGCGCCGGCACCACGTGGTACCAGAGGAAGATCTGCACCAGCAGCGGAATGTTGCGAAACAGCTCCGTCCACGCGTTGCCCAGCAGCACCAGCGCGCGGCTGGGCGTGGTGCGCAGGATGCCGACGAGCGAGCCCACCACCAGCGCCACCACCAGCGCCAGCAGCGCCACCGAGAGCGTCCAGCCCCAGGCCGAGAGCATCCAGTCGAGGTAGGTGATGTTGCCGTCGCTGCCGAAGCAGCTCGGCACGGCCTCGCCCTCTATGGTGTCGCGGCAGAACACCTGCCAATCCCATGCCATGCGTTCTTCTCCTTCTTCGGCGCCTGCGCGGCGCGCATGAAAAAGGCGCGGGCAACGCTGCTGTGCGTCACCCGCGCCGCGGCTCAGGGTCCGGGCGTCACGGTCAAGCCGTGGCCGGCGGCCATGGAATTACAGCTTCTTGGCGTATTCCTCGGCCGGCTGGTCGTTGGGCTTCTTCAGCGCCTCCTTGAGCAGGTCGCTCATGGGCAGCTTGACCACGGCGCCGGTGGGCGGCGTGGGCTGCATGAACCACTTGTCGTAGAGCTTGTTGATCTCGCCGGACTTGGCCATGTCGGCGATCGTCTGGTTGACGATCTTGCGCAGGCCCTCGTCGTCCTTGCGCATCATGATGGCGATGGGCTCCACCGACAGCGGCTCGCCCACGATCTTGAAGTCCGCGGGGTTCTTGCTGCGGGCGATCAGGCCGGCGAGCAGGCTGGAGTCCATGACGAAGGCGTCGGCGCGGCCGGTGTCCACGAGCAGGAAGCTGTCGGCGTGGTCCTTGCCGAAGACTTCCTTGAACTCCATGCCCTCGGCACGCTTGTGGCGCCTAAGGGTTTGCACGGAGGTCGTGCCGGTGGTGGTGGCCACGGTCTTGCCCTTGAGGTCGGCCACCGAGTTGATGCCGGAGTTGGCCTTGACGGCCAGGCGCACGGTCTCGACGAAGGTGGTGTTGGCGAAGGCCACGTCCTTCTGGCGCGCGAGGTTGTTGGTGGTGGAACCGCACTCCAGGTCCACGGTGCCGTTTTGCACCAGCGGGATGCGGTTTTGCGAGGTCACGGGCTGGTACTTGATCTCCAGGCGCTTGCCGATGGCCTTCTCGACGCTTTCGACGGCCTTTTCGCAGATGGCCACGTGGTAGCCCACGTACTTGGAGCCACCCAGGGTGTAGGACAGCACGCCGGACGACTCGCGCACGCCCAAGGTGATGGTGCCCGTGTCCTTGGCCTTTTTGAGGGTGTCGGACTGGGCTTGCGCTGCACCGGCTGCCGCCAGGATGGTGGCGACGAGCAGGATCTTCTTCATGCGGGCTCCTTGATCAAGAAGTAGTAATGGGAGTGAAAGCATTCTAGGCACGGCTTCAGGCCACTCGGCCCGCCGGCGCGTCGATTGCGGCTTCCCCGCCGCTTTGCTGCAACAACCACATGCGCGCGTAGCGCCCCTGCAGCGCCAGCAGCTCGGCATGCGTGCCCTGCTCGACGATGCGCCCCTGCTCCATGACCAGGATGCGGTGCGCATCCACCACCGTGGAGAGCCGGTGCGCGATCACCAGCGCCGTCTTGCCCTGCGCGGCGCTCTTGAGCTCGGCCTGAATGGCGCGCTCGTTGGCCGAGTCCAGGGCGGAGGTCGCCTCGTCGAAGATGAGGATGGGCGGGTTCTTGAGCAGCGTGCGGGCGATGGCCACGCGCTGCTTCTCGCCGCCCGAGAGTTTGAGGCCCCGCTCGCCCACCATGGTGTCGTAGCCCTTGGGCGTGGAGGCGATGAAGTCGTGGATGCGCGCGGCGCGGGCCGCGGCTTCCACCTCCTGGCGGCTGGCGCCGGGGCGGCCGTAGGCGATGTTGTATTCCACGGTGTCGTTGAAGAGCACCGTGTCCTGCGGAACGATGCCTATCGATTGGCGCAGGCTCGCCTGCGTGACCTCGCGGATGTCCTGCCCGTCTATGGCGATGCGCCCGCCACTGACGTCGTAGAAGCGGTAGAGCAGCCGCGCCAGCGTGGACTTGCCCGCCCCGGACGGCCCAACCACCGCCACCGTCTTGCCCGCCGGGATCTCGAAGCTCAGGCCCTTGAGGATGGGCCGCGCCGCCTCGTAGGCAAAGCTCACGTCCTCGAAGCGCACGCAACCTTCGCTCACGCGCAGCGCTTGGGCGGCCGGCGCGTCGGCCACTTCGCGGTGCGTCTCCAGCAGGTGGAACATCCGGTCCAGGTCGGTGAGCGACTGCTTGATCTCGCGGTAGAGCACGCCCAGGAAGTTCAGCGGGATGTAGAGCTGGATCATGAAGGCGTTGATCATCACCAGGTCGCCCAACGTCATGCGCCCGTCCACCACGCCCTGCGTGGCGCGCCAGAGCATGGCCACCAGCGCCACGGCGATGACGAGCTGCTGCCCGCTGTTGAGTAGCGACAGCGTGCGCTGGCTCTTGAGGGCCGCCTTGCGCAGTGCTTCGAGGCTGCGGTCGTAGCGGCTGGCCTCGAACTCCTCGTTGTTGAAGTACTTGACCGTCTCGAAGTTGAGCAGCGAGTCGATGGCCTTGGTGTGGGCCTGCGAGTCGAGCTGGTTCATCTCGCGGCGGTACTGGGTGCGCCACTCGGTCACGGAGATGGTGAAGGCGACGTAGCACACGAGCGCGGCCAGCGTGATCCAGGCGAAGCCGGTGTCGAACTTCACCGCCAGCAGCGTGAGCACCAGGCCGACTTCGATGATGGTGGGCAGGATGCTGTAGAGCGAGTAGGAGATGAGCGAGTGCACGGCGCGCGTGCCGCGCTCGATGTCGCGCGTCATGCCGCCGGTCTGGCGCTCCAGGTGAAAGCGCAGGCTCAAGGCATGCAGGTGGCGGAACACCTGCAGCGAGATGCGCCGCGCCGTGCCCTCGGTGGCGCGGGCGAAGATGAGCTCGCGCAGCTCGGTGAACACGCTGGTGGACAGGCGCAGCGCCGCGTAGGCCACCAGCAGTCCAACCGGGACCACCAGCATGGATGCGGCGCTGCCGGGCTGGATGGAGAGCGCGTCCACCAGCTGCTTGAGCAGCAGCGGCACGCCCACGTTGGCCACCTTGGCCCCGACCATGAAGGCCAGCGCCGCGCCCACGCGCCAGCGGTAGTGCCACAGGTAGGGCAGCAGCTTGCGCAGGGTGCTCCAGTCGGAGCGGCGGGCGGCGGGGTCGGAAGAGGAGTCGACGGCGCTAGAGCGGGCCAGGGCGCGCATGATGTAGGGATCAGTGACAACCCTTGCCATCATGCCCATGTCCGAATCCCCTGCCACCCTGCCCACCGACAAGGAGCTGGTCCTGCGCGTCATCCCCATGCCGTCCGACGTCAACGCCAGCGGCGACGTCTTCGGCGGCTGGGTGATGGCGCAGGTCGATCTGGCCGGGGCGGTGCTGCCCGCGCGGCGCGCCCAGGGACGCATCGCCACCATCGCCGTCAAGGAGTTCGTGTTCAAGCAGCCCGTGCGCGTGGGCGACCTGCTGAGCTTTTATGCCGAGATCATCCACTTGGGCCGCAGCTCCATGACGGTGGACGTGGCCGTGTATTCCCAGCCGCTGCATGACGCCAAGCGGGTGCTCAAGGTCACCGAGGCGGTGCTGACCTACGTGGCCGTGGACGAGCAGGGCCGCCCGCGGCCGCTGCCGCCCGTTTGAGCACCGGCAGCCTCAAGCGCTTTTAGAACTTCGAAAAGTCCGGCCGGCGCTTCTCGAAAAAGGCCTGGAAGGCCTCCATGGCTTCGGGGCTGCGCAGGCGCTGGACGAACACCTCGCGCTCCTCCTGCAGCGCCTGGCGCAGCGCCGGCAGCAGCGGCGCGCGCATCAAGGCCTTGGTCGCGCGCACCGCAGCCGGCGGCAGCTGCGTAAAGCGCGCGGCCAGCCGCCGCGCATGCGGCAGCACTTCCGAAGGCGGCATCACAGCATTGGCCAGGCCCAGCTCCACGGCCTCGGCGCCCGTGAAGGCATCGCCCAGCAGCAGCTTCTCGGCCGCGCGGGCATGGCCCAGGCGCTGTGCCAGCAGCAGGCTGGAGCCAAACTCCGGCACCAGCCCCAGGTTGACGAAGGGCAGCGCCAGCCGCGCCTCGTCTGACACCACCACCAGGTCACAGTGCAGCAGCAGCGTGCAGCCTATGCCTATGGCCGCGCCCGTGACGGCGGCCACCAGCGGCTTTTCCAGCGCCAGCACCGCTTCCATGAAGGCAAATACCGGCGCGTCCTCGGCGCCGGGCGGGTACTTCATGAAGTCCTCCAGGTCGTTGCCGGAGGTGAAGATGCCGGGCTGCCCCGCCACCAGCACCGCGCGCACGGCCGCGTCGGCCTGCGCGGCGCGCAGCGCCGCGGCCATGTCGGCGTACATCTGCGCGGTCAGCGCATTCTTCTTCTCGGGGCGGGCGATCTCCAGCGTGGCGACGCCGTCGACGTTGGCGGTACGGATGCTCATGAATCAGGCTCTTGAAGCCGAAAGTCCGAAGGCGGCTCACGATAGCAGTGTCAAGGCCTTTGCACCCCCTGTTGATGCGTCCATGCGCAATGGATTACGCTTGACGAGGGAGAACTGACGTGGACGTGCTGCAACTCGACGTGTCCGGACGACCGCAAGCTTGGATCACCGCCCGCGAGGCGGCCGTGATCTACGCCACCGACGGCGTCGCGTGGACTTTGGGCGACCCCTGCGCGGTGCTGCGCGGGGGCGTGCAGCGCGCCACCGGCCGCATCTCGCGCATCGAGGTGCATTCCATCATCGCCGTGCGCGGCGCCATTCCCAGCCGCGCCTGGCGGCAGACGCCGGCGCTGAGCAACTCCAAGCTCTTTGCGCGCGACCGCTACTTCTGCGCCTACTGCGGCCACCACCTCCCCGCCGACGAGCTCACGCGCGAGCACGTGGTGCCCACCTCGCGCGGCGGCGCCGACACCTGGCTCAACTGCGTCACCGCCTGCCGCTCGTGCAACGGCCGCAAGGGCAACCGGCTGCCGGAGGAGGCCCGCATGAGCCTGCTGTACTTGCCCTACGTGCCCAGCCTGCACGAGGACATGATCCTGCGCGGGCGCCGCATCCTGGCCGACCAGATGGAGTTTCTGCTCGCCAGCGTGCCGCGTTCGAGCCGGCTGCACGGCTGAGCTTCACGCTCGACGCGGCGCGATCTCCTGGCGCACGGCGCTGCGGCTTTACGTTGCAGCAACGCACCCGCGCTAACCTTCGCCCCGTCCGTTTGGGCTGCGCCCCGTTTTCAGCGTCCGGCCTACGCCGCGCCAAGGCCGGTACCCCAGCCGTCAACGCGACGCTGCCGGCAAGCGTTGCGCTGCCACCTGCAAGGGAACACATCACATGAACCGCATCAAGACTCTGGCCGCCCTGGCGCTGGCCGCCGCGCTGGCCGCCTGCAGCACCACCAGCCCCGACGTCATACAGCGCGGCGACGCGCAGCGCCTGTCGCAGATCCAGGACGCCACCGTGCTCAACGTGCGCGACGTGGTGGTCGAGGGCAGCCAAAGCGGCGCGGGGGCCGCCACCGGCGGCGTGCTGGGCGGCATCGCCGGCTCCACGCGCAGCAGCGGCCGCGAGTCGGTGGCCATCGGCCTCGTGGGTGCCGTGGCCGGCGCGCTGGCGGGCAACGCCATCGAGCGCGCCTCCACGCGCGAGAACGCCGTGGAGGTGCTGGTGCAACTGCCCAGCGGCGAGCGCCGCGCCATCGTCCAGGCCAAGGGCAACGAGAACTTCGTGCCCGGCGAGCGCGTGGTGCTGGTCACCACCGGCGGCAAGACCCGCGTGGTGCGCAACCCCGGCGGCGCCGGCTACTACACGCCCGCTCCGGCGCTGGCGCCGCAGCCCACCCAGCCCGGCGCGCCCGTCTATTCGCCCAACGGCCGCCCGGCGTACTGAAAACGCCGCCGGGGGGCGCAGGGCTGCGCCACGCCGCGGCCCACCCCGCAGGCACTTTCTCCTGCGGCCGCTACACGTCCAACGTGTAAACCTGCGCCTCGCGGCGCTCCTGAGGGTTGTGGCCCAGAAGCGGCTTGTCCCAGTCGGCGCCGTGGGCACCCTGGCCGGGCACCAGGCCGCTGGTCATCACCGCCACCTCCTCGCTGGTGGCGTCGAACTCCGCCACCTGCACGCGCTGCTCGTCGAAGAGCCGCGCCACCATGGCGCCGCCGGAGTCGATCAGCACCAGGAACTTCGCCGGTTTCTGCATGGATTCTCCCGAGGTTTTTTGCGTCTGATTTCCAGGTCTCACGGCGCCCAGCCGCACGGCGCCGGGCCATTGTCGGCCCGGCAAGCGCGGTGCCCAGCAGCGGGGAAAGCCCTGAGCACGCCCGGCCTGCGCGGGCGTGACGCTTGCCCGCACGGTGCATGCCGCCCACCCCGCGGCGGACCTCTTCCACAACAGGAGCCCTCACATGAAGCGTTTGATGTCCAGCGTCGTGCTCGGCTGTTCCATGGCCCTCTTCACCGGCCTTGCAGGCGCGGCCAACGGCATGGTGCGCAGCGACCGCAACTTCATGGAGCAGGCGGCCCAGAACGGGCACGCCGAGGTCGAGGCCGCCAAGCTCGCGCAGAGCAAGAGCGGCAACGAGAAGGTGAAGTCCTTCGCCGCGCAGATGGAGCAGGACCACACCAAGACCAACGACGAGCTCGCCGCGCTGGCCTCCAGCAAGAACGTCAAGCTCCCCACCGAGCCCTCGGTGGTGCAAAAGAGCAAGGCCAAGGCGATGGGCGCCCTGGACGGCGCGAAGTTCGACCGCCAGTACGCCGACACCATGGGCGTCAAGGCGCACGAGGACACACTCAAGATGTTCCAGAAGGCCGCCTCCGGCGCCAAGGACCCGGACGTCAAGGCTTTCGCCGCCAAGACCGTGCCCGCGCTGGAGCAGCACCTGAAGATGTCGCGCGACTTGCGCGCTTCGCTGGGCAAGTAAGCACCTGACGCGAGCTTCCCGGGGCCTGCTCGCAGCGCACACCGGGAGCCGCCCGGGAGCGCCTGGCCAACGCCCCGGGCCTGTTGCGCCCACTACAGCGGCTGCATCAGCACAACCCCCATTAGCAGTGGTTTCCATATCATGGAAAATGCTGAGTGCGCGAAAAGCATCAAACGAAGTGGGGGGAAGAAGTCATGGAAACGCCGTGTTCAATCCTGATTGTTGAAGACGAGGCGGTGATTGCCCTGGACCTTCAACTGCAACTGGAGGACATGGGCTACCGCGTGCTCGGCCCTGCGGAGAGCGGCCCCCAGGCGCTGGCGCTGGCGGCGCAGGAGCGGCCGGACCTGGTGCTGATGGACATCCGCATCCAGGGTCCCATCGACGGCATAGAGACCGCCGCCCGCCTTGGGCGCGTGAGCGGGCTGCCCGTGGTGTTTCTCACCTCCCACAGCGACGACGAGACCGTCGCCCAAGCCGCGCGCACCTCTCCCTGCGGCTTTCTCACCAAGCCTTTCGAGGGCCGTGCGCTGCGCGCGGCCATCGAGATGGCGCTGTCGCGCGCGACGCTGGAGCGGCAGTTGCGCGAATCGGAGCGCTGGTTCGCCGCCACGCTGCGCGGCGTGCAGGACGGCGTGCTGGTGGTCAACCCCGACACGACGCTGCGCTTCATCAACCCCGCGGCCGAGGCCCTCACCGGCTGGAGCGCCGAGGAGGCCGTGGGCCGCCGCCTGGAGGACGTGGTGCGCTACGCCAGCGGCGACGACGATCCGCCCGCGGTGCTGAAGGCCCTGGCCGAGAACCGCAGCGTGGGCGTGACCCACGGCCGGCGGCTGCTGCGGCGCAACAGCGCGCGCACCATGGTGGTGGTGGACGAGTCGGCCTCGCCGGTGGAAGGCGAGTTCGGCCTGCGCATGGGCGCGGTGCTGGTGCTGCGCGACGCCACCGAGCGCCTGTCGCGCGAGGGGCTGGACGCCGCCGGGCAGCACCGTCCGCCCGCGGCCAACGCCGCCGACGAGCCGGCCGCCGAGCCGCAAGACCTGCCGCCCAGGGCACGGGCCACGTGAATGCCGGGAGTGCGGTCTCCGGCCTCCAGGCCACAACGCCTGAGGGCGGCTGAAGTTTTCAGATTTCTCCCCATCGGCCGTGCCGGGAAGCGCCCCTCATGAGCGCCTCGCAACCCGGCGCCCCTCGCGGCACCCTCCCGCGGCCGGACGGCACGCCGCCGGGCAACGGGCCGCCGGACGCCCCTGCCCCCGCCACGCGGCTGCCGCGCTCGCTGCGGCTGCCCCTGCCGCGCGCCGTGCTGGCGGCGCTGCTGCTGCTGCTGGCCGTGGCGGCGGTGGCGCTGTGGACGCAGCGGCGCGCGGCCGACGCCTCCGAGCTGCGCCGCCACACGCTGGACGTGCGCCTGGAGCTGGCCGCGTTCAGCTCCGACCTGAAGGACCTCTCCCGCGCCGTGCGCGGCTACGCCATCAGCGGCCAGGACGACTGGCTGGACCCCTACCGCACCGCGCGCGAACGGCTGCCTGAGCAGTTGCAGCGGCTGCAGCGCCTGACGGCCGGCAACGAGGCGCAGCAGCAGCGGCTGCGGCAGCTCGGCCCGCTGCTCAACGGCTACCTGCGCTACGTCTCGGACGCGCTGGACACGGCCGAGCGCGACGGGCTGGAGGCGGCGCGTCGGCGCATTGCCGGCGGCCCGCGGCACACGCAGGCCGACGACATCGACCTGCTGCTGGCCGAGCTCGACGCCGAGGAGCTGCGCCAGCTCGCCCTGTACGAGCGCGCGGCGCAGCGCAGCACCGATCTCAACACCGCCGTGACGCTGCTGGGCAGCCTGCTGTCCCTCACGCTCATGGCGCTGGCCGGGCGGGCGCTGCAGCGCAAGCTGCGCCAGTTGCGCGCCAACGTGGACCGGCTGGCCCGCGCACGCAGCGCCGAATCGCAAGCCATGGCGCGGCTGCAGCAGACGCAGTCCTCGCTGTACGCGGCCAACGAGGCGCTGCAGGCGCAGGCCGACCACCTGGCCGAGCTCAACGACGCGCTGTGGCAGTGGATCAGCACCCAGCCCGCGGCGGCGCGGCCGGCGGGCCAGGCGCCCGGCTCGGCGCTGGACGATCCGCAGCGGCTGCAAGCGCTGCGCCGCACGGGGCTGATGGACTCCGCGCCTGAGCACAGCTTCGACCGTTTCACGAGGCTGGCCGCGCAGTCGCTGCAGGTGCCGGTGAGCCTGATCTGCCTGGTGGACGCCGAGCGCCAGTTCTTCAAGAGCCAATGCGGCCTGGGCGAACCCCTGTCCAGCGCGCGGCAGACGCCGCTGTCGCACTCCTTGTGCCAGCACGTGGTGACCTCGGGGCAGGCGCTGGAGGTGTCGGACGCGCGCACGGACCCGCTGCTGCGCGACAGCGGCGCGGTGAAGGACCTCGGCGTGGTGGCCTACCTGGGCGTGCCGCTGGCCACGCCGGACGGGCAGGTGCTGGGCAGCTTCTGCGCCATGGACCACCGCCCGCGCCGCTGGAGCACGCAGGACCGCGCGACGCTGGAGCGCATCGCGCAGTCGGTGCTGGCGGGCATCGCGGTGCGCATGCAGTTGCACGAGCTGGAACGCCGCGTGGCCGAGCGCACGGCCGAGGTGCAGTTGCTGGCCGGCGCCATAGAGCACTCGCTCACCGGCTTCAGCATCGTGGGCCTGGACGGGCGCTTCACTTTCGTCAACGAGGCCTATGCGCGCATGGCCGGCTACGACAGCCCGCAGGACGTGATCGGCACGTCCGTTTCCGCGCACTGCGCCGACCCGTCGCTGAGCCGGCGCGTTGGGCGCCAGGTGCACGGCCAGGGCAGTTGCCGCATGGACTTCACCGCGCGGCGGCGCGACGGCAGCACCTTCGAGGCGCTGCTGGACGCACACCGCGCGCAGGACCCGGGCGGCCGCGAGATCCACGTCGGCACGGTGATGGACATCACCGAGCGCAAGCGCGCCGAGCAGGCGCTGCGCATGAGCGAGGAGCGCTTGCGGCTGGCGCTGGACGCCGGCGGCATGGACGCCTTCGAGCTGGACCCGGTGTCCGGCGTGGTGCTGCGCATAGGCAGCCTGCAAAGCGCGCTGGGCCTGACGGCCGAGGAGCAGCACCTGTTGAAGGCCTACCTCAAGCGCGTGCACCCGCAGGACCGCGCCGCGCTGCAGGCGGCCCTGGCGGAGTTGAGCCCGCAGCAGCCCTCCTACCGCGCCGAGTACCGCATCCAGTCCGCCGACGGCACCTGGCGCTGGCTGCTGGAGCGCTCGCAGCAAAGCTTCAATGCCGCGGGCGAGCGCGGGCGCATCACCGGCGTGGTGGTGGACGTGACCGAGCGCCGCCATGACGAGGAGGCGGTGAAGACCTCGCTGGCCGAGAAGGAGGTGCTGCTGCAGGAGGTGCACCACCGGGTGAAGAACAACCTGCAGGTGGTCAGCAGCCTGCTGCAGTTGCAGCGCCGCCAGCTTTCGGACCCGGCCATCCAGGCCGCCTTCAGCGAGACGGAAAGCCGCGTGCGCGCCATGGCGCTGGTGCACCAGCGGCTGTACCAGCAAAGCACGCTGTCCTCGCTGGACTTCGCCGACTACCTGCGCAGCCTGGGCAGCCAACTGCTGCAGAGCTTTGGCGGCGAGCGCTCGGTGAAGGTGGTGTATCAACTGCAGCCGCTGAAGCTGCCCGTGGGCACCGCCATCCCGCTGGGCCTGATCGTGACGGAGCTGATCACCAACGCCTTGAAGTACGCCTTCGACCGGCACGGCGGCGTGTTGGGCGTGGAGCTGGCGCCGGATGGCGAGTGGGGCCTGCACCTGGTGGTGAGCGACGACGGCCCCGGCTTGCCCGCCGGTTTCGAGCCGCTGCGCAGCCGCGGCCTGGGCATGCGGCTGGTGCAGACGCTCTCGCGCCAGATCGACGCGACGGTGGAGTTCGGCGAGAACGCGGACGGCGGGGGCACGCGCTGCCGCATCCGGGCGCCCATCAGCCGGGATGCGGCGCAAGGCGGGGCGATCTGAACGGACGTCACGCCAGCACCAGCGCCTGCGCAAGGTGGGCATAGACGGCCGACACGCGGCGCTGGTGGCGTGACTCGGGGTGGGCCAGCAGCCACAGCTCGGTCTGGCATTCGTCCAGCGCGTCGCTCAAGGGGCGCAGGTCGGCCCGGCCGTGGGCGAGGAACATGGGCAGCAGGCCCACGCCGCAGCCCAGGGCAATGAGCTCCATCACGGTGAGGATGCTGTTGGCACGCCAGGCCGGCACCGCCTTGGGGAAGCGGCGGCGGCGCCACAGCACCGTGGGGTGGTCCGGCAAGGCGTCGTCCGGCGCCACCCAGGCGGCGCGGCCGGCTTCCACGTCGGCCCAATCGCGCACGGCCGAATCGCGCGCCGTATAGAGCGCCACGCGCAGCGGCCCAAGATCGCGGCCGACCAGGTGCGGTGGCGGGCGCCGCGTGGCGCGCACGGCGAGGTCGGCGTCGCGCCGCGTGAGGCTGGCCAGCTCGTTGCCCGCATGCAGCTCGAACGTGAGCTGCGGGTGGCCTTTCTGGAAATCGCGCAGCGCGGGTGCGACCAGCCCGTGCAGCAGCGTGTCGGTGGTGGTGAGGCGCACGCTGCCGGCCAGGCTTTGCGGCGGCTGCTGCGCGGCGGATCGCGCCGCCTCCAGCGCCGTCTCCACGGCCTCGGCCTGCTCGGCCAAGGTGCGGGCCAGGTCCAGCGGCAGGCAGCCGGTGCGCGATCGCTCAAAGAGCGGCTGTTTTAAACCGCGCTCCAGGCGCTGCAGCGCGCGAAACGCGGTGGAGGCGTCCACCTTCAGCCGCTCGGCCGCGCCGTTGAGGCTGCCCGCGCGCACCAGGGCCAGCACCAGGGCGAGGTCGTCCGCGCCCAGGTCGTATTGCGTTTGTGCAGTCATCACATGCTCCGCTGCCAATTCCATAGGCGCCGGTGCAATCCTAGATTGGAGGCTTCTTCTTTTCCAACACAGGAGTGCTGCCATGGCTTCCACCCTCGATCTGGCCTCTTCCACCCGCCTTGCCGGCCGCGGCGTCGTCACCCCCGCCGCCCTGGGCGCCACGCTGCTGCGCGTGAGCCTGGGGGTGATGTGGATCTCGCATGCGCTGCTGAAGCTGCTGGTGTTCACGCTGCCCGGCACGGCGCAGTTTTTCGAGAGCGTCGGCTTCTGGGGCTGGCTGGCCTACCCGGTGTTTGCGGCCGAATTGACCGGCGGGCTGATGCTGGTGCTGGGAATTTATGCGCGGCAGGTGTCGCTGGCACTGGTGCCGGTGATGCTGGCGGCGGCGTCCGTGCACATGGGCAACGGCTGGGTGTTCACCAGTGCGGGCGGGGGATGGGAGTACCCGGTGTTTTTGGCGGTGGCGTCAGTGGTGGTTTGGCTGGTGGGGGATGGGGCTTTCAGCCTGAAGCGCAGTGGAGAGGAAATAGCTCGGTTTTGAGCAGCGGCGCCGCGAACCCGGATCAACCTTCGGGCAAGTTCTTGACGAAATTGTGCTTGGGCTTGAAGCGGGCGCGCAGGTCGGCCAGCTAGGCGGCGCGCGCGGCGGGCTCCAGTCGGCGGGCGATGTCCTGCACCAGCTCCAGTTCGTTC
The DNA here is from genome assembly GCF_001571085.1 of Azohydromonas lata NBRC 102462. Lineage (GTDB taxonomy): Bacteria > Pseudomonadota > Gammaproteobacteria > Burkholderiales > Burkholderiaceae_C > Azohydromonas > Azohydromonas lata. Next base: position 14,037 of record NZ_BCTC01000005.1, read on the forward strand.
TGGTAGGGACTTAGCGCAAGCTCCATGGCGTCGTCCAGCACGCGCTGCAGCAGTTGCACCGCGTCGGCACGCTGGTCGTCGCCCAAGTGCACGGCGATATGGCGCAGCGCCGCCGCCTCGCACCAGGCCGGTGGCTGCACGAGGCGGCAGGCTTCGGCCCAACGGCCCTCGTCGGCCAGGGCTTGCGCGGTGCGGCCCTCCTGCCTGCAGCACTGGAGCAACTGCGTCCAAGTGCTCCAGGTGCAGCGCTTGCAGCGTCGGCAATTGGTCGATGGCGGGCTGCATCTCCACCCTTTTCCGCTGTCTACGCCTGAGCTTGGCGGCGAGCGCGACAGCGACAAGCAGCAGGGATACTCCCAAAATCAATACTTCCAGCACACCGATTTTGCACTTCACCCTAGACATACTGAGAAAATCCAGGGAGGGGCGAGCGATTCCGACGCGCCACGATTAGGAAATAATTTTGTAGGCCCGTTGGCAGGAAACCTACTGAGCAACACATCACAAGCACGGATTGGGACAAAACCTGCGTTCAGGATGCCAGAGGTGCATCAACGCGCAGATACGCGAGGCAGTAGAGCAAAGGCAATTGAAATAAAAATCAAACAATCACCGTGGTTTTAAAATATAAATCCACGCAAAAGCAGAAATCAAAAATTATAGGAATCGACAAAATCACGATGGAATTTCGCCGCCATCAAAAAGGCAGTACTACCATTTCCATGCTTGCGCAGTGTCAAATTTGATTCGCAAACAAAAAAACCAACCAGATTGTGGTTGGTTTCTTTTTATTGGTAGGCCGTGTAGGACTTGAACCTACGACCAAAGGATTATGAGTCCTCTGCTCTAACCGACTGAGCTAACGGCCCCCTGCACAGCGTTGCGCTGAGCCCGCCATTGTAGCCATGGCAGGCGCCGGTTCCGTCACTTCTGGCTCAGCGCGTTGCTCACCAGCCGCGAGGTGATGTCCACGATCTGGATCATCCGGTCGTAGGCCATGCGCGTTGGGCCGATCACGCCCAGCGTGCCCACCACGCGGCCATCCACCTCGTAGGGCGCGGAGACCACCGACAGCTCCTCGAACGGCACCACGCGGCTTTCGCCGCCTATATAGATGCGCACGCCCTCGGCGCGGCTGGAGACGTCCAGCAGCCGCATCAGCTCGGTCTTGCGCTCGAACAGGTCGAAGAGCTTGCGGATCGACCCCATGTCGTTGCCGAAGTCCTGCACCGCCAGCAGGTTGCGCTCGCCGCTGACCACGACCTGGTCGCTCTCCTCCAGCGCCTGGCTGCCGGCCTGCACCGCGGCCTGCATCAGCAGCGCGATCTCGCCGCGCAACTGCTCCACCTCGCCCTGCAGCCGCGCGCGCACCTCCTCGATGCTCAGCCCGGCGTAGTGGTGGTTCAGGTAGTTCGTCGCCTCCACCAGCTCGCCCTGCGTGTGGTCGCGCGCGGTGAAGATGACGCGGTTTTGCACGTCGCCGTCCGGCGCCACCAGGATCACCAGCACCCGCTTGTCGCCCAAGCGCAGGAACTCGATGTGGTGGAACACGCCCGCCTTGCGCGGCGCGGTGACCACGCCCACGAAGCTGGAAAGGTTGGACAACAGGTGCGCCGCCTGCGCAATCACGCGCTGCGGCTGGTCCGGGTGAAGCTGCTCGCGCGCCGCGGCCATGTCGCTGGCCCCCTGCTCCAGGCCGCGCGCGGTCAGCATGGTGTCCACGAAGAGGCGGTAGCCGCGCGGCGTGGGAATGCGCCCGGCGCTGGTGTGCGGGCTGGCGATGAGGCCCAGGTCCTCCAGGTCCGCCATCACGTTGCGGATGGTGGCCGGCGACAGCTCCAGGCCGCAGGCCTTGGACAGCGTGCGCGAGCCCACGGGCTGGCCGTCGGCGATGTAGCGTTCAACCAGGGCTTTGAGAAGGGTGCGGGCGCGCTCGTCGAGCATGCTTTTCATTCTACGGAGATGCGGCCGTGTCATCCTTCACGCAAGGGGTGCTGTGGTGTAATCCCGCGCATGCCGACCCCCTTCCGTCACGCCGCCATCGTGGGCAAGTACCAGGCGCACGGCATCAGCTCCGTACTCGAGGAGGTGGCGCAGTTTCTGGTCAAGCAAGGCCTGCAGGTTTCGCTGGAACGCAACACCGCCCGCAGCACCGGCCTCACCACCTATCCCGTGCTCGACACCACCGACATCGGCCGCCACTGCGACGTGGCCGTGGTGGTCGGCGGCGACGGCACCATGCTGGGCATCGCCCGCGAGCTGGCCCGCCACAACCTGCCGCTGGTGGGCATCAACCAGGGCCGGCTGGGCTTCATCACCGACGTGCCCATCGGCCACTTCCGCGACGCCCTGGCCTCCATGGTGGCCGGCGACTACGAGGAGGAGCACCGCTCCATGCTCGAAGGCGGCATCTGGCGCGACGGCCGCTGCATCTTCGAGGGCCTGTCGCTCAACGACGTGGTGGTCAGCCGCGGCGCCACCGCCGCCATGGTCGAGCTCAGCGTGCACATAGGCACCGAGTTCATCGCCAACATCCGCGCCGACGGCCTCGTCATCGCCACGCCCACGGGCTCCACGGCCTACGCGCTGTCCGCGGGCGGGCCCATCCTGCACCCGGGCATTGGCGGCTGGGTGCTGGTGCCCATCGCCTCGCACACGCTCTCCAACCGCCCAATAGTGCTGCCGGATGCCGGAGAGATGCGGGTGGAGATCGTGGCCGGAAGGGACGCCTCGGCCAACTTCGACATGCAAAGCCTGGCCAGCCTGCACATAGGCGACCAGGTCCGGATGCAGCGCTCGGCGCACAAGGTGCGCTTCCTGCACCCCGTGGGCTGGAGCTACTACGCCACGCTGCGGCGCAAGCTGCGCTGGTACGAGGGAGTGGTCTGATGCTGCGTCGCCTGGTGCTGCGCGACTTCGTGATCGTCTCGGCGCTGGAAGTGGACTTCGATGCCGGCTTCTCCGTGCTCACCGGCGAGACCGGCGCGGGCAAATCCATCCTGATCGACGCGCTGCAGCTCGCCCTGGGCAGCCGCGGCGACGCCGGCGTGGTGCGCGAGGGCGCCTCGCGCGCCGACATCACCGCCGAGTTCGACACGCCCCCCGCCCTCTCGCCCTGGCTGGAGGAAGCCGGCTTCGACCACGACGGCTCCACCTTGCTGCTGCGCCGCACGCTGGACGCGCAAGGAAAAAGCCGCGCGTGGATCAACGGCAGCGTGGCCACCGTGGCGCAGTTGCGCGAGGCGGCGGAGCTCCTGCTCGACATCCACGGCCAGCACGCCTGGCAAAGCCTCACCCGCCCGGCCGCCGTGCGCGCCCTGCTCGACGGTCAGGCCGGCGTGGACGGCGCCCCGCTCGCCGCGCTGTTCGCCCGCTGGCGCGACGCCCAACAGACGTTGCAGGACGCCCGCGCGCGCCAGGACAGCCTGGAGCGCGAGCGCGAGCGCCTGGCCTGGCAGATCGGCGAGCTCGACAAGCTGGCACCCGGCGAGGACGAATGGGAGCCGCTCAACGCCGAGCACGAGCGGCTGTCGCACGCCCAGTCGCTGCTCACGGCCGCGCGCACGGCGCTGGACGCCCTCTCCGAGGCCGAGCCCAGCGCCGACGCCCTCACCAACCGAGCCATCGACGCGCTCTGCGACGTCACCCGCTACGACGCCCGCCTGGAGCCGGTGGTGGAAGTGCTGCAGGCCGCGCAGGTGCAACTGGCCGACGCGGCGCACAGCCTCAACGCCTACCTGGGCCACGCCGAGCTGGAGCCGGAACGGCTCAACGAGCTGGACGAGCGCCTTTCGGCCTGGATGTCGCTCGCGCGCCGCTACCGCCGCCCGCCCGCCGAGCTGCCCGCGCTGCTGGCGCAGTGGCGCGCCGAGCTGAAGACGCTGGACGCCGCCACCGACCTCGACGCCCTGGAGGCCGAGGTGAAGAAGGCGCTGGAAGCCTGGCGCGTGGAAGCCCAGCGCGTGAGCGCGCTGCGCCGCACGGCCGCGCCGCAACTGGGCTCGCGCGTCACGCAGGCCATGCAGACGCTGGGCATGGCCGGCGGCCGCTTCGAAGTGGGCCTGCTGCCGCAGGAGCAGCCGCAGGCTTTCGGCCTGGAGTCGGTGGAGCTGCGCGTGGCGGGCCACGCCGGCAGCTCGCCGCGGCCGCTGGCCAAGGTGGCGTCGGGCGGCGAGCTCTCGCGCCTGGCGCTGGCCATCGCGGTGACCACGGCGCGCGAGGAAGCCGCGGGCGCGGCCACGCTGATCTTTGACGAGATCGACGCCGGCGTCGGCGGCGCCGTGGGCGACGCCGTGGGCCGGCTCATGAAGCAGCTCGGCCGCGAACGCCAAGTGCTGGCCGTGACGCACCTGGCGCAGGTGGCGGCCTGCGCCGACCACCACTTCGTGGTCAGCAAGGCCGAGCGCAAGGGCGTGACGCTCAGCGACGTGCAGTCCGTTTCCGGCGAGGCCCGCGTGGCCGAGGTCGCGCGCATGCTGGGCGGCGAACGCCTGGCCGGCACCAGCCTGGCCCACGCCCAGGCGATGCTGGACGAGGCCGCGGCCACCGCGCCGGGCCGCGAGCGGGCCAGGCCGCGATGAGCGAAGACCTCCACCCCACCACCCCCGCCCCGCGTGAGGTGGTGCTCGTCACCGGCATCTCGGGGTCGGGCAAGTCCGTGGCCCTCCACGCGCTGGAGGACGCCGGCTACTTCTGCGTGGACAACCTGCCGCCGGAGCTGCTGCCGGCCTTCCTGCACCTGCAGGCCGGGCACGACCGCCACGTGGCCGTGGCGGTGGACGTGCGCACGGCGGGCTCGCTGCCGCGCCTGGTGCCCATGCTCCCGCAACTGCGCGCCGAGGGCGTGCTGGTGCGCCCGCTGTTCCTGGACGCCACCACCAACGCGCTGCTGCGCCGCTTCTCCGAAACGCGCCGCCCCCACCCGCTGACCAAGCGCGCCGCCGACAGCGGCAAGCCCCAGCCGGCGCTGGTGGAGGCCATCGAGATCGAGCGCGAGCTGCTGGCCGGGCTGCGCGAGGTCTCCACCGTCATAGACACCAGCGAGCTGCGCCCCGCCGTGCTGCGCAGCTGGATACGCGACCTGGTGGGCGCGCGCCCGGGCTCGCTCACGCTGGTGTTCGAGTCCTTCGCCTTCAAGCACGGCGTGCCGCTGGACGCGGACTTCGTGTTCGACGTGCGCGTGCTCCCGAACCCGTACTACATCCGCGAGCTGCGGCCGCTGACCGGGCGCGACGCCCCGGTGGCCGACTACCTGCGCGCGCAACCGGAGGCCCATGACATGCTGGAGCAGATCGCCACCTTCCTGCGCCACTGGCTGCCCGCGTTCGAGGACGACCAGCGCAGCTACCTCACCGTGGCCATCGGCTGCACGGGCGGGCAGCACCGCTCGGTCTACCTGGTGGAATCGCTGGCGCAGCGCTTTGCCAGCCACAGCACCGGCGCCGTGCTGCGCCGCCACCGCGAGCTTGACGGGCTGGCATGAGCGCCGACCCTGCCGGCAACGGTCACGCCACCCGCAGCGAGGCGCCCTCGCCCGGCCCGGCCGCCCCGGCCGACCAAACCGCGCTGCCCCTGTTCCCGCTGAACACCGTGCTCTACCCGGGCGGCCTGCTGCCCTTGAAGATCTTCGAGGCGCGCTACCTGGACATGGTGGGCGAGTGCCTGCGCACCGGCAGCAGCTTCGGCGTGGTGGCCTTGCGCGAGGGGCTGGAAGTGCGCCGCCCCGGTGCCGCGGCTGAAACCTTCGAGCACGCCGGTGTGCTCGCGCGCGTGGACGACGTGGACGCGCCGCAACCCAACATCCTGCTGCTGCGCTGCAGCGGCACGCGCCGCTTCACGCTGGACGCCCCGCGCCAGGACAGCGACGGCCTGTGGCGCGCCGACGTCCATTTCCTGCCGGAGGACGCCACCGTCCCGCCCGGCGAGGAATTCCAGGGCGCCGCCAACGCCCTGGCCCGTGCCCTGGAGGCCCTGGAGTCGCAAGGCATGCACCTGTGCGAGGGCGAGCCCAAGCTGGACGACGCCGGCTGGGTGGCCAACCGCTGGTGCGAGCTGCTGCCCCTGCCGTTGAGCGCGCGCCAGAAGCTCATGCTGCTGTCCGACCCGCTGATGCGGCTGCGCCTGGTGGACGACGTACTGCGCCAGCGCGGGCTGGTGACGGGCTGAAGGGAACGCAGGCGCCCTGCTGTCCGGGGAAAGTGCTTGTGCCCCGTCCGCCTGGTGGCAAGGGTGCCTCGCACCCTCGTCCGTCTTGTCGGGATGCTGGCGCACCGGCGTTGGCCCCGGGCCATGCCGCTCGAACGCCATACCCCGGTGTTACTGGCACGCCTGGACCGCTTGCGCCCAGGCGCCCAACGGCAGGTGTTAGACCGTCTAACACCGTGTTCAGGGGGCAGCACCATGCCGGCCGCCGCAGGACTTGCCCCCGGCCGTGTACCCCGCCTGTAGGAGGCCCGCGACCTTGGCCAGCCGCCGGCGCCGCGCCGCTCACCCCCCGTGGCGCTCCAGCAGCTTGCGCACCGGCGCCGGTAAACCCATCTCGAAAGCCTCCTCCACCGACACCCAGCGCCCCGCGGGCAGCAGCGCCTGGGCGGCCGCGCGGGCGGCGGCGTCGCCAGCGGGCAGCTCGTGCAGCCAGGGCTGCAGCACCCAGTCGAAGTGCGTGAGGGCGTGCTCCACGGCCGGCAACGCCTCGCCCTGGCCCGGCAGCGCGGCCAGCAGGCGCTGCAGCGCGGCGGGGTCCTCGTACTCCGGCAGGCTCCACAGCCGCGCCCACACGCCGCTGTCCGGACGCTGGGTCAGCCACAGGCGGCCGTCCTGTTCCAGCCACAGCAGCGCGTGGCTGCGCTGGCCGCGCTTGAGCTTCCTGGTCTTGACGGGATAGCGCGTGGGCTCGCCCTGCGCACGGCCCACGCACGTCTGCTGCAGCGGGCACAGCAGGCAGCTCGGCTTGCGCAGCGTGCAGACGGTGGCGCCCAGGTCCATCAGGCCCTGGGTGTAGGCCTCCATGCCGGTGGCCGGCAGCAGCGCCTCGGCGCACGCCCACAGCTCGCGCTCGGCGCTGGCCTGCGACAGGTCGGCCGAGAAACCCAGCGCACGGGTGAGCACGCGCTTGACGTTGCCGTCCAGGATGGCGGCGCGCTCGCCGAAGCAAAACGCCGCGATCGCCGCCGCCGTGGAGCGCCCAATGCCGGGCAGCGTGGCCAGCACGGCGCTGCTGCGCGGAAAGGCGCCGCCGTGCTGCTCCATCACCGCCTGCGCGCAGCGGTGCAGGTTGCGCGCGCGGCTGTAGTAGCCCAGGCCGCTCCAGAGGGCCAGCACGTCGTCCTGCGGCGCGGCGGCCAGCGCCGCCACGTCGGGAAAGCGCGCCAGGAAGCGGTCGTAGTACGCCAGCACCGTGGACACCTGGGTCTGCTGCAGCATGATTTCCGACAGCCACACGCGGTACGGATCGCGCGTGTTCTGCCAGGGCAGGTCGTGGCGCCCATGCGTGCGCTGCCAGGCCACGACGCGTTCGGCCAGGGAAGGAGAAACGGCCTCGCCGGCCGAGAAGTCTTGGGTTCGCATCGGGGAAGAAAAAGGTCAGGCGGCTCGCGCCTGCAGATGGGGGCTGTCGGCACCCGTCAAGAGAGCTGGGACGTTCTCCAGCCGGCCCAACAGGCGTTGGGCGTGAATGAAGCTTTCCTGCTCCAGCAGCTCCTGCGCTTCGAGCTCGCCGATGCGCTGCTGCAACTCCTCGGTGGCCAGTTGCAGGCGCTGCACGCTGTCGTGGCGGTGCTGCAGCCGCTCGCGCGAGCGCTCCAGCCGCGTCTGCGCGGGCGTCCACAGGGCGTGGCTCCAGCTCTCCAGCTCGGCGGTGGCGGCGTTGAACAGCCGCACCAGGCGTGACTGCAGCATGCGCAGCAGCCGCGTCTGGTGCTGCGGCTGCAGCAGCCGCAGCAGGTTGGTCACACCCAAGTGGCGCGTGTAGGCGCCGCTGAGCACGGTGAGCTCGTCCATGTAGGGCTGCAGCGGCGGGGGCGTCTGCGCCTGCAGCGGCAGCGAGAAGGTGGTGGCGATGGCGCCGTAGCCGGCGGCCATCACGCCGTGGATGTCGTTGCAGCGGCGCTGCGCTTGGGCCAGGCGCAACTGCAGCCGCTGGCTCAGCGCGGCAAAGGCGCGTCCCATCAGCGCCGGGCGCTGCCAGGTGTTGCCGCTTTCCTCGCGCATGCGGCGCAGCTCGGCGTGCAGGGTTTGCGCGTGCAGCCCGGCCAGCAGCTCCTGCGCCATGCGGGCGTGGACAGCGCGCAGGGCATCGAGCCGCTCGCAGCAGTCCTGCAGTTGTTGGGTGTCGTGGTTCACGCGCTGCTGCAGCGCCAGCAGCCGCGCGGCGCTGCGCTCCTGCAGCTCGCGCAGCTCGCCCATGCGGGCGGCCAGGTCGGCCTGGTGTTCGTCCTGCAGCAGGGCCAGCCGCAGTGCCAGCGCGTGGGCCTGGAGCTGCAGCGGCTGGCCCGCCTGGTGGCGCAGCCGCAAGGCGCCGATCAGCTCGACACAGTCCTCATCGAGCAGGTCGTGCTCGCCCAGCACCTGCGCCAGCTCGTCAGCCGGGCAGCCTGGCGGCCGAGGCCACATCGGCACCTCGGTCGAGGAAAAAAAGAGTTTGTCGAGCATGTGCAAGCCAGCAGGCCGGGGATGCAAAGGCCATTGTGGCCCAGCCCCCCCGTGGACACGGGTGAGGCAAACACTTGCTGACAGGAAAGCCACAGGCACTGCGGAAATTCACCGCCGCTGACACCTTGGGCAGAAAAAGGTCGAGCGTTGCGCCTGCACCAGTCGCTGCACGGGGGTGCCGCAGCGCCGGCAGTCCTGGCCTTCGCGGCCGTAGACCCCGGCCTCGTGCTGGAAGGCGCCGCTCATGCCGTGGGCGTCGCGGAAGTCGCGCAGCGTCGAGCCGCCCAGCTCCAGCGCGCGTCCCAGGATGCGGCGCAGCGCCTGCAGCAGCTTCTCGCAGCGCGCCAGGCTCAGCGTGTTGGCGGGGGTGCGCGGGTCGATGCCGGCCTCGTAGAGCGCCTCGCAGGCGTAGATGTTGCCGGCGCCCACCACGATGTCACCGGCCAGCAGCGCGGTCTTGATGGGGACGCTGCGGCGGCTGAAGCCCTCGCGCAGCCGCGCCGCGGTGAGCGCGGGGTCGAAGGGCTCACAGCCCAGCCGCGCCAGGAGCCTGGCGGCCATGCCCGCGTCCAGCGCGGGCGACCAGACCACGGCGCCGAAGCGGCGCGGGTCGGTCAGCCGCAATGTGCCGGCGTCGGTGGCGAGGTCGAAGTGCTCGTGCTTCGTCGGCGCATGGGCTTGCTCCAGCAGGGCCAGCGAGCCCGACATGCCCAGGTGCAGCAGCAGGCCTCCCTGGGGGGCGCCGGTGCCAGCGTCCAGCAGCGGCAGCCAGATGTACTTGCCGCGCCGCTGCAGCGTGCCCACGCGCAGGCCCACGAGCGATTGCGGCTCCACGCCCAGCGGCCAGCGCAGCGCAGCGCCCACGCGCACGGCGCGGACAATGGAACCTTCCAGCCGCGGCGCGACGCTGCGCCGCGTGACTTCGACTTCAGGCAATTCAGGCATCGGCATGATTATCCGCAGCGCTGCCGATGGCCTCGCGGGAGTGGCGGGGTCACCGGCCACCTAGAATGAAAACGCAAAAGGAGTGCTGATGGCCGGATTTGCCTCGCAATGGTTCAAGCGCCCGCTGCGCGCGCAACTGCGCGGCGTGGCCGCCGCCGCCATGCTGTGCACCGCATACGCGGCGCAGGCCCAAACGCAGACGCCGGCGCCGGCCGAGGCCCCGGCTTCCAGCCCAAGTGCAAGCCCGGCTGCGCCGGTGCCGCAGAACTCGGCGCTGGACACGCCGCTGCTCTACCAGTTGCTGGTGGGTGAGATCGTGTTGCGCAACGGCCAGGCGGGCGACGCCTACCAGCTCTACCTGGACGCCGCGCGGCGGCTGCGCGACGAGGGGCTGTTCCGCCGCACGGTGGAGATCGCGCTGCAGGCCCGTGCGGGCGACCAGGCGCTGCAGGCCGCCAAGGCCTGGCGCCAGGCGCTGCCGCAGTCCGGCGAGGCACTGCGCTTCGAGCTGCAGTTGCTGCTGGCGCTGCACCGCGGCAACGAAGTGGCCGAGCCGCTGCGCACGCTGCTGGAGCGCAGCCCCGACGCCGAGCGCCCGGGCCTGATCGCCACGCTGCCGCGGCTGCTGCAGCGCCAGGACCAGCCGCGCGAGACGGCGCAACTGCTGGACAACGTGCTCAAACCCTACCTGGAGCGGCCGGACACGCGCACCATCAGCCGCGTGGCCCAGGGCAGCGCCTGGTTGTCCGCGGGCGAAGCGCAACGCGCCCTGTCGCTGGCGGAACAGGCGGCGGCCGACGATCCGAACTCGCCCGCGCCGGCCCTGCTGGCGCTGGAGATGCTGCCGCGCCAGGTGGCGGCCGACGCGCTGGTGCGCCGCTACATGGAGCAGCCGCAGGCCGAGCCGGCGGTGCGGCTGTCGTATGCCCGCACCCTGAGCGCCATGCAGCGCTACGGCGAGGCGGTGCAGCAAGTCGAGCTGGTCACGCAGGCCAAGCCGGATGTGGCGCCGCCCTTCCTGATGTTGGGCGCGTTGCGGCTGGAGCTGCGCGAGCCCGCGCGCGCCGAAGTCGCGCTGCAGCGCTATCTGCAACTGGTGCGCGAACAGGGCGCCAGTGCCAACGAGGAAGGCGAGGACGAGCCCGCCGACGAGGCCCGCCAGCGCGGCGTGACGCAGGCGCAACTGCTGCTGGCCCAAGCGGCCGAGCAGCGCGGCGACATGGCGCAGGCCGAGCGCTGGCTCGCCGGCATAGACGACCCGCAGCGCCTGGTGGAAGTGCAGGCGCGCCGCGCGCTGCTGCTGGCGCACCAGGGCCGCGTGGACGAAGGCCGTGCCCTGCTGCACGCCCTGCCTGAGCGCAGCGAGGAGGAGGCGCGCGCCAAGCTCATGGCCGAGGTGCAGTGGCTGCGCGAGCTCAAGCGCTGGGACGAAACCTACAAACTGCTGGCCGCGGGCAACCAGCGCTTCAGTGCCGATCCGGACCTGCTGTACGAGCAGGCCATGGCGGCCGAGAAGCTGGATCGCGTGGACGAGATGGAGCGGCTGCTGCGCCAGGTGATCACGCTCAAGCCGGACCACCAGCACGCCTACAACGCGCTGGGCTACTCGCTGGCCGAGCGCAACCAGCGGCTGCCGGAGGCGCGGCAGCTCATCGCCAAGGCGCTGGAGCTGGCGCCGGGCGACCCCTTCATCATCGACAGCTTGGGCTGGGTCGAATTCCGCATGGGTAACACGCAGGAGGCCCTGCGGCTGCTGCAGCAGGCCTACACGGCGCGGCCGGACATCGAAATCGCCGCGCACCTGGGTGAAGTGCTGTGGACGCTGGGCCGGCGCGACGAGGCGCTGCGCGTGTGGCGCGAAGCCCGCGGGCGCGACGGCAGCAACGAGCTGCTGCGCGCGACGCTGGCGCGATTGAAGGTCGACTTGTGATACGCCGGCGCCGGCTGGCCGCCGCGCTGCCGGCGGTGCTGCTGGCCGCATGCGCGCAGCCCCCGCGCGCCGTGGCGCCGGACATGGTGGCCGGCCGCCTGGCCGTGCAGGTGGACGCCTTCAACGAGGCCCCGGCGCGCAGCTTCAGCGCCGCCTTCGAGCTGCAGGGCAATGCCGAGCGCGGCCATCTGCAGCTCACCTCGCCCTTGGGCACGGTGCTGGCGCGCGCGCAGTGGATGCCGGGGCAGGCGCTGCTGCAGACCTCGCAGGGCGAAAGCCGCGACGCCAGCCTGGACGCGCTCTCGGAGCGCATGTTGGGCGAGCCCATGCCGCTGGCCGCGCTCATCGAGTGGCTGCATGGCCGACCGTGGCCCGGTGCCCCGGTGCAGCGCCTGGCCGACGGCTTCGAGCAGCTGGGCTGGCGCATCGACCTCAGCCGCTATGGCGACGGCGTGCTGCTGGCGCAGCGGTCGCAGCAGCCGGCCATAGGGGTGCGGGCGCGGCTGGATCAGAATCCCTGATTCATTTTTGAGTTCTTGCCGGCCTGCCCGGCGGCTTTGCCTCCATCGCCCATGTCCTTGCGCGCGCTCTACGACGTCCCTGCCCCCGCCAAGCTGAACCTCTTCCTGCACGTGGTGGGACGCCGCGAGGACGGTTATCACCTGCTGCAGTCGGTGTTCGTCCTCATAGACTGGAGCGACACGCTGCACTTCGAGCTGCGGCACGACGGGCAGTTGCACCGCCACGACCTGGGGCCGGCGTTGCCGGAAGACGATCTGTCTCTGCGCGCTGCGCGGCTGCTGCAGCAGCGCAGCGGCACGGCGCTGGGGGCGGACATCTTCGTGCTCAAGCGCGTGCCCTGGGGCGCGGGCCTGGGCGGCGGCAGCTCCGATGCGGCCAGCGTGCTGCTGGCGCTCAACCGCCTCTGGGGCTTGAACTGGAGCCGCGCGCAACTGCTGGAGCTCGCGCCGCTGCTGGGGGCGGACGTGCCTTTCTTCGTCGGCGGGCGCAATGCGTTCGTCGAGGGCATTGGCGACCGCCTCACGCCGCTGGAGGTGCCGGTGGAGCGATTCGCCGTCGTCAAGCCACCTGTGGAACTCCCTACGAAGAACATTTTTTCGAGCCCCCTGTTGTCAGGCCGAAAAACCGATGCTATAGTCGCGTTCTTTCCTGCAGACGACGTGACGCACACGATCTTGCAGCCAGGCTTCGGTCACAACGACTTGCAAGCCGCCGCTGAAGATCAAGCTCACGAGGTAGCGCAAGCTGCCCAGTGGTTGCGGGCCCGATACGGCAATAGCCGAATGACAGGTTCCGGAAGCGCAGTGTTTGCAAGAATAAAAAAACGTGCTACAATCGATGTCTCGCTTACGGCGACAAAGTTAGAAGATGATGCAAGTGCACTGGCATCGCTTCCGACGAAGTGGGCGGGAAGGTTGTGCAGCAGTTTGAGCCGTCATCCATTGGATGGCTGGGTCGGCTGACAAGTTTCAGGTGCTGGCGCGAGCCGGAACCGGTGTAGGGGAGTCGCCAAGTTGGTCAAGGCATCGGATTTTGATTCCGACATGCGAGGGTTCGAGTCCTTCCTCCCCTGCCAAATAAATAAGTAGTGTCATCACCCAAGCTTGCGGCGCCGCTTTGACGGCGCCGCTTCGCTTCCAAAACCCGTTTCGACGGAGCGCGCATCGTGTTGTTCAATACCGTGCTGTTCACCGGCAACGCCAATCCGTTGCTGGCCCAGGAAATCGCCACCCACCTGGGCGTCGAAGTCGGCAAGGCTTCTGTCGGCCGCTTCTCCGATGGGGAAGTCACCGTCGAGATCCAGCAAAACGTGCGTGCGCGCGACGTGTTCGTGGTGCAGTCCACCTGCGCTCCGACCAACGAGAACCTGATGGAACTGCTCATCATGGTCGATGCGCTCAAGCGTGCCAGTGCACGCCGCATCACGGCCGTGATGCCCTACTTCGGCTACGCCCGCCAGGACCGCCGTCCGCGCTCCACCCGCGTGCCCATCAGCGCCAAGGTCGTGGCCAACCTGCTGGAGACCGTGGGCGTCGAGCGCGTGCTGACCATGGACCTGCACGCCGACCAGATCCAGGGCTTCTTCGACATCCCGGTGGACAACATCTACGCCTCGCCGGTGCTGCTGTCCGACCTCAAGAGCCGCAGCTACACCGATCTGGTGGTGGTGAGCCCGGACGTCGGCGGCGTGGTGCGCGCCCGCGCCCTGGCCAAGCAGTTGGGCTGCGACCTGGCCATCATCGACAAGCGCCGTCCCGCCGCCAACGTCTCCGAAGTGATGCACGTCATCGGCGAGATCGAAGGCCGCAACTGCGTGATCATGGACGACATGATCGACACCGCCGGCACGCTGGTGAAGGCGGCCGAAGTCCTCAAGGACCGCGGCGCCAAGAACGTTTACGCCTACTGCACGCACGCCGTGTTCTCCGGCCCGGCCATCGACCGCATCCAGAACTCGGCGCTGGACGAGGTGGTGATCACCAACACCATCCCCATGAGCGAAGCCGCCCGCGGCTGCCGCAAGATCCGCCAGCTCTCCGTGGCCTTCCTGTTCGCGGAGACCATCCGCCGCATCTCGGACGGCGAATCGGTGACGTCTCTGTTCGCCGAGCAAAACAATAATTTCTGATGAATGAGCGGGCTCCCTTGCGGGAGCCCTTTTCGCATGGCGGGCCTCTCGGCCCGTTTACACCTTGGGCAGCCTGGTCGCGGGTGCCCGATTCACTTGGAGTGAAGCATGAAATTCGTCGCTTTTGAGCGCACCCTGCAGGGGACCGGAGCGAGCCGCCGCCTGCGCATTGCTGGCAAGGTGCCTGGCATCGTTTACGGCGCCGGCGAGCCCGCCACGATCGAGCTGGACCACAACGCCCTGTTCCACGCCCTGAAGAAGGAAGCTTTCCACAGCTCCCTGCTGGAAATGGAACTCAACGGCGAGACCTCCAAGGTCATCCTGCGTGACTACCAGATGCACGCCTGGAAGCCCATCGTGATGCACATCGACTTCCAGCGCGTGGACGAAACGACCCGCCTGCACAAGAAGGTGCCGCTGCACTTCACGAACGAAGAGAACTCGCCGGCCGTCAAGACCGACAAGTGCACCATCGCTCACGTGACCACCGAGATCGAAGTCGAGTGCCTGGCCGCCCAGCTGCCCGAATTCCTGACCGTGGACCTGGGCGAGCTGGTCAATGGCCAGTCGCTGCACGCCTCCGACCTGAAGCTGCCGGCCAACGTCAAGCTGGTCAACCGTGGCCGCAACCCGGTGATCGTCGTGGCCAACCCGCCCAAGGCCGAAGAAGAGATCGTGGCTCCGGTGGTTGCCGCCGCTCCCGCCAAGGGCAAGAAGGGCAAGAAGTAATTGCCTGGGGCCTCTCACGGCCTCTACCTTCTCGAAAAAGCCCCGCCCAGCGGGGCTTTTTTACGTGCGCGGCCCGCAGGCTCAACTGTGCGCCGCGCCGCTTCGCGGCTTGCGCCGCCGGGCCTGATGCCCTGCCCGCGCCGGCCTGCACATCCGCCTCGCGATAATCCACACCATGATTCGACTGCTGGTGGGCCTGGGCAATCCCGGCCCGGAATACGAGGACACGCGCCACAACGCCGGCTTCTGGTGGGTGGACGCCGTGGCACATCAGTTGCGCACGACGCTGGTGGCCGACCGCAGCTACTGGGGCCTGGTCGCGCGGGTCAACCGCCCCGAAGGCCCGCTGTGGCTGCTGGAGCCCCAGACCTACATGAACCTGTCCGGCAAGTCCGTGGCGGCGCTGGCGCGCTTCTTCAAGATCGCGCCGGAGGAAATCCTGGTTGCGCACGATGAGCTGGACGTGCTGCCCGGCCAGATGAAGCTCAAGCGCGGCGGCAGCCACGCGGGCCACAACGGCCTCAAGGACATGCAGGCGCAGCTCGGCAGCGCCGACTTCTGGCGGCTGCGGCTGGGCATCGGCCATCCCGGCGTGAAGGCCGAGGTCGTGAACTACGTGCTGAAAAAACCCTCGCCCACCGACCGCGAGGCCATTTACGCCTGCATAGACAAGTCGCTTCAGGCGCTGGACCTGCTGCTGGCGGCCGACATGGAGCGCGCCACCATGAAGCTCAACGCCCGCCCGCCGCGGCCCAAACCGCCCAAGCCGGCGGCAGCACCAGCCGCCGCCGCGACGCCCGCCGCTCCTGCTGCCAGCGGTGAGGACGGCGTGAACAAAGGCAGCGTCTCCTGATGAAGCGCGTGCTGCTGCCCGCCTTGCTGCTGGCGGCCGCCACCGCGGCCTCGGCACAAGCCGTCTACCGCTGCGGACCGGACGGCAGCGACTACCGCCAGACGCCCTGCCCCGGCGGCCAGGCGCTGAACGTGGCCGACCCGCGCACCGACGCGCAGCGCAGCGAGGCTGCCCAGCGCACACAGCGCGATGCGGAACTGGCCCAGGGGCTGCGGCAGCCGGCGTCGGCCGCCGGCACGGCAGCATCTTCGCCGGCACGCCTGGCCAAGCCTGCTGCGCCACCCGCCGCAGACCACAAATCGGCCAACAGCCGCCACCACGGCAAGCGGCATCGCGCCGCTGCTGAAAACGCCCGCACGGCCCGCACGCCGGTGGAGCCCAAGCCCGCGAAACCGTCAAAAGCGGCCAAGCCGGCAGACGCGCAGCCCTGAGGCCTGCCGGGCGTCGCCAGCCAGCGCCAGAAATGACAAAGGCCGGCAGACCGCCGGCCTTTGTCGTTGGAAAGCGTCAGATCAGCCCGCCGATGCCGCCGTCGCGGCCTGCAGCCGGCGGTACTTGGCCCACAGCGATTCCTTGTCTTCCACGCGCTGCGGGTTGACCGGGATGCAGCTCACGGGGCAGACCTGCACGCATTGCGGCTCGTCGAAGTGGCCCACGCACTCGGTGCAGCGCTCCGGGTCGATCTCGTAGAACTCCACGCCCAGCGAGATGGCCAGGTTGGGACATTCGGGCTCGCAGACGTCGCAGTTGATGCACTCGTCGGTGATCATGAGCGCCATCAACGCTCTCCTTCTTACTTCAGTGATGTGGGGGACGGTGGCCTGATGCAGCGTCAGGCGCGGCTCACGCGTTCCTGCAGGCGGCGCAGGACCGAGGGTGCCACGAACTTGGAGACATCACCGCCCAGGGTGGCAATCTCGCGGACGAAGGTGCCGCTGACGAACTGGTACTGGTCGCTGGGCGTGAGGAACAGCGTCTCCACGTCCGGCATGAGCTGGCGGTTCATCCCCGCCATCTGGAACTCGTACTCGAAGTCGCTCACCGCGCGCAGGCCGCGCACCACCACCTTGCCGCCGTGCTCGACCACGAAGTCGCGCAGCAGGCCGCGAAAAGCGATGACTTCCACGTTCGGATAGGCCCGCGCCACCTCGCGTGCGATCTCCAGCCGCTCGTCCACGTTGAACATGGTGCGCTTGTGGTGCCCGGCGGCCACGGCCAGGATGAGCCGCTCGAACAGCCGGCTGGCACGGCGCATGAGGTCCTCGTGGCCCAGCGTCAGCGGATCGAAGGTGCCGGGATAGACGGCGGTGAGCCGCGTGGTGCTGGTCATGGCTGGGCCTCCGTGGCAGAAGCGGTGCCGCCCGCGTGGTCGTCGCGCTGCAGCAGGTGGAAGAACACGGCGCCGGCCCGCCCTTGCCGGTGCAGCCGCAGCCCCGCGGGCGCCTGCGTCAACGCCACCGGCGCCTCCAGGTAAATGAACCCATCCGACGCCAGCAGCGGGCGTGCCGCCGCGATCGAGGCGTCGAACAGGTTGGCGTCGAAAGGCGGATCGATGAAGACCAGCTCGAAGCTGCCCGGTGCCGCACTGCGCATCCAGGCGATGGCATCAGCCTGCCGCACGTCCATTTGCGAGGCCTTCAGGCGCTGCTGCGACGCGCGCAGGCTGGCCACCAGTTGCGTGTCGCGCTCCAGGAGCGTGACCTGGGCCGCGCCGCGCGAGGCGGCCTCGAAGCCCAGCGCCCCGCTGCCCGCGTAGGCGTCCAGCACACGCCAGCCGGATAAATCCTGGCCCAGCCAGTTGAAGAGGGTTTCGCGCACGCGGTCCGGCGTGGGCCGCAGCCCGGGCTTGTCGGCCACGGGCAGCTTGCTGCGCTTCCACAGCCCGCCGATCAGCCGCACCTCGCGCGGCGCGTTAGCGGTGGCTGCAGCAGAGCGGGACGCGCCGCCGCGCGCCTCGCGCGTCGGCGCGTGGCTTTTCATGGCCGGACCGGAATCCCGTCGCGCGCCAGCAGCGCCTTGGCCTGCGCCACGGTGAACTCGCCGTAGTGGAAGATGCTGGCCGCCAGCACCGCGTCGGCGCCGCCGATGCGAATGCCTTCGGACAGGTGCTCCAGCGCGCCCACGCCGCCGGAAGCGATGACGGGCACGGGCACGGCGTCGCTCACCGCGCGGGTGAGCTCCAGGTTGAAGCCGATCTTGGTGCCGTCGCGGTCCATGCTGGTCAGCAGGATTTCGCCCGCGCCGTACTCGGCCATCTGCCGGGCCCAAGCGACGGCGTCCAGGCCGACGTTCTTGCGCCCGCCGTGGGTGTAGACGTCCCAGCCGGGGCCGCGCGCGGCGAGGTCCTCGCCATTGCGCTCCTTGGCGTCTATGGCCACCACGATGCACTGCGCACCGTACTTCTCGGACGCATCGCGGATCACCTGCGGATTGGCCACGGCGGCGGAGTTGAAGCTCACCTTGTCCGCGCCCGCGTTGAGCAGCCGGCGCACGTCTTCCACGGTGCGCACGCCGCCGCCCACGGTCAGCGGAATGAACACCTGAGAGGCCACGGCCTCGATGATGTGCAGGATGAGGTCGCGCCCGTCGCTGGTGGCGGTGATGTCCAGGAAGGTCAGCTCGTCGGCGCCCTGGTCGTTGTAGCGCGCGGCGATCTCCACCGGGTCGCCGGCGTCGCGCAGCTCCACGAAGTTCACGCCCTTGACGACGCGCCCACCCGTGACATCCAGGCAGGGAATGATGCGTTTGGCGAGCATTTAGCGGGCGACGCCTTCGAGCAGCTCGTCGGCGCGCTCCTGGGCCTTGGCGAAGTCCAGCGCGCCGGTGTAGATGGAGCGGCCGCAGATCACGCCCTCCACGCCCTCGCTGTACACCTCGCACAGCCGCTCGATGTCGGTCATGTTGGACAGGCCGCCGGAGGCGATGACGGGCACCGACAGCGCCTGCGCGAGCTTGACGGTGGCGTCGATGTTGATGCCCGTGAGCATGCCGTCGCGGCCGATGTCGGTGTAGATCACGCCTTCGACGCCGTAGTCCTCGAACTTGCGCGCCAGGTCCACCACCTCGTGGCCGGTGAGCTTGCTCCAGCCGTCGGTGGCGACCTTGCCGTCCTTGGCGTCCAGGCCCACGATGATGTGGCCGCCGAAGGCGCTGCAGGCGTCCTTGAGCAGGCCCGGGTTCTTGACCGCGGCGGTGCCGATGATCACGAAGCTCAGGCCGTCGTCGAGGTAGCGCTCGATGGTGTCGAGGTCGCGGATGCCGCCGCCAAGCTGCACCGGGATCTCGTCGCCCACCTCGGCGAGGATGGACTTGATGGCAGCCTCGTTGACGGGCTTGCCGGCGAAGGCGCCGTTGAGGTCCACCAGGTGCAGCCGGCGCGCGCCGGCGTCAACCCAGCGCCGCGCCATGGCGGCCGGGTCCTCGCCAAACGTGGTGGATGCATTCATGTCGCCTTGTTGAAGGCGCACGCATTTACCGTCCTTGAGGTCGATGGCGGGGATGAGGAGCATGGCTCGGCAGAGCAATTAGGGGTTGGAAAGGAAAACCGATTTCTCGGTACTTCGGAGCTTGGGGAGCTTCAGGGCTTCCAGAGCAGGAAGTTGCGGTAGAGCGCCAGGCCGTGGGCCGCGCTTTTCTCCGGGTGGAACTGGGAGGCAAAAATGTTATCCCTGGCCACCACGCAGGTAAAGCTGCCACCGTAGTCGGTTTCACCCGCACTGTGAGCAGCGTTTTCAGGCACGGCGTAGTAGCTGTGCACGAAATAGAAATAGGCCTCGTCGGGCACGCCGGCCCAAATGGGGTGCGGCTGCGTCTGGCGCACCTGGTTCCAGCCCATGTGCGGCACCTTGAAGCGGCTGCCGTCGGCCTGCAGCCGGCCTTCGAGCTGGAAGCGGCGCACGCGGCCCGGGATCAGCCCCAGGCCCGGCGTGTCCTGCTCCTCGCTGTGGTCCAGCAGCATCTGCATGCCCACGCACACGCCCATGAGCGGCTTGCTGGCGGCGGCTTCCAGCACGGCCTCGCGCAGGCCGGAGTCGGCCAAATCACGCATGCAGTCGCGCATGGCGCCTTGGCCCGGCAACACCACGCGCTCGGCGGCGCGCACTTCCTCGGGACGCGAGGTGATGATGACGTCCAGGCCGGTGCCCTCGGCCACGTGCAGCACGGCCTGCGACACCGAGCGCAGGTTGCCCATGCCGTAATCGACGACCGCGACGGTGCGGTTGCTCATCTCAGAGACACCCTTTGGTGGAAGGAATCACGTCGGCGGCGCGCTCGTCCACCGTCCAGGCCATGCGCAGCGCGCGTCCAAACGCCTTGAAGATCGTCTCGCACTGGTGGTGCGCGTTGACGCCCTTGAGGTTGTCGATATGCAGGCTCACCAGGGCGTAATTCACGAAACCCTGGAAGAACTCGAACACGAGCTGCGTGTCCAGCGCGCCAATCGTGGCGCGCGTGAACTCCACGCCCATGTGCAGCCCCGGGCGGCCGGAGAAGTCCACCACCACGCGCGAGAGCGCCTCGTCCAGCGGCACGTAGCTGTGGCCGTAGCGGGTCAGGCCCTTCTTGTCGCCCACGGCCTTGGCCACGGCCATGCCCAGGGTGATGCCCACGTCTTCCACGGTGTGGTGGCCGTCGATGTGCAGGTCGCCCGCGCATTCGACTTCCAGGTCCACCAGGCCGTGGCGGGCGATCTGGTCGAGCATGTGGTCGAAGAAGCCGATGCCCGTGGCCAGCTTGGCCTGGCCGCTGCCGTCGAGGTTGATACGCACGCGTATCTGCGTTTCCTTGGTATCGCGCCGGACTTCGGCGATACGGGGCTCTCGGGACGACATCACAGGCTCGCTTTCAGGGCGTCGATCATCAAACGGTTTTCGGCGGGCGTGCCCACCGTCAGGCGCAGGCAGTTGTCCAGCAGCGGGTGCAGCGCGGAGACGTTCTTCACCAGCACCCCGCGGGACTTCATGCCCTCGAAGGCCTTTTTCGCATCCGGCACGCGCACCAGGATCATGTTGGCCTCACTGGGATACGCCCGCGCCCCGGGCAGTTCCCGCAGTTGGGTCAGCAGCGCGGCACGCTCCTCGCGCAGCACGGCCGCCTGGCGGGCGAACTCGTCCGCATGCTCCAGCGCGAACAGCGCCGCTTCGGCGTTGAGGGCGCTGATGTTGTAGGGGGGGCGCACCTTGTCGATCTCGTGCACCAGCGCCGCGGCGCCGGCCATGTAGCCCAGGCGCACGCCGGCCAGGCCGAACTTGGAGAGCGTGCGCATCACCAGCACGTGCGGGTGCTGCGCCATGCGCTGCATCCACGAGCGCGAGGCAAAGGGCTGATAGGCCTCGTCGAACACCACGAAGCCGCTGCCCAGCGCGCCCACGGCGTCCACGATGCGCTGCACCACGGCGTCGTCAAAGAGGTTGGCGGTCGGGTTGTTCGGGTAGGCGATGTAGGTGATGGCGGGCCGGTGCTCTTCGATGGCGGCCAGCATGGCGGCCTCGTCCAGCTCGAAGTCGGCCGTCATCGGCACGCCCACGAACTGCAGGCCCTGCAGCCTGGCCGACATCTCGTACATCACGAAGCCGGGCAGCGGCGCCAGGATCTTGGCGCCGGGCCGGTCGCAGGCCAGCGCCAGCAGCGAGATCAGCTCATCGGACCCGTTGCCCAGCATCAGCGCGCAGCCCTCAGGCAGCTCGACGTACCGGGACAGCGCCGCGACCACGTCGCCCACGCAAGTCGTCGGGTAGCGGTTGATGGCCACTTTGCCCAGGCGCTCGCCCAGCGCCGCCTGCAGCGGCTGCGGCAAGGTAAAAGGGTTTTCCATCGCGTCCAGCTTCACCAGGCCACGGCTGTCCTGGATGGCGTAGGCGTGCATGGACTGCACGTCCTGGCGGATGACGCGCTGCATCAGCGCCTGCAGGGAATCCGTCGTGGGGGTCTTGGGGGCCGTCATCACACGCCCTCCTTCTTGAGGCGGAGCTCCGCGGCCTGCGCGTGGGCCTGCAGCCCTTCGCCGTAGGCCAGCTCGGCGGCGATGCGGCCCAGCTGCTGCGCGCCCTGCTCGCTCACCTCGATGAGGCTGCTGCGCTTCTGGAAGTCGTAGGTACCCAGCGGCGAGCTGAAACGCGCCGTGCCGGACGTCGGCAGCACGTGGTTGGGCCCCGCGCAGTAGTCGCCCAGGCTTTCGCTGGTGAACGCGCCCAGGAAGATGGCGCCGGCGTGGCGCAGCAGCGGCTCCCAGCGGTGCGGCTCGCTGGAGCTGACCTCCAGGTGCTCCGGGGCGATGCGGTTGCTGATCTCGCAGGCCTCCTCCATGGAGCGCGTGTGGATCAGCGCGCCGCGGCCTTCCAGCGAGGCGCGGATCACGTCCGCCCGCGGCATGCCCGGCAGCAGCCGCTCGACGGCCTCGCGCACCTGCGCGATGTAGGCCTCGTCGGGGCACAGCAGGATGCTTTGCGCCAGCTCGTCGTGCTCGGCCTGGCTGAACAGGTCCATGGCCACCCAGTCCGCCGGCGTGCTGCCGTCGGCCAGCACCAGGATCTCGCTGGGCCCGGCAATCATGTCGATGCCCACCTGGCCGAAGACGCGGCGCTTGGCGCTGGCGACGTAGGCGTTGCCCGGGCCGGTGATCTTGTCCACGCGCGGGATGGACGCCGTGCCGTAGGCCAGCGCCGCCACGGCCTGCGCCCCGCCCACGGTGAAGGCGCGATGCACGCCGGCCACGTAGGCCGCGGCCAGCACCAGCGGGTTCTTCTCGCCCTTGGGCGTGGGCACCACCATCACGATTTCCGGCACGCCGGCCACGTGGGCGGGAATGGCGTTCATCAGCACGCTGGACGGATAGGCCGCCTTGCCGCCGGGCACGTAGATGCCCACGCGGTCCAGCGGCGTGACCTTCTGGCCCAGCAGCGTGCCGTCCTCGTCGCGGTAGCTCCAGCTCTTGCCGCTGGCTTCGAGCTGGCGCTCGTGGTAGCTGCGCACGCGCTTGGCGGCGAACTCCAGCGCTTCGCGCTGCGCGGGGGTGATGGCGTCGAACGCGGCCTTGAGCTCCTCGCGGCCCAGCTCCAGGGCGGCGACGCTGTCGGCCTGCACGCCGTCAAAGCGGGCGGTGAACTCCAGCACGGCGGCGTCGCCGCGGGTGCGCACGGCCTCGATGATCTCCGCCACGCGATGCTCGATCGCGGCATCGGTCTCGGCCGACCAGTGCAGCACGCGCTGGAGGGCTGATTCGAAATCCGCGGCGGCGGTGCTGAGGTGGCGCAGCTGGAGGCTCATGGGATGGACGCAGTGGTTCCGGTTGGTGGAGAAAACTGGAAAGGTTGAAAGGGTCAGGCGGGGATGGCGCCGGCAAAGGCGTCAATGAGCGGCCGCAGCCCGGCGCGCTTGAGTTTCAGCGCGGCCTGGTTCACGACCAGCCGAGAGGAGATGGGCATGATCTGCTCGACCTCCACCAGGTGGTTGGCGCGCAGCGTGGAGCCGGTGGACACCAGGTCCACGATGGCGTCGGCCAGCCCGGTGAGCGGCGCCAGCTCCATGGAGCCGTAGAGCTTGATCAGGTCCACGTGCACGCCCTTGTCGGCGAAGTGCTGGCGCGCGATGTGGGTGTACTTGGTGGCCACGCGGATGCGCGAGCCCTGGCGCACGGCGGCGGCGTAGTCGAAATCGGAGCGCACGGCCACGCTCATGCGGCAGCAGGCGATGCGCAGGTCCAGCGGCTGGTACAGGCCCGTGGCCAGCTCGCCGCCCGCGTGCTCCAGCAGCACGTCCAGGCCGGCCACGCCCAGGTCCGCGCCGCCGTACTGCACGTAGGTGGGCACGTCGGTGGCGCGCACCAGCACCACGCGCACCTCGGCTCGGTTGGTGGGCAGGATGAGCTTGCGCGACTTCTCCGGGTCCTCGCCGACCTCGATGCCCGCGGCGCGCAGCAGCGGCAGCGTTTCTTCGAAGATGCGGCCCTTGGATAGCGCCAGGGTGATGGTGTCGTTCATGGGATGACTACGGCTCAGGCCTTGACGCGCTCGATGTCCGCGCCGACGGCGCGCAGCTTCTCTTCCATGCGGTCGTAGCCGCGGTCGAGGTGGTAAATGCGGTCCACCCGCGTCTCGCCCTGGGCCACCAGGCCGGCGATGACGAGGCTGGCCGAGGCGCGTAAATCCGTGGCCATGACGGTGGCACCGGAGAGCTGCGGCACGCCCTGGATGACGGCGGTGTGGCCGTCCACCTCTATCCTGGCGCCCAGCCGCAGCAGCTCGTTCACGTGCATGAAGCGGTTTTCGAAGATGGTCTCCGTCACCTTGGCGGCGCCTTCGGCCATGCAGTTGAGCGTCATGAGCTGCGCCTGCATGTCGGTCGGGAAGGCCGGGTATTCGCTGGTGCGAAAGCTCACGGCCTTGAGCCGGCCGTCGCCGCGCACGCGTATCCAGTCGGCGCCGGTTTCCATCTGCACGCCGGCCTCGCGCAGCTTGTCCAGCACGGCGTCCAGGTGGTCGGGGCGCGTGTTCTTCAACAGCACGTCGCCGCCGGCCGCGGCCACGGCGCAAATAAAAGTGCCGGTTTCGATGCGGTCGGGGACGATGCGGTGCGGCTCGCGCGGGGCGTGCAGCTCGGCCACGCCCTGGACGCGGATGCGGCTGCTGCCGTGGCCCTCGATGCGCGCGCCCATGGCGATGAGCATCTCGGCCAGGTCGATGACTTCCGGCTCCTGCGCCGCGTTCTCCAGCACCGTCTCGCCCTCGGCCAGCGTGGCGGCCATGAGCAGGTTCTCGGTGCCGGTGACGGTGACCATGTCGGTGGTGATGCGCGCGCCCTTGAGGCGGCCGTCGCTGGTGGCGACGATGTTGCCGTGCTCCACCGCGATGGTCGCGCCCATGGCCTGCAGGCCCTTGATGTGCTGGTCCACCGGGCGCGAGCCGATCGCGCAGCCGCCGGGCAGCGACACCGTGGCGCGCCCCAGGCGGGCCAGCAGCGGGCCCAGCACCAGGATGGAGGCGCGCATAGTCTTGACCAGCTCGTAGGGCGCCACGGGCTCTATGCCGGCGCGGGCGTCGATGAGCACCTCGTCGCCGCCGGGGGTGCCGCGTTCGCCGCACCAGTCGGCGGCCACGCCCATGGTGCGCAGCAGCGCCAGCGTGGTGCCCACGTCGCGCAGGCGCGGCACGTTGGCCAGGCATACGGGCTGCGCGGTCAACAGCGCGGCGCAAAGCTCAGGCAGCGCCGCGTTCTTGGCGCCGGAGATGACGATCTCGCCCTTCAGGGAGCGGCCGCCGCGGATCAGGAGTTGGTCCATGCTGGGAATGCGGGCAAGGCGGCTCGGCGGCGGCGAAGGGGCTGGCGCGGTCGCCGCGCACGCCCACCGCGGCGACAAGGCCGCGTAGGCGTCAGTGGTGGTGGTCTGCGGAAGGCTGCTGCGCGGCCCATTCGGCCGGCGTCAGCGTCTTCATGGACAGCGCGTGGATTTGCTGGCGCATGCGGTCGCCCAGGGCGGCGTACACACGCTGGTGGCGCGCAATGCGCGAGAGACCTTCGAAGGCGGCGGACACGATGGTGGCGAAGAAATGTTCGCCATCCCCCTCCACCGCCAGGTGCGAACAGTCGAGGCCGGCAGCGATGTAGCTGCGGACTTCGTCAGGGGTGGGATTGGCCATGGTGGCGCGATTCTAGCGGGGCGCGCCAAGCTCCCCCGGCATGCTGGGCCATCTCCCGGGCTTCAACCCGTAACCAAGTCCTTGAAAAACGGCTGGAAAGTGGCCGAAAGCGGCGCCTGCGGCGCGCCGCCCAAGGCCTCAATGCCGCAGCTTGTAGCCGCTGCGCAGCAACTGCAGCGCCACGCCGGCGACGAAAACAAAACTCAGGCCGACCACCGCCAGGCTGGTCCAGGGCGAGACGTCGCCCACGCCGAAGAAGCCGTGGCGAAAGCCGTCGATCATGTAGAAGAAGGGGTTCAGGTGGCTCACGCCCTGCCAGAAGCCCGGCAGCGAGTGCACCGAGTAGAAGACGCCCGACAGGAAGGTCATGGGCATGATGATGAAGTTCTGGAAGGCGGCCATCTGGTCGAACTTCTCGGCCCACAGCCCGGCGATCAGGCCCAGTGCCCCCAGCATGCCCGCGCCCAGCACGGCAAAGACGATGATCCACCATGGCTCGGCCAGCCGCGGCGGCGCGAACCAGGCCGTGACGGCGAACACCCCCAGGCCCACGATCAGCCCGCGCGCCATGGCCGCGCCCGTGTAGGCCACGAACCAGGCCCAGTGCGACAGCGGCGTGACCAGCAAGAACACCAGGTTGCCCGTGATCTTGCTCTGTATGAGCGAGCTGGAGCTGTTGGCGAAGGCGTTCTGCAGCACGCTCATCATCACCAGCCCCGGGATGAGGAAGCTCGTGTAGGCCACGCCCGGATAGACCTGCACGTGCGCCTCCAGCACGTGGCCAAAGATCAGCAGGTACAGCACCGCGGTGAGCACCGGCGCCGCCACGGTCTGGAAACTCACCTTGTAGAAGCGCAGGATTTCCTTGCGGAACAGCGTTCCGGCGCCCTCAAAACGACCGGCCTTCATGCCGCCACTCCCTGCGCGGCGGCCTCGAACTCGGCGCCCTGCATGATTTCGATGAACACGTCTTCCAGGTCGGCGCGGCCGATTTCCAGCTCCTCCACGCGCACGCCGCTCTGGCGCAGCGCGGCCAGCAGCGTTTCGATCTCGGCGGCGTCATGCGCCTTGAGCTGCACGATGCGGCCGGTGACGCGGGCGTGGGCGGCCAGCGCCGCGGGCAGCACGTCGTCGGTCTTGAAGCGCAGCATGGTGCTGGCGGTGCCCGCGAGCAGGTTGGCCGTGCGGTCCAGCGCCACGATGCGCCCGCGCTTGAGCATGGCGATGCGGTGGCACAGGGCTTCCGCCTCTTCCAGGTAGTGCGTGGTCAGCAGCACGGTGTGGCCCTGGCGGTTGAGCTTGGCGATGAACTGCCACAGCGTCTGGCGCAGCTCCACGTCCACGCCGGCGGTGGGCTCGTCCAGGACGATGACGGGCGGCCGGTGCACCAGCGCCTGCGCCACCAGCACGCGGCGCTTCATGCCGCCGGAGAGCTGGCGCATGTTGGACTGCGCCTTGTCGGCCAGGCCCAGCTCGGTGAGCAGCTCGTCGATCCAGTCGTCGTTGTTCTTGACGCCGAAGTAGCCGCTCTGGATGCGCAGCGTCTCGCGCACGCTGAAGAAGGGATCGAAAACGAGCTCCTGCGGGACGATGCCCAGCTGCTTGCGCGCGCTGGCGTAGTCGCCAACCACGTCGTGGCCCAGCACGGTGACCTGCCCGCCGCTGGCGCGGCTCAGGCCCGCCAGGATGCTGATGAGCGTGGTTTTCCCCGCACCGTTGGGGCCCAGCAGGCCGAAGAACTCGCCCCGCTCGATGTCGAAACTCACGCCGTCGAGGGCGCGGAAAGCGCCGCGCGGCGTGTCGTAGGTCTTGCTGACGTTCTGGAAGCTGACGGCTGGCATAGGGGCGCGATTGTAGGGACGGCACCTCGGCGCCGCAGGCGGCGCGGGTGCGTCACCAGGCAGGCTGCGGGCCTGCCGCCAACGCCGGTGGGCCCGCCCTCAAGCTGACGGGCCGACCTGCTCCCACAGCACCTGCGGCTCCAGCGTCAGGCCGACGCTCTCCAGCCGCAGCGGCTCGTTCGTCCCCAGGGGGTGCAGCACCCACAGCCCGTCCTCGCCCTTGCGGTAGAGGTCGCCGCGGCGCTTGTCGGGGTCCAGCAGCAGGTATTCGCGCAGCGTGGGCAGCAGCCGGTAGTCGGCGAACTTGTCGCCGCGGTCGAAGGCGGCGGTGGAAGGAGAGAGCACTTCCACCACCAGCAGGGCCTCGCGCTTCACCAGCGGATCGGTGTCGGTGGTGCTGCAGGTCACCAGCACGTCGGGGTAGTAGAAGCAGTCCGCCGCTTCAACGCGAAGCTTCATGTCGGACATGAAAGTGCGGCAGGGCGTGCCGCGCAAGTGAGCGCGCAGGGCGATATAGACATTGCCCGCGGCGTTGACGTGCCGCTCCTCGGCGCCCGCCATCGCAAACACCTCTCCGCGACTGAACTCGTGCTTCACGGGTTCATGTGCATCCCACGCGAGGAAGTCCTCGGCGCTCATCGGCTGCTTTTTCGCGGCGTGGCCCATGGCGACGAGTTTAAGGGGCGTCTCAGGCCCCCGCCCCCTGCAGCGCCTTCCTCCGCTGCGCCTTGGGCAGCTTGGCCAGCCGCGCCGCCTCGGCGTGGAACCGGTCCCAGTCGCCGCCCACGCGCTCGAAGAGGCGCATGAAGTCCGGCACCAGGTCGCCGTAGGCGCCCTGCACCGCCAGCGAGGCGTTGTTGGCGCGCTGGACCCAGCCGTCCCAGCCGCCGTCGCCGTGCCACTCGCGCTGCTTGAGCTGCTCGTAGTCGCGGCGGAAATCCGCCATCAGCTCGGCCTTGCGCGCGCGCTTGTCCGCGTCGGAGGCGTCGCTGCGGTAGAGCGCATCCAGCCGCTCGCGCAGGGCGCGCGTGAGAGAACGGAACTGCGCGCGGCGCGCCTCGGTCTCCTGGTACTCCTCACGCAGGTGCGGGTTGCCGCGGTGCGCCATCCAGCGCTCCAGCCCAAGGCGCTCCACCGCCGTGGCGTAGGACTCGTTGAAGGCCGTGTCGTCGTCCGCATAGGCCTTCTGGTGCGCCAGCTCGTGGAACAGCAGCCGCGCCAGGTCCGTCTCCGGGCCGCTCACGAAGGTGTTGAGCAGCGGGTCGCCCCCGAGCCAGTTGCTCCAGCCCAGCGTGGAATAGGCCGGCACGCCGTAGACCGACACCTCCCAGCCCGCATGCTTGAGCTCATCGCCCAGGCCGCGCGCCTCGTCGCGGTCGAAATAGCCGCGGTAGCCCACGCAGCCCAGGATGGGGAAGCACCAGGTCTTCAACTGCAGCGACAGCTCCGGTGCCGCCACCACGTTCCACACCGCCGCGTCGCGGTGCAGGTCGGCGTAGCGGCGGTAGCTGGCGTTGTCGGGCAGCTTCAGCTCGGTGATGGCGAAGTCGCGCATCTCCTGGCTCAGGCGCAGGCGCTCGCGCAAGTCGGCGGGCGTGGCCTCGTCGCCCACCCATTCCTTGACCGGCTTGGCACGGGTGAGCAGGTCGAAGTGGCCGCGCAGCGACTGCGCGTAGTAGCCGACGCTGGCGCAGCCGCCCAGCGCGGGCAGCAGCGCGGCCAGCACCAGGGCCCGCCAGGAGCGGCGCAGCGCGCGGCTCACGCCGGACGAACCTCCACCAGGCAGTCGTAGAAGCTGGGCGCGTTGCCCATGTCGGTCAGGCGCTGGTGCGTCAGCTCGTTGACGTTGCGCCCGTCCGGCGCCAGCTTGCGCCACCAGATGCCCAGTCCCACCACCACGCCCGGGCGCGAGCGCGTGCTCACCCGCGCGCGCAGCGTGATCTCGCCGCGGTCGTTGAACACGCGCACCAGGCTGCCGTCCACCACGCCGCGCGCCATGGCGTCGTCCGGGGTGATCTCCAGCGCCGGCTCGCCCTCCACGTCGCGCAGGCTTTTCACGTTGACGAAGGTCGAGTTCAGGAAGTGGCGCGCCGGCGGCGAGATCATGGCCAGCGGGTAGCGCGCGGCCAGCTCCGGCGAGGCCTGCACGCTCTCGTAGTTGGGCACGAAGTCCGGCACGCCCAGGCCCGGGGCATCCACGACGGCCTTGCCGTCGGCAGTCGGAAAGCCGCCCTCGGCAAAGGGCGCGTCCGGCACCGGCAGCCGCGCCCAGCCGCGCGCGCGCAGGGCGTCGAAGTCGATGTTCTTCAGCGCGGTGCGCGCCAGCGTCTCGTCGTCGTCCTTGAAGCACGCATCGTCCAGCCCCAGGCGGGCGGCGATCAGTCTGAAGATTTCCGTGTTGGGCCTGGCCTCGCCCAAGGGCGCGATGGCCGGCTCGTTGAGCAGCACGTCGGTGTGGCCGTAGGAGGTGTGGACGTCCAGGTGCTCCAGCTGCGTGGTGGCGGGCAGCACGATGTCGGCGTGGTCGGCCGTGTCCGTCATGAACTGCTCCAGGACGACGGTGAACAGGTCCTCGCGCTGGAAGCCCGCCGCCACCTGGGCCGACTGCGGCGCCACCGCCAGCGGGTTGCTGTTGTAGACGACCACCGCCTCCACCTTGGGACCGAAGTCCGGCGAGGCCTCGCGCAGCAGGTCCTGGCCGATGGTGCTCATGTTGATGACGCGCGGCCGGCGCCCTGCCAGCAGGTCCGGGCGCTGCAGCGCCGCGTCGTTGCGCGCTTGGGCCGCCCAACCGGAGGCCGAGAGCAGCAGCCCGCCCGCGCGGTGCCGCCACGCGCCCGTGAGGCAGGGCAGCAGCGCGATCAGCCGCACCGCGTTGCCGCCGCCGCGCACGCGCTGCATGCCGTAGTTCAGGCGGATGGCGGCTGGCTTCACCGTGGCGTAGTCGTGGGCCAGCTCGCGGATGAGACCGGCCTCCACGCCGCAGACCTCGGCCGCGCGCTCCGGCGTCCAGGCCAGCGCCTGCTCGCGGATCTTCTCGAAGCCGCTGACGTGGCGCCGGATGTAGTCGTGGTCCAGCGCGTCCTGGCGGATGAGCTCGCCCATGAGCGCCAGGGCCAGCGCGCCGTCGGTGCCCGGGCGCAGCGCCAGGTGGCGGTGGCACTTGTCGGCGCTGTCGGTGCGGCGCGGATCAATGCACCAGAGCTTGGCGCCGGCGCGCTTGGCCTGCTGCGCCAGCGTCCAGAAGTGCACGCTGGAGGTGATGGGGTTGCTGCCCCAGATCAGGATGAGCTTGCTCTCCGGGAAGAACTGCACCTGCATGCCCACCTTGCCGCCGTAGGTGGCGGCGAGTGCCGCACCGCCGGCCGAGGCGCAGATGGTGCGCTCCAGCAGCGAGGCGCCCAGCTTGTGGAACACCCGCGCGGCCATGCCCTCGCCCTGCAGCAGCCCCATGGTGCCGGCGTAGCTGTACGGGAGGATGGCCTGCGGCTGGCGCGCGGCAATCTCCTTGAGCCGCGCGGCCACCGTGTCCAGCGCCTCGTCCCAGGAGATGCGCTGGAACTGCCCGCTGCCCTTTGGGCCCACGCGCTTCATCGGATAAAGCAGCCGCTCCGGGTGGTAGGTGCGCTCGGTATAGCGGCTGACCTTGGTGCACAGCGCGCCCAAGGTGCGCTCATGCTCCGGGTCGGCCTGCACGCGCAAGGCGACACCGTTTTGCACGCTCACGCGCAGCGCGCAGGTGTCGGGACAGTCGTGCGGGCAGGCGCCGTGGACATGGCGCACGGGCGACGCGGCTTCAGTACCGGCGGGAGAAAGAGCGGGGGAAGATGCGGGAAAAGACGGCTGAACATCCATCGGCGAACTATTGCACAGCCCCTCCGGGGTCACCCTTGTGGGGGATGTGACGCCTTAAGATTTCCAGCAGCCGCCTTGAGCAGGAGCGCTTGATGTTGTTGATTGAATCCATCCTGGCCGAAGCCGCGGGCATTGCCGCGCTGCGCCGGGATATCCACGCCTACCCTGAGCTGTGCTTCGAGGAGGCGCGCACGGGCGACCTCGTCGCCCGCCAGTTGGAGGCGTGGGGTATCGAGGTGCACCGTGGCCTGGGACGCACGGGGCTGGTGGGCGTGATACGCAACGGCACGTCAGATCGCGCCGTGGGCCTGCGCGCCGACATGGATGCGCTACCCATCCAGGAGCACAACCACTTCGGCCACGCCAGCCGCCACGCCGGAAAAATGCACGCCTGCGGCCACGATGGCCACACCGCCATGCTGCTGGCCGCCGCGCAATACCTGGCCAAGCACCGCCATTTCGACGGCACGGTGTATTTGATATTCCAGCCCGCCGAGGAAGGCGGCGGCGGTGCGCGGGAAATGATGCGCGACGGTTTGTTCCAGCGCTTTCCCATGGAAGCCATCTTCGGCGCCCACAACTGGCCGGGGCTCAAGGCCGGGCAGATTGCAGTGAAGACCGGCCCCTGTTTCGCGTCCAGCAACGAATTCAAAATTGTTTTGCGCGGCAAGGGCTGCCACGGCGCCATGCCGCACATGGGCACCGACCCCGTACCGGCGGCCTGCCAGATGGTGCAGGCCTTTCAAACCATACTGACGCGCAACAAGCACCCGCTGGATACCGGCGTCATTTCGGTGACCATGATCCACACGGGCGAGGCCACCAACGTCATTCCCGAAAGCTGCGAAATGCAGGGCACGGTGCGAACCTTCACCACGCCCGTGCTGGACTTGATAGAACGGCGCATGCGCCAAATCGCCCAATCCACGGCCGAGGCTTTTGAATTGGAGTGCAATTTCGAGTTCGACCGCAATTACCCGCCCACCGTCAACCACGATGCTGAAAGCGCCTTCATTCGCGAGGTCGGCACGGAACTGCTGGGCGCCGACAACGTGCAGGAATTCGTGCCCACCATGGGCGCCGAGGATTTCAGCTATTTCCTGCAGGAAAAGCCGGGCTGCTATTTCGTGATCGGCAACGGCGACGGCACGCACCGCGACGGCGGCCATGGCTTGGGGCCCTGCACGCTGCACAATCCCAGCTACGATTTCAACGACGAATTGATCCCCATTGGCGCCTCCCTGTGGGTACGGGTGGCGGAACGCTGGCTCAACCGGCCGCGCTGAACGCGGCCCAGGAGATTCAAGATGGACGCGGACGCTCTGAACACCTGTTTCTCGCACAAGTATTCAGAGGCCCGCGAGAAATTCCTGGCCGCAGCCGATGCCGCGGGCCTGGACGCACATGCTGAAATTCACCCCCTGCTCGGCCAGGACGGCGAGACCCTGGCGCTGGACGTGGCGCGCTGCGGCCCCATCTCCGCCGAAAAATTGCTGCTGGTGAGCAGCGGTTGCCACGGCGTGGAGGGTTATGCCGGCTCGGCCGTGCAAATCGCCCTGCTGCGCGACGCCAATTTTCTGGAGCAGGCGCAGCAGGCCGGCGTGGCGGTATTGTTCCTGCACGCCCTGAATCCCTGGGGCATGTCCTGGATGCGGCGCACCACGCAGGAAAACGTGGACCTCAACCGCAATTTCCAGGATTTCAGCCACCCCCTGCCCGCCAACCCCGGCTACGACGAATTGCACCCGCTGCTGGTGCCCTCCACCTGGCCACCCTCGCCGGAGAACGAGCAGAAATTGCAGGCGGTCTTGGCGCAGCGCGGCATGGCGGCGTTGCAGCAAATCGTCAGCGGCGGCCAGTATTCCGAACCGGAAGGCCTCTTTTACGGCGGCCATGCGCCGACCTGGAGCCAGCAGGCCCTGCGCCACGTGCTGCGCGACCACGCGCGGCGATGCTCGAAACTCGGCTGGGTGGATCTGCACAGCGGCCTGGGGGCCACCGGACAGGCTGAAATCATTTTCTCGGGCGACGGCAGCGACCCGGCGCAAGTCGAGCGCGCCCGCGCCTGGTGGCCGACCTTGAAAACCATGCACGAGCACACCTCCATCTCGGCCGTGATTTCAGGCGCGATGTGGAGCGTGATCGGACAGGAATGCCCGCAGGCGGAATTCACGGGGATGGGGTTTGAATTCGGCACCGTGCCGCCGCTGCATATCCTGCAGGCGATGCGGGCGGACCAGTGGCTGGAGAATCACCCGGAAAAGCCGCTGCGCACGGCGTTGGCCCAGAAAATCCGACAGGGGTTGTTCGAGGCATTCTTCATTGATGCGCCGCAGTGGCAGCAGGCATTGATTGAAAATGGGCTGGATGCAAGCCGTGCAGCTCTCACCGGCTTGAATGCCTCATGACGCACTCATCCTTTATCCTATTATTTTCAGACAGCGAAGTCGCTGCGGTCACCTTGGCGAATGGAAACGTCCGCATTTTGTTTTCCGCAGCGCATGTGCTGCGCTACGCTCCGAATGATTTCGAAAAACTCATTGAAGGGTTTGCGCGCAACGTGGAGCTGGTTCTGTCGGCGACAATGCCCGGCCTGACGCTCAATGAATTCATGGGGAGAATTTCGTCAGGCCGGATATTTGTAGAGAATCAATGGGCACGGCAAGCCGCCTTTCCCCATACCATTTCAGGCCCTATCAAACTAGAGCTTAGTTTTGCCAACCAATCCCATCTTGACATAGAGACGGATGGGCTGGAGTGCCGATTCATCGGGGAATCAAACTTTTTTGAATCGATGGCCTGTTGAATTTCAAGGCGCATCCCTAGAGCTATCGCACCGCGTACCCTGATCTGCCCTTGCCGCGAAGGCGAGAATAACGAATTTAAGATTTACGCAGAATACCGCCAATTTTTCACACTGCACAACCGTGGATCACTTGATGATCACGCGAAATACATGCGCATGGCACATGCGATGTGATTGCGCCAAATTATCGCCTTGCGACATTCACAGCATTCGATTCCAGTGATTTACTTAAGCTCGCATAACGAATGAATATGACAATCCCCAACCATATCATTCAAACGTTTGGGTAAATCCCAACTTTTTGAGGTTGGATCATGGCGCGCCTCATCAAACCAAGAGAAAACCACCAGCCAACAATAGTCGCGGCCACATCTAAATCCAAATACCACAGCAAACGACCCACCAGCAACATCAAGAAACAGGTATTTTTACCCATTCCAGAACCGTTGGCACTAATAGATTCCGCATCAACATACGCTCCGTAACAAAAACTTACCTAAACGGATGGAATGAAAATGAGCAAAATCAAGGGATGGGTTGCGGCGATCATATTGGGTTTGAGCTCGGCGGCACAGGCGACAGTACTGTTGCAGGATGACTTCGACCATGAAACCGCCGGCGGCACCGTGGACAATTACAGAGGGTTTAGTAATTTCTCGGTCGTGCGCGGTTCAGTCGACCTCGTTCGATCCAGCCCACCCCTGAATTGCATGGGCGGCCAGGGCTTTTGCGTGGATATGGATGGAACAAGCCGTTACGGCGGCACACTGCAGTCCAACACACTGTTCACACTGCAAGCCGGCACTTACAACCTGAGTTTTTCTGCTTCGGGTAACCAGCGCACCCGAGGCTATGACACGCTCATCGCCAGTGTGGGTTCGGTGTTCAGCCAGTCCATTTCTTTGGCATTTAATGCGCCCCACAATATTTACGACTTCACGTTTTCGGTACTGGCGCCAACGACCGGCTACTTGAGCTTCTCCAATACCGGCAACGACAATGAGGGCGTCATACTCGACAACATTCTTTTCTCTTTCAACAATAACAACAACAACACCGTGCCCGAGCCGGCCAGCCTTGCGCTGTTTGGTCTGGGTCTGGGCGGCATGCTCCTGAAACGCCGCCGCAAAGCCTAGGTGATGGGCTCAGGTGTGCCGCGGGCGGCCTCACGACCGCCCACGCTCTCACTTCAGCAGGCCATGCCCAATGCCTTCAGCTCGCCAGCCACCTGCTGAATGTCTCTGAACAGCACCGCATTCCACCCGAATTCCCGCGCCGCCTGGATATTGGCCGGGGAATCATCTATGAATATGGCGCTGCGCCCGGCCAGATTGAACCGCTCGTGCGCCAGCTCATAAAACTCGCGCTCGGGTTTCATGCGCCGCACGCGGGCCGAGAACAGGCCGCCGTGGAACAGGCCAAAAAAGCCGTGCGCCTTTTCGATATGCGCGGCATAACCCAGCGGCATGTTCGAAAAGAAATACTGTTTCAAACCCCGCTGCCGCAGCGCGTGCAGCAGTTCCACGCTGTCGGGCAGCGGCTGCAGCTCGTCCGGCACGGCCTGGATGACGGTGTGCACGTCGGCTTCCGTCAGGCCCGTGCGGTGGGCGATGCGCTGCGCCAGGGCAGCCTCTTCCACGTCGCCGCGGTCGTAGGCGCCCCAGTCGCCGCCTTCCACGAAGAAGCGGCGCGCCAGCGCCAGGGCGCTGGCTTCGTCGTGCGCGTGGCGCGGCAGCACGCGCTGCAGCAGCACGGCCGGACGCCAGCGCAGCAGCACCGCGCCCACGTCCCAGATCACCACGGGTTTCAGCTCCGCTGCACTCATCCCCTCAATCTCCTCAGCAGTCCGGCGGTGGAAGCGTCCAGCCCCGTCACGTCCCCGGATTCAAATCGCGGCAGCAGCGCATTGCACAGTGCCTTGCCCAACTCCACGCCCCACTGGTCGTAGCTGTTGATGCCCCACACCACGCCGCTGGTAAACACACGGTGCTCGTACAACGCCACCAGCGCACCCAGGCTGCGCGGGGTCAGCCGCTCCAGCACCAGCGTCGTGCTGGGCCGGTTGCCGGGGAAACTGCGGTGGCGTGCCAACACGTCCCGGGCGATGTCCGGCGACGCGGTGGGCGCTTTTTCGCCCATCGCCTCGTCCGCCGTCTTGCCCAGCATCAACGCCTGCGATTGCGCCAGGCAGTTGGCCAGCAATTTCGTCTGCAAGTCGGCATGCGGGTGTGCGGGCTCGCGCACGGCGATGAACTCCACCGGGATCACGTCCGTACCCTGGTGCAGCATCTGGAAGAAGGCGTGCTGGCCGTTGGTGCCGGGCTCGCCCCACACCAGCGGGCTGGTGGCAAAGGGAAGCTCTTCACCGGCGTAGTCCACGCGCTTGCCGTTGGACTCCATCTCCAACTGCTGCAAATACGCCGGCAGCCGCGCCAGGCCCTGGTGGTAGGGCGCGACGCAGCGGCTGGTGAAGCCGTGGAAGTCGCGGTTCCAGACCTCCAGCAGGCCCATGAGCGCGGGCAGGTTCTCTTCCAGCGGCGCCTCGGCGAAGTGGCGGTCCATGGCATGGGC
Organism: Azohydromonas lata NBRC 102462; assembly: GCF_001571085.1. Taxonomy (GTDB): domain Bacteria; phylum Pseudomonadota; class Gammaproteobacteria; order Burkholderiales; family Burkholderiaceae_C; genus Azohydromonas; species Azohydromonas lata. The sequence continues at coordinate 50,501 of NZ_BCTC01000005.1, forward strand.
GCCGGCCAGCAGCTCGCGGAAGTTGTCCGCGCCAATGGCGATGGCGATGGGCAGGCCGATGGCGCTCCACAGCGAGTAGCGCCCGCCCACCCAGTCCCAGAAGCCGAAGGTCTTGTCGATGCCGAAGGCCGCCGCCGCGCCGACGTTGGTGGTCGTGGCGGCGAAGTGCCGGGCGATGTCGGTGCCGCCACCGGCCAGGAACCACGCCCGCGCCACCGCGGCGTTGGCCATGGTCTCCTGCGTGGTGAACGTCTTGCTGGCCACGATGAACAGCGTCTTGGCCGGCTCCAGTTGCGCCAGCAGCGGGGCGATGTCGTGCCCGTCCACGTTGGAGACGAAGTGGCTGCGCAGCCCCGGCTGCGTGTAGGGCTGCAGCGCCTTCACCGCCATCAGCGGCCCAAGGTCGGAGCCGCCTATGCCGATGTTGACCACGTCGGTGAAGCCGGCGGCGCGCACCTCCTCGGCATAGGCCAGCATGCGCTCCAGCACCTCGTGCACGTCGTCGCTGAAGGGGCCCTGCCCTTTGGGCGCGCGCAGCGCGGTGTGCAGCACGGCGCGGCCCTCGGTGGTGTTGACCGGCTCGCCGGCCAGCAGGGCGTCGCGCCGCGCCTCCAGGCCCACCTCGCGCGCCAGCTCCAGCAGCAGGCGGCGCGTGGCCTCGTCCCAGCGCTGCTTGGACAGGTCGGCAAACACCTCCGGCGCCTGCACGCCGAAGCGCTCGAAGCGCTGGGGGTCGCTCTTGAAGATCTCGCGCAGGTCGAGATCACGGCCGTGCGCCTGCCAGTGGCCTTGCAAACCACTCCAGGCCACGGTCTTGTCGCCGCGCACGAAGGCGGCGACGGCTGCTTGGGCCGCGTGGGACGTCACTTGCACAGCTCCTCGATCATGCGGTCGAGCTTGGCCGCGTCGGCGGCAAAGGCGCGAATGCCTTCGGCCAGCTTGTCGCTGGCCATGGCGTCGTCGTTCAGGGCGTAGCGGAAGCACGGCTCGTTGAGCGTGCGGGCGTGGATGTCCATGCCCTTGGCCGCGGCCGGGTCCAGCCGGCGCGGCACGGGGCCTTCGCTGCCCTGCAGCGCGGCCAGCAGGTCGGGGCTGATGGTCAGCAGGTCGCAGCCGGCCAGCGCCAGGATCTGCCCGGCATTGCGGAAGCTCGCGCCCATCACTTCGGTCGGAATGTCGAAGTGCTTGTAGTAGTTGTAGATGGCGGCGACGCTCTTGACGCCGGGGTCGTTCTCGCCGGCATTGGCGGCCTCGTCCCAGGCGGCGCCGGCCTGCTTCTTGTACCAGTCGTAGATGCGGCCGACGAAGGGCGAGATCAGCGTCACGCCGGCATCGCCGCAGGCCACGGCCTGGCAGAAGGAGAACAGCAGCGTGAGGTTGCAGTGGATGCCCTCGTGCTCCAGCGCCTTGGCCGCCTGGATGCCTTCCCAGGTGGCGGCGATCTTGATCAGCACGCGCTCGCGCGCAATGCCGGCGCGCTCGTACAGGGCGATCAGGTGGTGCGCGCGGGCAATGGTGGCGGCCGTGTCGAAGCTCAGCCGCGCATCCACCTCGGTGCTCACGCGGCCCGGGACGACCTTCAGGATTTCCAGGCCGAAGCGCACCAGCACCTCGTCCACCACGCGCTCCAGCGGCACGCGCGGGTGGGCCTTGACCACCTCGGTCAGCAGCGGCGCGTACTCCGCTTGCTGCACGGCCTTGAGGATGAGGGAGGGATTGGTCGTCGCGTCGCGCGGCGCGAACTGCGCCAGTTGCTTGAAGTTGCCGGTATCGGCCACGACGGTGGTGTGCTGCTTGAGCTGCTCGAGTTGATTCACGGCTTGGTCCTGCAGGCGGCGCCTGCGCATCGGTCTGACACGGTCTGCGGCGCGGCGTCCTCTTTGGCGAACGTGTGCGCTCGTTGACCCTCCTAAGAAACTCTAGCATCATGAACCATGTAACCCGGTTACATCCCAGGCTCGCTCCTCTCGGAAGGTTTTTTCACGATGTCTTTTGATCTGGTGTTCTTTGGCGGTACTGGCGACCTCACCTGGCGCAAGCTGATGCCTGCGCTGTTCCAGGCGTTTCGCCACGGCAAGCTGCCCGCGGGCGGCCGCATCCTGGCCGTGGCGCGCGAGGAGCGCAGCGACGACAACTACCGCGACTTCATCCGCCAGCGCTTCGACGAGGTCGAGCCCGCCAAGCGGCCCAGCGACGAGGAGTTCGCCCGCTTCGCCCAACTGCTGCACTACCGGCAGATGGACTTGTCCAAGCCGGACCACTACGCGCGGCTGAAGCGCTGGCTGGACGAGCCCAAGGCCGAGGAAGGCCGCGCCACCCCGGCCGACACCGCGGTGCTGTACCTGGCCACCAGCCCGCACCTCTTCCCCGTGATCTGCGAGCAGCTCGGCGCCGTGGGCCTGAACCACGACCGCGTGCGCGTGGTGCTGGAAAAGCCGCTGGGCCACGACCTGCAAAGCGCGCGCGAGATCAACGCCGTGGTGCGCTCGGTGTTCAAGGAGGCGCAGGCCTTCCGCATCGACCACTACCTGGGCAAGCCCGCGGTGCAGAACCTGGCGGCGTTGCGCTTTGGCAACGCGCTCTTCGAGCCGCTGTGGCGTCGCGAAAGCATCGCCAACATCCAGATCACCATCGCCGAGTCCTTGGGCGTGGGCACGCGCGGCGACTTCTACGACCGCACCGGCGCGCTGCGCGACATGGTCCAGAACCATGCGCTGCAGTTGCTGACCATGATCGCCATGGAGCCGCCGCCCACCGCCGACGCCTACGCCATTCGCGACGAGAAGCTCAAGGTGCTGAAGTCGCTCAAGCCTTTCACCCCCGAGTCGGTGCAGCGCGACGTGGTGCGCGGCCAGTACCGCGCCGGCAGCGTCGGCGGGCAGTCGGTGCCCGGCTACCTGGACGAGGCCAAGGTGCCCGCGGGCAGCCGCTGCGAGACCTTCGTGGCCCTGCGCACCGAGGTGCAGAACTGGCGCTGGGCCGGCGTGCCCTTCTACCTGCGCACCGGCAAGCGGCTGGCCTCGCGCGAGGCGCACATCGTGGTGAACTTCCGCCCCGTGCCGCACCCCATCTTTGCCGGCATGAGCAACGCCAACAAGCTGGTGATCAAGCTGCAGCCGGAGGACGGGCTGGAGCTGCACCTGATGGCGGCCAAGGGCAGCGTGGGCAGCGGCAGCGAGGCGCTCTCCCCCGTGTCGCTGGACCTGGACTTCGACAAGGCATTCCCCAGCGAGCGCGTGGGCGCCTACGAACGCTTGCTGCTGGACGCCATCGCCGGGCGGCTGAACCTGTTCGTCCGCAGCGACGAGCAGGAGCAGGCCTGGGCCTGGGTGGAGCCCATACTTCAGGCCTGGAAACAGGACACCCAAGGCCCACGCCCCTACGTGGCGGGCAGCTGGGGTCCGCCGGCGGCCAGCGCCCTGGTGGCGCGCGACGGTTTCATGTGGGACGAAGAGCAGTAAACACAAGGCGGAGCGCCCACGCCGCCCTCTAGAGGGACATCCATGAGTAACGAAAGCCCGCTGCTGGAGCGCATTCGCGCAGCGCTGCCGGCGCTGTCGCCGGCGGAGCAGCGCGTGGGCGAGCTGCTGCTGGCCGATGCGCGCGCCTTTGCCGACCTGCCCGTGGCGCTGCTGGCCGAGCGTGCCAACGTCAGCAAGCCCACGGTGGTGCGCTTTTGCCGCAGCGTGGGCTACGGCGGCCTGGCGGACTTCAAGCGCCGCCTGGCCGGCGCGGCCAACGAGGGCGTGCCCTACGTGCACCGCGCGGTGGCCCCGGAGGACAGGCCCGCCGAGCTCATCGTCAAGGTGGTGGACAACGCCATTGGCGCGCTGCTGGCCTACCGCAACCAGGCCGCGCCGCAGGCTTTTGAGCGCGCCATGGACGCGCTGGAAGCCGCGCACCGCGCGCACCGCCGCGTGGAGTTCTACGGCGTGGGCACCTCCGGCATCGTCGCGCAGGATGCACAGCAGAAGTTCTTCCGCTTGGGCGTGACGGCCGCGGCGGTGAGCGACGGCCACGTGCAGGTGATGAGCGCCACCATGCTGCAGCCCGGCGACTGCGCGGTGATCATCAGCAACTCCGGCCGCAGCCGCGACCTGCTGGACGTGGCCGACATCGCGCGCCGGCGCGGCGCCACGCTCATCCTCCTCACGGCCAGCGCCACGCCGCTGGCCCAATCGGGCAGCGGCAACGGCGCGCACCAGATCCTGCTGGCCGTGGACCACCCCGAGGATGCCGACCGCTACAGCCCCATGGTGTCGCGCCTGCTGCACCTGCTGGCCATCGACGTGCTGGCCACCGGGCTGGCGCTGCGCCTGGGCATAGAGACGCTGCAGCCCATGCTCCAGGAGATCAAGAAGAACCTGCGCGCGCGGCGCTACGTCAACACGCCCTGAGCACGAGCGTCCGCAAAGAACAGGCGCCGGATCTTTCGCCTCACGCAGCGGCCTTTGCGCCAGGCAACAGGGTGAAACGGTCGGCAACGAATCGCGGCGGGCTCTCAACTGCCTCCGCCAAGCGACGATGAACAGGGAGACCGGGCCCTGATTTGCCCACCTCCTCCAGGCCCCGGCGACGTGCGTCTGCTCGGCCCCCTTGTGCGGCGCAGGCGCGTGTGAAGAACGCAGGCACAGCGGCGATGGGGCCGGGAGGGCCCCCTCGCCGGGATGAAGCAGATGAACAGGCGCCAACTCGTCCAATCCCTGGCTCTCGCGGGGCTGCTGCCCTCGCTGCCCTTGCCGGGGCGGACCGCCGGTACGGTACGCACGCTCTACCCGGGCATGTCGCTGAGCGCCCTGCTGGCGCAGTGCGTGGACGACGACGTCATCGAAGTCAAGCCCGGCCTCTATTCCGCGCAGGTGGGCGCCATCACGCAAAGGCGGCTGACCATTCGCGGCATCGGCTCGCCGCGCCCGGTGTTCCGGGCCGACGGGGTCTCGGCGCTGGGCAAGGGCATCCTGGTGGTGCGCAACGCCGAGAACGTGCTGATCGAGAACCTGGAGTTCCGCGGTGCGCGCGTGGCCGACCTCAACGGCGCCGGCATACGCCACGAGCTGGGCAACCTCACGGTGAGGAACTGCGCCTTCTTCGACAACGAGATGGGCATCCTCACCAACAACGACGCCAACTGCACGCTGGACGTGAGCAACAGCGAGTTCGGCTTCGCGGCCAACAGCCCGGCCGCGACCTCGCCCTACCCGCCACACCTGATCTACGTCGGCCGCATCAAGCAGTTCAGCCTGACGGGCTGCTACTTCCACGACGGCCGGGTGGGCCACCTGGTCAAGTCGCGGGCGCAGACCAGCCTGATCTCCTACAACCTGCTGGTGGACGGCCCAAAGGGCACGTCCTCCTATGAGCTGGACTTGCCCGAGGGTGGGCTGGTCTGGGTGATTGGCAACGTCATCAGCCAAGGTGCGCTGTCGCCGAACTCCAACATCGTGAGCTACGGCGAGGAGACGTCCACCCTCACTCAGCACGGCCTCTACATGGCCAACAACACCATCATCAACAACCGCAGCGCCGGCACCTTCGTGCGCGTGAGCCCGGCGCGGCTGTCTGCCGGCCTGAGCATGCGCTTTACCAACAACCTGCTGGTGGGCGCGGGCAGCGTGGCCACGGGCACGACGCCGTGGACCACGGACAACCGCCTGACCACGCTGGGCTCGCTGGTGGCGCCGGCTTCGCTGAACTTCAAGCTGCTCTCCACCTCGCCGCTGCGCGGCACCGGCGTGGTGCCGGGCTGGGCCGGCGGCCGTTTGCTCAACCCCATGGCGCAGTTCAAGTTGCCCCTGGGCACCACGCCCATCACGGCACCGGCCGCATGGTCGCCCGGCGCGTTCCAGTAAACGCACGGGGGCGCGGCGGGCGGGCTGCCCGCAGGGCTTCGACCAAAGAAAAACCCGCCGTTGCGCTCACGCGGAACCGGCGGGTTGCTTGTTTCAGGCGCGGGCCGCTGCGCCGTTGACCGTCGATCTCAGGCGGCGGCCTGCTCTTCCAGCCCCGGCAGCGCGCCGTCCACGCCGTAGAGCTGGGCCAGCTCGGCCAGCAGCTTGGGCGCACCCTTGATGCACAGGTCGCCGCCGGCAGCCTGCACGTTGCGGCGCAGTTGCAGCAGCACGGCCAGCGCGGCGGAGTCGTAGTCGCGCAGCGCGGTGGCGTCCACTTCCACCTGCGCCCCACCGCTGCCGGCCAGCGCCGGCTCCAGCCCCCGCAACGCCTGGGTTGCCGTGGCCATCGTCAAGGTATCGGGCAAAGCCAGCAGCGCCACGGTCATCAGCCCTTGCCGCCGGTCTTGTTGCGCTCGGCCAGCTTGGCGATCAGGCCATCGATGCCGCCGGAGGCAATCTCCTGCGCGAAGCTGTTCTTGTACTGATCCACCAGCCACACGCCCAGGACGTTGACGTCATAGATGCGCCAGTCGTCGCCGGCCTTCTCCAGGCGGTAGTCCAGCTGCACCGGGTCGCTGCTGCCGCGCACTTCGGTGCGGACCACGGTTTCCGCATCGGTCGCATTGCCGCGCCAGGGCTTGAGCTGGATGGTGGTGGAGCTCTTCACCTGCGTGAGCGCGCCGGCGTAGGTGCGCACCAGCAGGGTCTTGAACTCGTCCTGCAGGCGCTTTTGCTGCTCCGGCGTGGCGGTGCGCCAGGCGCGGCCCACGGTGGCGGCGGTCATGCGCTGGAAGTTCACGTGCGGCAGCACCTTGGCATCGACCAGATCGCGGATGCGCGCCACGTCGCCGCCCTGGATGGCCTTGTCGGACTTGATGGCGTTGAGCACGTCGTCCGAGAGCTGGCGGACGAAGGCGTCAGGCGCCACGCCCTGCGCATGCAGCGAGCCGGCCAGCAGGAAGCTGCCCAGGAAAGCGAAGAGGGTCAGAAACTTTCTGATCACGGAGAGGTTTCCTTCAGAGGTTGCGGGGCACCGAAGCCGGCGTCCCGGTCACTTCAACGCGCGAGAGCGCCGAACGGTTCACTCGCTGCCTTCACTGCGCCGGCGCGGGTGCCGGGGCAGGCGTCGCGGGCGGCGGCGCGGCAGGGTTCAACGTGGCAGGAGCAGGCTGCGTGCCGGCGTCGCCGGCGCCGGTGTCGTCGTCCTGCTCATCCGGCTGCTCCGGCGGGTTGCCGTCGTAGACCTGGCTGCGCCGGCGCGCGAGGTAGCCGTCGCGGATGAACTGGTACTTGTCCAGCGCGATCTGGTCCACCACGTCGGTGGCGCCCAACAGCTCGGAGCGGCGGTTGATCACCTGCAGCGAGGTGGCCATCACGCGGTCGGACGTGGAGCTGAACAGCACGCTGCTGGGCGTGGTCTGCAGGTCCAGCGTCAGGCCGGCCGTGTCGCGCAGCGAAGACGGGCCCAGCAACGGCAACACGATGTAGGGGCCGCTGCCCAGGCCCCAGCGGCCCAGGGTCTGGCCGAAGTCCTCGCTCTGGCGCTCCAGGCCCATGGGCGTGGCCCAATCCACCAGCCCGGCCAGGCCGAAGGTGGAGTTGACCAGCACGCGGAAGGTCATGGAGATGCCCGCCTCGCCCTTGCCCTGCAGGAACTGGTTGATCGCCGACCAGGCGTCGGAGAAATTGCCCATGAAGTTGCTCACGCCGGTGCGCACCGGCGAGGGCACGACGTCGCGGTAGGCCGTGGCCACGGGCTTGAGCACCGTGCGGTCCAGCCCTTCGTTGAAGTTGAAGATGGAGCGGTTGAACCCCTCCAGCGGGTCGACGGGCGAGGACGCGGCCTGCTGCGCCTGGGCCTGCGCGGCGCCGCCGGCACACAGCAGCGCGGCGGCCAGCAGCAGGGTCATGTTCTTCTTCACGGCTGCACTCCTCTTTTGGGCCGGCTGCAAGGAATCAGGGCTTGGCTGGGGCTGCGGGAGCCGGCGCACCGCCGCCATTGCCGTTGCCGGTGCCACCACCGGCGTCGGCCGCCTTGCTGAACAGGAACTGGCCGATCAGGTTTTCCAGCACCACGGCCGACTGCGTCTGCGTGATGACGGTCCCGGGCTCAAGCATCTTGTCGTCCGCGCCGGGCTCGATGCCAATGTACTGGTCGCCCAGGAGGCCGGAGGTCAGGATCTTGGCCGAGGAGTCGCGCGGAAACTCCACGCCCTGGGACACCTGGAAGGTGACCTCCCCCATGTAGGTCTTGGGGTCGAGCTTGATGGACTCGACGCGGCCCACGGTCACGCCCGCGCTGCGCACGGCCGCGCGCGCCTTGAGGCCGCCGATGTTGTCAAAGCGCGCCTTGAGCTGGTAGGTCTGCCCGCCGTTGCCGATGTTCGTGAGGTTGGCCGCCTTGAGCGCCAGGAACAGCAGCGCCGCCAGACCCAGCAGCACGAAGCCGCCCACCATGATTTCGATACTTTTCTTAGCCATGAATTACCAATGTCGAATGCGGAGCCGTCGAGGACGCTGCGCGGACGTCAGCGCGTGGAAAACATCAGCGCCGTGAGCACGAAGTCCATCGCCAGGACTCCCAGCGAGGAGATGACCACCGTGCGCGTCGTGGCGTAGGCCACGCCCTCCGGCGTGGCCTCGGTCTCGTAGCCCTGATAGAGCGCGACGAAGGTGCAGATCACGCCGAACACGGCGCTCTTGACCAGGCCGTTGCCCACGTCGCGCCACACGTCAACGCGGTCCTGCATGATCGACCAGAAGTTGCCCGCGTCTATGCCAATGAGCAACACGGCCACGACGTAGGCGCCCATGATGCCGATGGCCGAGAACATCGCCGCCAGCAGCGGCATGGCCACCACGCCGCTGATGAAGCGCGGTGCCAGCACGCGGGCGCGCGGATCGACGGCCATCATCTCCATCGCGGAGAGCTGCTCGCCGGCCTTCATCAGGCCGATCTCGGCGGTCAGCGACGTGCCCGCGCGGCCTGCGAACAGCAGTGCCGCCACCACGGGCCCCAACTCGCGCACGAGCGAGAGGTTGACGATGAGGCCCAGCGACTCCGTGGCACCGTAAGTCACCAGCGCGTAGTACATCTGCAGCGCCAGCACGAAGCCCACCGAGAGGCCCGACGCCAGGATGATGAGCAGCGACAGATTGCCGATGGCGTGCAGTTGCGCAGTCACCAATGAGAAGCGCGCCAGCGCCGCCGGCGTGGCGCGCAGCAGGTCCAGGAAAAAGAAGGCTGCATGGCCCAGCGAGCGCAGCATCAAAAGGGTGCCCGCGCCCAGGCGCGCCAGCGCATCCAGCGGTGTCTTCATGCCTTGGCCCCCGTGCGGCCCACGCCGAAGTCTTGCGCCAGCGGCGGCGCGGGGAAGTGGAATTTCACGGGGCCGTCCGGCTCGCCGCGGACGAACTGGCGCACCTCGGGGTCGGTGGAGGCCATGAGCTCAGCGGGCGTGCCCTGCGCCACGATGCGGCCGCCCGGCGCGGCCATCAGGATCACGTGGTCGCTGATGGCCATGCACTCCGGGATGTCGTGCGACACCACCAGCGAGGTGGCGCCCGTCGCATCGTTGAGCTTGCGGATGAGGTTGGCCGCCACGCCCATGGAGATGAGGTCCAGCCCCGCGAAGGGCTCGTCGTACATGATCAGCTCGGGGTCCAGCGCGATGGCCCGCGCCAGCGCGATGCGCCGCGCCATGCCGCCGGACACTTCGGAGATGCGCAGCCGCGCCGCGCCGCGCAGCCCAACGGCATTGAGCTTCATCAGCACGATGTCGCGTATCAGCGCATCGGGCAAATCCGTGTGCTCGCGCAACGGAAAGGCGACGTTGTCGTACACGTCCAGGTCGGTGAACAGCGCACCGAACTGGAACAGCATGCCCATGCGCCGGCGCAGCTTGAGCAGTTGGTTGCGGTCACGCGCGTTGATGACTTCGCCGTCAAAGCGAACCTTGCCGGAGGACGCCGCGTTGATGCCCCCGATAAGCCGCAGCAGCGTGGTCTTGCCGCAGCCGGAGCCTCCAAGAATGGCCGTGACCTTGCCGCGGGGGAAGCGCAGCGTCACGTCGTTGAGGATCAGCCGACGGGCGTCATAGCCGAAGCTGACATGGTCGATCTCGATCAGGGATTCCGGCATCGGGCAGGCAGTGAACAGCGGGCCACGGCCCGTGCAATCGAAAAAAAGAAAGGCCCGCTGGTACCTTTTTGTTACCAGCGGGCCTCGATTGTCTCACGCATGCCGGCAAGGCGCCGGCAGCGTTGGTGCGACGCAGCAAGCCCTGGGCCTGCCCGCGCCCTGCAACATGGCGGCAACACGGCCGTGTACACGAACACACGGCCTGCCGCGGGGCACTTTCAGCGCGGCAGGTCGCTGGCGCCCATCAGGAACTCGTCGATCGCGCGGGCGGCCTGGCGGCCTTCGCGGATGGCCCACACCACCAGGCTCTGGCCGCGGCGCACGTCGCCGGCGGCGAAGACCTTGGCCACGTTCGTGGCGTAGCCGCCGGTGAAGTCGGTCGTGGCCTTGGCGTTGCCGCGCGCATCACGCTCGACGCCGAAGCCTTCCAGCAGCGTGTTCACCGGGTTGGTGAAGCCCATGGCCAGCAGCACCATGTCGGCCTTGAGCACCTGCTCGGAGCCCGGCACCTCGACCATCTTGCCGCCTTCCCATTGCACGCGCACCGTCTTGACGCCGGTGACCTTGCCCTTCTCGCCGACGAATTCCTTGGTGGCGATCGCGAACTCGCGCTGGCAGCCTTCCTCGTGGCTGGAGGAGGTGCGCAGCTTGTACGGCCAGTAGGGCCAGGTCAGGTCCTTGTTCTCCTGCTCCGGAGGCATGGGCAGCAGCTCGAACTGCGTCACGTTCACGGCGCCGTGGCGGTTGCTGGTGCCCACGCAGTCGCTGCCGGTGTCGCCGCCGCCGATGACGATGACGTGCTTGCCGTCGGCACGCAGTTGGCCCTTGACCTTGTCGCCGGCGTTGACCTTGTTCTGCTGCGGCAGGAACTCCATGGCGAAGTGCACGCCGTCCAGGTCGCGGCCCGGCACGGGCAGGTCGCGCGAGACCTCGGAGCCGGCGGCCAGCAGCACGGCGTCGAACTCGGCCTGCAGCTGTTCGGGCGTCACGCGCTCCTTGGCCCAATTGGTGACCTTGGAGCCCTTGGGCAGCTCGCCGACGATGACGCCGCAACGGAACACCACGCCTTCGGCCTTGAGCTGCTCGGTGCGGCGGTCGATGTGCGACTTCTCCATCTTGAAGTCGGGGATGCCGTAGCGCAGCAGGCCGCCCACGCGGTCGTTCTTCTCGAACACCACCACGTCGTGGCCGGCGCGCGCGAGCTGCTGCGCCGCGGCCAGGCCGGCCGGGCCGGAGCCGATGACGGCGACCTTCTTGCCCGTCTTGAACTTGGGCAGCTGCGGCTTGACCCAGCCCTCGGCCCACGCGCGGTCGATGATGGCGTGCTCGATGGACTTGATACCCACCGGGTCGTCGTTCACGTTGAGCGTGCACGAGGCCTCGCAGGGCGCCGGGCAGATGCGGCCGGTGAACTCGGGGAAGTTGTTGGTCGTGTGCAGGACCGTGATCGCGTTCTTCCAGTCGTTGCGGTAAACGAGATCGTTGAAGTCCGGGATGATGTTGTTGACCGGGCAGCCGTTGTTGCAGAACGGCGTGCCGCAGTCCATGCAGCGGGCGCCCTGCACCTGCGCCTGCTCGGCGGTGAGACCGATCACGAACTCCTTGTAGTTCTTGACCCGCGTCTCGACGACCTCGTAGCCCTCCTCGATGCGCTCGTATTCGAGGAAGCCGGTGACCTTACCCATGATGTTTCTCTACCTTCGCTGATCGTTGGCTGCCGCCGCCCACCGCGGCGCTCCCCACAGGGGGCGCTCGGGTGGCGGCGGCCTTGCCGGCGCGGCGGCGGATGCCGCGGCCGGCCTCCCCTTTACTTCGCCGGGACGCTGCCCGCGGCCTTGCTCTCCACCGCCTTGGCCTTGGCGATGGTGGCGCCGGCCTCGCGACGCGCCGCCATCTCGCCCAGGGCGCGCTTGTACTCGTTCGGGAACACCTTGACGAACTTGGCGCGCGAGGCGGCCCAGTTGTCCAGGATCTCGCGAGCACGCAGCGAGCCGGTCCACTTGTGGTGGTCTTCCACGAGCTTGCGCAGCAGGGCTTCGTCAGGCTGGCCCTTGTGGAAGGTCACCTCGTCCTGCGCGGCGCGCTGCTCCTCGGCGGGCAGCACCTTCTCCAGCGCGACCATGGCGGTGTTGCAGCGCTTGGCGAACTGGCCGTCCTCGTCATAGACGTAGGCCACGCCGCCGCTCATGCCGGCAGCGAAGTTGCGGCCGGTCTTGCCCAGCACGACCGCGGTGCCGCCGGTCATGTACTCGCAGCCGTGGTCGCCCGTGCCTTCCACCACCGCGGTGGCGCCGGACAGGCGCACCGCGAAGCGCTCGCCCGCGACGCCGCGGAAGAAGGCCTCGCCGGCCGTGGCGCCGTACAGCACCGTGTTGCCCACGATGATGTTCTGCGTCGCGTCGCCGCGGAACTCGATGCTCGGACGCACCACGATGCGGCCGCCCGACATGCCCTTGCCGGTGTAGTCGTTGGCTTCACCGATCAGGTAGAAGGTGATGCCCTGGGCCAGGAAGGCGCCGAAGCTCTGGCCGCCCGTGCCTTCCATCTGCACGAAGATGGTCTGGTCCGGCAGGCCCTCGGGGCGGTGGCGGATCAGCTCGCCCGACAGCATGGCGCCCACGGAGCGGTTGACGTTGCGCGCCTGCTCCATGAACTGCACCTTCTCGCCGCGCTCGATGGCCGCCTTGGCCTTCTCGATGAGGCGCTGGTCCAGGGCCTTTTCCAGGCCGTGGTCCTGCGTCTCGACGTGCAGGCGGGGCACCTCGGCCGGCACGGCCGGCTGGTGGAAGATGCGGCCGAAGTCCAGGCCACGAGCCTTCCAGTGCTCGATGCCCTTCTTCATGTCCAGCAGGTCGGCGCGGCCGATGAGCTCGTCGAACTTGCGGATGCCCAGCTGCGCCATGATCTGGCGAGCCTCTTCAGCCACGAAGAAGAAGTAATTCACCACGTGCTCGGGCTTGCCCGAGAACTTGGCGCGCAGCACCGGATCCTGCGTGGCCACGCCCACCGGGCAGGTGTTGAGGTGGCACTTGCGCATCATGATGCAGCCCTCGACCACCAGCGGCGCGGTGGCGAAGCCGAACTCGTCGGCGCCCAGCAGCGCGCCGATGACCACGTCGCGGCCCGTCTTCATCTGGCCGTCGGCCTGCACGCGCACGCGGCTGCGCAGGCGGTTGAGCACCAGCGTCTGCTGCGTCTCGGCCAGGCCCAGCTCCCAAGGCGTGCCGGCGTGCTTGATGGACGACCAGGGCGAGGCGCCCGTGCCGCCGTCATGGCCGGCGATCACCAGGTGGTCGGCCTTGCACTTGGCCACGCCCGCGGCGATGGTGCCCACGCCCACTTCCGACACCAGCTTGACCGACACGTCGGCGCGCGGGTTGGCGTTCTTGAGGTCGTGGATGAGCTGCGCCAGATCCTCGATCGAGTAGATGTCGTGGTGCGGCGGCGGGGAGATCAGGCCCACGCCCGGCACGGAGTAGCGCAGGAAGCCGATGTACTCGGACACCTTGCCGCCGGGGAGCTGGCCGCCCTCGCCGGGCTTGGCGCCCTGGGCCATCTTGATCTGGATCTGGTCGGCGCTCACCAGGTACTCGGTGGTCACACCGAAGCGGCCGGAAGCGACCTGCTTGATCTTGGAGCGCAGGCTGTCGCCGGCCTTCATGGCGTAGTCGGTGACGACCACGTCCGTGCCCACCACGTCCGACACCTTGGTGCCGTCGGCAATGGGAATGCCCTTGAGCTCGTTGCGGTAGCGCGCCGGGTCCTCGCCGCCTTCGCCGGTGTTGCTCTTGCCGCCGATGCGGTTCATGGCGATGGCCAGCGTCGAGTGGGCCTCGGTGCTGATGGAGCCCAGCGACATGGCGCCGGTGGCGAAGCGCTTGACGATGTCGGCTGCGGACTCAACCTCTTCCAGCGGAATGGCCTTGCTGGGATCGAACTTGAACTCGAACAGGCCGCGCAGCGTCAGGTGGCGCCTGGACTGGTCGTTGATGAGCTGCGCGTACTCCTTGTACGTCTCGTACTTGCCCGCACGGGTGGCGTGCTGCAGCTTGGCGATGGCGTCGGGCGTCCACATGTGCTCCTCGCCACGCACGCGCCAGGCGTACTCGCCGCCGGCGTCCAGCATGGAGGCCAGCAGCGGGTCGTCGCCGAAGGCCGCGCGGTGCATGCGGATGGCTTCCTCGGCGATCTCGAACACGCCGATGCCGCCCACCTGCGTGGCGGTGCCGCGGAAGTACTTGTCCACCACGGCCTTGTCCAGGCCGATGGCCTCGAAGATCTGGGCGCCGCAGTACGACATGTACGTGCTGATGCCCATCTTGGACATGATCTTGGAGAGACCCTTGCCGATGGCCTTGATGTAGTTGTAGATGGCCTTCTCGGCGCTCAGGTTGCCCGGCAGCGACTGGTGCATCTCCACCAGCGTCTCCAGCGCCAGGTAGGGGTGCACGGCCTCGGCGCCGAAACCGGCGAGCACGGCGAAGTTGTGCACTTCGCGGGCCGAGCCCGTTTCCACCACCAGGCCGGCGGTGGTGCGCAGGCCCTCGCGCACCAGGTGCTGGTGGATGGCCGACAGCGCCAGCACGGCGGGGATGGCCACCTGCGTGCGGTCCATCTTGCGGTCCGTGATCACCAGGATGTTGTGGCCGCCCTTGATGGCGTCCACGGCCTCGGCGCACAGCGACGCGAGCTTGGCTTCCACGCCCTCGTGGCCCCAGGCCAGCGGGTAGACGATGTTCAGCTCATAGGTCTTGAACTTGCCGTGCGTGCTCTTCTCGATGGAGCGCAGGCGGGCCATGTCGTCGAAGTCCAGCACGGGCTGGGACACTTCGAGGCGCATCGGCGGGTTGACCGCGTTGATGTCCAGCAGGTTCGGCTTGGGGCCGATGAAGCTGTTCAGGGACATCACGATGGCTTCGCGGATCGGGTCGATCGGCGGGTTCGTGACCTGGGCGAACAGCTGCTTGAAGTAGTTGTAGAGCGGCTTGTTCTTGTCGGAGAGCACGGCCAGCGGGCTGTCGTTGCCCATGGAACCGGTGCCCTCTTCGCCGGCGGTGGCCATGGGCGCCAGCAGGAACTTCATGTCTTCCTGCGTGTAGCCGAAGGCCTGCTGGCGGTCCAGCAGCGTTTCGCCGAACTGCGGCAGCTCGCCCTTGGCGTCCACCGAGTCGAGCTTGATGCGCACGTTCTCGATCCACTGGCGATAGGGGCGCGCGCTGGCGAACTGGTTCTTCAGCTCTTCGTCATTGACGATGCGGCCCTGCTCGAAGTCGATCAGGAACATCTTGCCCGGCTGCAGGCGCCACTTCTTGATGATGCGGTTCTCGGGGATGGGCAGCACGCCCGTCTCGGAGGCCATGATCACCAGGTCGTCGTCGGTGACGATGTAGCGCGCCGGACGCAGGCCGTTGCGGTCCAGCGTCGCGCCGATCTGCTTGCCGTCGGTGAACACCATGGAGGCCGGGCCGTCCCAGGGCTCCATCATGGCGGCGTTGTATTCGTAGAAGGCGCGGCGGCGCTCGTCCATCAGCGTGTGCTGCTCCCAGGCCTCCGGGATCATCATCATCGCCGCGTGGGCCAGCGGGTAGCCGGCCATGGTCAGCAGCTCCAGCGCGTTGTCGAAGGTCGCCGTGTCGGACTGGCCTTCGAAGCTGATCGGGTAGAGCTTGGGCAGGTCCTCGCCCAGCACGGGCGACTTCATCACGCCTTCGCGGGCGCGCATCCAGTTGAAGTTGCCCTTGACGGTGTTGATCTCGCCGTTGTGGGCCACCATCCGGTACGGGTGGGCCAGCGGCCACTCGGGGAAGGTGTTGGTGGAGAAGCGCTGGTGCACCAGGGCCAGGGCCGAGACGGTGCGCTCGTCCTGCAGGTCCAGGTAGTACTGGCCGACCTGGTCGGCCAGCAGCAGGCCCTTGTAGATGATCGTGCGGCAGCTCATGCTGGGCACGTAGTACTCGTGGCTGTGCGTCAGGCGCAGCTTCTGGATGGCCGCCGACGCCGTCTTGCGGATCACGTACAGCTTGCGCTCCAGCGCATCGGGAACGATCAGGTCCGGGCCGCGGCCGATGAAGACCTGGCGGATCACGGGCTCCTTGGCACGCACCGTGGGGCTCATGGGCATCTCACGGTCCACCGGCACGTCGCGCCAGCCCAGCAGCACCTGGCCCTCGGCACGGATGGCGCGCTCCATCTCCTGCTCGCAAGCCAGGCGGGAAGCGTGCTCCTTGGGCAGGAAGATCATGCCCACGCCGTACTCGCCCGGCGGGGGCAGCTCGACGCCCTGCTGGGCCATCTCGGCACGGTAGAGCTCGTCGGGGATCTGGATCAGGATGCCCGCGCCGTCGCCCATGAGCTTGTCGGCACCGACCGCGCCGCGGTGGTCCAGGTTCTCCAGGATCTTCAGACCCTGGCCGACGATGCTGTGCGCCTTCTGTCCCTTGATGTGGGCCACGAAGCCGACGCCGCACGCGTCCTTTTCACCGGTGGCCTGGTACAGGCCGCCTTCAGCCAGCGCCGCGATCTCGGCAGCCGTTGCAGTGTTGTTAGTGGGACCGGCAGCCGTGCTCATGGCGCTCTCCATCAGGAAATCAGGGAAGACGCGGAGACTAGACGAGGATGCCCCCCGATTCAAGCGATATAAAACAGGGTCAGACCACTTTTATTTCTCGCACCGTGAGTGTGCAGAAATAAATGGGGACAGTTCACTTTGGTGCCTGATTCCTCAATCCGTTCAAGGATTTAGCGGTCGCACGGCGACGGGTGGCGCGTTTGCCGGCCTGCTTTGTACCGGCTGGAACACTGCTTGCGGATGCAGTTTCGGAAAGCGATGTGACCAACTTCGCGCTGCCGTCGTGTGGGCTCTTTGCGACAGCCTGGGTGCCGGTCTTGGCGGCGGGCGTGGTGGCCGCCGGCGCGGCTGCCTTGCGGGGCCGCCCGCGCGGGCGCGGCTGCAGGGGCCGTTCGGTATGCGCCGACAGCGCGGCGATGAAGGCCGCGTCGCCCAGCACCCAACCCTTGAGCGTGGCGTCCATGAGCGTGAGCGCCTGCGCTTGCGGCAAGCCGGCTTCCAGGCGCGCGCGGTGCGCCAGCTCGCGCTCGAACGGCGTGTTGCCCGTGGCCCAGAACAGCGGGTGATCCGTCACCAGCGGATCGCGCCGGCGGCCGATGTGGTGGGCGGCGCTGGACCACGGCCAGTCCAGCGCGCTGCCGGCCAGGCCCAAGTGCTGCGGCTGCCACTCCACCAGCGTGAGCAGCGGCAGGAAATGGCGCTGCGCCTGCACCACGGTGGCGCGGTAGCGCCCCTCCCACAGCGTGCCGGCACGGCCGTGGCGGCGGTTGAAGGCGGCCACGTAGCGGCGCCCCAGCGCCTGCATGGCGGTGCTCAGGCCCTCGCCGCTCTCCGGGGTGAGCAGCAGTTGCAGGCTGTCCTCCAGCAGCACGTAGCCGTGCAGCGCGACGCGGTGCAGCCGCAGCGCCTCGCGCAGCATGTCCAGGCAGCGCTGGCGGTCCTCGTCATCGACGAACAGCGCCTGCCCGCCGTTGCCGCGCAGCACCAGGTGGTGCAGTTGGCCGGCCAGCGCCAGGCGGGGAAGGCGCGCCATCTACGACAAGCCCTCGAACGCCGGCGCGCCGGTGAGGCGCGCGTGCTCGCGCAGGGCGAAACGGTCGGTCATGCCGGCGATGTAGTCGGCCACGGCGCGCGGCAGGTCGGCGCGCTGGGCGAAGTCGGCCGGCATCTCGGCGGGCTGCTCCAGGTAGGCCGCCACCAGCTCGTGCACCACGCGCTTGGCGCGGCCGGTGGTCTCCATCACTTGCGGATGGCGGTAGAGGTGGCGCATCAAGAAGCTTTTGAGCTGGCGGCTCTCGTCGCGCATGGCGTCGCTGAAGCACACCAGCGGCGGCGCGCGCCGCACGTCGTCGGCGCTTTGCGGCGCATGGCGCTCCAGGCGCGCGCGCGTGGCGTCCATCACGTCGTACATCTGCTGCGAGAGCATGCGGCGTATGGCCTCGAACAGCAGCCGCCGGCCGGCGAGCCTGGGATGCTCGGCCAGCGCCTCGTCGTGAAAGCGCGCGAACAGGGGCACCGCCCTCATCTGCTCCACCGACAGCAGCCCGGAGCGCACGCCGTCGTCGATGTCGTGGGCGTTGTAGGCGATCTCGTCGGCCAGGTTGGTGAGCTGCGCCTCCAGCGAAGGCTGCGTGCCCTCGATGAAGCGCCGCGCCACGCCGCCGGGCTCCTGCGCCTCCAGCTTGCGGGCGTTGCTTGGGCTGCAGTGCTTGAGGATGCCCTCGCGCGTCTCGAAGGTGAGGTTCAGCCCGTCGAAGTCCGGATAGCGCTGCTCCAGCGCGTCCACCACGCGCAGGCTTTGCAGGTTGTGCTCGAAGCCGCCGTGCTCGCGCAGCGCGTCGTTGAGCGCGTCCTGCCCGGCGTGGCCGAAGGGCGTGTGACCCAGGTCGTGGGCCAGGGCGATGGCCTCCACCAGGTCCTCGTCCAGCCCAAGCGTGCGGGCGATGGAGCGCCCAAGCTGCGCCACCTCCAGCGAGTGCGTGAGCCGCGTGCGGTAGAGGTCGCCCTCGTGGTTGAGGAAGACCTGGGTCTTGTAGACCAGGCGGCGGAAGGCCGTGCTGTGGACGATGCGGTCGCGGTCGCGCTGGTAGTCGCTGCGCGTGGGCGCGGCCGGTTGCGCGTGCCGCCGCCCGCGGGTGCGCGCCGGGTCGCTGGCATAGGGCGCCAAGGGCATGGATTCATCCTCCTTGTCAGGTCCGGCGCAGGGTGCCGGACCTTTGGGCCGGGCAGGCCGCGGGCCTTGGGCCGCTTGCCCAAGCCCGGCGGCGCGTGGCGCTTCAGGCTGGTCAGGCGCTGCAGGCCGCGATCACCTCGCGCACCAGCGCTTCCGGCGCGGTGCGCTGCACGGCCTTGCCCAGGCCGTCGATCAGGACGAAGCGGATCTCGCCCGCCAGCGCCTTCTTGTCCAGCCGCATGAGCGAGAGCCACTGCTCCATGGGCAGCGCGGGCGCGCGCACGGGCAGCCCGGCGCGCTCCACCAGCGTGCGCAGGCGGCGCGGGAAGTCCGCCTGCACCAGGCCCAGCCGGGCCGAGAGCTCGGCGGCCATCACCATGCCGCAGCCCACGCCCTCGCCGTGCAGCCACTCGCCGTAGCCCAGGCCCGCCTCGATGGCGTGGCCGAAGGTGTGGCCGAAGTTGAGGATGGCGCGCAGGTCGCTCTCGCGCTCGTCGGCGGCCACCACCGCCGCCTTGATCTCGCAACTGCGCCGCACGGCGTGGGCCAGGGCCGCCTTGTCCAGCGCGCGCAGGGCATCGAGGTGGGCCTCGATCCAGTCCAGGAAAGCCGGGTCGGCAATCGGCCCGTACTTGATGACCTCGGCCAGGCCGGCGGAGAGCTCGCGCGGGGGCAAGGTGTCCAGCACGTCCAGGTCGCAGATCACGCGCTGCGGCTGGTAGAAGGCGCCCACCATGTTCTTGCCGCGCGGGTGGTTGACGGCGGTCTTGCCGCCCACCGAGGAGTCCACCTGCGCCAGCAGCGTGGTGGGCACCTGCACGAAGGGCACGCCGCGCATGTAGCAGGCCGCGGCGAAGCCGGTGATGTCGCCCACCACGCCGCCGCCCAGGGCGTACAGCACGGTACGGCGGTCGCATTCGTTTGCCAGCAGCGCGTCGAAGATGCTGTTGAGCGTGGCCCAGTCCTTGTATTCCTCGCCGTCGGGCAACACGACCTGCAGCACGCGCGCGTGGTGCGGCGCCAGCGCCTGCTGCAGCCGCTGGGCGTACAGCGGCGCCACGGTGGTGTTGCTGACGATGAGGGCCTGCGAGGCGCGCGGCAGGCCGGCCCAGGACGCGGGGTCGGACAGCAGGCCGCAGCCTATGCGGATGTCGTAGCTGCGCTCGCCAAGGTCAATGCGCAGCTCGCTGGTGGGGACGGAGTTCATGCGGAAATTTTAGGCAGGGCCCGGCTCGGGGCCGACAGCGGGGGCGGCAAAGGGTTCGACGTGGGGATCGATGGGCGAAGGCACGCGCGAAGCATCTACCAGGCCGGCAAGCTCCAGCTGCATCAGGATCATCTGCAGCAGCGCCGGCACCGAGGGCCGGCCGGTCTCGATCACGAAGTGCGCCGCGCGCAGGTAGAGGGGGTCGCGCTCGCGGAAGAGGTCGCGCAGCCGCTTGAGCGGGTCCTTCACCTGCAGCAGCGGCCGCGTGGTGTCGTGGCGCAGGCGCCTGAAAAGGTCTTCCGGCGTGGAGCGCAGGTAGATCACGTGCGTGTGCTCGCGCAGGATCTGGCGGTTTTGCTCGCGCAGCGGCGCGCCGCCGCCGGTGGCCAGCACGCAATGCGGGCCGCGCGACAGGCGCTCAATGGTCTGCGTCTCCAGGTCGCGGAAAGCCGGCTCGCCGTGCAGCTCGAAGAAGGAGCGGATGGACATGCCGATGTGCGCCTCGATCTCGTGGTCGGAGTCGAAGAAAGGCAGGCCGAGCTGCTTGGCGAGCTGGCGGCCGACGGTGGACTTGCCACCACCGGGCATACCGACGAGGGAGATCAAGGGCACGGCGCGGGAAGCGGCGCGAGAAGCGCGCTGCGGGCTTGCGAAAAGGCGCGAGTATGACGCGGCGGCGCCTTCGCGCCGCTGACGCGCCGGCGCGGCTTCAGCGAGCGGGCGTGCGTTCGTCCGGTCGTTGGGCGGGCTGCGCATCCTCGCGAGCGGCCGCGCGGCCGGCCACCACGCTGGGCGTGATGAACACCAGCAGCTCGGTGCGGTTGTCCACGCGCACACTGTCGCGGAACAGCGCGCCGATGCCGGGCAGGTCGCCCAGCACGGGCACCTTGTTGACGTCCTTGCGCTCCTCCTGGGTCAGGATGCCGCCCAGCGAGACGGTGCCGCCGTCCTCCACCAGCACCTGCGTGCGCACGCGCTTGGTGTTGATGGCCGGGCCCGTGGGGGTGAGCGCGCCGCGGCTGTCCTTGCTCACCAGCACGTCCAGGATGACCTGCCCGTCCGGCGTGATCTGCGGCGTCACTTCCAGGCGCAGGCTGGCCTTCTTGAACTCCACCTGCGTGGCGCCGCTGGAGGTGCCGGACTGGTACGGAATCTCCTCGCCCTGCTCGATTTCGGCCTTGACCTGGTCGGCCGTGACCACGCGCGGGCTGGAGACGACGCGGCCCTTGCCGTCGGCCTCCAGCGCCGAAAGCTCCAGGTTCAGGAAGCGGTGCGCCGCGGCGCTGTAGAGCGTGAGCGCCAGCGTGGCCGGCGTGGCGGCCGTGCCCAGCGCGCCGGCGTTGGCCGGCAGGTTGACGAAGCGGGTGTCGTTGTACGTGGCCGTGGCGCCCTGCCCGGTGCTCGCGCCCACGGCGTTGTAGTTGCCGCCGGGCGCGATGAAGCTGCCGCCGCCCAGGCCGAAGCCCGGGCGCTGGCCCGCGGCGCCGCGCAGGTCGGAGGCGCCCAGGCGCACGCCCAGGGCGCGGCCGAAGCGGTCGTCGGCTTCGACGATGCGCGCCTCGATCAGCACCTGGCGCACGGGAATGTCCATGCGCGCGATCAGCGCCTGCACGTCGGCCAGCCGTGCCGGCACGTCGGTGACGAAGAGCTGATTGGTGCGCGGCTCCGCCAGCACGCTGCCGCGCGCGGACAGCAGCCGGGTCACCGGCGGCATGGCGCCCGCGCCGCCGAACAGGGGTGCCAGCGCCGCGGCCGTGACGCCGCCGGGCGCGGGCGTTGCCGCCGGCTGCTGGCCGCCCAGGGCGCGGGCCACGGCCTCGGCCTTGGCGTAGTTGAGCTGGAAGGCACGGGTCTGCAGCGGCTCCAGCTCGGCCACCCGCTTCTGCAGCTCCAGCTCCGACGCCTCGCGCGCCAGCAGCTCTTCGCGCGGCGCCACCCAGATCACATCGCCGCTGCGGCGCATTGATAAGCCCTTGGCCTGGAGGATGGTGTCCAGCGCCTGGTCCCAGGGCACGTCCTTCAAACGCAGCGTGACGCTGCCGGTGACGGTGTCGCTGGCCACGACGTTGATGCCGGTGAAGTCGGCAATCACCTGCAGCACCGAGCGCACCTCGATGTTTTGAAAGTTCAGCGAGAGCCGCGCGCCCCCGTAGCGCGCCGAGGCGCCGGGAATGGGGCGCGGCGCGGCAGCGGGCGCCGCCACGGCCACGGTGGCCGCCGTGTCCGGGGCGGTGGTCGCATCCGCCTGCTGCGTGCGGGCCGGCGGACCCCAACTGCCCACCGCCAGGGCGCAGGCCAGGGGCACAAGGCGTGCGGCAGCCGGACTCCTCATCGTCCCGTCTCCTGCAGTGCCAGCATGGCGCCGCGTTCGCTCCAGGCGCCCGCGGCGTCCCGCACGCGCTCGCGCAGCGTGATGGCGGTTTCGGTGATGGCCGTGATGCGAGCGCCCTGCGTGCCCAACCGGTTGCCGACCTGCACCGTGTGAATGGCGCCGGGCGCCTGCACCAGCGCCTGCGTGCGGCCGTCGCCCGCCAGGCTGCCCACCATGCGCAGCGACTCCAGGGGGAAAGCCTCCAGCGGCTCGCGTTCGCGGCCCGGGTCCGGCACGTCTGCTGCGCCGCCCGCGGGGGCCGACGCCGCAGCGGGCGCGGGATCGAGCCTGTGCGCGTCGAACGGGTTCTGCACCGGCTCGACGCCCTCGGCAACGAAGGCCACGGCGGTTTCCGGTGCGGGCACAGGCAGCACCAAGGGCGGCAGGGCCGGTGCGGACGCGGCTTGGCGTTCGCGCTCCATCCAGGCCTGCAACTCACCCGTGTCGGCGCCGCAGGCGGCCAGCAGCGCTGCGGCGAGTGCCACGGCGGCGCGGGGCAGCACGCGGCTCATGGGCGCGCCTCCGCCGGGCGCACGGCCTTGTCCGCGTCCGCGGGCTGGGCCAGGGCGCGCGCCGTGGCTTCCAGGACCAGCCCCGCGTCGCGCGCGGCGGCCAGTTGCAGGTCGTGCAGCGCCACGGGCGGCTGCAGCGCCGCGACGTCCGCGGCAAAGGCGCCCAGCGCGTCGTAGCGGCCCACCAGGCGCAGCGTGACGGGCACCAGCGCCGGCACGGCGTGCGGCTGCGCCGGCTCCGGGCGCATGAGCTCCACTTGCAGGCCATGCCGCAGCGCGGACTGGTGCAGCGCGGCTTCCAGGGTTTCAGCCCGCCCGGGTTCGATCCGCCGTTGCTGGGCCGCTTCCCATTCGCGCAGCGCCTGACGGCGGCGCTGCAGCGGCTCCACCTGTGCGGCCTGCGCCAGCTTGGCCGTGTAGGCCTGGCGCAACTCGGTTTCGCGGGCCTGGGCGGCGGCGAGATCGCTGTCGGCTTGCGCGGACAGCAGCAGCCACGCGGGCGCCGCCACGGCCAACGCCACGGCGGCCTGCAGCGCGCGGCGCGGCCACAGGGGCCACGAGGCGGGGTCGGACCCATCCAGCCCAGGCCTTGGGGACCCACTGCCCGCAGGCGCCGGCCAAGCTGCGTTGCGGAACCAGGCGCCGCGCGTCACGACGCCACCTTGCCGGCACGGCCGGCCCCGGGCGCCTCCCCGCCGGCCACGCCACTGGCGGCCCGCGCGAGCGGCTGCAACCGCAGCTCCAGCGTGAAATCGAAGCGCCGCCTCGGCTCCGGGCCGGGCGCGGCAACGGCTTTCATCTCCACCAGCGCGGGTGGCGGCAGTGCCGGGGCGGCCTGCGCCAGCGCCTCGGTGAGCGCCGCTACGCCGGGGCTGTCCAAGGTGGTGCCAGAGAGCGTGGCCCCTTCTCCCCGCTGGCGCAGCGCGGTGAGCTGCACGCCGGGCGGCGTGTGCCGCGCCAGCGCCTGCAGCAGCCGCACGGGCCGCAGGCGCTCGGCCTGCGCGGCGGCCCAGGCGTCCTGGCGGGCCTGCAACGCGGCGATGTCGGCGCGCAGCCGCGCGGCGGCCTGCAGCGGTGCATCCAGCGCGGCGCTCCCGGCGAAGAGCAAGTCGTTGCGCCGCTCCTGGGCGGCGGTGCGCATTTGCAGGCCGGCACAGCCCAGCAGCGCCAGCAGCAGCCCCGCGCCGGCCGAAACGGCCAGGGAGTGCCGAAACGCCTGGCGCCGCTGGCGGCGGCGCGCTTCGCGGTGGGGAAGCAGGTTGATCAGCAGCATGGGTAAAAGCGGCGCAATGCCAGCCCGCAGGCCGTCAGGCAGCCCGGCGCCAGCGCAGCCAGGCGCTCGGCAGCCAGGCCATCCGCCCGCGCCATGCCCGCGAAGGGGTCGGCCACGTGCGTTTCCAGGTGGGTGAGACGGGCCACGCACGCCTGCAGGCCGGGCAGCGCGGCGGTGGCACCGGCCAGCACGATGCGGCAGGCGTCGTGGCACGGGCTGCTGGCCAGGCCGATGCGCAGCGCCCGCGCCAGCTCCTGCGCCAGCCCGTCCGCGAACTCGGCCTGCAGCATGGGCGCCAGCGCGGCGGGCACCGTACCGGCAAGCTTCATCTGCTCGGCGGCGTCGAAGCCCAGGCCGCAGTGCCGGGCAATGAGCCGCGTGAACTGCGCGCCGCCCACGGGCAGTTCGCGCGCGTACAGCACCTCCTCCCCGCGCAGCAGTTTGAGCAGGGTGGCAAAGGCGCCTATCTCGAACAGCGCCACCGCCGCCGGCCCTGGCCCGGCGCCCGCCGCATCCGCTTGCGGCCCAACCGGCAGCGACGCGGCGATGCGGGCCAGCGCGCGGTGCGCGGCATGGGGCTCGACGTCCAGCACCATCGGTTCCAGCCCCGCGGCCTCGGCCACGCCCTGGCGGTCCTGCACGCGGTCTTGGCGCGAGGCGGCCATGAGCACGTCCACCTGGCCTGCGGCCTCGGCGGGACCCAGCACGCAGAAGTCCAGCCCCATCTCGTCCGGCGCGAACGGGAAGTGGTGCTGCGCCTCGGCCTGCACCCGCTGCTCCAGCGCCGCCTCGGTCAAACCGGCAGGCAGGCTCAGGCGTTGGGTGACCACGCCCGCCGCCGGCAAGGCCAGCGCGGCGCGGCGCGTACCGGTGCCGCAGCGCTGCACGGCGCGGCGCAGGGCGGCGGCCGCGGCGTCGAAGTCCTCGACCTGTCCGTCGTTCATGACGCCCTTGTCCAGCGCCTCACACGCCAGCGCCTGCAGCACCGGCCGTTCGGCGCTGCCGCCCAACTCCACCACGCGCACGCTGGCGTTGCCCAGGTCCACGCCCAGCAACGACGCCTGGCTGCCGCCACGCCGCAGCCCTCGCAGCAATCCGCGCAGGAAAGGTCTCATCTGAAACGCGTCGTATCCATAAGTAACTGAATGCTATGCGCCGCTTTTGCTGCGCTGCACTAGGGAAAAGACCGTGTGGGAAGACACGCAGGCCTCGTGCGCACCTTGCGGTGCTGCCGTACACCGGCTCGGGATTGGGGCTTGGCGCCGGGACGCGAGGGGGCGTTTTCTATAATTGAAGTCTTTTCTGCCTGGCCGAGCCCGCCTCATGACCGAACCCGGGCGTCCGCCCAACTCCTCTTCCAAACCCGCCTCCCCCACCCGCCGCAGCCCTTTGTCCCGCTGGCTTTTACGCCCGCTGATGGTGCTGCTGGGTGCCTGCACGGCGCTGGCGCTGTCGGTGGCCGTGTTGGGCGCCATTGCGCTGGCAGTGGCCTATCCGCAACTGCCGCAGATCGACGGCTTGGCCGACTACAGGCCCAAGCTGCCCATGCGCATCTACTCCGCCGACGGGGTGATGCTGGCCGAGTTCGGCGAGGAGCGCCGGCGCTTTCTCCCCATCGCGCAGATCCCCAAGGTGATGCAGGACGCGGTGCTGGCCATCGAGGACGCGCGCTTCTACCAGCACGGCGGCGTGGACTACCTGGGCGTGCTGCGCGCGGGCCTGGCCAACTTCGGCGAGTCGCGCAGCCAGGGCGCCTCCACCATCACCATGCAGGTGGCGCGCAACTTCTACCTCTCCCGCGAGAAGACGTTCACTCGCAAGATCTACGAGATCCTGCTCGCGCTCAAGATAGAGAACCAGCTCAGCAAGGAGCGCATCCTTGAGCTGTACATGAACCAGATTTACCTGGGCCAGCGCGCCTACGGCTTCGCCGCCGCGAGCGAAACCTACTTCGGCAAGCCACTGGAAAAGGTTTCGATCGCCGAGGCGGCCATGCTGGCCGGGCTGCCCAAGGCGCCCTCGGCCTACAACCCCGTGGCCAACCCGCGCCGCGCCACCATTCGGCAGCAGTACATCATCGACCGCAT
Organism: Azohydromonas lata NBRC 102462; assembly: GCF_001571085.1. Taxonomy (GTDB): domain Bacteria; phylum Pseudomonadota; class Gammaproteobacteria; order Burkholderiales; family Burkholderiaceae_C; genus Azohydromonas; species Azohydromonas lata. The sequence continues at coordinate 76,724 of NZ_BCTC01000005.1, forward strand.
GCTCGAAGGCGGCTTCATCACGCAGGCGCAGCACGATGAGGCCAAACATGAGGAGCTGCACTACCGCACGCCCTCGGACGTGGCCGTGCACGCCGAGTACGTGGCCGAAACGGCGCGCCAGCTCATGTTCAGCCAGTACGGCGACGAGGCCTACACGCGCGGCTTCAACGTGCAGCTCACGCTCAATGCCGAGGACCAGAAGGCGGCCTACCAGGCGCTGCGCCGCGGCCTCATGGACTACGAGCGGCGCCAGGTCTACCGCGGCCCCGAGGCCTACGTGGACCTGCCCAACGACCCCAAGGAGCTGGACCTGCGCATCGCCGAGGCGCTCAATGACCACCCGGACAACGACGACCTGCGTGCCGCCGTGGTGCTCGAAGCTTCGCCGCGCAAGGTGGTGGCGGTGCTGCAATCCGGCGAGTCCATCACCGTCACGGGTGACGGCCTCAAGCCCGTGGCGTCGGGCCTCTCCGACAAGGCCGCGGCGCAAAAGCAGATTCGCCGCGGCGCCGTGGTGCGTGCCGTCAAGGGGCCCAAGGACACGTGGACGCTGACGCAGCAGCCCGAGGTCGAGGGCGCCTTCGTGGCACTGGACCCGCGCGACGGGGCCATCCGCGCGCTGGTGGGGGGCTTCGACTGGCGCAAGAACAAGTTCAACCACGTCACGCAGGCCTGGCGCCAGCCGGGCTCCAGCTTCAAGCCGTTCATCTACTCCGCGGCGCTGGAAAAGGGCTTCACGCCGGCCACCATCGTCAACGACTCCCCGCTGTTCTTCGATGCCGGCACCACCGGCAGCCAACCCTGGGAGCCCAAGAACTACGACGGCACCTTCGACGGCCCCATGACGCTGCGCCGCGCGTTGGCCAAGTCCAAGAACATGGTTTCCATCCGCGTGCTGCAGAACGTGGGCACGCACACGGCGCAGCAGTGGATCACGCGTTTTGGCTTCGAAGCCGAGAAGCACCCGGCCTACCTGACCATGGCGCTGGGCGCAGGCTCGGTGACGCCCATGCAGATGGCCACCGCCTACAGCGTGTTCGCCAACGGCGGCCACCTGCTCAACCCGGTGCTGATCCGCCGCGTGACGGATGCCGACGGCCGCGTGCTGCACGACAGCCCGCCGCAGGCGCTCACGGACGACAACCGCGTGCTCAACGCCCGCAACGCCTTCGTGATGGACAGCCTGCTGCAGGAGGTGGCGCGCTCCGGCACCGCCGCCAAGGCGCAGGCCACGCTGCGCCGTCCCGACCTCTACGGCAAGACCGGCACCACCAACGATGCAATGGACGCCTGGTTCGCCGGCTTCCAGCCCTCGCTGGCCGCGGTGGTGTGGATCGGCTACGACCAGCCACGCAAGCTGGGCGACCGCGAAACCGGCGGCGGCCTGGCGCTGCCGGTGTGGATCGAGTTCATGGGCCGGGCGCTGCGCAACGTGCCCGTGCAGGAGATGGAGGCGCCGCAGGGCGTGGTCAACGTGGGCGGCGAGTGGTTCTACGAGGAGTACGCCCACGGCGAGGGCGTGACCGGCGTGGGCTTGGGCGACAAGCCGCCGGCCGGCGCGGAACCCGCGGCCTCGGAGGAGGAACGCAAGTCCATCCTGGACCTGTTCAAGCGCTGACTCTTTTCTCAAGCGCCGTACCAGCGAAAACGCCGGCCCAGGGGCCGGCGTTTTTCTTGGCGGCGGCGTTCAGCGCATCACCGGGGCGCGACTGTTCAGGGGTTGAAGCGCAGCGGCTTGCCGCCCTGGGCGGTGGCGGACTCGGAGAGCAGGTCGAAGAAGTCGCGGCCCTCGCGCTCCAGCCAGCGCCCGCCTACGCAGCGGAAGTGGTAGCCGCCGCTGCGCGCGGCCAGCCACAGCTCCTGCAGCGGCGGCTGGGTGTTGATGACGATCTTGCTGCCGTTGGCAAACGACAGCTCCAGCAGCCCGCCGGTGCGCGCGGCGTCGATGTCGATCACGTCGTCCTGCAGCCAGCGGTCGATCTGTGCTTCCACGCTGGCGAGCACGGCCTGGGCGATGCGGTGGTATTCGGCGTCGGAGAGCTGGTCGGCGGCGGGGGTGTCGCTCATGGCGGTGGGTAAGATTTGGGAGATGAAGACGAAAGCCCGATCGAGTGTAGCGGCGCGGTGCGCCGGGTCCGGGGTCAAGCTGCTGCTGGCCGTGGGTGTTTTGGCCGGCGTCGTGGCCTGCGGCCAGAAGGGGCCGCTGCGCTTGCCGCCGCCACAGAGCGCGCCTGCAGCGGCACCGGCAGCGTCCGCGGCCTCTGCGCCAGCGTCAGGCCCGGCCGCCACGCGCTGATTTCACGATCCACGAGAGCCGCCGCGCCCACAAGGCCACGGCGGTTTTTCATGCGCCTGGTTGCACGCGCACAGAAAAGAAAAAAGGCGTCCCGAAGGACGCCTTGAGGCAAGGGCCGCCGCACGGGCCGGCCCGGAATTTCTGATTCTGAAGAATTAGAAAGCCTTGCGCAGGCCGATTTCGACGCCGCGCTTCTCGTTCACGTTGTCCTTCAGGTCGCCAGTGGCTTGCTGGTAGGCGGTGAACAGCGTGGTGGTCTTGGACAGCGAATAGGTGGCGCCCACGGCGGCACGGCCGATGGTCTTGTCGCCCACGACCACGCCGGTGGCGTCGTCGTACTTGGCGCGGACGTAGTTGGCACCGATGGTGAAGGCACCAACCGGCACGCCAACGCCCACGGTCCAGGTACGCAGCTTGTCGGCGGTCAGAGTGCCACCAGACTGGAGCACGTTGCCGCTGCTGGCGCTGTTGGCCAGATCCTTGCCTTGCTGGAAGCCGGCGTAAACGCGGGCCATGCCGAAGTCGTAGTTGGCGCCCAGGGTCCAGGTCTTGTTGGCCTTGTCCTCACCAGCCACGGCCGTCAGCAGCTTGTTCTGCTCGTAGGCCAGGGCCACGTTCAGCGGACCATTGGCATAGACAGCCTTCAGGCCGTAGTAGCGGTCTTGAGCCTTCTCGTCAAAGCCGTACATGCCCTGCAGGCGGAAACCGCCGAACGAAGGCGAGATGTACTGGAGAGCGTTGTCGATACGCGGCGAGTCGATGAACAGCGGGAGACCGCCGCCAACGACGGTGTACTTCACGCCCGTGTGAAGGAACATCGTGTTGCCGAACGGGTTGTTCAGCGCGACCGTTTCGTCGTTGAACGTGTACTGGCGGCCCAGGCGAACTTCACCGGCAGAAGTGGAAGCCAGCGAGATGAACGCTTGGCGGCCGAAGAGGCGGTTGCCTTGAGTCGAGGCACCAGTATCAGCAGCGAAGCCCGACTCCAGAACCACGTTGGCCTTCAGGCCGGAACCCAGGTCTTCCGACACGCGCAGGCCCCAACGCGAACCAGGACCCCACTCCACGCCGTCAGCCAGCTTGGTCAAGCTCTTGCCGGCGTTGGGGCTCAGGTCGCCCGACTTGACGTGTTGCACGCTCAGGTCCACCAGGCCGTACAGGGTCACCGACGATTGGGCCGAAGCAGCACCGGCGAACGCACCCAGCGTGGCCAGGGCGATCAGGGATTTCTTCATTTGCAGTATCTCCATCCAGGGTTGTTACCAGAGGTCCCGAAGCGGCGCCCTAATGGACCGGGCGCTCAAGTGCTGATCAGGCCTACCTCCTCATCGGAAGCTGGCGCTATTGCAACAGAGGGGGTTTCGGCTTGCCAAGGACGAAGGCCAAAAAGAGGCTTTGCTTGTTGTCCTCACACAACGGCAGCGGCACGTCATGTCGATGCCATACTTTCATGCTTCCCTGGCTGCTTTCCGTGCCCTGCTCCCATGTCCCGTTCGCTCAGTGCCCTTGACCTTTGGTTGACCTCGCTGGACCGCGCGTTGCGCACCGTCACCAGCAGCGTGCATGCGGCCCAGCCCGTGCCAGCCGCCACCGGCGCGGCCGCCGGCATGGAAACACCGCTGAGCGAGGACGAAAAGCGCGAGGCCGCGGCACTCATGCGCGTGAACCACGTGGGCGAGGTCTGCGCGCAGGCGCTGTACCAGGCACAGGCGCTCACGGCGCGCTCGGCCGGATTGCGCGACCAGATGGCCCAGGCCGCGCGCGAGGAAATCGACCACCTGGCCTGGACACAGCAGCGGCTGGACGAGTTGGGCGCGCGGCCCAGCCTGCTCAACCCGCTGTGGTACGCCGGCGCCTTCGGCATAGGCCTGCTGGCCGGGCGCCTGGGCGACCGCGTGAGCCTGGGTTTCGTGGTGGAAACCGAGCGCCAGGTCGAGCAGCACCTGGCCAGCCACCTGCAGCGGCTGCCGCAACACGACACGTCCTCGCGCGCCATCGTCGAGCAGATGAAGGTGGACGAGGCCCGCCATGCCGACAACGCACTGGCCGCTGGCGGCATGGAACTGCCCGCGCCGGTGCGCGGCCTCATGCGCGCCGCCGCCAAGGTCATGACGACCACGGCGCACTACATCTGACGGCCCACCCCAGGCGCCGCGACCACGGCGCCGGCGTGGTGGGCCGGCGGTTTCCTCAAGCCTCGACGATCTCGTAGCCCGTCGTCACCTCGGCCGTGCGGCCGAGCATGATGGTGGCCGAGCAGTACTTCTCGTGCGACAGCGCAATGGCGCGCTCCACGGCGGCGGCCGGCAGCTTGCGGCCGCTGACGATGAAGTGCAGGTGGATCTTCGTGAAGACCTTGGGGTCCGTCGCCGCGCGCTCGGACGACACCTTGAGTTGGCAGCCGCTGACCTCGTGGCGGCCCCGCTTGAGGATGAGCACCACGTCATATGCGGTGCAGGCGCCGGCACCAGCCAGCAGCGTTTCCATGGGTCGCGGCGCCAGATTGCGGCCGCCGCCGTCGGGCGCGCCGTCCATGGTCAGCAGATGGCCGCTGCCGGTCTCGGCCACGAAAGCCATGCCGCTGGCGGGCACCCAGTTGATCGTGCATTCCATCGTCTCAAGCCCCGTGGCAGGGCTCCCTGCTGAAAAGCCGTGCATTTTGCAACGCGCCTGCGCCTGAAATTGCGTTCGGAACAAGGGTTTTTGCGGATGGAGATATTGCGCCGCAACAAGATCGCAGATACACTGAAGGCGTTGTCTGCATCGGGACATACCCGAGTTGGCAGACGCAGGTTGTCTCCTCCACCTCCTCCATTGGTGGATTCAAGCCCAGGGCAAACCCCCTGGGCTTTTTTTTGGCCGCGCAAGGCACGCGTTGCCGGGCACGGCCCCCGTGAGCAGCGTCTTGTCAGGCCTGTCCGGCGGCGGCGCTTATGATCCGTGGTTTTGCTGCAACAGCCCTAGGAGTCATCACCCATGGTCGGTCGCCGACCCCCTGCACAGCGCCGCAAGGCCGCGGCCCCTGGGCCGGACTACCTGAAGAAGATCCTGACCGCCAAGGTCTATGACGTGGCCGTGGAGTCGCCGCTGGACGCCGCGCGCAACCTGTCGCGGCGTCTGGGCAACCATGTGCTGCTCAAGCGCGAGGATCAGCAGCCCGTGTTCAGCTTCAAGCTGCGCGGGGCCTACAACAAGATGGCCCACCTGTCGGCCGAGCAACTGGCGCGCGGCGTGATTTGCGCCTCCGCCGGCAACCACGCGCAAGGCGTGGCGCTGGGCGCCAAGCGGCTGGGCTGCAAGGCCGTGATCGTCATGCCGGTGACCACGCCGCGCGTGAAAGTTGACGCCGTGCAACAGCTCGGCGGCGAGGTGGTGCTGCACGGCGACAGCTACTCCGACGCCGCGCTGCACGCCAGCGCGCTGGAGAAGGAGCGCGGCCTGACCTTCGTCCACCCCTTCGACGACCCGGACGTCATCGCCGGCCAGGGCACCATCGCCATGGAGCTGCTGCGCCAGCACCAGGGCCCGCTGGACGCGGTGTTCGTGGCCATCGGCGGCGGCGGGCTCATCAGCGGCGTGGCGTCCTACATCAAGGCCGTGCGGCCGGAGATCAAGGTCATCGGCGTGCAGACCGTGGACTCCGACGCCATGCTGCGCTCGGTGCGCGCCAAGAAGCGCGTGCAGCTCAGCGACGTGGGCCTGTTCGCCGACGGCACGGCGGTCAAGCTGGTGGGCGAGGAAACCTTCCGCATCGCGCGCGAGCTGGTGGACGACTTCGTGGTGGTGGACAACGACGAGGTCTGCGCCGCCATCAAGGACGTGTTCCAGGACACGCGCAGCATCGTCGAGCCCTCGGGCGCCATGGGCGTGGCCGCGATCAAGAAGTACGTCGCGCAGCACAAGCTCAAGGGTCACACCTTTGCCGCCATCACCTGCGGCGCCAACATGAACTTCGACCGGCTGCGCTTCGTGGCCGAGCGCGCCGAGGTGGGCGAGCAGCGCGAGGCGCTGTTTGCCGTCACCATCCCCGAGGAGCGCGGCTCCTTCCGGCGCTTTTGCGAAGTCATAGGCACGCCCTTGCATCCGCGGGCAGTCACGGAGTTCAACTACCGCATCTCCGACCAGAAGGTGGCGCACGTGTTCGTGGGCATAGGCATCAGCAAGCGAGAGGAAGCCGACAAGCTGGCCCGCAGCTTCGAGCGCCACGGCTTCACGACGCTGGACCTCACCGACGACGAGCTGGCCAAGCAGCACGTGCGGCACATGGTGGGCGGGCGTTCGGAGCTCGCGCGCGACGAGCGGCTGTTCCGCTTCACCTTCCCGGAGCGGCCCGGGGCGCTGATGCGCTTCCTGGAGGCCATGCAGCCGGAGTGGAACATCAGCCTCTTCCACTACCGCAACCAGGGCGCCGACTACGGCCGCATTCTGGTGGGCATCCAGGTGCCGCGCGGCGACCGCACGGCGTTCAAGCGCTTCCTGGACACGCTGGACTATCCCTGCGTGGACGAAACCGACAACCCGGTGTACCGGCTCTTCCTGCGCTGAAGCCTCGGGGCGGGCCGGCGGCGGCGGCTCGCTTCAAGGCAAGGCCGCACCGCTGACCCGCGGTTAAGCCCAAAACTCTCAACCGCCCTGGTTTTGCGGATCGGGCACGGGCTGCTGCTCCATCTCCTGCTGAGGCACGGCCATGTCCTGCGGCGGCATCTCCTGTGGAATGGGCTGCTGCTGCGGCATGGGTTGCGGCGCCATGGGTTGGCGCATGCCGCCCTGCACGCCCGGGTAGCCCTGGCCCGGCGCCATCCCGCCGCGCTGCAGGGCACCGCCCATGGGCGCGCCTGCGCCCGGCACGCCGGCAGGCGCTTCGCTGCCCGCCGGCGGCAGCACGCCCGTGCTGGCCACGGGCAGCGGCGGCAGCTCCAGCTGGATTTGCGCATTGCCGCCCCGCGGCCCAAGCTCGGCGCCGCGGATGCGCACGGACTGCAGCACGTAGCGGTCGTCCACCGCAGCGCCCACGCGGTAGGTGCGCGGCGGCTTGCCGTCCACGGCGATCACGGCCAGGCCTTCACGCGTGCCGGTGTCGCGCGGAGCCACCACCCCCACGAGCTGAAAGCGGCCGGCGTCGGCCGAGACCACGGGCTCGGCCTCGGCCTGCGCCGGACGCTCGCCCAACAGCCGGCCCAGATCGCCGCGGGCGCCCGCAGCGGTGGACACGGCCACCGCCTGTGCCGGCACGGCCGGTGCGCGCGGCCCAAGCCGCAGCGCCCAGAACACGATCGTGGCGGCCACGGCGGCCCAGAGAATGAAGGCGATCAGGCGGGCTTGCATGCGGCGATTATCATGGCCGCCCTTCGACTTGTTGACTTGCGTGGCAGCCATGCGTGTTTCTTCGTCTCTTCGCCGGCGCGAGCGCGGCTTCACGCTCATCGAGCTGATGGTGGTGCTGGTCATCATCGGCGTGCTGGCGGCGCTCATCGTTCCCAACGTCCTCAACCGCGCCGACGATGCCCGCGTCACCGCCGCGCGCACCGACGTGAACAACCTGATGCAGGCCCTCAAGCTCTACAAGCTCGACAACCTGCGCTACCCCGACTCGGCCCAGGGCCTGGACGCCCTGGTGCACAAGCCCACCACCGGTTCCGTGCCGCCCAACTGGCGCCCCTACCTGGAAAAACTGCCCAACGATCCCTGGGGCCACCCCTACCAGTACGTCAACCCGGGCGTGAAGGGCGAGATCGACGTCTTCAGCTTCGGCGCCGACGGCCAGCCAGGCGGCGAGGGCAACAACGCCGACGTCGGCTCCTGGCAGTAAGCATTCGACGTCCGCCCGGCGGCGCGCACCGCCTCCATCCGCAGCACCGCCCGGCGCCCCCGGCAGCTCCCATGAAACGCCTGCAGCGCGGCTTCACCATCATCGAGCTGCTGGTGGTCGTGGCCATCATCGCCATCGCCGCCGGCGTCACCAGCTTGGCGCTGCGCGACAGCGACGCCAAGGCGCTGGACCAGGAGGCCGCGCGGCTGTCGGCCCTGCTCGAATCGGCCCGCGCCCAAGCCCGCGCCGGCGCGCTGTCGGCGCGCTTCGAGCTGGCGGCGCAGGGCAACACCGAGGGCGCTTTCCGTTTCGTGGGCCTGCCCCCGGCGGTCAAGATGCCCTCCAACTGGCTCAACGAGCGCACCACCGCCGAAATCGTGGGCGCGCGCGCGCTGCGCCTGGGCCCCGAGCCGCTCATTGGCGCGCAGCGCATCGTGCTGCGCTTGGGCGAGCGCAGCCTGGTGCTGGCCACCGACGGGCTGGGCCCGTTCGCCATGGTGGAGACGCCTCAGCCATGAAGCACGGCGCGGCGGCGGGCTTCACGCTCATCGAGGTGCTGGTGGCGCTGGCCATCGTGGCCATCGCGCTGGGCGCGGGCATGAAGGCCTCCGGCTCGCTCGCAGGCAACGCGCAGCGCCTGGCCGACGTCAGCGCCGCGCAGTGGTGCGCCGAGAACCAGCTCACCGAAATGCGCCTGACCCGCCAGTTCCCCGGCATAGGCGACACCGAGTTCGCCTGCGAGCAGTTGGGCCGCCAGTACGGCGGGCTCATGAAGGTGCGACCCACGCCCAACCCCAACTTCCGGCGCGTGGACGCCATCGTCAAGGACGAGGCCGGACTGACGCTGCTGGTCATCTCCACCATCCTGCCGAGGCTGTGAGGCCATGAGACGCGCGCGCAACACGGCCCAACGACACCAAGGCGGCTTCACGCTGGTGGAGGTGCTGGTGGCGCTGGTGGTGATGGCCGTGATGGCGGGCCTGGCGTGGCGCGGCATTGACGGGCTGGCGCGCGCGCGGGAGGTCACACAGTCCAACCTGGAGGCCACCGAGCGGCTCAACACCGTGATGGCGCAACTGGAAGCCGACCTGCTGGCGGTGTACGACACGCAAGGCGTCGTCCCTGCCGTGAGCTGCGACGGCGCCACGCTGCGCATGACGCGCACCGCCCCCGACCAGGAAGGCGTGCAACTGGTGGCTTGGCAACTGCGCAGCCCACAGTGGACGCGCTGGGCCAGCCCCGCGGCGCTGCGCAGCGGCGAGCTGCAGGAGCACTGGCTGCGCAGCCAGCAACTGCTGGGCAACGAGACGAATCAACTGTTGCTGCTCGGCGGCGTGACCGGCATGCAGGTGTACTTCTTCCGCGGCAACGCCTGGACCAACTGCCAGTCCAGCGCCGGCACCGCGACCGCGGCCACGGGCACGCCCGGCACTTCGGCCGGCACGGGCACGCCGACCCAAGCCACCCCGCCACCGGCGGGCGTGCGCATCGTGCTCACGCTGGCGCAGCCGCGCACGGGCACGCTCACGCGCTCCTTCGCGCTTGGGCCGCAGTGATGGCCTGGCGTCGCCCACTCCTCCTACCCCACCGCCGCCAGGCGGGCGCGGCGCTGCTCGTGGCCATGATCCTGGTGACCGTGGTGAGCACGCTGGCCGCCGGCATGGTGTGGCAGCAGTGGCGCGCGGTGGAGGTGGAGGCGGCCGAGCGCGCACGCACGCAGTCGGCCTGGATACTCAACGGCGCGCTGGATTGGGCGCGGCTCATCCTGCGCGAGGACGGCCGCACCGGCAAGATGGATCACCTGGGCGAGCCCTGGGCCGTGCCGCTGGCCGAGGCGCGGCTGTCCACCTTCCTGGCCGCCGAGCGCAGCGAGAACGCCGACGACGGACCCGAGGCCTTCCTCTCCGGCGACATCACCGACGCCCAGTCCCGCTACAACCTGCGCAATCTCATCAATGCCGATGGCAAAGTGGACCCGGCGCAGCTGACCGTGCTGCAGCGGCTCATGGCCAACACCGGGCTGTCGTCGGGCCTGGCCGCCCAGATCGCCAACGGGCTGCAGCAAGCCCTGGCGCAGCCGCCGGACGCGCAGGCGCCGCTCATGCCGCGCAGCATCGAGCAGTTGGGCTGGCTGGGCGTGGACGAAGCCACGCGCGCCAAGCTCGCGCCGTGGGTGGTGTTGTTGCCCGACCCGAGCACCAAGGTCAACCTCAACACCGCCCCGCGCGAAGTGCTGGCAGCCGTCATAGGCGTGGACGTGGCCAGCGCGCAGCGCCTGGTCATCGCCCGCGAGCAGTCGCCCTTCGACGATAAGAGCAAGGCCGCGAACATGCTTCCAGCCACCGGCAGCCCCGCGCCCAAGTTCGACGACACCGACGTGAAATCGAGTTACTTCGAGGTGCGCAGCCGGCTGCGCCTGGGCGATCAGGTGCTGGAGGAGCGCTCGCTGGTATCCCGTGACAGCAACAACAACGTGCAGCCCATTCGGCGCCAGCGCGTGAACCTCGCGCTCACCCAGGCCGGGGCAGGAACTGCCGCCCGTTAACGTCTCCGTTACGCAACTGAGGTAGCCTGCCGCCCCGAGCGCCGGCTGCCCGGCGGCGGCCGCCCGCTACAGTGCCTGCGACGCAGCGAACTCAGTCAGCATCAACTCACATGTCCATTCTTGTGGTCCAAATCCCGCCCCGCGAACGGCTGAGCGTCGCCGGAGGCGAGGCGGCAGTGCGTGGCGGCGAATTCAGCTACGTCCTGAGCCCCGACGGGCTTGCCATGGGCAGCAGCGGCCGCTGCTCGCCAGCCCTGCTGCCCAAGGCCGACACCGTGCTGGCACTGCTGTCCGACACCGATTGCAGCTGGCTGCGTGCCGCCGCCCTGCCCAAAGCGCCGGCGGGCAAGCTGCGCGCGGCGCTGCTGGGCCTGCTGGAGGAGTCGCTGCTGGACGATCCGGAACTCGTCCACCTGGCGCTGGCGCCCAAGGCCACGCCGGGCGAGCCCACCTGGATCGCCGCCATGCACAAGCCCTGGCTGGCCACGCAACTGGCGCAGCTCGAAGGCGCCGGGCTGATCGTGGAGCGCGTGCTGCCCTGCGCCTGGCCGGACGCCACGCAGCCGCACGGCCACTTCAGCACCGTGCCCGGCAACGACCCGCAGGCGCCGCTGCGCCTGACCTGGAGCGACGCCGACGGCGTCACCGCGCTGCGCCTGCAAGGCGGCATGGCGCGGCAACTGTTGTCGCGCTGGCAGGAAGGCCCCGCCCGCTGGACCGCCACGCCCGCCGCCGCCACCGAGGCCGAGCGCTGGCTGGGCACCCCCGTGCAGTTGCTCGGCGACGAGGAGCGCGCCCTGGAGGCGGCCCGCTCGCTGTGGAACCTGCGCCAGTTCGACCTGGCGCCGCAGCACCGCGGCATGCTGGCGCTGCGCGACGCCTGGCGCCAGTTCCGCAGCCCGCCCTGGCGCCCGGTGCGCTGGGGCCTCGCAGGGCTGGCGGTGGCCCAACTGCTGGGCATGAACCTCAGCGCCTGGCAACTGCATCACGGCATACAGCAGCGCAAGCTGGCCATGGACCAGGTGCTGCGCGGGACCTTCCCGCAGGTGCGCGCCGTGCTGGACGCGCCGCTGCAGATGGAACGCGAAACCCAGGCGCTGCGCACGGCCGCCGGCCGCCCCGGCGAGTCGGACTTCGAGTCCCTGCTCTCGGCCGCCGCGCTGGCCTGGCCGCAGGGGCGGCCGCCGCTGGAGGGGCTGAAATTCGAGCCGGGCCGGCTGACGCTGCCCGCCACGGGCTGGAGCCCCGCCGAGATCGAAAACTTCCGCGCCCAGCTGCGCCCGGGCGGCTGGGCCGTCGAGGCCAGCGACGGGCGCCTGACGCTGCGGCCGCAGGGGGGCGTATGAACAAGGCCATGGCTTCCCGGGAACTGCAGCGCCTGCAGGCGCTGCGCGAGCAGTTGCGTGCGCGCTGGCGCGCCCTGGCACCGCGCGAGCGCCGGCTGTTGAGCGTGGCCGGCGTGCTGCTGGGCGTGCTGCTGCTGTGGCTGCTGGCCGTGCAGCCGGCCCTGCACACGCTGCGCGAGGCGCCGACGGAGATTGACCGCCTGGAAACCCAGTTGCAGCGCATGCAGCGCCAGGCCGCAGAGGCGGGCGAGCTGCGCAACACCACGCCCGTGGCACCGGCGCAGAGCCTGGAAGCGCTGCGCGCGGCCACGCAGCGCCTGGGCGAGCGGGCCAAGCTGGTCGTCGCCGGCGAGCGCGTCACGGTCACGCTCACCGGCGTCGAAGGGCAGGAGTTGCGCGACTGGCTGGCCGAGGTGCGCAGCGGCGCCCGCGCCCGCCCGGTGGAAGTACAGCTCACGCGCGCCGGACAGGGCTTCAACGGCAGCCTGGTGCTGGCCCTGGGAGGCACGACTTGAAGCGCGCCCTGCCCTGGCGCCGCCGCGGCGGCCCGCGCGCCGATGCGCTGGCGCAGGCTGAAGCCGCGCTCACGGCCCAGGCCTGGCAGCGCATGCACCGCGCCAGCCGGCGCTGGGCCCTGTGGGGCGCGCTGGTGGGCACGCTGCTGGCGCTGGTGCTGTTCGCGCCGGCGGCATGGCTGGCGCAGGCCGTGGCCTCGGCCAGCAACCAGCGCGTGCTGCTGGTGCAGACGCGCGGCACGCTGTGGAACGGCAGCGCCGCGCTGGTGCTCGGCGCCGGCCCCGACAGCCGCGACGCCGTGCTGCTGCCCGGCCGGTTGGAGTGGACGCTGCGCCCGGCCGGCCTGCAGGCGGCGCTGCGCTTGCGCCAGGGCTGCTGCATGGAGCAGCCGCTGCTGCTGACGCTGCAGCCCGGCCTGGGCCGCGTGCGCGCCACGCTGCAGCCGCCGCCGGGCGGCCGCCTGGGCCAGTGGCCCGCAGCCTGGCTGGCCGGCCTGGGCACGCCCTGGAACACGCTGCAGCTCGGCGGCCTGCTGAGCATGAGCTCGCCGGGCCTGCAGTTCGACTGGGCGCAGGGCCGGCTGGCCATGCAGGGCAGCGCGCAGATCGAGGTGCTGGGCATGTCCTCGCGGCTGTCCACGCTGCAGCCGCTGGGCAGCTACCGGCTGCTGGTGCAGGGCAGCGGCCAGGCCACGACCATGGAGCTCTCCACGCTGCAAGGTGCGCTGCAACTCTCGGGGCAAGGCCAGTGGGCCGGGTCCCGGCTGCGCTTCAGCGGCGAGGCCCGCGCCGCCGAGGGCAGCGAAGCCGCCTTGAACAACTTGCTGAACATCATCGGCCGGCGCCAGGGCGCGCGGGCCATCATCACGATCGGATGAGAATGAAGAAGATGCGCCCCATTTCCGCGCCGCAACGGCGCTCGTCCTTCTTCCTGGCGCGGCCGATTTCCTGCGCCGTGGTCGCCACGCTGCTGCTGCCGCCGCCGCTGTGGGCGCAGCAACCCCGCGCCGCGGCTTCAGCCCCGGTCCCGGCGCAGCCCAGCGGCCCGGCACTGAACTCGCGCACGCCGGTAACGCTGAACTTCGTCAATGCGGAGATCGAGGCCGTCACGCGCGCCGTCGCGGCCATGGTGGACCGGCAGATCCTGGTCGATCCGCGCGTGCGCGGCCAGATCACGCTCTACAGCGAGCAGCCGCTGACGGTGCGCCAGGCCTACCAGAACTACCTGGCGCAGTTGCGCGGGCTGGGCTTCACGGTGGTGGAAAGCGGCGGGCTGCTCAAGGTGGTGCCGGAAGCCGACGCCAAGCTGCAGGCCGGCACCGTGTCGGTTGGGCCGCCTGTGCAGCGCGGCGACCAGGTGCTCACGCAGATCTTCAGGCTCAACCACGAGAACCCCAACAATCTCGTGGCGGTGCTGCGGCCGCTGATCAGCCCAAACAACACCATCAACGCCAACCCCAGCACCAACACGCTGGTGATCACGGACTACGCGGACAACCTGCAGCGCATAGGACGCATCATCGCGGCGCTGGACCAGCCGGCCAACACCGACGTCGAGATCATCCCGCTGCGCTACGCCGTGGCCAGCGACGTGGTGACGCTGGTGCAGCGCCTGGCCGATGCCAGCGCCGGCGCGGGTGGCGTGCCGGGCGCGGCCCCGGGCGTGGCCGGCGGCGGCACGTCCATCCTGGCCGACCCGCGCAGCAACTCGCTGCTGGTGCGCGCGGCCAGCCCGGCGCGGCTGGCGCAGATACGCGCCACGGTGGAGAAGCTGGACCGCCCCATGGACGGCATGAGCGACGCGGGCAACATCCGCGTCGTCTACCTCAAGAACGCCGACGCCGTGCGCCTGGCCACCGTGCTGCGCGCGGCCTTCGCGGCGCAGACCCAGGCCGGCACGGGCGCGGGCGGTGCCGGCGGCGCGGGGGGAGGCATTGCCTCCGGCGCGGCCGCGGCCCCCGTGGCGCAGCAGCCCGTGGCGGCCCAAACCAGCTTCGGCGCCACCGGCGCGGGCAGCGGCACCAGCACCGGGCTGTCAGCCCAGGCCACCTCGCCGGTGCAGGCCACCGCACAGCCCAACACCGGCGGCTTCGTGCAGGCCGACCCGGCCACCAACTCGCTCATCATCACGGCGCCGGAGCCGCTGTACCGGCAACTGCGCGCCGTCATCGACCAGCTCGACTCGCGCCGCGCGCAGGTCTACGTCGAGTCCATGATCGTGCGCGTGGACGCCACCAAGCTCGCGCAGTTCGGCTTCCAGTGGCAAGGCATCCTGGGCAAGGAAGGCGACAAGAACTTCCTGTACTCGGGCACCAACTACAGCAACAACAACAACAACGTCTTCAGCATCATCCAGGGCGTCAACAGCCTGGTGGGCGGCTCGACGTCCAGCACCAGCAGTACGGGCTCGCTGCCCGGCGCGGGCTTGAACGTGGGCCTGGTGCGCCGCGTCAACGGTGCGGTCACGCTGGTGTCGCTGGCCAACTTCCTGCAGAACGACGTCGGCGGCAACGTGCTGTCCACGCCCAACCTCGTGGCGCTGGACAACGAGGAAGCCAAGATCGTCGTGGGCCAGAACGTGCCCTTCGTCACCGGCACCTTCACCAACACCGGCACGGGCACCGGCGCCATCAACCCCTTCCAGACCGTGGAGCGGCGCGACGTGGGCCTGACCTTGCGGCTGCGCAGCCAGATCGGCGAAGGCGGCACGGTGCGCATGACCATCTTCCAGGAGAACTCCGCCGTGGTGCAGGGCGCCACCACCGTCAACGGGCCGACCACGGACAAGAGCTCCATCGAGACCTCCGTGGTGGTGGACGACGGCCAGATCCTGGTGCTGGGCGGCCTCATGCGCGATGAGTACGCCGACAGCGAGGACCGCGTGCCCGGCCTGGCCGACCTGCCGGTGGTGGGCGCCCTCTTCAAGAGCCGCAACCGCCAGCGCGTCAAGAGCAACCTGCTGGTGTTCCTGCGCCCGGTGGTGCTGCGCACGCCCACGGACGCGCAGGCCCTCACGCTGGACCGCTACGACGCCATACGCGCCATGCAGCAAGGCAGCCAGCCGCAGCCCAGCTCGGTCACGCCCGTCAACGACGCGCCGGTGCTGCCCGTGCAGCCCCAGGTGCCCGGCCGCGGCTCGCCCATCGTGCCGGTGCGCCCCGTGTCGCCGCACGACGACAACACGCCGCCAACGCCAGCCCCCGTGCCTTTGCCGCCGCCGGCCAGCGCGCCGCCCGTGCCGTCCTCGATGGACGCGCCGGCCGCGCAGCCCCAGCCCGTGCCCGACGCCCGCGTGGACACGCCGCAAGGCCGCTGAAGGGCGGACTGCCGCACACGCCCCACCCGCAGTACCGAGGACCAAGCCAT
The DNA here is from genome assembly GCF_001571085.1 of Azohydromonas lata NBRC 102462. Classification (GTDB taxonomy): domain Bacteria; phylum Pseudomonadota; class Gammaproteobacteria; order Burkholderiales; family Burkholderiaceae_C; genus Azohydromonas; species Azohydromonas lata. The sequence continues at coordinate 92,601 of NZ_BCTC01000005.1, forward strand.
GGGTCGCTACCCCCTGCCCTACGCCTTCGCCAAGGCCAACGCGCTGCTGCTCGAAAGCGACGGCAGCCAGTTCACGCTGTGGAGCGGCGACACCACGCCGGCAGCGGCGATGTCGGAGGTGCTGCGGCTCTACGAGGTCGGCACCTTCGAGCGCGAGGCCGGCGCGACGCTGTCGCAGCGCATCGCCGCGGCCTACGCCGGGGGTGAGTCCAGCGCCGCGGCCGTGGTGGGCGAGGTGGAAAGCGCCGTGGACCTGAGCCGCATGATGCAGGACCTCCCCGCCGTGGAAGACCTGCTGGAAGCGGCCAACGACGCGCCCATCATCCGCATGCTCAACGCGCTGCTGACGCAGGCGGCCAAGGACGGCGCCAGCGACATCCACATCGAGCCCTACGAGCGCAGCTCCTCCGTGCGCTTTCGCGTGGACGGCACGCTGCGCGAGGTGGTGCAGCCCAACCGCGCGCTGCACGCGGCGCTGATCTCGCGGCTGAAGATCATGGCCGAGCTCGACATCGCCGAAAAACGCTTGCCGCAGGACGGGCGCATCTCGCTGCGCATTGGCGGGCGCGCCATCGACGTGCGCGTCTCCACCCTGCCCAGCGCCCACGGCGAGCGCGCCGTGCTGCGCCTGCTGGACAAGGGCGAGTCCAAGTTCTCGCTGGAGGGCCTGGGCATGAGCGGCAACGTGCTCTCCACCTTCGACCGCCTGGTGCACCAGCCCCACGGCATCGTGCTCGTCACCGGCCCAACCGGTTCCGGCAAGACCACCACGCTCTACGCCTCGCTGGGCCGGCTGGACACGGCCACCACCAACATCCTCACGGTGGAGGACCCGGTGGAATACGAGCTGCCGGGCATTGGGCAGACGCAGGTCAACGCGCGCATCGAGCTGACCTTCGCCAAGGCGCTGCGCGCCATCCTGCGCCAGGACCCGGACGTGATCATGATCGGCGAGATCCGCGACTACGAGACGGCGCAGATCGCCATCCAGGCCTCGCTCACCGGCCACCTGGTGCTGGCCACGCTGCACACCAACGACGCGCCCAGCGCCGTCACGCGGCTGACCGACATGGGCATCGAGCCCTTCCTGCTGTCCTCCAGCCTCCTGGGCGTGCTGGCGCAGCGCTTGGTGCGCAAGCTCTGCCCGGACTGCAAGCGCCAGGACGACGTGGGCCGCTGGCACCCCGTGGGCTGCCCGAACTGCGGCCACAGCGGCTACCGTGGCCGCACCGGCGTGTACGAGCTGATGGTGGCCGACGAGCAGGTGCGCGCCCTCATCCACGGCCGCGCCCCCGAGGCGCAGATGCGCGCCGCGGCCGAGGCCGCGGGTCTGCGCTCCATGCGCGAGGACGGCGACCGGCTGGTGGCCGAGGGCGTCACCTCGCCTGAGGAAGTGCTGCGCGTCACGCGCGAAGGCTGAAACGACCCATGCCCGCCTACCGCTTCGAGGCCCTCAAGGCCGACGGCAAGACCAGCACCGGGCTGCTGGAAGCCGACAACGCCCGCGCCGCCCGCGCCCAACTGCGCGCGCAGGCGCTGGTGCCGCTGCAGGTGCAGCCCGTGGCCGCGGGCTCGGAAGGCGCGGCCGGCGGCGCGGCGCGCTGGCGGGGGCGGGTGTTCGGCAACACGGCGCTGACGGTGTGGACGCGCCAGCTCGCCGGGCTGGTGTCCTCCGGGCTGCCGCTGGAGCGCGCCCTCACGGCGCTGGCCGACGAGGCCGAGGACCCGCGCCAGCGCGAGCTGGTGGCGCACCTGCGCAGCGAGGTCAACGCCGGCTCCTCCTTCGCCCGCGCGCTGGCCGGCGCGCCGCGCGAGTTCGACGACGTCTACCGCGCCGTCGTTTCCGCAGGCGAGCAAAGCGGTGCGCTGGGCACCGTGCTGGAGCGCCTGGCCAACGACCTGGAGGAGCGCCAGGCGCTGCGCGCGCGGCTGTTGGGCGCCACGCTCTACCCGGCCATCGTGTCGGTGATCGCGGTGGTGATCGTGGTCTTCCTGGTCACCTACGTCGTGCCGCAGGTGGCCTCGGTCTTCACCAGCTCCAAGCGCGCGCTGCCGGCACTCACGGTGGCCATGCTGGCGCTGAGCGACTTCGTCCGGCACTGGGGCTGGCTGATGCTGGCGCTGCTGGTGGCCGGCGGCATAGGCCTGGCCGCGGCGCGGCGCAATCCGGCCTTCCGCGAGCGCTTTGACGCCGGCTGGCTGCGGCTGCCGCTGGTCGGCCGCCTGGCGCGCGGCTACAACGCGGCGCGCTTCGCGGGCACGCTGGCCATGCTGGCCGACGCGGGCGTGCCCATCCTCAAGGCGCTGCAGGCGGCCGCCGAGACCCTCTCCAACCGCGCCATGCGCGCCGACGCGCTGGACGCCCTGGTGCAGGTGCGCGAGGGCGCGCCGCTGGCGCTGGCGCTGGCGGCGAAAAAACGCTTTCCGGGCCTGCTGCCCATGTTCGCCCGCCTGGGCGAGCAGACCGGCGAGCTGCCGCAGATGCTGGGCCGCGCCGCCGCGCAGCTCGGCGCCGAGGTGCAGCGCCGCGCACTGGCGCTGGCCACCATCCTGGAGCCGCTGCTCATCGTGGGCATGGGCGGCGTGGTGATGCTCATCGTCCTGGCCGTGCTGCTGCCCATCATCCAGCTCAACACCTGGGTCAAGTAAGCGCCCTGGGCGCTGCGTCGCGGCGGCACAACCGTGAACTTCGTCCGCACCACCGTCTGCACAACGGGCCTGTCTCTTGCTTAAATGACAGGGAAACAAGGCGCCGCGGCACTGGCCATCCGCGCTGGTTGGCGGTTGGTGGGCAGCGGGCGCCTCGCGAAGTGCAAGGAGGTGTGTTCATGGCTGCCCCGTCGACCGATCTCGTTCCTTCCCCGCCGCCCAGCGCGATTCCGATCGCCAGCCTGCGCAACCTCTACCGTGTCGATGAGGTCGAGCGCCGGCTGACCAAGCTGCCCCCGCGCGAGCACGAGCACCTGCGCAGCACCTATGAGCGCATGCTGGAAAAGGGCCCCGAGCGCTTCCAGGTCAAGCCTTCCGGCCTGCCGGCCATGCAGCACCTGTACGAGGAGCTGCCCAACTTCCGCGAGGTGCTGGACGACGTGCGCCGCCAGCTCGCGCTCTGCCACGACAGCCGCGACGCGCTGGAAATCACGCCCATGCTGCTGCTTGGGCCGCCCGGCATAGGCAAGACGCACTTCGCCCGCGCCGTGTCGCAGTTGCTGGGTACCGGCCTGGGCTTCATCTCCATGAGCTCGCTCACCGCCGGCTGGGTGCTCAGCGGCGCCTCCAGCCAATGGAAGGGAGCACGCCCGGGCAAGGTGTTCGAAACGCTGGTGGACGGCGCCTACGCCAACCCGGTGATGGTGGTGGACGAGATCGACAAGGCCCGCGCCGAGCAGGCCTACGACCCGTTGGGCGCGCTCTACGGGCTGCTGGAGCACGACACGGCGCACAGCTTCACCGACGAGTTCGCCGAGGTGCCCATAGACGCCAGCCAGGTGATCTGGATCGCCACGGCCAACGACGAGCGCGGCATTCCCGAGCCCATCCTCAACCGCATGAACGTGTTCGAGGTGCAGTCGCCGGACCATGACGCGGCGCGCAGCATCGCGCTGCGGCTGTACGCGGGCATACGCGCCACGCACGACTGGGGCCGGCGCTTCGAGGCCGAGCCGCTGGAGGAGGTGCTGGAGCGGCTGGCGGCCATGGCGCCGCGCGAGATGCGCCGCACCTGGATGACGGCCTTCGGCAACGCCCGCCTGGCCGGGCGCGACCACATCGAGCTGGCCGACCTGCCCGGCGCCGCCGCCAAGCGCACGCCCATGGGTTTCACGGCGCAGTAGCCCGCCACGGCGCCCCGCGCAGACCGCCCCGTCAGGCCGTGGGCGGCTCCTTGGGCGGCGGCCGCGGCGCCACCACGGCTGCCGCCAGGCCGTCCGAGGCCGGCCGCGCCCAGGCGTCCAGCAGCGTGTAGGCCACGGCCAGCACCACCGGGCCGATGAAGATGCCCACCAGGCCGAAGGCCAGCAGCCCGCCGATCACGCCGGTGAAGATGAGCAGCAGCGGCAAGTCCGCCCCCAGCCGTATGAGCACCGGGCGAACGATGTTGTCCATGGTGGCCACCACCAGCGACCACACCGCCAGGAACACGCCCCAGCCGGTCTCGCCGCTCCAGAACACCCACACCGTGGCCGGCACCAGCACCGGCAGCGCGCCGATCTGCGCGATGCAGAGCATGAACATGGCCATGGTCAGCAGCCCCGCCATGGGCACGCCGGCCAGCGCCAGCCCAACGCCGGCCAGCAGCGCCTGTATCAGCGCCGTGCCGCCCACGCCCAGGGCCACGCCGCGGATGGCCTGCGCAGCCAGCTCCACCACGGCCACGCCCTGCTCGCCCCCCAGCCGCCGCGCAAAGCGCACCAGCGCCGCGGCCCAGCCCTCGCCCGTGGCGTACATCACCGAGGCCAGCGCCGCGGTCACTAGGAACTGCAGCAGCAGCCGCCCAACGCTGCCCACCTCCAGCAGCAGCCAGCGCGTGAGGTTGCCCGCGTAGGGCGTGAGCAGGTTGAACAGGCCGTCCACGCCCAGCGAGACGGCCTCGGACCAGGCGCGCTTGAGCTGCACGCCGACAAAGGGCAGCCCGGAGAGCCACTGCGGCGGCGTGCGGGGCGGACGCCAGGTGGTGAGCAGCCGCACGGCCTCGCCGATCTGGTCGATGTGGTTGATCAGCGCCGCCACCGCCAGCGTCAGCGGCAGCAGCAGCAGCACGACCAGCAGCAGCGTCATCACCGTCACCGCCAGCCAGCGCCGGTTCCACAGCCGGCGCTGCAGCGTCAGCAGCAGCGGCCAGGTGGAGACCACCAGCATGGCCGCCCAAATGCCCGGGCCGAGGAAGGGGCGCAGTATCCACAGCGAGCCGACGATCAGCGCCGCGATGAACAGCACGCCCAACGTGGTGCGGGGCAGGTCTTGGGAGGGCATGGACATGGGCGGCGCGCGTCGTTGGCAAGGAACCCGGGGATGCTACCCACCCCGTCCCCGGGGATCGCCTTGCCAGGGGCTCAGTACGACAGGCCGGTGGTGCTGGCGTCAGGCGTGCCGCCGGTGTTGCCGGCGCTGAAGTACTGGTAGATGAAGTGGCCGGTATCCGCTTTCACGAGCACGCGTTCGCCAAAAGCCGCTTCACGGATTTGCAGCACGCCGCCGGGCTGAAGGCTGCCGCCCACCAGCTTGGTGAAGGACGTGGGCTGGGTCAGGACGTAGTCGTGGCCGTTCACCCTCACGTTGCCGTGCACGGCCACGCTGGAGCTGTCCGCGGAAGTCGCCACGTCAACCGCGTAATCGGCTCGCACCGCCGTGCTGCCCTCGTTGAAGGTGGCATTGCTGAGGCTGATGGACAGCGTGTTCACGGTCCCGATGGCAAAGCTCACCGCCGCGCCGCCACTGAGGGTGGCCCCATCCGCATTCAGGCCGTTGAAGCTCAGCGACAGCGAGCCGGACGAAGCGCCGTACCCCGTCACCGAAATGCCCAATCCGCCATTGATGGGCATGCCGTCCACGACGCAGCCGTGGAACTGGAGGTTGGCGGAATCGCCCTGCGACAACCGGCCGTTGTTGTCGGCGTCCGAAACCGATCCGTCCACGTATCCACCGTCCGGACAAGACACAGGCTTGGTTTGCGTCGCCTGGGCCTGCTCGCGCCCGCTGGCGCCCTGGTCCAGCAGGCGCTGGAGCAGGCCCACGGGGTCGGCGGGGATGCTTGAAGCCTGGCCGGCTTCCTGAATTCCCTCCAGGCTGGAAATACCTCTCAGGCCGTCGGCTGCGGCCAGGACGGCAAGCATGGAGTCCGACACCGAGCCGGCAACCTCCTGGTAGGTCGTGGCCGTGATGCCCGGCGACGTGGGTGCCGGCTCGGAACTGCCCCCGCCTCCACCGCCGCAAGCGGACAACAACAGGCCGGCTGCGCAGGCCACGGGCAGCAGCCGCATCGAGATCTTGTTCATGCTTGTTTTCCTGGTTTGAGATGTCCCCTGCCGCGCCACCACGGCGCCGGCAGCAGGACGCGGCCCCCTCGACCGCCGCCGCGCATTGTGGAGAAGCCCGCAACCGGAGCGCCTCGCGCCGCTTGCGGCACATCAAGACCCGGGTGCAAAGCGCCGCCAGCCGGCCGCGGCCGCACCCACGCGCCACGGCAACGCGGGCTCAGTCCGCCGGCCCGTAGTGGCGCAGCTTGTCGAGTGCCAGCACGCGCACGCCGCCGTATTCGATGCGGATCACGCCCTCGGCCTGCATGCTGCGCAGCGCGCGGTTGACGCGCTGGCGCGACAAGCCCACCAGGTAGGCCAGCTCCTGCTGCGTGATGCGCAGCATCTCGCCCACGCCCGGGTACAGCACCGGATCGAACAGCGCGGCCAGGCTGCGCGCCACGCGGGCATCGGGCTGCGTCAGCCGGTCGATGTCGCGCGCCGCGATGAACTGGCCCAGCCGCTCGTTGAGCTGCTGCATCAGGAAGCGGTTGAAGCCCAGGCTGCTCTCCAGCAGCCGGTCGAAGCAGTCGATGGGCAGCCCGGCAATGACGCTGCGCCGCAGCGCCTGCACGTTGAAGCGGTAGCCCTCGCGCTTGAGCGCCGTGCCCTCGCCGAACCAGCCGCCCGGCGGCACGCCCATGTAGGTCACGGTGGTGCCGTGGGCGCCGTCGTTGCCCACCTTGAGCAGCCCGTCCAGCACGCCGAACCAGTAGATGGGCGGGCGCCCAACCCGGCACAGCAGCTCGCCGGGCTCCACCTCCACCACGCGCAGCGACGCCAGCGCCTGCTCGCGCGCCCCGGGCTCCAGCCGGGACAGCCACGGGATGCCCGGCAGCTCTTGAGCCCGCGGCATGCGCGAGCGGGAAAGCAGCGGGGCCGAGGGCGTGAGGTCGGTCAAGGCCATGCGGGAAACCCCCTTTGGGACAGACCCGGAGATTGTCGCCGTCGCGACAACTCGGCGTCAAAGTGCCGCCCAGAATCCGTGCACTTCGCCGCCACACCGGGGGCGAAGCCGCTGTCGGGAGACGCCGTTGACGACTTTTCCTCACCTGCTGCTTGAACATGCCGCCCAACGCCCGCAGGCCCCCGCGCTGCGCGAGAAGGACCTGGGCATCTGGCAAACGCTGACCTGGGGCGAGCTTGCGGAGCTCGTGCGCGCGCTGGCGCATGGCCTGTCCGCGGCCGGGCTGCGGCGCGGCGAGCACCTGATCGTCGTGGGCGAGAACCGGCCGCGGCTGTACGCGGCCATGCTGGCGGCGCAGTCGCTGGGCGCGGTGCCCGTGCCGCTGTACCAGGACGCGGTGGCGGCGGAGTTCGTCTTCCCGTTGCGCAATGCCGAGGCGCGCTTCGTGGTCGCCGAGGACCAGGAGCAGATCGACAAGTTCCTGGAGATCCGCGAGCAGTGCCCGCTGCTGCAGGGCCTGTGGTTCGATGACCCGCGTGGCCTGCGCAACTACCGCGAGCCGGGCCTGGCCTCGCTGGATGCGCTGGCGGAGTCCGGCCGCGCCCACGCCGCGCAGCACCCCGGCTTCTTCGAGGCCGAGGCGCGCCGGGTCCAGCCCGCCGACGTCGCGGCCATGTTCTACACGTCGGGCACCACCGGCACGCCCAAGGGTGTGGTGCACACCCACGCCTCGCTGCTGGACCGCGCGCAGGCCGGCGCGCGCTTCGACAAGCTCACCGCCGCCGAGGAGGTGCTGGCCTACCTGCCGCCGGCCTGGATAGGCCAGAACATCTTCAGTTATGCCCAGTGGCTGGCTTGCGGTTACGTCGTCAACTGCCCTGAGTCGGCCGCCACGGTGTCCATCGACCTGAAGGAGATTGGGCCGACCTACTACTTCGCGCCGCCGCGCGTCTTCGAAGGCCTGCTCACCAGCGTCATGGTGCGCATGGAGGACGCCGGCAAGCTCAAGCGCTGGCTGTTCGAGCGCTTCATGGCGCTGGCCCGCCGCGTGGGCCCGGCCCGCCTGGACGGCAAGCCGCTGCCGCTCACCGACCGACTGGCCTGGAAGCTGGGCGACTTGTGCATCTACGGTCCGCTGCGCAACCAGTTGGGCATGTCGCGCGTGCGTGTGGCCTACACCGCGGGCGAGGCCATTGGGCCGGACCTGTTCAGCTTCTACCGCGCCATAGGCGTCAACCTCAAGCAGCTCTACGGCTCCACCGAGACGGCGGTGTTCGTGTGCTTGCAGCCCGACCACGAGGCGAAGGCCGATACGGTGGGCGTGCCGATCGAGGGGGTGGAGCTGCGCATTACCGCCGACGGCGAGGTGCTGGTGAAATCCTCGGGGCTGCTGCAAGGTTACTTCCGCAACCCGCAGGCCACGGCCGAGGCGCTGCAGGACGGGTGGTTTCGCACCGGCGACGCCGGCTTCCTGGACGCGGGCGGCCACCTCAAGATCATCGACCGCGCCAAGGACGTCGGCCGGCTCAAGGGCGGCGCTTTCGACGGCGCCATGTTCGCGCCCAAGTACGTGGAGAACAAGCTGAAATTCTTCCCGTACGTGAAGGAGGCCGTGGCCTTCGGCGACGGGCGCGACCAGGTCTGCGCCTTCGTCAACATCGACATGGAAGCCGTGGGCCATTGGGCCGAGCGCCGCAACCTGCCCTACACCGGCTACACCGACCTGGCAGCCAAGCCGCAGGTGCTGGAGCTCATCCGCGGCTGCGTCGAGCAGGTCAACGCCGACCTGGCGCGCGACGAGCAGCTCGCCGGCTGCCAGGTGCACCGCTTCCTGGTGCTGCACAAGGAGCTGGACGCCGACGACGGCGAGCTCACCCGCACGCGCAAGGTGCGCCGCGGCTTCATCGCCGAGCGCTACGCGCCGCTGTTGCAGGCCCTCTTCGAAGGGCGCGAGAGCCAGTTCATCGAAACCCCGGTGAAGTTCGAGGACGGGCGCAGTGGCGTGGTCAGCGCCACGCTGCGCATCGCCGACGCCAAGACCTACCCCGTCGCCCGGAGGGCCGCTTGATGAACGCCATCGTCAGCTCCGAGCTGCTTGCCCAGCCCGCCACCATGCCCTCGCCCGACCTGGAGCCGCCCGCCGCCACGGGGCGCCGCATCGGCGACGTCATCCTGGCCGTCAACCACATCACGCTGCGCTTTGGCGGCGTCAAGGCGCTCACCGACATCAGCTTCGACGTGAGGGAGCACGAGATCCGCTCCATCATCGGCCCCAACGGTGCCGGCAAGAGCTCCATGCTCAACTGCATCAACGGCGTGTACCAGCCGCAGGAAGGCTCCATCACCCTGCGCGGCAAGAGTTTCAAGAACATGAACCCGCGGCAGGTCGCGGAAGCGGGCGTGGCCCGCACCTTCCAGAACCTGGCCCTGTTCAAGGGCATGAGCGTGCTGGACAACATCATGGCCGGGCGCAACCTGCGCATGAAGGCCAACATCTTCCAGCAGGCGCTGCGGCTGGGCCCGGCGCTGCGCGAGGAGATAGCGCAGCGCGAGAAGGTGGAACGCATCATCGACTTCCTGGAGATCCAGCCCTGGCGCAAGACCCCCGTGGGCCGCCTGCCCTACGGCCTGCAAAAGCGCGTGGACCTGGGGCGGGCGCTGGCGATGGAGCCCTCGGTGCTGCTGCTGGACGAGCCCATGGCGGGCATGAACGTCGAGGAAAAGCAGGACATGTGTCGCTTCATCCTCGACGTCAACGACGAGTTCGGCACCACCATCGTCCTCATCGAGCACGACATGGGCGTGGTGATGGACATCTCCGACCGCGTCGTGGTGCTGGACTACGGCAAGAAGATCGGCGACGGCGCACCGGATGAAGTGCGCAGCAACCCCGACGTCATCAGCGCCTACCTCGGCGCCGGCCACTGACCGCGGCAGCGGCGAACGCAGGAACGACATCCATGGGCTTTTTCCTTGAAACCCTGATCGGCGGCCTGATGGTGGGCATGCTGTACGCGCTGGTGGCCCTGGGCTTCGTGCTCATCTTCAAGGCCAGCGGCGTCTTCAACTTCGCGCAGGGCGCGATGGTGCTGTTCGCGGCCCTGGCCATGGCGCGCTTCTCGGAGTGGCTGCCGGCGTGGCTGGGCATCGAGAGCCGGCTGCTCATCAACGTGCTGGCCGGGCTGTGCGCCGCCTCGCTCATGGTGCTGGTGGCGTGGATGGTGGAGCGCTTCGTGCTGGGCAAGCTGGTCAACCAGGAGGGCATCACACTGCTCATGGCCACGCTGGGCATCGCCTACCTGATGGACGGCACGGGCCAGCTCATCTTCGGCAGCTCGACCTACAAGATCGACGTGGGCATGCCCAAGGACCCGCTGTTCGTCCTGGACAGCGTCTTCCCCGGCGGGCTGCTCATCAACCAGGAGGACCTCGCCGCCGCGGCCGTCGCCGCCGCGCTGGTGGCGGTGCTCTCGCTCTTCTTCCAGAAGACCGGCACGGGCCGCGCGCTGCGCGCCGTGGCCGACGACCACCAGGCCGCGCAATCCATCGGCATCCCGCTGTCGCGCATCTGGGTCATCGTCTGGTCGATCGCCGGCGCCGTGGCGCTGGTGGCGGCCATCATCTGGGGCTCCAAGCTGGGCGTGCAGTACTCGATTTCGCTGGTCGCGTTCAAGGCTTTCCCGGTGGTGATCCTGGGCGGGCTGACCTCGGTGCCGGGCGCCATCATCGGCGGGCTGATCATCGGCGCGGGCGAGAAGCTGTCTGAAATTTATGTCGGCCCCATGCTTGGAGGCGGCATAGAGAACTGGTTCGCCTACGTGCTGGCGCTGGGCTTCCTGCTGGTGCGGCCGCAGGGACTGTTCGGCGACCGCATCATCGACCGCGTCTGAGGAAGGCCAAGCCATGCTTTACCGCGAAAACGGCCAGTTCAAGCAGAGCTACGCCGCCGACCTGCAGATCTTCCCCGTGCTGCAGGACCGCGTGGCCGTGCTGGCCCTGGTGGCCTGCGCCATCTTCCTGCCCTTCGTCGCCAGCGACTACCTGCTGCGCGCGGTGCTCATTCCGTTTCTGATCCTGTCGCTGGCCGCGCTGGGCCTGAACATCCTGGTGGGCTACTGCGGGCAGATCTCGCTGGGCACGGGCGCCTTCATGGCCATCGGCGCCTACGCCGCCTACAACCTGCACGCGCGCGTGCCCGGCATGCCGCTGCTGGTGTCGCTCATCGGCGGCGGGCTGGCGGCCACGGTGTTCGGCGTGGCCTTCGGCATCCCCAGCCTGCGCATCCGCGGCCTGTACCTCGCGGTGGCGACGCTGGCGGCGCAGTTCTTTACCGACTGGTTCACCAACCGCGTCAAGTGGGTCACCAACGACTCGGCCTCCGGCTCGGTGAGCGTGGGCGACCTGCAGTTCCTGGGCCTGGCGCTGGACACGCCCGCGCGCCGCTACCTGCTGTGCCTGGGGCTGGTGATGGTGTTCGCGCTGCTGGCCAAGAACCTGGTGCGCGGCGCCATAGGCCGGCAGTGGATGGCCATGCGTGACATGGACGTGGCCGCCGCCGTCATCGGCATCCGCCCCATCTACGCCAAGCTCAGCGCCTTCGCGGTGAGCTCCTTCATCGTGGGCGTGGCCGGCGCCTTGTGGGGCTTCGTGCACCTGGGGAGCTGGGAGCCCGCGGCCTTCGGCCTGGAGCGCTCGCTGCAGCTGCTGTTCATGGTGATCATCGGCGGGCTGGGCTCGATCTCCGGCGCCTTCCTGGGCGCGGGCTTCATCGTGCTGCTGCCGCTGCTGCTGAACTACGCGCCGCACTGGCTGGGCCTGCCCATCTCCACGGGCACGGCCTCGCACCTGGAGCACATGATCTTCGGCGCGCTGATCGTGTTCTTCCTCATCGTCGAGCCGCACGGCCTGGCGCGGCTGTGGCTCACCGGGCGCGAGAAGCTGCGCCTGTGGCCCTTCCCGCATTGACCGCACCGAGCGCCCAACACCAACCGCATGGACCACGGCGCCCGCCCGTTGCGTGCGCCCCCGCTTTCCCGACCGCACAGACCAAGACACCGGAGAAGGAGACAACGCATGAAGCTCAAGACTTTCGCACTGGCCGCCGCCACCGCCGCCGCCATGCTGGCCGCCCCGCTGTCCACCGTGGCCGCGCCCGCGGACCAGGGCGAGCAGTTCATCCCGCTGCTGGTCTACCGCACGGGCCAGTTCGCGCCGCTGGGCATTCCCTGGGCCGATGGCAAGCAGGACTACCTGAAACTGGTCAACGCGCGCGACGGCGGCGTCAACGGCGTGAAGCTGGTGTTCGAGGAGTGCGAGACGGCCTACGACGCGGCCAAGGGCGTGGAGTGCTACGAGCGGCTCAAGGGCAAGGGCGGCGGCGCGGCGGGGTTCGACCCGCAATCCACCGGCATCACCTTCGCCGTGACCGACAAGGCCTTCAACGACAAGGTCTCCATCGAGACCCTGGGCTACGGCCTGTCGGCCTCGGCCGACGGCACGGTGTTCGAGTGGAACTTCCCGCTGCTGGGCACCTACTGGACGGCCGCCGACGTGATGCTGCAGGACATCGCCAAGAAGGCCGGCGGCCTGAAGGGCAAGAAGATCGCCCTCGTCTACCACGACTCGCCCTACGGCAAGGAGCCCATCGCGCTGCTGCAAAAGCGCGCCGCGCGCGACGGGTTCGATCTCGCCCTCTTCCCCGTGACGCCTCCCGGCGTGGAGCAGAAATCCACCTGGCTGCAGATCCGCCAGCAGCGCCCGGAGTACGTGCTGTTCTGGAGCGCGGGCGTGATGACGCCCGCCGGCATCCGCGAAGCCCAGGCCAGCGGCTACCCGCGCGACAAGATCTACGCCATCTGGTGGGCCGGCTCCGACCACGACGTGAAGGACTTGGGCGACGCGGCCAAGGGCTACAACGCCATCACCATCCACAACAGCGCCGCGCGCGACAAGGTCCACGACGACCTGAAGAAGTACGTCTACGACAAGGGCCAGGGCGCGTCCGCCGGCGAGATCGGCGCCATGGCGCACACGCGCGGGATGATGATCGCCATGCTGCAGGTCGAGGCCATTCGCACCGCGCAGGAGAAGTACGGCAAGGGCAAGGTCATGACGCCGGAGCAGGTGCGCTGGGGTTTCGAGAATCTCAACCTCACCGCGGAGCGCCTGAAGGCGCTGGGCTTCTCGGAAATCATGCGGCCGGTCAAGACCAGCTGCGAGAACCACATGGGCACCGACTGGGCCCGCGTGGCGCAGTGGGACGGGGCCAAGTGGAACGTCACCAGCGACTGGTACCAGGCTGACAAGTCGCTCATTGACCCGCTGGTCAAGGAAGCCTCGGCCAAGTACGCCAAGGACAAGGGCCTCAAGGTCCGCAGCTGCAACTGACCCGGCAGCCGCCGCCGCACCTTCGCTCCACCACCGCCACGAGAGGCCCAGCCCATGCTTCCTGCTGCCGCCGCCACCTCCATGCCGGCCGCCGCCGCGGCGCCCGGCGCCCAGCCGCTGCTGGACGTCAACGGCATAGAGGTCATCTACAACCAGGTGATCCTGGTGCTCAAGGGCGTCTCGCTGCGCGTGGACGAGGGCGCCATCGTGGCGCTGCTGGGCGCCAACGGCGCGGGCAAGACCACCACGCTGCGCGCCGTCTCCAATTTGCTGCGCGGCGAGCGCGGCGAGGTGACCAAGGGCGCCATCACGCTGCGCGAGCAGCGCATCGAGGCGCTCTCGCCGGCGGAGCTGGTGCGCCGCGGCGTGGTGCAGGTGATGGAGGGGCGGCACTGCTTCGCCCACCTCACCATCGAGGAGAACCTGCTCACCGGCGCCTACACGCGCACCGACGGCAAGGCGGCCGTCGCGCGCACGCTGGAAAAGGTCTACGACTACTTCCCGCGCCTGAAGACGCGCCGCCACTCGCAGGCCGCCTACACCTCCGGCGGCGAGCAGCAGATGTGCGCCATCGGCCGCGCGCTGATGTCCGAGCCGCGCATGGTGCTGCTGGACGAGCCGTCCATGGGCCTGGCGCCGCAGATCGTGGAGGAGGTGTTCTCCATCGTCCGCGACCTCAACCAGCGCGAGCGCGTGAGTTTTCTGCTGGCCGAGCAGAACACGCACATGGCGCTGACCTACGCCGACCACGGCTACATCCTCGAAAACGGCCGCGTGGTGATGGACGGCGCGGCGGCAGCGCTGCGCGAGAACGAGGACGTCAAGGAGTTCTATCTGGGCATGGGCGGCGGCGACCGCAAGAGCTTCAAGGACGTCAAGAGCTACAAGCGCCGCAAGCGCTGGCTGGCTTGATGCACCGGGGTAAAGCCATGAGCGACGACCTCTTCGCCCCACCGCCCTTCCATGCCGACGAGGGGCTGCAGCGTTTGAAACGCGAGTTGCGCGGCCTGGGGCTCACCGAGCGCGAAGGCCGCTTCGAGCGCCGCGGCCAGCCCATCGCCCGCGTGTGGCTCGACGGCGCGCAACTGCGGGCGGCCCGCGTGCGCCAGCCGGCGCGCAGCCCGCAATGGGTGGAAAAAAGCATTCAAGACCATGCCGCGCTGCGCGACTTCGTCGCCGAGCTCAAGCGCGAGCTCGCACGCTGGGGGGACCGTGATGACTGACTTCTACGACGCGCTGGAAACGCGCGAGCCGGCCGCGCGCGAGGCGGCCCTCCTGGCCGCGCTGCCCGGCGTGGTGGCGCAGGCCCAGGCGCACAGCAGCGCCGCGGCCGAGCTGCTGGCCGGCGTGGACGCGCGCGAGGTCACCAGCCGCGCGGCACTCGCGCAGTTGCCCGTGCTGCGCAAGTCCGAGCTGCTGCGCCGCCAGCGCGAGCGCCGCCATGGCGACCCCTTCGGCGGCTTCACCACCGTGGGCTGGCGCGGGCTGGCGCGGCCGCAGGGTGCGCGGCGCGTGTTCCAGTCGCCCGGGCCGATCTACGAGCCCGAGGGCCAGGCGCCGGACTGGTGGCGCATGGCGCGGGCGCTGTTCGCGGCAGGGTTCAGAAGCGGCGACTTGGTGCACAACAGCTTCAGCTACCACCTCACGCCGGCGGGCTCCATCATGGAAACCGGCGCGCACGCGCTGGGCTGCACCGTCTTTCCCGGCGGCGTAGGCAACACCGAGCTGCAGTTGCAGGCCATGGCCGAGCTGGGCCCGCACGGCTACGTCGGCACGCCCAGCTTCCTGAAGATCCTGCTGGAGCGCGCGGCCGAACAGCGGATCGCGCTGCCCGCCCTGGTGAAGGCGCTGGTCAGCGGCGAGGCCTGTCCGCCCTCGCTGCGCGCCTTCTTCGCCGGGCACGGCGTGCAGGCCTTCCAGTGCTACGCCACGGCCGACCTGGGGCTCATCGCCTACGAGACGGAGGCGCGCGAGGGGCTGGTGGTGGACGAGGGCGTGATCGTGGAAATCGTCCAGCCCGGTGGCAGCGAGCCCGTGGCGCCGGGCGACATCGGCGAGGTCGTCGTCACCACCCTCAACCCGGACTACCCGCTCATACGCTTTGGCACCGGCGACCTCTCCGCCGTGCTGCCGGGCGGGTGCCCAAGCGGGCGCACCAACGTGCGGCTGCGCGGCTGGCTGGGCCGCGCGGACCAGGCCACCAAGGTGCGCGGCATGTTCGTCCATCCGGGGCAGTTGGCGCAGGTGGCGCAGCGCCACCCGGGGCTTGGGCGGCTGCGGCTGGTGGTCAGCGGCGAGCCCGCGGCCGAGCGGCTGCTGCTGCGCGTGGAAATACCGCAGGCGCAGGCACCGGCCGGAGAGTTGGCGCAGCAGCTTGCGGCCAGCGTGAGGGAAGTCACGAAGCTGCGCGCCGAAGTGGAACTCTGCGCACCGGGCAGCCTCCCAGACGACGGCAAAGTCATTGAGGACGGCCGCCGTTACGAGTAACGGTTCTTAAGTCCTCGGAGCACCTGGCCGATACGCAGCCCAGCCCGCTTGGCGGCACCCGCCGCCGCGGATAGCCTGCAGTTCCACCTTGAGGTAGTCCCGATGAAAAAAATCCTGTTCGCCACCGCGGCGCTGGTCGCCGCTTCTGCCGCGCTGGCGGAGTACCCGGAAAAGCCCATCACCATCGTCGTGCCCTTCTCCGCGGGCGGGCCGACCGACAAGGTGGCGCGCGACCTGGCCGAGGCGCTGCGCGTGCCGCTCAAGGCCACCATCGTCATCGAGAACGTGGGCGGCGCCGGCGGCACGCTGGGCACGGCCAAGGTGGCCAAGGCTGCGCCGGACGGCTACACGCTGCTGCTGCACCACATCGGCATCGCGACCGCGCCCGCGCTGTACCGCAGCCTGAGCTTCAAGCCGCTGGAGGACTTCGAGTACCTGGGCCTCATCAACGAAGTGCCCATGACCGTCATCGGCAAGCCCGGGCTGCCGGCCAACAACTGGGGCGAGCTCACCAAGTGGCTCAAGGACAACCAGGGCAAGGTCAACCTGGCGCACGCGGGCCTGGGTGCGGCCTCGCACCTGTGCGGGCTGCTGTTCCAGCAAAGCCTGAAGATGGAAATGACCACCGTGCCCTACAAGGGCACCGGCCCGGCCATGACCGACCTCATGGGCGGCCAGGTGGACCTGATGTGCGACCAGACCACCAACACCACCGCGCAGATCGCCAGCGGCAAGGTCAAGGCCTACGCCGTGACCACGCCCAAGCGGCTGGCCACGCCGACGCTGGCCAAGCTGCCCACGCTGGACGAGTCCGGCCTCAAGGGCTTCAACGTCAGCATCTGGCACGGGCTGTACGCGCCCAAGGGCACGCCCAAGGCCGTGGCGGACAAGCTCAACACCGCGCTCAAGACGGCGCTCAAGGACCCGGGCTTCGTCAAGCGCGAGGAGGAGCTGGGCGCCGTCGTCGTGAGCGACGCGCGCACCGGCCCGGCCGAGCACAAGAAGTTCGTGGGCGACGAGATCGCCAAGTGGGGGCCGGTCATCAAGGCGGCTGGGCAGTACGCGGACTGATCCCCGCCTACGCGTCTCCCATGAGCAAAGCCGCCCGCGGGCGGCTTTTTCACGTCCGCTTCAGGGACGTTCCTCGTCAGGCGATGTGCATGGGAATGGTCACCGGCCCGTCGTTGACCAGTTCCACCTGCATGTCCGCGCCGAAGATGCCGGCGGCCACCTGCGGGTGCCGTTCGCGCGCGAGCTGCAGCACGCGCCCGTAGAGCTGCCGGCCCAGCTCGGCCGGCGCCGCGCCAGTGAAGCTCGGCCGGTTGCCGCCGCTGGTGTCGGCCGCCAGCGTGAACTGCGAAACGATGAGCAGGCCGCCGCCCACGTCCTGCACGCTGCGGTTCATCTTGCCGGCCTCGTCGCTGAACACGCGCAGCTTCAGCAGCTTGTCCACCAGCTTCACGGCCTGCGCCTCGCCGTCCGCGGGTTGGGCGCACACCAGCACCAGCAGGCCCTGGGCGATCTCGCCCACGGTGTCGCCGGCCACCTGCACGCGGGCGCGGTGCACGCGCTGAATCAAGGCGATCACGAAGCCACGCTCCTTTGCTCGTCCATCACGTCCTGCGCCTCCACGTCGCTGGACAGCAGCTGGATGCTGGCGCGCAGGCCCGGCACGGCGTCCATGAGGGCGCGCTCCACGTCGCCGCGCATGGCTGCGGCGCGGCCCAGGGGCCACTCGGCCGGCAGGTGCAGGTGCAGGTCCACGAAGCGGCGCTGGCCGGCGCGGCGCGTGGCCACGTGGTCGAAGCGCACCTGCGGGCTGCGGAAACGCTGCAGCGTCGCGTCGATGCGGGCCTGGTCCTGCGGGTCCAGCGCGTGGTCCATCAGCCCATCGGCCGAACGCCTCAGGAGCGACAGCGCCTCGCGCACGATGTTCAGCGCCACGCCTATG
This sequence comes from Azohydromonas lata NBRC 102462, assembly GCF_001571085.1. Lineage (GTDB taxonomy): Bacteria > Pseudomonadota > Gammaproteobacteria > Burkholderiales > Burkholderiaceae_C > Azohydromonas > Azohydromonas lata. Next base: position 110,347 of record NZ_BCTC01000005.1, read on the forward strand.
GCCAGCACCGGGTCCAGCCACAGCCAGCCGGTGAAGTGCACGGCGATGAGGCCGCCCACCACGCCGGCGGAGGTCCACACGTCGGTGAAGAGGTGGCGTGCATCGGCCTCCAGCGCCATGGAGCGGTGCTCGCGCGCCTTGCGCAGCATGGCCCAGGCCAGCACGCCGTTGAGCGCGGAGCTGACCACGGACAGCAGCACGCCCGCGCCCAGCCCTTCCAGCGGCTGCGGGTGCAGCAGCCGCTGCACGGCGGCGTAGACGATGGCCAGCGCCGCCACGAGGATGAGCACGCCCTCGAAGCCGCTGGAGAAGTACTCGGCCTTGTGGTGGCCGTAAGGGTGTTCCTCGTCCGGCGGCTGCGCGGCCAGCGTGACCATGGCCAGCGCGAAGCTGGCGCCGGCCAGGTTGACCAGCGACTCCAGTGCGTCCGACAGCAGGCCCACCGAGCCGGTGAACCACCACGCCAGCGTCTTCAGGGCGATGGTGACCACCGCCACGCCCACCGAAATCTTCAGATAGCTGCTGACCTGCATGGCGTGATTCTCAGCGTGCGCGCGCGCCGGCCGCGGGACGCTGCGGGTTTCATGCGCGCCCGCGGCTCACGGCAAACGCGCGGCCTCCGGGCTTTGAGGCTTGGGGCTGCCTTCTTGGAGCCGTCTCAAGCCAGCGTGACGCGGGCGAACTTGCGCTTGCCCACCTGCAGGACGAAGGTGCCGGCGTCCAGCTTCAGGCCCTTGTCGCTCACGACGTTGCCGTCCACGCGCACGCCGCCCTGCTCGACCATGCGCATGGCCTCGCTGCCGGAGGCCACGAGGTTGGCCTGCTTGAGCAGCGCACCAATGCCCAGCGGGGCGCCGGAAAGGGTGACTTCCGGGACGTCGTCCGGAATACCGCCGCGCGCGCGGTTGTTGAAGTCGGCTTCGGCCGCCTCGGCCGCGGCGGCCGAATGGAAGCGCGTGGTGATCTCCTTGGCCAGCAGCACCTTGGCGTCCTTCGGATTGCGACCGCCCTCCACTTGCGCCTTGAGCGTCGCGATCTCCGCCTCGGAACGGAAGCTCAGCAACTGGAAATACTTCCACATCAGCGTGTCGCTGATGGACAGCAGCTTGGCGAACATGGCGTTGGCCGGCTCGCTGATGCCGATGTAGTTGCCCTTGCTCTTGGACATCTTCTCGACGCCGTCCAGGCCTTCGAGCAGCGGCATGGTCAGGATGCACTGGGGCTCCTGGCCGTACTCGGCCTGCAGCGCGCGGCCCACGAGCAGGTTGAACTTCTGGTCGGTGCCGCCGAGCTCCAGGTCGGATTTCAGCGCCACGGAGTCGTAGCCCTGCATCAGCGGATACAGGAACTCGTGCACGCTGATGGGCGTGCCGGCCTTGAAGCGCTCGGCGAAGTCGTTGCGCTCCATCATGCGCGCCACGGTGTAGCGGGCAGCCAGTTGGATCATGCCGCGCGCACCCAGCGCGTCGCACCACTCGGAGTTGTATCGAATCTCGGTGCGCGCCGGGTCCAGCACCAGGCTGGCCTGCTTGTAATAAGTCTGCGCGTTGGTCTCGATCTGCTCGCGCGTGAGCGGTGGGCGCGTGGTGTTCCGGCCGGACGGGTCGCCGATGGTCGAGGTGAAGTCGCCGATCAGGAAGATGACCTGGTGCCCCAGGTCCTGGAGCTGGCGCAACTTGTTCAGCACCACGGTGTGGCCGAGGTGGATGTCCGGCGCCGTCGGGTCCAGGCCCAGCTTGATGCGCAGCGGCACGCCTGTGGCCTGGGAGCGCGCCAACTTGGCCGTCCACTCGGGCTGGGGCAACAACTCCTCACACCCTCGCAGCGTCACGGCCAGCGCGGCGCGCACTTCTTCCGTCACCGGGTAAGTCGGGGTTGCCGGGGGCGTGGCAGGCGTCACGTTTTCTGACATGGCACTATGAATTGCAAGATTTTTGAATGTAAGTGCCCGTCACGCGGTGGTTATACTCCGCGCCGTTGCCTCAAGTCGGCAACTCTAGACGTACAACTTGCAGACGAAGTCGCAATTCTAGCGATTAGCTCTGTAGGTTTTCTCAGACACCTGCAGCCAGTCTCATTTCCGTGCTGCAAACTTAGCGGGCGCCTGCCCGGCATTGAAGTTCAGATGACGGAATGGCTCTCCCGCGCGGCCGAGGACGCGCACAAATTTGCTCAACGACACCCGCGTGCCATGGCCGCGGGCGTGCTCGTTTCGCTGGCGGGTTTCGCCGCGACGGCATTCGGTGTGGCCTCGCCCACCGCGCCGGGCACTGAAATTCCTCAACAGACCGTCAGCGAGGCCGTGCAGCCTCTGCCCGTGCACGAGCAGCTCGAAGCGCTGGCCGACCACCGCCTGGAGCTCTATCGCAGCACCGAGGGCCGCCGCAACGACACGGCCGACAGCCTGTTGACCCGCTTGGGCGTGAGCGACGCATCGGCGCGCAATTTCTTGCACCGCAATCGTGACCTGCGCGACCTGCTGGACGCACGGGTGCCGCGCCTGTTCCGCGCCCTGGCCGACGAGAGCGGCCGTCTGTCGGAGCTGGTGGCACGCATGCCCGCGCCGCGCAAGGAGCTGCTGGAGACGCACTTCACCCGCGTGGTGATGCGCCGCGACGACAAGGGTGGCTGGCGCGTGACGCGCGAGCTGGCCAAGCTGGAGTCGCAGGTGCGCATGGGCAGCGGCACGGTGAGCGGCTCGCTCTTCGCCGCCACCGACGACGCCGGGCTGCCGGACGCCATCGCCTCGCAGCTCTCCAAGATGTTCTCGGACGAGGTGGACTTCCACCGCGAGATCAAGAAGGGCGACACCTTCAGCGTCGTCTACGAGACGCTGACCGCCGACGGCGAGCCCATCAACTGGAACGAGGGCGCGGGCCACCTGCTGGCGGCCGAGTACGTCAACGACGGCCAGACCTACCAGGGCATGTGGGTGCGCGATGCCAGCGGCCGCGGCGCCTACGTGGGCCTGGACGGCAAGCCCAAGCACCGCAGCTTCCTGGCCAGCCCCATGGAGTTCTCGCGCGTGACCTCGGGCTTTGCCATGCGCATGCACCCCATCCTGCAGACCATGCGCGCCCACCAGGGCGTGGACTATGGCGCGCCCGTGGGCACGGCGGTGCGCACGGTGGGCGACGGCACGGTGAGCTACGCCGGCTGGCAGAACGGCTACGGCAACGTGGTGGAAATCCAGCACCCGGAGAACCGCAGCACGCTGTACGCGCACCTGAGCCGCATCGACGTGCGCAAGGGCGAGCATGTCACCCAGGGCGACCGCGTGGGCGCCGTGGGCGCCACGGGCTGGGCCACGGGCCCGCACCTGCACTTCGAATTCCGCATCAACGGCGTCTACCAGGACCCGCTGCAGGTGGCCAAGGCCACGCAGAGCAACATGCCGCCGGTGTCGCGCGCCGAGATGCAGCAACTCGCCAGCGCCGCGCGCACGCAGATCGCCGCCGCGCGCAGCGTGGGCGCCGTCAACGACGAGTGAGCGATACCGCGTTGGGTGCCGCCGCGCCGGCGCTCTACATCGGCTTGATGTCCGGCACCTCGCTGGACGGAGTCGATGGCGTGCTGGTGGACTTCTCCGCCCAATCTTCGGGCGCCGCATTGTGCGTGCTGGCGCACACCCACAGCCCGCTGCCGCCCGCCATGCGCGCCGAGGCCCTGGCCCTCAACCGCAGCGGCGCGGATGAGCTGCACCGCTCGGCGCTGGCAGCCAACGCGCTGTCCGTGCTGGAAGCCGAGGTCGTGCGCACCTTGCTGGCGCAGGCCGACCTGTCTCCCGCCGCCGTGCGCGCCATAGGCGCCCACGGCCTGACGCTGCGCCACCAGCCGGGCCTGCATGACGGCCTGGGCTACACGCTGCAGATGCACAACGGCGCCCTGCTGGCCGAGCTCACCGGCCTGGACGTGGTCTGCGACTTCCGCACCCGCGACGTGGCTGCCGGCGGCCAGGGCGCGCCGCTGGTGTGCGCGTTCCACCAGGCGCTGTTCGCACAGCCCGGCGCCGACGTGGCCGTGCTCAATTTGGGCGGCCAGTCCAACGTCACGCTGTTGCGCAGCGGCGGCGGCATCCTGGGTTTCGACTGCGGCCCGGCCAATGCGCTGCTGGACGGCTGGTGCGAGCGCCACTTGGGCCATGCCTTCGACGACGCCGGCCGTTGGGCCGCCGGCGGCCAGGCCGATGCCGCGCTGCTGGGCGCCCTGCTGAACGAACCCTTCTTCACCCGCCGCCCGCCCAAGAGCACGGGCCGCGACGATTTCAACCTCGCCTGGCTGGACGCCAAGCTGGCCGCCCTGCCCGCGTCCCTGGCGCCGCAGGACGTGCAGGCCACGCTCTCGGCCTTCGTCGCCCGCACCGTGGCGGACGCGCTGCGGCTGGACGCCCCGGCCACGCGCGAGCTGCTGGTGGCCGGCGGCGGCGCGTTCAACCTGGACCTGCTGCAGCGGCTGCGCGCCCTGCTGCCCGGCGTGGCCGTGCTCACGACCGGCGATCGCGGCCTGGACGTGAGTCACGTCGAGGCCACGGCCTTCGCCTGGCTGGCGCAGGCCCACGTGCAGCGCCTGGCCGGCAACCGGGTGGAAGTCACCGGTGCGCGCGGCCTGCGCGTGTTGGGCGCGCTGTACCCAGCCTGAAGCCGGCGGCCCGCATCATCGGGGCGGCCCGCGTTTCACGCACCCACGAAAAAGCCGCCCTTGCGCGGCTTTGTCTTGTGCGGAAGGCGGGACGCTTCAGGCCGAGAAGCTGGAGCCGCAGCCGCAGGTGGTGGTGGCGTTGGGGTTCTTGATGACGAACTGGGCGCCCTGGAGGTCTTCCTTGTAGTCGATCTCGGCGCCCATCAGGTATTGCAGGCTCATGGCGTCGATCAGCAGCGTGACGCCGTTCTTCTGCATCTGGGTGTCGTCCTCGTTGACCAGCTCGTCGAAGGTGAAGCCGTACTGGAAGCCTGAGCAGCCGCCGCCTTGGACGAACACGCGCAGCTTGAGGTCGGGGTTGCCTTCCTCGGCCACCAGGTCAGCCACCTTGGCCGCGGCACTGTCGGTGAAGACGATGGGTGCGGGCATGCCGTCGGTGGTGAGATCGGTGCTTTGCTCGGCGACTGCGCTCATGCGGGACTCTCCTGGAAAATTTGAAACGGAACGCATGGGAATTGTCCCCGATGCGCCCGGCCGGCCATGGCAACAGCGTCAATTCAACCGTGCCAAAAAAGGCCAAATCGGCGCCACGCGCAAACGTGCACGCCGCAAACAGCAAAGGCCGCCCGTGTGAACGGAAGCGGCCTTGGCGGGCGTGTACATCGCAGGGCACGCCGCCCTGGCGCCGCGTGCGGCCTGAAAACAGGCCCCGCGCGGCGGCTGGGTCCGCGATCAGCGCTTGCTGAACTGCTTGCGACGGCGGGCGCCGTGCAGGCCGACCTTCTTACGCTCGACTTCACGCGCGTCACGCGTGACGAAGCCGGCGCGGCTCAGCTCGGGCTTGAGCGTCGCGTCGTAGTCGATCAGGGCACGGGTGATGCCGTGGCGCACGGCGCCGGCCTGGCCGGATTCGCCACCGCCTTCGACGTTGACCTTGATGTCAAACGCTTCGCCGTTGTTCGTCAGCATCAGGGGCTGCTTGACGATCATGATCGACGTCTGACGGCCGAAATACTGGTCGACGGGCTTGCCGTTGACCAGGATCTGGCCCGTGCCGCGCTTGATGAACACGCGGGCCACCGACGATTTGCGGCGGCCGGTGCCGTAGTTCCATTCTCCGATCATCACCGCTCCTTAGATCTCGAGGACCTTGGGTTGCTGGGCGGTGTGCGGGTGCGAGGCACCACCGTACACCTTCAGCTTCTTGACCATGGCGTAACCCAGGGGACCCTTGGGCAGCATGCCCTTGACGGCCTTTTCCAGGGCGCGGCCAGGATGCTTGGCCTGCATGTCCTTGAACTTCGTGGCGTAGATGCCGCCAGGGAAGCCCGAGTGACGGTAGTACACCTTGTCGTTGGCCTTGTTGCCGGTCACGCGCAGCTTGTCTGCGTTGACGACGACGATGAAGTCACCGGTGTCCACGTGGGGCGTGTAGATGGCCTTGTGCTTGCCGCGCAGACGGAGTGCCACTTCGCTGGCGACACGTCCGAGCACCTTATCGGTGGCGTCAATCACAAACCACTCGTGCACGACTTCGGCCGGCTTGGCGCTGAAGGTCTTCATGAGGGGGTCTTTCGGTTGGGGATCACCCAAAAAACGCTGGGCGATCCGGTGACGGCTGCTTGCGTTGCGCTCGGCCCCGGTGTCGCCGGTTGCCCGATCGACCTCAAAACTCATGCTCCACGCCGCTCGATGAGTAGCGGCAAAGCAGGCGCAACTTCCCCGCCGTTGACAGGAAAGCCCGCGAGTATAGCGCGATCCTTGGCACCGTGGGGAATGTGCAAGCCTCACGCAAGCTGACACTCCCCGTAAGTTTGGGCAAGGGTTTTCCCGAGGATCGGCTAATATCGCGCCTTCTGTATCGGGGAAACCCGGAGTCATCGTATGTCTGCCAGTCCGTCCCAGCCGATCCAACACTCTGCCGGCGCCCTGCGCCCGGCCTGGGTGCCGATCCGCTCGCTGGCGGTGCGGCACCGGTCGCTGATCGTGGCGCACCTGCTGGCGCTCTCCGACAACGACCGCTACCTGCGCTTCGGCTATGCCGCGTCGGACGAGCAGGTGCGCCGCTACGTGGACGGCATCGACTTCGGCCGCGACGAGGTGGTGGGCATCTTTGACGAGGCGCTGGAGCTGGTGGCCATGGCGCACCTGGCCTACATCGCCGGCCACGACGGCGGCGCGCCCATGGCGGAGTTCGGCGTTTCGGTATCGACGCGCGCGCGGGGCCGCGGCTGGGGCAGCCGGCTGTTCGACCGCGCCGTGCTGCATGCGCGCAACTGGGGCGCCGAGATGATGATCATCCACGCCCTCACCGAGAACACGCCCATGCTGCGCATCGCGCGCAAGGCCGGCGCCCGCATCGAACGCGAAGGCGGCGAGGCCCAGGCCCTGCTGCGGCTGCCGGCGGAGGACGCCAAGTCGCGCATGGACGCCCTGGTGGCCCAGCAGGCCGGCGAGTTCGACTACCAGGTGAAGCTGCAGGCCCTTCGCGTGCAGCAGTGGTGGCGCATGATGCTGCCCCGCGCCTCGGCCACGAACTGAGCGCCGGCGCCTGTCAGGCGCACGTTCGAACGCACCCCACTTGCCGGCGCCGCCGGCATTTCTTTTTGCGCCGGCTCTCCCCGCTTTCCCGCTTGGCCCTGCCGGCTGGAGCCCCCCAGGGCGGGGGCTAGCATGTGCGCATGCCTCATTACGCCGCACTGCGACCCGAATCCGTACTTGACGCCGTGGCCGCCGCCGGCCTGGACCCCGACGGCCGGCTGCTGCAACTCAACTCCTACGAGAACCGCGTCTTCCAGGTCTTCTTGGAGGACGGCTCGGTGGTCGTGGCCAAGTTCTACCGCCCCCAGCGCTGGAGCGACGCGCAAATCCTGGAAGAGCACGCCTTCGCCCTGGCACTGGCCGCGGCCGACGTGCCGGTGGTGGCGCCCCTGGCGCTGGTGCCCCGCGACGAGGGCGCCATCACGCTGCAGGGCGAGCCGCCCACGCTGGCGCAGATCACGCTGGAGGGCGAGCCCTTTCGCTACAGCATCAGCCCGCGCCGCGCCGGCCGCGCCCCCGACCTGGAAGACCCCATGGTGCTGCAGTGGCTGGGCCGCTTCTTGGGCCGGCTGCACGCCGTGGGCGCGGAGTCCGGCTTCAAGCACCGCCGCTCCCTGGACGTGGCCACCTTTGGCGAAGCCGCGCGCGAGCGCCTCCTAGCAGGCGACTTCATCCCGCCGGACCAGTTGCCCGCCTGGCGCAGCACCTGCGACGCGGCGCTGTCCGCCGTGCGCGAAGTCTTCGCCAGCGTGGGCGCCGTGCGCCGGCTGCGGCTGCATGGCGACTGCCACCCCGGCAACATCCTGTGGCGCGACGAAGGCCCGCACGTGGTGGACCTGGACGACGCCTGCACCGGCCCCGCGGTGCAGGACTTGTGGATGCTGCTCTCCGGCGAGCCCCAGGCCATGGCGGCGCAGATGCACCAGATCCTGCAGGGCTACCGACTCTTCATGCCCTTCGATGCGCGCGAGCTGGCGCTGATCGAGCCGCTGCGCACGCTGCGCATGATCCACCACAGCGCCTGGCTGGCCGAGCGCTGGAGCGACCCGGCCTTCCCCGCCGCCTTTCCCTTCTTCGGCACCGGGGCTTACTGGTCGCAGCAGACCTCGCAATTGCGCGAGCAACTGGCGGCCATGGCGGAGCCGCCGCTGCAGCTGTACTGAGGCTGGCGAACAGCCTGTAGGAGGCCCGCCAGCGGGCCTCCTACAAGGCTTGCGTCGGCCGTGATCAGGGGCACGTGCAAACAAAACGGGCCGCATGCGCGGCCCGCTTCTCAGGAACAGGACCGCTCAGGCGGCCCTGTCAACTCACGCGCTCAGCAGCCGCGTCACGCGCTGCACGTGCTCGGCCGGGTTGTCGAGCTGGCCGCCTTCGGCCAGCCAGGCCTGGTCGAACAGCAGGTGCGCCAGATCCTCGAAGCGCGCCTCGTCGCTTTGCAGCTTCTTCACCAGCGCGTGCTCGGCGTTGACCTCCAGGATGGGCTGCGACTTCGGAGCCTGCTGGCCGGCCTGCTTGAGCAGCCGGGCCAGGTGCGCGCTCATGTCGCCCTCTTCCACCACGATGCACGCGGGCGACTCCACCAGGCGCGTGGTCACGCGCACGTCCTTGGCGCGGTCCTTGAGCGTCTCCTTGAGCTTGTCCAGCACGGGCTTGAAGGTTTCAGCCGCCTCTTCGGCGTGCTTCTTCTCTTCCTCGCCCTGCAGCTTGCCCAGGTCCACCGCGCCCTTGGCCACGCTTTGCAGCGGCTTGCCGTCGAATTCGTACAGGTGCGAGAGCATCCACTCGTCCACCCGGTCCGACAGCAGCAGCACCTCGATGCCCTTCTTGCGGAAGATCTCCAGCTGCGGGCTGTTCTTGGCGGCGGCCAGCGTCTCGGCGGTGATGTAGTAAATGGCCTCCTGGCCTTCCTTCATGCGCGAGACGTAGTCGGCGAAGCTCACGTCCGTATCGGCATGCGTGGAGGCGAAGCGCAGCAGCTTGGCCAGGCGCTCCTGGTTGGCCTGGTCCTCGCCGACGCCTTCCTTGATCACGGCGCCGAACTGCTCCCAGAACTTGGCGTACTGCTCCTTCTGGTTCTCGGCCAGGTCTTCCAGCATGGACAGCACGCGCTTGGTCGAGCCCTCGCGGATGGCCTTCACGTCGCGGCTTTCCTGCAGCAGCTCGCGGCTGACGTTGAGCGGCAGGTCGGCCGAGTCGATCACGCCCTTGACGAAGCGCAGGTACACCGGCATCAGCGCCTCGGCGTCGTCCATGATGAACACGCGCTTGACGTAGAGCTTCACGCCGCCGCGCTTGTCGCGGTTCCACAGGTCGAACGGCGCCTTGCCCGGGATGTAGAGCAGCTGCGTGTACTCGGTGCGGCCCTCGACGCGGTTGTGCGTGTAGGCCAGCGGCGGCTCGCTGTCGTAGCTGAGCTGCTTGTAGAACTCCTTGTACTCGGCGTCGGTCACGTCGCTCTTGCTGCGCGCCCACAGCGCGGCGGCCTTGTTGACCGTCTCCCACTCGTCGGTGACGACCTGCGCGCTCTTCTCCGCGTCCCACACCTCCTTGCGCATGAGGATGGGCAGCGAGATGTGGTCGGAGTACTTGCCGACGATGGACTTCAGCCTCCAGGCCGAGAGGAACTCCTCCTCGCCCTCGCGCAGGTGCAGCGTCACGTCCGTGCCGCGGCCGGCCTTGGTGATGGTCTCCACCTCGAACTCGCCGGCCCCCTCGCTGGTCCAGCGCACGCCTTCCTCGGCGCTCAGCCCGGCGCGGCGCGATTCCACGGTGATGCGGTCCGCGACGATGAAGCCGGAATAAAAACCCACGCCGAACTGGCCGATGAGCGAGGCGTCCTTCTTCTGGTCGCCTTCCAGGCGGGCCATGAACTCGCGCGTGCCGCTCTTGGCGATGGTGCCCAGGTGGGCCGTGGCCTCCTCGGCGCTCATGCCGATGCCGTTGTCGCTGATGGTGATGGTGCGCGCCTCGGCGTCGAAGCTCAGCCGCACTTCCAGGTTGGGCTGGTCGCCGTACAGCGCGTTGTTGTTCAGCGCCTCGAAGCGCAGCTTGTCGCAGGCGTCAGAGGCGTTGGAAACCAGCTCGCGGAGAAAGATCTCCTTGTTCGAGTACAGCGAGTGCGTGACGAGGTGCAGGATCTGCTTGACCTCGGCCTGGAACGAAAGCGTCTGTTTTTGCATGGTCTTGTGATGAGGGTCCACCCGCTCCAGCGCGGGGCGGCCCCTCAGATGGGGCCTTCCTCCCAAGCTTCAAGAGGGGCGCCCACAAATCACTTCAGGTCCGACACGGTGGGCGCGTCCTGCATGCGCTGCAGCCCGCCCAACGCCAGGCCCAGCGCGAAGCTGCCGTAGACCATGAGCAGGCTCTTGTCGCTCATGCGGTGCTGGAAGCCGGGCGTGAGGCGCTCCGGGACGAGCTTCAGATCCACCACCGCCGCCAGCGCCGCGACGCCCGCGGCGTCCACCACCGCGCCGGTGAAGGTACGGCGGCGCCGGCGCGCCTGCAGCGTCTCGTACAGGCCGGCCCACAGCATGGCCGAGGCGGTGTGCACGGCCGCGCCCACCAGGGTGTGCCTGGTGGAAACGTCCTCGCGCCGCAGGGATTCTTCGCCGTGCACCAAGTGCGCCGGGGCGTTCACCGCGGCGACGGCGCTGCCGCTGTCCTTCTTGCTGCCCACCGCCATGGTGCCGCCGGAAAGCGCCGCGGCCAGCAGGCCGTCCTTGATCGCGCGTTGCGCCGTGTTCATCAGGAATCGGGATGTCAGGCCCATGGAAGCCACCTCTGCCTTGATTGGGGAATGCTGATTGCCAAAACGGCTGGCCCAACTCGGCAAGCGCCGTTCCCCGGGCTCAACCCAGATCCACAGGAATGAAAGTGCTGCTCACCGGCGCCAGCGGCTTCATGGGCAGCCGGCTGCGCCAGGCCCTGCTGGAGGCGGGGCACCACGTCGTCGCCGTCGCGCGCCACGCCCGGCCTTCCACGCCTGAGCCCGCACGGCTGCAGTGGCTCGCACTGGACTTCACCCAAGCCACCACGCCCGCGCAGTGGCTGGCGCACCTGCAGGGCGTGGATGCGGTGGTCAACGCCGTGGGCATCTTTCGCGAGTCGGGTTCGCAGACCTTCGACGCCCTGCACCACCGCGCCCCCGCCGCGCTGTTCCAGGCTTGCGCCCAGGCCGGCGTGCGCCGCGTCATCCAGATTTCGGCTTTGGGCGTGCAGGCCGGCGCCACCGCCTACCAGCGCAGCAAGCACGCCGCGGACGAGGCGTTGCTGTCCCTGCCGCTGGACGCCACGGTCGTGCAGCCCTCGCTGGTGTTCGGCGAGGACGGGCCCAGCGCCCGCTTCTTCCTCTCGCTGGCCAGCCTGCCGCTGCTGGCCTTGCTGCGCAGCGGCCCGCTGCAGCCCGTGCACGTGGACGACGCCGTCGCCGCCGTGGTGGCCCTGCTGCGCGCCCCCGTCGCGCGATGGAGCGGACGCCGCATCCCCCTGGTCGGCCCGCAGCCGCTGCCGCTCGCCGAGTACCTGCAGGCGCTGCGCGCCGCGCAAGGCCTGCCGCGCGCGCCCGTGCTGCGCGTGCCCGCCCCCTTGGGCGCCCTGGGCGCGCGCGTGGCCGGCGCCTTGGGCAGCACGCTGCTGGACGCCGACAGTTGGGACATGCTGCAACAGGGCAACGCCGCGCCGGCCGACGGCATCACCGCGCTGCTGGACCGCGCGCCGCGCCCGCCGCGCGACTTCATCCCCCGCGGCCGCGCCGACGCGGCCCGCGCCCACGCGCGGCTGGCCTGGACGCTGCCGCTGCTGCGGCTGTCGCTGGCGCTGGTGTGGCTGATCACGGCCGTGGTGTCCTTCGGCCTGTACCCGGTGCAGGAAAGCTATGAACTGCTCGGCCGCACCGGCGTGCCGCCCGCGCTGCAGCCGCTCATGCTCTACGGCGCCTGCGGCCTGGATTTGCTGCTGGGCGTGCTCACGGTGTGGCCGCTGCGCCCGCGCGCGCGGCGCCGGCTGTGGGCGGCGCAGGCGCTGCTCATCGCCTTCTACACGGCGCTGATCACCTGGCGGCTGCCGGAATTCTGGCTGCACCCCTATGGGCCGCTGAGCAAGAACCTGCCCATCCTGGCCGCGCTGGCGCTGCTGGCGGCGCTGGAGCCCGGCGATCCGCGCGACAGGACGCCCCCACCCGCCCCTGAGGCCCGCTGATGGAATACCTCGTCGCCAAGTGGCTGCACATCCTCTCCAGCACGCTGCTGTTCGGCACCGGGCTGGGATCGGCCTACTACATGTTCTTCACCAGCCTCACGCGCGACGCGCGCGCCGCCGCCGTGGTGGTGCGCTACGTGGTGCTGGCGGACTGGCTGTTCACCACCACCACCATCGTCTTCCAGCCCCTGAGCGGCTGGTACATGGCGCACCTGGCCGGCATCCCGCTCACCACGCCGTGGATCTTCTGGACCCTGGTGCTGTACGTCCTGGCCGGCGCCTGCTGGCTGCCGGTGGTGTGGATCCAGATCCGCATGCGCGCCCTGGCCCAGGCCGCGGCCACGCACAACCAGCCCCTGCCGCCGCGCTATTTCCAACTGCTCAAGATCTGGACGGCGCTGGGCGTGCCGGCCTTCCTGGCCATGGTGGCCGTCTTCTACCTGATGGTGGCCAAGCCGACGTGAACGCGGCTCACGCCGCCGCGTAGTCCTCGCGCACGTAGTAGTCGCCGGTGTTGTCGGTGGAGGCGAAGTGGCGGGCGCGGTCGGCGTCACGGACGACGTTGAACTTCACGTCCTCGTGCCGCGCGAACATCACCACCGTGTCGCCGCCTCGCAGGTGCAGCAGCACGTCGCCGTTGACCAGCGGCTCGGCCAGCAGCACGTGGGCGCCGGACAGCCGCTCGCACATGGCGCGCCGGCGCGCGTTCTGGAACCGCTGGTCGTGCAGCGCATCGGTGCGCTTGGCGGGCTGCAGCTCGTCCTCGGCGCGGAACAGCGCCTGTTCGATCTGGCGCTGCCAGTCGCGCAGCACGTCGCGGCGGAAAGCCGCGGGCATGTCCGCCAGGCGGGCCATGTCGATTTCGCCTTGACCGGTTTCCCAGTCCACGTGCAGGGCAGGCATGTCCATCGCGCGCGCTCTTTTCCAAAAAACTACATCGGAGCGCACAGTCTGCCGCCGGCAGCGGCAGGTCAATTGAAGCAACAAGCGCCCACGAAGGGCGCTGTTCAGGGGTTCAAGGGCGCCGGCGGCCGCACGATCAGTGCAGCAGCGGGCGGGGCGTATGCGGGTCCTGCAGCGGCGCGTCGCCCGGGGGCGGGTCGTCGATTTCGCGCGGGGGCTCGTCCGGTTCCGGCTCCTCGGCCGGCCGCGCCGGCCCGCGCGGCGGGGCGTCGGGCGGCGGCGTCACGGGCAGCTCGCCCAACCGCCAGGACAAGGCGGCAATGGTTTCGGCATTCATGTTTCGCTCCGGACAGAAGGCGGGCGCGCATTCTTGCAAGCCACTTGCCCGCTGCACAGGCCAACCATGACCTATGCAAGAACCGGCGCCAGCAGTTCTTGCCAGCCCCACCCTTCACTGCTCCCGGCTTTGCCGACCCCCGGCAAAAAACACCGGGCGCTGCAGTCCGGCCGCACCGCCGCGCACGCCCAAAAAGCGCATCAGACGGAAATTCACCCTTCTGCCAACGCGCCGAATGGCGATCGAGAACAGGGGGCTGGATATGGGCACGTGCTGTGCTCTATAAGTGTTCAGCCCCGGGCGCAAACACCGTCGCTGCCAGTCTCCCTCCCCTCCTTCCCCAATATGGCGGCTTCGGGCCCGGGGTCCTTTTCGGACCCCTCCCTTCTCCCTCTCCCTCCCTTTTTCCCCTCCCTTTTCTCCCCCCTTTCCCTCCCCCGGCTTTCCTGAGTTGAATCCACGTCCGCCTGCTGGCCAGGCCGGGGGCGCAGCAGCCTACTTGGGCCGCGGATGCTTCAAAGCCGCTCCCGGCACCGACAGCCGCCCCGCGCGCAGGTCGCCTATGCCCTGCGCCAGCGCCCGCGCCACGTTGCGCACCTCCTCCTGCACGGCGGTGTCGGCGTCCAGGCTGTCGTGGCTGGTGGCGTAGGGCTCCCAGTAGCCGATGAAGCGGTCCAGCCGCGCCTCGGGGCCCACGGCAATCAAGCCCATCCAGTCCAGCCAGTCCGCCAGCGCGCGGCGCACGCCCTCGATGCCGGCCACGTCGCCATGGACCACCAGCCCATAGGCGCGCCCGTCCAGGTGCTTGGGATAAGGCCAGCCCTCCAGCTCCAGCGCCTTGGCCTTGGCCGGGTCCTTGCCGCCGGTGCTGGTCGGGTCCGGGTTGCCGCCGTCGGCGCACACCAGGCGGTCGATCATCAGCTTCAACGGGCTGGTGGCCTGGTACCAGTGCACCGGCGTGACGATCAGCACCCCGTGCGCCGCCACCCAGCGCTCATAAATCTCGGCCATCCAGTCGCCCACCTGGCCCAGCGAGTGGTTCGGGTAGCACGAGCACGGCCAGTGGCACAGCGGCATGGCGGTGGAGACGCAGCCCTTGCACGGATGAATCTTGAGCCCGGGTTGCGAGGTCATCAGGCTCAGGTCCAGCAGGTCCGGCTGCACCCCGGCGGCCGACAGCACCTCGCTGGCCAGCAGCGTCAGGCGGTGCGTCTTGGACTGCTCGCCCGGACAGGTGCCGTCGTTGCGCGGCGAGGCGCAGATCAGCAGCACCCGCGACGGCGCCGCCCCATCGCGCTGCCGCGCCTGCGCGGCGTGCAGCCGCTCGCGCGTGGCCCGCCACTCGTCCGACAGCTCGTAAGCGGGATCGGCGAAACCCGGCCCCGCCGGCGAGGACAGCGGCGCCTTGCGCCCTTCCTGGTAGGCCTGCCAGGCGATCTCCTCCAGCCGCGCGATGGCCGCGTCCTCGGCGCGAAACGCCGGATCGAAGAAGTTGTGCCGGAAGCGCTCGCCGAAAGCGGCCCGCTCCAGCATGGGCGGCGTCTGCCCCTTGCGCACTTCGGTCATGGCCTGCACCTCCAGGAAAAGCCTGGGGCTCACGACGGCAAGGCCTATTCCCGGCGGAGGGCGGGCAGGCCCGCGCGGCATGGAGCTTGCCGAAGCACACCCATGGCAACCGCATTCCGCATCGGCCGCGCCGGCCGCTGGCTGCTGGGCGCGCTGGCGTTCATCGTCCTGGCCCTGGCCTTGTGCGAAGCGCTGGGCTGGCGCTTCCTGCGCGACCCGCTGCAAAGCCGCCTGTCCACCGCGCTGCAGCGCGAGGTGCGCTGCGGGCCCGCGTTCCGCTTGCACCTGCTGGGCTCGGTGCGCCTGGCGTGCAGCGAAATTTTCCTGGGCTCGCCCCCGGGCCAGCCCGTGCTGCTGGACGAGCAGAAAAACCCCCGCCCCCTGCTGCACGCCACCGACGTGCGCGTGGCCGTCCCCTACGCCTCGCTGTTCGCGCTGCGCCGCGGCGAAGGCCTGGAGGCCGTGGACATCACCGCCCTCACCGTGCAGACGCTGGAGGCCAACCTGGCCCAAGCCGAGGACGGCCGCGCCAATTTCAAGTTCGGCCCGCCCAAACCGCCCAAGCCGGACACCGCGGAAAAGGAGCCCATCCCGCTGCCCCGCTTCGGCGAGCTGCAGGTGCGCCAGGGCCGGCTGCGCATGGAGGACGCGCAACACGACCTCAGCGTGGACGGCCAGCTCAGCACCGACGAGGGCAGCGCCGGCGGCGCCAACGCCGGGCTGCGCGCTGAGGCCACGGGCCGCTGGCGCAACCAGCCGCTGCAGGCCCGCCTGGAAGCCGGTGGCGTGCTGCCCCTGGTCGGCGGCGCCAACGCGCAGCCCGTGCCCGTGAAACTGCACGTGGAAGCGGCGCAAACCCTGGTGGACCTGGACGGCCGCGTGGCCGACCTCATGTCGCTGCGCGCGCTGGAGGCCGACTTCCATCTCAAGGGCGCGTCGCTGGCGGGCGCGGGCGGCTTCCTGAGCCTCACGCTGCCCACCACGGGCCCCTTCGAGATGCGGGGCAAGGTCAGCAAGCAGGAGGCGCTGTGGCATGCCGCCGTCGCCTCCTTCACCGTGGGCACCAGCCGCCTGCACGGCGACTTCGACTTCGACACCGGTGTCAAACCGCCGCGCCTGGCCGGCACCCTGGCCGGCGAGCGGCTGGCGCTGTCGGACCTGGCGCCGGCCCTGGGCAGCGCGGCCCAGGGCTCAGGCGCGCCCACGCCGCGGCCCAAGGGCACGCCGCGCCAGCGCGTGCTGCCGGACAAGGAATTCGACCTGCCCTCCTTGGGCGCCATGCAGGCCGACGTGCGCGTGGACCTCGCCAACGCCGACCTGGGCACGGGCGCGCTGGAGGACTTCAAGCCGCTGCAGGGCCGCATCCTGCTCAAGGACCGCGTGCTCACGCTGCAGGACCTCGTGGCCCGCACGGCCGGCGGCGAGATGCGCGGCGCCATCGCGCTGGACTCGCGGCCCAAGCAGCCGCTGTGGAAGGCCGACCTGCGCTGGTCCGACGTGCAGCTGGAGCGCTTCGTCAAGCCGCGCAATCCCACCGCCGCCGAGCACCGCGGCGGCGAGCAGCCCGCGCCGGGCTACGTCAGCGGCATCCTGGGCGGGCAGGCCAAGCTGCAGGGCGCCGGCCGCTCCACCGCCGCCATGCTGGGCTCGCTGGACGGCGGCATGGACCTGTGGATACGCAAGGGCACGCTGTCGCACCTGGTCATGGAAGCGCTGGGCCTGGACCTGGCGCAAGCCCTGGGCGTGGCGCTCTCAGGGGACAAGCGGCTGCCGCTCAACTGCGCCCTGGTGCGCGTGCAGGTGCAGGACGGCCTGGTGCGCCCGCAGGCCGCCGTGTTCGACACCAGCGACTCCACCATCGTGGCCGACGGCGAAATCTCGCTGGCCCAGGAGCGCCTGGCCCTCACCGTGGCCGCACGGCCCAAGGACTTCTCGCCGCTGACGCTGCGCTCGCCCGTGCACATAGAAGGCACTTTCGCGCAGCCCAACGTGCGGCTGGAAAAGGGGCGCCTGGCGCTGAAGCTGGGCGCCGCCGCGGCGCTGGCCATGGTCAACCCGCTGGCCGCCGTGCTGCCGCTCATGGACATGGGCGAAAAGGACAAGGCCGGCTGCCAGCAGGCGCTGCAAAAGCTTCAGCGCTGACGCGGCGGCGCGCCGCCTCCCCCCGTATCCCTACGCAGCCCCCATCAGGAACCCGCTGGTGCCTCAGGGAAGCCCCGCCCCTTTCGGGGAGGAGGCTCCCTGCCCGTGGCGTCGGCGCCACACCAACCCTGGGAACAGGGCTTGCCGGATTCCCGGGACTGACAGGCTTTCCCCGCCGCGTTGCAAGCCCGGCGGACGTGCAAAGCCACGAGGTCGGTAGCGAAGCGCAACCATGAAAGGACAGCACATGAGCCAGCACGACCAATCCGGCCGGCAAGACACCCGCGGCAGCGAGGATGGCCGGTCGGGTCAAGGCCACCGGCAGCACGAACAGGGTGGCTACAGCGCCGGCCAGCGCACCGACGCCGGCAGCACCTACGGCGACTACAACGGCGGCCGCCAGGTCAGCGCCCAGGACATGGCAGGCGGCGCCTACGGCCGCGGCATGGGCAATGACGCCAACTACGGCGGCTCGCAAAGCGACCAGTGGAGCGGCCGCAGCGACTTCGGCGCGCAGCAGCAGGCGCAGCACTGGGGCGGCGGCTCCCACGAGCAGGGCAGCCCCTTCGGCAGCGGCCTGGGACGCCTGGGCCCCACCGACCAGGGCGGCCTGCAAGGCAACCAGCAGCACCAGCAAGGCGACTGGGGACGCCAGCAGCAAGGCGGCCAGCAGGGCCGCGGCACCGAGTACGGCGCCCACAGCCTGCACGGCGGCCATGAGGGCGCCTACCAAGGCAGCTACCAGGGCAGCGGCCAGCATGCGCAAGGCGGCAGCCTGCCCGGCCAGCAAAGCGGCGATTGGGGCCTGCAAAGCCGCAGCCACCAGGGCACCGACTACGGCTCGCACTCCATGCAGGGCGGCCATCAAGGCAGCTTCCAGGGCAGCTACCAGGGCCAGGGCAGCGGGCAGCACAGCCAGTCCGGCTCCAGCGGCCAGCAAGGCGGCCAGTGGGCGCCGCAGCGTGACTGGGGCCAGCAGGCCGGCGCGTCCAGCATCTACGGCAACCAGCACAGCCAGGCGTCCTCGCACCAGGACGGCCAGCCATCGCAGCAGGACTGGAGCCGCCAGGGCGGCGGGCAGTACAGCCAGGGCCAGGGCGCCAACCCGGGCCAGCAGCACGGCGGCAACCAGGGCGGCTATGCCGACGACATGCGCGGCGGCATGGGCAGCAGCGGCTACGGCGCCCAAGGCGGCTACGGCGGCTACCAGGGCGGGCAGCACAGCCAGTCCGGCGGCGGCTACCAGCACACCCAGGGCGGCGAGGAAGGCCGGCAATGGGGCCAGTCCGGCCAGTCCGGCACGGGCTTCAGCACGCAGCAAAGCCAGTCCGGCGGCGGCTTCGGCGGCGGCCAGCACGCCACCAGCTTCACCGGCGGCCAGAGCGGCTCCATGAGCGGCGCCTGGGGCGGCAACCAGCAGTCCGGCCAGTGGGGCAGCCAGCACAGCGGCATGGGCGGCGGCACGGGCGGCGACTACAGCGGCCAGGGCGGACAAGGCGGCAGCCGCCAGGGCGGCATGCAGGCGGCCATCCTGGGCGGCGGCGGCCAGCACGGCGGCCCGCACAGCAGCCCCCAGGGCGGCTACGGCGACGACATGCGCAGCGCTCCCGGCCTGGGCACGGGCAGCCACCACAGCGGCTACGGCAGCGGGCTGCAGGGCAGCACCTACGGCCCCGGCATCAATGAAAACCGCTCCGGCGGCCAGCAGCAGCTGAGCAATGACCTGGGCGGCGGGCAGTACGGCGGCCAGCAGCAGGGCAGCCGGTTCGGCGGTGGCCAGCAGGGCCCCACCCAGTCCGGCAGCTACGGCGGCCAGCACACGCAGGCCGGCGGCGGCTACGGCACCCAGGGCGGCTTCGGCAGCAACCCGCAGCACAGCCAGTCCGGCGGCATGGGAGGCCAGCAGGGCCAGGGCGGTTCCTGGAGCGGCCAGGGCGGCCAGCACAGCCAGTCCGGCTCCAGCGGCCAGCAAGGCGGCTATGGCGACGACATGCGCGGCGGCCAAGGCCAAGGCTTTACGAGCCCCCGCCAGGGCACGGACTACGGCTCGCATTCCCTGCAAGGCGGCCACCAGGGCGGCTACCAAGGCAGTTACCAGGGCAACAACCAGCACAGCCAGTCCGGCGGCGGCCAGCAAGGCGGCCCCTCGCCCAGCAGCTACGGCGGCGGCAGCCACCAGGCCAGCCAGTTCAGCGGCAACCTGCACCAGCAGGGCGGCGGCTCAAACCTGGGCTCGCAGGGCTTCGAAGGCTCGCAAGGCCGCGGCTACGGCGGCCCGCAAGGCACGGTGTCCCAGGGCAGCCAGCACGGCTCGCAAGGCGGCCAGGGCTCGCATGACGAGCACTTCGACCCCGAGTACCAGCAGTGGCGCACCGAGCAGATGCGCAGCCTGGACGACGACTACCGCAGCTGGCGCCAGGACCGCTACAAGCGGTTCAGCGACGAGTTCAGCCAGTGGCGCTCCAGCCGCACCGGGCAGCAAGGCAGCGCTTCGCAGGGCGGCACCGGCTCGCAAGGCGGCGGCAGCCTGCCAAGCGGCAGCGGCCTGCACGGCAGCGCCAGCCCCATGAGCAGCGGTGGCAGCAGCACGCACAGCACCAGCAGCCAGAGCGCGGGCGGCGGCTTGGGCGCGGCCTCCGCTGGCCTGGGCGCCGAGCGCTTCGGCAACCAGGGCACGCCGGGCACCATGGGCTCGCAGTCCGGCTCGGCCGGGGGCCAGGCCAGCGCCTCCTCCACCGGCGGCATGAGCCAGAGCAGCGCCGGCATGGGGGCCAGCCTGTCCTCGCTGGACAGCAGCGCCGGCACCTCGGACCTGAGCCGCGGCAGTGACGGCGACCGCGCCCTGGGCAGCACGGGCAGCGGCGCCTCCGGCTCCGGCGGCCTGTCCGCCGGCAGCATGGGGGCCACCGGCAGCAGCGGCGGCGGCACGGGCAGCAGCGCCACAGGCGGCAGCGGCACGTCCGGCGCCGGTCTGGGCAGTGGCAGCGGCTCGTCGCTGACGGCCGGCGGCGGCAGCACGGGCGCGGGCATGGGCTCCAGCCTGTCCACGGCGGAAACGTCCGGCAGCGGCAAGTCCTCGTCCTCCAGCCTGGCCTCCAGCGGCTCCGGCGGCACGGGCAGCTCCTCCGCGGCGGGGCTGACCACCGCGGGCGGCAGCGGCAGCACCGCGTCCAAGAGCAGCGGCGCCGGGTCGGCCGGCAGCAGCGGCACGAGTGCTTCCGGCAGCGCCTCCAGCGGCGGCGGCAAGGCCGCGGGCCTGCCCAGCGGCAGCAGCAGCCTGAACAGCGGCATGACGGGGCCGGCCTCCACGGGCACGACCGCCAGCGCCGGCGGCGCCGCCAAGGGCAGCGGCAGCTCGGCCACCTCCATAGGCTCGGCCGGCAGCAGCAGCGCGGGCGCGCCGGGGTCCTCGACCGGCAGTTCCGGCGGCGGCAAGCGCTGAAGGTGACGATGGCGGCGCGCCTCCCGGCGCCGCCACCGCAGGCAGGCGCCCCACCGGGGCGCCTTTTTCATGGCGCGTGCCGGCGGATGAGGTGGCGTGGGCGGCAGGACGGTCCGGGAAACTTTGCAGCGTCAGCCGCCAGCCGATGAGCCACGCTCTCTACCGCGTCATCCCCGCGCAGGCGCACTGCTGCCCGGGGAAAGTGGACAAGCGCCAGCCGGAGACAGACCCGCAGCGCCCCCCGAATCGTCATTCCCGCGAAGGCGGGAAT
>NZ_BCTC01000006.1 GCF_001571085.1 Azohydromonas lata NBRC 102462
CCAGGACGAGGGCGGCCACGGCCTCTACCTCTACGCCGCCGCCGAAACCCTGGGCACCAGCCGCGACGAGCTGCTCGATGCGCTGCACGCCGGCAAGGCCAAGTACAGCTCCATCTTCAACTACCCCACGCTCACCTGGGCCGACATGGGCGTGATCGGCTGGCTGGTTGACGGCGCAGCCATCATGAACCAGGTGCCCATCTGCCGCTGCTCCTATGCACCCTATGCGCGGGCCATGATCCGCATCTGCCGCGAGGAGAGCTTCCACCAGCGCCAGGGCTACGACAGCCTGCTGGTGATGATGAAAGAGGGCACCGAGGCGCAGAAGGCCATGGTGCAGGACGCCGTGAACCGCTGGTGGTGGCCCTGCCTGATGATGTTCGGCCCGCCGGACGACCAGTCGCCCAACTCGGCGCAGGGCATGCGCTGGGGCATCAAGCGCGTCTCCAACGACGAGCTGCGCCAGAAGTTCGTGGACGCCACCGTCGAGCAGGCCAAGGTGCTGGGCGTGACGCTGCCGGACCCGGACCTCAAGTGGAACGAGGCGCGCGGCCACCACGACTTCGGCGCCATCGACTGGGACGAGTTCTGGCGCGTCGTCAACGGCAACGGCCCCTGCAACCGCGAGCGCCTGGGTGCGCGCGTCAAGGCCTGGGAAGAGGGCGCCTGGGTGCGCGAGGCCGCCCTGGCCCACGCGGCCAAGCAGCGCGAGCGCGAGCCCCAAGCGGCGTGATGCGTTTGTAGGAGGCCCGCTTGCGGGCCGAACCGTCGCCCGGATGCCATTCGGCCCGCAAGCGGGCCTCCTACGGAAATTGCCGGCGAACTTGCCAACCCATCTGGAGACTGAATTGAGCACCGACATCAAGAACGAATGGCCGCTGTGGGAAGTGTTCGTCCGCTCGCGCGCGGGCCTGGACCACAAGCACTGCGGCAGCCTGCACGCGGCCGATGCGCCCATGGCCATCCAGATGGCGCGCGACGTCTACACCCGGCGCCAGGAAGGCTCCAGCGTGTGGGTGGTGCGCAGCGAGCACATCACCGCCAGCGACCCCGGCGACAAGGACATGTACTTCGACCCGATGGAGGACAAGGTCTACCGCCACCCCACCTTCTACAAGCTGCCGGACTCGGTGGACCACATGTAAGGAGCGGGCGATGCAGGCTTCCATCCGACTCCAACGCGACGAGCGCCAGCAGTACCTGCTGCGCATCGGCGACACCTGCCTCATCCAGGCGCAGCGCCTCTCCGAGTGGACCGGCCACGCGCCGGTGCTCGAAGAGGACATCGCCCTGGCCAACATGGCGCTGGACCTGCTGGGCCAGGCCCGCGCGGTGCTGACGCTGGCCGGCAGCGCGCAAGGACTGAGCGAGGACCAACTGGCCTTCCTGCGCGAGGAGCGCGACTACTTCAATCCCACGCTGGTGGAGCTGCCCAACGGCGAGGGGCGCCCCGGCGACTTCGCGCTCACCGTGCTGCGCAACGCCTTCGTCTCGACCTTCCTGCAACTGCTGTGGCAGCGGCTGCAGGCTTCCAGCGACGAGGAGCTGGCCGCCATCGCCGCCAAGGCGGTCAAGGAGGCGCGCTACCACGTCGAGCACGCCGCCGACTGGGTGGTGCGCCTGGGCGACGGCACGGAAGAGTCCCGCCGCCGCATGCAGGCCGCGCTGGACAAGCTCTGGCCCTACGTGGCGGAGCTGTTCGAGGCCGACGCGGTGGACGAGGCCGCGGCCGACGCCGGGCTGGGCCCGCGCTGGGCCGAGCTGCGCGAGCCCTGGCTGGCGCAGATGCAGGCGCTGCTGCAGGCCGCCACGCTGCAGCCGCCTGCCGTCAGCAGCTTCCGCAGCACCGGGCGCCAGGGCGTGCACAGCGAGCACATGGGCTACATCCTGGCCGAGATGCAGCACCTGCAGCGCGCCTACCCGGGTGGCGCGTGGTGAGCACCCTGGCGGCGGACCGGGTCGGCCGCGCCTGGGCCGTGCTGGCCGACGTGCTGGACCCCGAGGTGCCGGCGCTCTCGGTGTGCGACCTCGGCATCGTGCGCGACGTGGTGGAGCAGGACGAGGCGCTGGAGATCGTGCTGACGCCGACCTACTCCGGCTGCCCCGCCACCGAGGCCATCGAGCGCAGCGTGCTGGACACGATAGCCGCCGCGGGGCTGGGCCCCGCCCGCGTGCGGCTGCAGCGCGCCCCGGCCTGGACCACGGACTGGATCAGCGAGGACGGCCGGCGCAAGCTGCGCGAGTACGGCATCGCACCGCCCGCGCACATCGAGCCGGGGGCCGCCGTGCCCATCCGCCTGGTGCCGCGCCGCATCGCGCCCGTGGCCTGCCCCCGTTGCGGCAGCACCCACACCGAGCGCCTCTCGGCCTTCGGCTCCACCGCCTGCAAATCGCTGTTTCGCTGCCTCGACTGCCGCGAGCCCTTCGAACACTTCAAACCCATCTGAACCATGAGCGTCATGTTCCATCCGCTGCGGGTACGCGCCATCGAGCCGGATACCGCCGAGGCCGTCATCGTCTCCTTCGAGGTGCCTGACGAGCTGCGCGAGACCTTCGGCTTCACGCAGGGCCAGTACCTGACGCTGCGCAAGACCATCGATGGCCAGGACCTGCGCCGCTCCTACTCCATCTGCGCCGGCGTGGACGACGGCGAGCTGCGCGTGGGCGTGCGCAAGGTCAAGGGCGGCGTGTTCTCCAACTGGATCAACGCCGAGCTGAAGGTCGGCGACGAGATCAGCGTCATGGCGCCGCAGGGCCGCTTCTTCGTGCCGCTGTTGCCGCAGGCGCAGCGCCACCACGTGGGCATTGCCGGCGGCAGCGGCATCACGCCCATCCTCTCCATCATGAAGACGGTGCTGGCGCGCGAGCCCAGGTCGCAGTTCACGCTGCTCTACGGCAACCGCTCGCTGCAGTCCACCATGTTCAAGGAAGAGCTGGAGGACCTGAAGAACCGCTACATGTCCCGCCTGGTGCTGCACCACGTGTTCTCCGACGAGCCCACGGATGCGCCGCTCAACATGGGCCGCATGGACCGCGACAAGATCGGCGACTTCCTGCGCAGCGTGGTGCCGGCCCAGGCCATCGCGCAGGCCTACGTGTGCGGCCCCTTCCAGATGAACGACGAGGCCGAGGCCGCGCTGCTGGCGGCCGGCGTGCCGGAAGACCGCATCCACATCGAGCGCTTCGGCATCGCACAGGCGCCCAGCGGCGCGCAAAAGGCCGATGCCGTGGTGCACGAGGCGCAGCCGGGCGACGCGGAGAGCGCGCGCATCGTCATCATCCGCGACGGCCTGCGCCGCGAGATCCAGTTCGACAAGCAGCAGCCCAGCATCCTCGACGCAGCCTCCGCCTGCGGCATGGAAGTGCCCTTCTCCTGCACGTCGGGCGTGTGCGGCACCTGCCGTGCCAAGGTCGTCGAGGGCGAGGTGCGCATGGAGCGCAACTTCGCGCTGGACAAGAACGAGGTGGCCGCCGGCTTCATCCTCACCTGCCAGGCGCACCCGGTCACCGAGCGGGTGATCCTGTCCTTCGACGAGCGCTGAGCGCGCGCAGGGCCCGTGCGCGGCCCGCATGCGGCCCGCACGCCCCGCCATTCACCAGAAAAACATGAAGGCCTCCGGGCACCGGCGCAGCCGGGCAGGCAGGCCCCAAACCACCACGGAAGGAGACACACATGAAGGCAACCCTCAAGAGCGCCATGGCCGCCGCGCTGCTGCTGGCCGCCACGCTGGCGCAGGCCGACATCAACGTGGGCGTCACGCTCTCGGCCACGGGGCCGGCCGCGTCGCTGGGCATCCCGGAAAAGAATACCGTGGCCCTCATGCCCAGGACTATCGCCGGGCAGAAGGTCAACTACATCGTGCTGGACGACGCCAGCGACACCACCGCCGCCGTCTCCAACGTGCGCAAGCTCGTGGGCGAGCACAAGGTGGACGTCATCCTGGGCTCCACCACCACGCCCAACTCGCTGGCCATGGTGGACGTGGCCGCCGAGGCGCAGACGCCCATGGTGTCCATGGCCGCGTCCTCGCGCATCGTCGAGCCCATGGATGCCAAGCGCAAGTGGGTGTTCAAGACGCCGCAGAACGACATCATGATGTCCCTGGCCATCGCCGAGCACATGGCGTCCATCGGCGTCCAGAACGTGGCCTTCATCGGCTTCTCCGACGCCTACGGCGAAGGCTGGTACCAGGAGTTCAGCAAGGCCGCCGCGCTCAAGAAGCTCAAGATCGTGGTCAACGAGCGTTACAGCCGCACCGACACCTCCGTCACCGGCCAGACGCTCAAGATCCTGGCGGCCAAGCCTGACGCGGTGATCATCGCCGGCTCCGGCACCCCCGCGGCGCTGCCGCAAAAGACGCTCAAGGAGCGCGGCTTCGCGGGCAAGGTTTATCAGACGCACGGCGTGGCCAACGGCGACTTCCTGCGCGTGGGCGGCAAGGACGTGGAGGGCACCTTCCTGCCCGCCGGCCCGGTGCTGGTGGCCGATCAACTGCCCGCCGGCGACCCGGTGAAGAAGTCCGCCCAGGCCTACGTCGCGGCCTACGAGACCGCGCACGGCAAGGGCAGTGTCTCGACTTTCGGCGCCCACGCCTGGGACGCCGGGCTGCTGGTGGCCGCGGCCGTGCCCGTGGCGCTGAAGAAGGCGCAGCCCGGCACGCCGGAGTTCCGCGCCGCGCTGCGCGACGCGCTGGAGGGCCTCAAGGAAATGCCCGGTGCGCACGGCATCTTCACCATGTCGCCCACCGACCACCTGGGGCTGGACCAGCGCGCGCGCGTCATGGTGCGCATCGAGAACGGCACCTGGAAGTACCAGCCGGCCAAGCAGCTCTGAGCCCGCTTGCAACGTGCCGGGGGGCGCCCAGCGCGCCCTGGCGCTTCCTTCCTCCAGGAGCTTTCCATGGATTTGCAGATTGCCCTGCTGTTGGGGCAGGACGGCATCGTCAACGGCGCGGTCTACGGACTCATGGCGCTGGCGCTGGTGCTGGTGTTCTCGGTCACGCGCGTGATCTTCATTCCGCAGGGCGAGTTCGTCGCCTTCGCCGCGCTGTCCATGGCGACGCTGCAGGGCGGCCGCCCGCCGGCCAGCCTGTGGCTGCTGCTGGCGCTGGCCGCCGCCGTGCTGGCGCTCGAAGCCTGGCGCGCGCGCCGCGGCGCCGCGGTGGACTGGAAGTCCACCTTCTTCTGGTGCCTGGCCTGTCCCGCCGCCGCTGCCGCGCTCGTGGCGCTGCAGCCCCAAGGGCAGGTGCTGCAGGCCGTGGCCACGGTGCTGTTGATCACGCCGCTGGGCCCGCTGCTGTACCGCCTGGCTTACCGGCCGCTGGCGCGCGCCAGCGTGCTGATGCTGCTCATCGTCTCCGTCGCGCTGCACGGCGTGCTGGTGGGCTTGGGGCTGCTGTTCTTCGGCGCCGAGGGCTCGCGCACCACGGCATTTTCTGAGCTGAACCTGGACGTGGGCGGCCTGCCCGTCACCGGGCAGTCGCTGGTGGTGGTGGGCGCGGCGCTGGCGCTGGTGCTGGCCATGTTCGTGTTCTTCGAGCGCTCCATCGTCGGCAAGGCGCTGCGTGCCACCGCTTCCAACCGCGTGGGCGCGCGGCTCATGGGCATCCCCACCGAGCTCGCGGGCGACGTGTGCTTCGCCTTCGCCGCGCTCATAGGCGCCGTGGCCGGGCTGCTGGTGGCGCCCCTCACCACGGTCTATTACGACACGGGCTTTCTCATCGGCCTCAAGGGCTTCGTCGCCGCCATCGTGGGCGGCCTGGCCAGCTACCCGCTGGCCCTGGCCGGCGCGCTGCTGGTGGGGCAACTCGAAGCCTTCTCATCCTTCTGGTCCAGCGCCTTCAAGGAAGTGCTGGTGTTCACGCTGATCATCCCGGTGCTGTGGTGGCGCAGCCTGCGCAGCCACCACGTGGAGGACGAGGAATGACCATGTCTCTCAATGCCAAGCCCGCCGTGCACGCCGCCGTGGCGCCGGCCCCGTCCGCCGGCTGGATCACGCGGCGCCAGCTCACGCTGGCGGCGGTGCTGCTGCTGGCGGCCAGTTGGGCTTTTCTCTCCGACTTCAGTGTCACGCTGCTGAGCTACGTCGGCCTGTACGCGCTCGTGGCCGTGGGCCTGGTGATGCTCACCGGCGTGGCCGGCATGACCAGCTTCGGCCAGGCCGCCTTCGTCGGCGTGGGCGCCTACGCCACGGCCTGGGCCTGCACCTCGCCGCAAGCCGCCGCCTGGCTGGCCTGGCTGCCGCCAGCCTGGCTGCCCTGGGCCGGCCTGGCGCTGGGCCTGGTGCTGGCCGCCGCCGTGGCCTGGGTGCTGGGCGCCATCACGCTCAAGCTGGCGGGCCATTACCTGCCGCTGTGCACCATCGCCTGGGGCCTGAGCCTGTATTTCCTCTTCGGCAACCTGGAGCTGTTGGGCGGCCATACCGGCATCACCGGGCTGCCGGCGCTGAGCATTGGCGGCGCGGCGCTGGCCACGCCGCGCGCGCTTGGGCCGCTGATCTGGGCCGTGCTGCTGCTGTCGCTGTGGGCGCTGCACAACCTGCTGGACTCGCGCGAGGGCCGCGCCATCCGCACGCTCAAGAGCGGCCGCGTGATGGCCGAGTCCATGGGCGTGGACACCGGCCGCTACCGCATCAAGGTCTTCGTCCTGGCCGCGCTGCTGGGCGCAGTCTCGGGCTGGCTCTACGCCCACCTGCAGCGCTTCGTGAACCCCACGCCCTTCAACCTCAACATCGGCATCGAGTACCTGTTCATGGCCGTGGTGGGCGGCGCCGGGCACCTGTGGGGCGCGGTGCTGGGCGCGGCGCTGATCACGCTGCTCAAGGAACAACTGCAGGACTGGCTGCCCCGCCTGCTGGGCAGCAGCGGCAACTTCGAGGTCATCGTCTTCGGCCTGCTGATGCTGGTGGTGCTGCAGCGCTACGCCGACGGCCTCTGGCCCCGCCTGGCCCAGTGGTCCGGCCGCTGGCTCAAGGCTGACCCGGCCGAGCACCTGCCCGCTGCCGCCGCCCCGCTGGCCCAGCGCACGCTGCCCCCGCGCGGCCAGGTGGTGCTGCAGGCGCACGAGGTCACCAAGCGCTTCGGCGGCCTGGTGGCCAACAACGCGGTCAACATGAGCGTGAAGGCCGGCGAGGTCCACGCACTGATAGGCCCCAACGGCGCGGGCAAGAGCACCTTCTTCAACATGATCTCCGGCGTGGACGACCCCACCACCGGCGAGGTGCGCCTCATGGGCAAGCCCATGACCGGCAAACCCTCGCGCGAGTTCGCGGCCCTGGGCCTGTCGCGCAGCTTCCAGCATGTGCGGCTGCTTGGGCAGCGCACGGTGCTGGAGAACGTGGCGGTGGGCGCGCACCGCCGCGCGCACCGCGGCTGGGTCGCCTCCATGCTGCGCCTGGACCGGGCCGAGGAAGCCGCGGTGCTGGCCGAGGCCCGCCGCCAGATCGAGCGCTGCGGCCTGGGCGCCCATGCGGACGCACCGGCCGCCTCGCTGGCGCTTGGGCAGCAGCGCATCGTGGAGATCGCCCGCGCACTCGCAAGCCAGCCCGCCGTGCTGCTGCTGGACGAGCCCGCGGCCGGCCTGCGCCACCTGGAAAAGCAGGCGCTGGCCCGGCTGCTGGAGCAACTGCGCGCCGAGGGGCTGGGCATCCTGGTGGTTGAACATGACATGGAGTTCGTGATGAACCTGGCCGACCGCATCACCGTGCTCGAATTCGGCACCGTCATCGCCGAGGGCACGCCGGCACAGATCCAGGGCAACCAGCGCGTGCTGGACGCCTACCTGGGCGGCAGCGACGACCTGGGAGCCGCGGCATGAGCGCGCCGGACACCTTGCTGGAAACGCGCGGCTTCTGCGTCTCCTACGGCGAAGTCGAGGCCGTGCACCGCGTGGACCTGACGGTCAGGCGCGGCGAGATCGTCACCGTCATCGGCCCAAACGGCGCGGGCAAGACGACGCTGCTGTCCGCGGCCATGGGCCTGCTGCCCTCGCGCGGCGAGCTGCTGCTGGCGGGCGAGCGCATCGAGCGGCCCAGCGTGGAAAAGCTCGTGGCCCATGGCGTCGCGCTCGTCCCGGAAAAGCGCGAGCTGTTCAGCGAGATGTCGGTGGAGGACAACCTGCTGCTGGGCGGCTTCAGCCGCTGGCGCCGCGGCCAGCGCGATCAGAAGGCGCGCATGCAGGAGGTGTTCGAGCTGTTCCCGCGGCTGCGCGAGCGCCGCGCGCAGATGTCCGGCACGCTCTCCGGCGGCGAGCGCCAGATGCTGGCCATAGGCCGCGCGCTCATGGCGCGCCCGCAATTGCTCATGCTGGACGAGCCCTCGCTGGGCCTGGCACCTTTGATCGTCCGCGAGGTGCTGCGCATCGTGGCCTCGCTGCGCGAGCTGGGCGTGTCGGTGCTGCTGGTCGAGCAGAACGCCCGCGCCGCGTTGCAGGTGGCCGACCGTGCCTACGTGCTGGAAATGGGCGCCGTGGCACTCACCGGCGACGCCGCCGAGCTGCTGCACGACCGGCGCATCATCGACACCTACCTGGGCCTGGGTGCGAAAAAGGCAGCTTGACCAGGAACTGCGAGGCGTACCGCGTTCCTTGTAGGAGGCCCGCTTGCGGGCCGAACCCTCTGGATGACTGCGCCATTCGGCCCGCAAGCGGGCCTCCTACAGGCTTCGTGCGCGGCATGGCCTTTATGCAAATGGGCAGAAAGCCCTTTTCACCATTCGACAGGAGACAACGCTGATGACCACCGTCCTCCAAAGCTTCGTCGCCGGCCGCTGGGTCGGCCAGGAAGCCGCGCAGACCCTGCGCAGCGCCGTCAACGGCCGTCCCGTGGCCGCCACGCACGCCGAACGCCCGGACTTCAGCGAAGCCCTGGCCTTTGCCCGCCGCACCGGGCTGCCTGCGCTGCTGGCGCTGGATTTCCAGCAGCGCGCGGCCCTCCTCAAGGCGCTGGCCAAGTACCTCACGCAGCACAAGGAGGCGCTCTACGCCATCTCCGCCCACACCGGCGCCACGCGCTCGGACAGCTGGATAGACGTGGAAGGCGGCACCGGCACCCTCTTCGCCTACGCCAGCATCGGCAGCAACGAGCTGCCGTCGGGCAACCTGCTGCACGAGGGCCCGGCCATCCCGCTGGGCAAGCAGGGCCACTTCGCGGGCACGCACATCCTGGTGCCGCGCGGCGGCGTGGCGGTGCACATCAACGCCTTCAACTTCCCCATCTGGGGACTGCTGGAGAAGTTCGCGCCCAGCTTCCTGGCCGGCATGCCCTGCATCGGCAAGCCGGCCACGGCCACGAGCTACGTCACCGAGGCGCTGATGCGCCTCATGGACCGCTCCGGCCTGCTGCCCGCGGGGGCCTTGCAGCTCGTCATCGGCAGCACCGGTGACCTGCTGGACCGGCTCGAAGGCGCCGACATGGTCACCTTCACCGGCTCGGCCGACACCGCCGCCAAGCTGCGCGTGCATCCCAACCTGATTCGCCACTCCGTGCCCTTCAACGCGGAGGCCGACTCGCTCAACTGCGCCGTGCTGGCGCCGGACGTGACGCCGGACGACGAGGAGTTCCAGCTTTTCGTGAAGGAGGTGGCGCGCGAGATGACGGTCAAGGCCGGCCAGAAGTGCACGGCCATACGCCGCGCCATCGTCCCGCGCGGCATGGTGGACGCGGTGGCCCAGGCGCTGCGCGAGCGCCTGCGCAAGACCACCATCGGCGACCCGGCGCTGGAAGGCGTGCGCATGGGCGCGCTGGCCTCGCACGACCAGCTCCACGACGTCCGCGCCCAAGTGGAGAAGCTGCTGCAGGGGGCCGAGCTGGTCTATGGCGAGCGCGACGGCTTCAATCCGCAAGGCGAGGGCGTCTCCGAGGGCGCCTTCTTCGCGCCCACGCTGCTGCTCAGCCGCAACCCGCTGTCCCACGACGCCGTGCACGACGTCGAGGCCTTCGGCCCGGTGAGCACGCTCATGCCTTACGACGGGCTGGACGAAGCCTTGCAACTGGCCGCCCGCGGCCGCGGCTCGCTGGTGGGCACGCTCGTCACCAAGGACCCGGCCACCGCCGCCCGCTTCATTCCGGTGGCTGCTGCACTGCACGGGCGGCTGCTGGTGCTGGACGCCGAAGCCGCCAAGGAGTCCACCGGCCACGGCTCGCCGCTGCCGCCGCTGAAACACGGCGGCCCGGGGCGCGCCGGCGGCGGTGAGGAATTGGGCGGCCTGCGTGCCGTCAAGCATGGCCTGCAGCGCGCGGCCGTGCAGGGCTCGCCCACCATGCTCATGGCCGTGACCGGCGAGTACGTGCGCGGCGCCAAGGTCCACGAGAGCGAAGTGCACCCCTTCCGCCGCCACTTCGAGGACTTGCGCATCGGCGACTCGCTGCTCACGCACCGCCGCACGGTGACGGACGCCGACATCGTCGCCTTCGGCGGCATCTCGGGCGACTTCTTCTACATGCACTTCGACGACATCGCCGCCAAGGAGACGGCTTTCGGCCAGCGCATCGCCCACGGCTACTTCGTCCTGTCGGCCGCGGCCGGCCTGTTCGTGTCGCCCGCGCCGGGGCCGGTGCTCGCCAATTACGGCC
The DNA here is from genome assembly GCF_001571085.1 of Azohydromonas lata NBRC 102462. GTDB lineage: Bacteria > Pseudomonadota > Gammaproteobacteria > Burkholderiales > Burkholderiaceae_C > Azohydromonas > Azohydromonas lata. The sequence continues at coordinate 10,571 of NZ_BCTC01000006.1, forward strand.
TGGACACGCTGCGCTTCGTGAAGCCCGTGGCCATTGGCGACACCATCCAGGCGCGCCTGACGGCCAAGCGCAAGATCGACCGCAACAAGGTGGACGCCAAGGGCCAGGGCCAGGGCGTGGTGGCCTGGGACGTGCAGGTCACGAACCAGCACGGCGAGATGGTGGCCAGCTACGACATCCTGACGCTGGTGGCCAAGCGGCCGGTGAGCACCTGATCCACCAAGGCACCCAACCAAGAAAACGGCCGCTCGCGCGGCCGTTTTTTCGTTTCCGGGTGGAGGCTTCAACCCACCATCCGGCTCCTGGGCGGCTCCATCGCCGGCGCCTGGCCGAAGTAGCCTTCGGTGTGCGTCAGCTCCTGGCGCGCGCCCAGGCGGCGCGCCGCCTCCACGCAATCGTTGACGAAGCCCGGCGTGCCGGCCACGAACACGGAGTGCCCCGACAAATCCTTGAACAGGTCGGGCAGCAGTTGCGGGATGCGGCCATGCAGCCCCGGCCCCTGTTCCTGCGTCAGCGTGGGCTTGAACGTGAAGTTGCGGTGCTTGGCCTGCCAGTACTCCAGCAGCCCGGCGGCATACAGGTCCTCGCGCGTGCGGGCCGAGAACAGCAGCGTCACCGGCCGCTTGTAGCCCCGGCGCAGGGCGGCCTCGGCCAAGGCCAGGATGGGCGCCAGGCCGGAACCGGCGGCCATGCACAGCACGGGCGTGTCCACCGAGGGGTCGCCAATGAAGGTGCCGTAGGGGCCGGCGAGCTTGACGCGCGCGCCGGGCAGCAGGTGCTCGTGCACCCAGCGGCTGGTGCTGCCCTCGTCCACGCGCGTGACCTGCACCGTGATCTCGCCGTCAGGCCGCGGCGCGTTGGCGATGGAGTAGGGCCGCGGCGGCGCGCCCGCGCGCGCGTCGCCCAACATCACGTACTGGCCCGGCCAGTAGCGCATGGGCTGGCCCACCGGGCGCAGGCGCAGCTCCACGATGCGGGGCGTGCGCAGCACGCGGTCGGCCACCACGTAGAGCTGGTTTTCGCGCGGCGGAAACAGCCGCGGCTGCGCGTCCGCCGTGCCCCACTCGATGACGAGCTCCTCGGACAGCGGCTTGGCCATGCACATCAGGCCGAAGCCCTGCGCGCGCTCCTCGGCCGAGAGTGCCATGTCCAGCACCATGCCCTGGTCGAAGCGCCCTTCGCGCACCTTGACCTTGCATTCGCCGCACGCACCGGCGCGGCAGTTGTTGGGCAGGGCGTAGCCTGATTTCTCGAGCGCGGCCAGCACGGTGTCGCCGGACGCGCAGTCGACTTCCTTGCCGGAGGGGTAGAGGCGAATGCGCGCAGTCATGCTCAGAACACCGGGATGATGCTGGCCATGTCGATGTCGGTCACTTCCTGACCGCTGATGCCGACCTCGGGAATGGCGGGGAAGGGGATGTCGTAGCGGTCCAGCACGCCCTTGAGGTTGAGCATGGCCTGCTTCCAGTTCTCCTTCTTCTGCTCGTAGCCGGGAATGTGGAAGCCCGCGGCGCGCGCCACTTCCTCGCCCGCGCGCTGGTTGGCGATGAAGTCGTTGGGCAGGTCCCAGAAGTCCACCGGCGGCTCGAACAGCACGGCTGACAGGAAGAGATAGCCCGCGCGCACCTGCTTGGTGATGAGCGGCTTGTCCGAGAGGTCCATCTTCGGATAGTCGCGCTCCATCAGCGCCATGCAGATGGCCATGTGCCGGCCCTCGTCACGGCCGATGTTGCGAAAGCCCTCCTTGAACACCTCCTCGCGGCAGCCCTCGGCCATCTGGTGGAAGATGGTCGCGGCCGCAATCTCCCCCATCAGGAAGGAGCTGAACAGCACCGCCAGGCTGTACTTGGGCACGGCCGCCTTGTAGCCGCTCCAGTAGCGCCCGCCGTTGTAGTAGAGCCACTTGGCGTTCTTCTGCAGCTTGCGGCCCAGCTCGGTCTTGGGCTCGTAGGTCAGCGGGTCCTCGTGGTCCAGCAGCTTGGTGATGGCCAGGCCGCACATCTGCTCGTGGTTCTGCTCGTCGCGGGTGACGGAGAAGAAGCAGCGGCGCACGGCATCTTCTTCATGCGCCTCGTAGGTCTTGATGAAAGCCGAGGCGAACACCGGCGGCGCCGAGGCGTCGAACACCGACAGCAGCGTCCACCAGTAGGCAATGGCCTCGCGCTCTTCCCAGGAGTAGGACTCGGCGTCAAACGTGTCCCAGCACAGGTGCTTGGGGTCCCAGTTCTCGCGCTGCGCGGCATCCCACACCTCCTCCAGCTTGCCGGTCTGGCGCCGCCACGACAGCGGGTAGACGTTGGGCTGCGGCGTCGCAGGCGGGAATTCCATGGTTTCCGCGAGGCGTTCGTTGTGCATAGGTGTCTCCAAGAATTTGATCCATCGGCTTGACAGGCGCTTTGCAGCGCGGACCAAAAGTTAATGGCGCACCCCGGGCGGAATGTTGACGGGGATCAAAGTTCGACCGATCGGTCGGTTTTTGATTGGGGCAGCATCAGACACGCATGTCGTCCCAGCCACAAGGCCGGTCAAGGAAGGTTGTGCGAGAAACGAAAACGCCATCCGCACCCGTCCCCAAAGGACCGATGCGGATGGCGTGGGTTGAGGGAAGGCGGTGCTTGCCGGGGCTCAGTGGCGCCAGCTTGCCGGACGCTTTTCCAGGAAGGCCGCAAAGCCTTCGCGCGCCTCGCTGGTGCTGCGCACGCGGCTGATGGTTTGCGCCGTCAGCTCCTGCACCGGCGCCGTGACCGGGCCCACGGACAGTTGCGCGAACAGCGTTTTGATTTCCGCCTGTGCCGCCGGCCCGTTGGCCAGCAGCTCGGCAATGCACTGCTCGACGGCGGCGTCGAGCTGGTCGGCGGCCACCACCTGTTGCACCAGGCCCATGGCCAGCGCCTCGGCGGCGCCGACCACCGTGCAGGTGAGCGCCAGGCGCCGCGCCTGCCGCGGGCCCACGGCGTTGACGACGTAGGGGCCGATGACGGCGGGCAGGATGCCGAACTTGGCTTCACTGACGGCGAACTTGGCGTGCTCGCTGGCAATGGCGATGTCCGCGGCGCAAGCCAAACCCACGCCGCCGCCGTAGGCCCCGCCCTGGATGCGCGCGACCACCGGTTTATTGCAGCGGTCGATGGCCGCCATCATGCGGGCGAAGCGGCGCGCGTCCTCCAGGTTGGCGGCCTGGTCGTTGGCCGCCGCGCGGCGCATCCACTCGATGTCCGCGCCGGCGCAGAAGCTGCGGCCCTGCGACATCAGCACGACCACGCGCACGGCGGCGTCGTTGGACAGGCTCTCAAACGTTTCGGTCAGCCGCGCGATCAGCGCCTCGTCAAAGGCGTTGAGCACCGCCGGCCGGTGCAGGGTCACGCGCGCGACGCCGCGGCCGTCGCGCTCGACGAGCAGGTTGTTTTCTTCGGTCATGGTCGATTGAGGTCGAAAGGAGTCAGCCCCGCTTGGTGGCGATGAGCGGCTGCACGGCGGGCGCCTGCAGCGTTGGGCGGTCGGCCTCCACGGCGGCCAGCGGCTGCACCTCCTGCATGGAGGCGAGGCTGCGCCGGGTGAGGTCTTGGTAGACGCGCGTGCCTTCGAGCTTCCAGGCGACTTCCGCGTCGCTGAGCTCGCGCAGCACCTTGGCCGGCACGCCGGCCATGAGCGTGCGCGGCGGCACCTTCACGCCCGCGGGGACGAAGGCGCAGGCGGCGACGATGGCCTTCTCGCCCACCTCGGCCTCGTCCATCACCACGGCGTTCATGCCCACCATGGCATCGCGGCGCACCACGCAGCTGTGCAGCACGGCGCCGTGGCCGATGTGGCCGTTCTCCTCCACCAGCGTTTCCTGGTCCGGGAAGCCGTGGATCACGCAGGTGTCCTGCACGTTGGCGCCGGCCTGCAACACGATGCGGCCGAAGTCGCCGCGCAGGCAGGCGGCCGGGCCGACGTAGCAGTGGGGGCCCACGATCACGTCGCCGATGAGCACGGCGCTGGGGTGCACGTAGGCCGTGGGGTCCACCACGGGAATCACGCCTTCGAGGCTGTAGCAGGGCATGGCGGTTCCCTTCAGGCGTGGCGGCGGCGCTGGACGACCACGAAGCGGTCCGCCACGAAGGCCAGCGTGGCGTAGCTGGCATTGGCCGCGGGGTTGCCGCCGCTGCCGTGGTAGTCGGAGAAGGCCGCCGCCTGGTTGACGTACACGCCCTGCGTGAGGTTGACCGACAGCGCCACGCGGGCGCGCCGTCCAACGGCCTCCATGCGCTGGATGAAAGCCTCGTCGGTGGAGTACACGCCCAGGGTGAGGGCACCGTGCTCGCGTATCACGTCCTCGGCCAGTTGCGCGGCGGCTGCGGCCGAGTCGGTGGCCACGACATAGGACACGGGGCCGAAGCACTCCATGCGGTAGACGGACGCATCGGCCTGGTCCAGCGCCACGATCACCGGCGTGCGCGCCTGCGCCTCCGGGAAGTCGGGGTGCGGCAGCGGCCGGGAGGCCAGCAGCGTGCGGCCCACGCCCTGGGCGGCATCGACGCGCTGCCACACGTCCCTGGAGACGATGGCACCCAGCACGGAGGAGGCGATCTTGGGGTTGGAGGCCAGCTTGTCCACCGCGGCAGCCAGGTCCTGGCCGAACTGCTCGAAGCTCTTGGGTCCCTGGTCCGTCCGGATACCTTCGCGGGGGACGAGCAGGTTCTGCGTGGTGGTGCACATCTGGCCGCTGTAGAGGCACAGCGAGAAGGCCAGGTTCTGCAGCAGGGCGGCGTATTCGTGGGTGGACTCCACCACCACCGTGTTCACGCCCGCCATCTCGGCGTACACGCGCGCCTGGCGCGCATGGTCCTGCAGCCAGCGGCCAAAAGCGTTGCCGCCGGTGAAGTCGATGGAGGCCACGGCCGGGTGAGTGGCCAGCGCCTGTGTCACTTGCGGGCGCTCGCTCACGGCCAGCGTGACCACGTTGGGGTCCAGCCCCTGCTCGGCGAGCACGTCGCGCAGCACGCTCACCGTCAGCGCGGCGGGCAGTACCGATTGCGGGTGCGGCTTGACGATGGCCGGATTGCCCGTGGCCAGCGCCGCGAACAGGCCCGGATAGGTGTTCCAGGTGGGGAAGGTGGCGCAGCCGATCACCAGCGCCACGCCGCGGCCCACGATCTCGAACTGCTTGCTCATCACCAGCGGCGGGTTCTTGCCCTGCGGCTTGTCCCACAGCGCCTCGGCGGGCACGTCGTCCATGGCTTTCCAGGCATAGGCCAGCGCCTCCAGCGCGCGGTCCTGCGCGTGGGGGCCGGCGGCCTGGAAGGCCATCAGCGCGCCCTGGCCGGTGGTGAGCATGGCCGCGCGGGCGAGCTCGTGGCTGCGGCGGTGTATGCGCATCAGCGCCTCCAGCAGCACGCCCAGGCGGCCCTGCGCGCCAATGGCCTGCCAGCCCGGTTCGGCGGCCAGCGCGGCATCCACCAGCGCCTGCGGCGCGCATTCCGGGTAGCGGATGCCCAGCTTCACGCCGTAGGGCGAGCGCTCGCAGGCCACGCGGGCCGTTTCACCCGGCTGCGACAGCGGGTAGTCGCGGCCGAACAGCGCCGCCACGGCGGCCTCGCCGTCGGCCTGGGCCGTTTCGCCATAGACCTTGGGCGAGGGCATCTCAGGAAAAGGCGTCCAATGGCCGCGCGTGCGGGTGGCTTGCACGGCAGCGTCAAGCAAGGGGCGGTGCGTGTCGAACAGGGTCATGCGAACACCTATGAGGGAAGTCGGCGCGTGCGCAACGGGCAGGGCCCGCTGCTACCTAGGGTTTTCCTGAAGACGACTTTGACTTGCATCAGGAACTCGGGGCAGCTTAATATCGACCGACCGGTCGGTCAATGCGCGTTTGCTGCAGGTCAAGGACCGCAGCGCACGACCGTGCGCCGCGTGGACCGGCCGCCGTCTGAACCCTTTCAATCGCATCACCCGCATGAATCCAAAAACCCTGGACGCCACCACCCGCGTGGCCGTGATTGGCGCCGGCAGCATGGGCGCCGGCATTGCACAACTGGCGGCGCAGGCGGGTCACGAGGTCCGGCTTTTCGACATGCAGCCCGGTGCGGCGGCGCGGGCGCTGGAGCGCATCGCGGCCGACCTCGACGGCGCCGTGCAGCGGGGCCGCATGACGGCCGCCGAGCGCGACGGCGCGCGGGAGCGTCTCGTGGCGGTGGAGCGGCTGGAGGCGCTGGAAGGCTGCGGACTGGCGATCGAGGCCATCGTCGAGAAGCTGGAGCCCAAGCAGCAGCTGTTCAGGCAGCTCGAAAACGTCCTGGGCGCGCAGGCGGTGCTGGCCACCAACACCTCGTCCATTTCCGTCACGGCCGTGGCCCAGGGGCTCCAGCATCCGCAGCGGCTCATCGGCCTGCACTTCTTCAACCCGGCCACGCGCATGAAGCTGGTGGAGATCATCCGCGGCGTGGAGACCGACCCGGCCCTGGTGCCGGCGCTGCACGCGCTGTCCCAGGCCTGGGGCAAGACCCCGGTGGACGCACCCAACGCGCCCGGTTTCATCGTCAACCGCGTGGCCCGGCCGTACTACGCCGAAGGGCTGCGTCTGCTGGCCGAGCGCGTTGCCCCGGCGGCGGCCGTGGACAAGCTGCTGCGCGAGGCCGGCGGCTTCGCCATGGGGCCGTTCGAGCTGATGGACCTGATCGGCGTGGAAGTGAACCTGTCGGTGACGGAATCGGTGTTCCAGGCCACGGCGTTCGACCCGCGCTTCGCCCCCAGCCTGATCCAGCAAGAACTGGTGCGCAGCGGCCGCTTCGGCCGCAAGAGCGGGCAGGGGTTTCATCGCTATGGTGCCGGCGTGCCGGCGCCGCAGGTGGACGTGGTGGCGCCCGCATCCGCCGCGCCTGCCGTCGCCTGCGCCGCGGACATGGGTGCGCTGGCACCGCTGGTGCAGCGGCTGCAAGCCGCCGGCGTGGCCCTTCAGGCCGATGCGGGCCTGCCCGCGGAAACCTTCACCGTGGGCGGCGTGCGCGTGGCGCTCACCGACGGGCGCACCGCCACCGAGCGCGCCGCCACCGACGTTGCGGGCCCGCTGCTGCTGCTGGACCTGGCGCGCGACTTCGCGGCCACGCCGCTCCTGGGCGCCGCCGCGTCCGTGGGCGCGCAAGGCCACCTGCCCGCGCTGGCCGCGCTGCTGCAGGGCGCCGGCATCGCGCTGCTGGCGCTGGACGACGTGGCCGGCCTGGTGCTGATGCGCACCGTGTGCTGCCTGGCCAACGAGGCGGCCGACGTCATCACGTGGTCAGGCGCGACGGCGCGCGACATCGACGTGGCCATGAAGCTGGGCACGGCCTACCCGGTGGGCCCGCTGGCCTGGGCCGACGCGCTGGGCGCGGCGCGCGTGGCCACCGTGCTGCGCCACCTGCAGGACCACTATGGCGACACGCGCTACAGGCGCTCGCCGCTGCTGACGCGGCTGCAGCATGCCGGCGGCAGCTTCCACGCGTGAAGCCTGGAGTGAAGTGAGCAGGGCGCGCTGAAGGTGTTGTGGCCTTGCGCGTGCTCCGTGGAAAAGCCGGTACATCCCGCTGCAAGGCGGATGCGGGCATGCCTGCTGCAAGATGGCGGACATCTGGCACGCAGTACTCCACAGGAAAGAACCACCATGGTCCGCATTCGCACCTCCGCTTATGACGAGCAGCGGGAGGCCATCCTCTCCCGCGCGGCCCGCCTCTTCGCCGAGCGCGGCTACCCGGCCACCTCCATGAACCAGGTCGCCGAGGCGGCGGGCCTGTCCAAGTCCACGCTCTATCACTACTACCGCGACAAGTACACGCTGCTGGTGAACATCGTCGAAGGGCATGTCTCCAAGCTGGAGCTGCTGGTGGACGAGGTGGCCGGCGAGAACCTCACGGCCGAGCAGCGCCTGCGCGAGCTCATACGGCGCTTCGTCGAGGAGTACTCCGGCGCCCAGCACGCCCACCGCGTGCTGACCGAGGACGTGCGCTTTCTCGAAGAGGCGGACCGCGAGCGCGTGGTCGTCAAGGAGCGCCGCCTGGTGGCGGGCTTCGCGCAGGCCATACAGCAGCTGCGCCCGGAGCTGGACGCCGCCAGCCTCTCCAAGCCGCTGACCATGCTGCTGTTCGGAATGATCAATTGGATGTTCACCTGGCTGCGGCCGGACGGTGGTTTGAATCACGAGGCGATGGCGTCCGTCGTCGCCGACCTGTTCCTGGGCGGGGTGCCGGCGGTGAGGCCGCCGGCGCTCGTCCCGCTGTCAACAAGCTCTTGATACGGAGACCTCAATGGCCAAGCCCCTCAATGCCTGGATCGTGGACGGCGTGCGCACGCCTTTCGGCCGCTACGGCGGCGCGCTGGCCGGCGTGCGTGCCGACGACTTGGGCGCCGTGCCCATGCGCGCCCTCATGGAGCGCCATCCCGGCGTCGATTGGGCCGCGGTGGACGACGTGCTCTACGGCTGCGCCAACCAGGCCGGCGAGGACAACCGCAACGTCGCGCGCATGTCGGCCCTGCTGGCCGGGCTGCCGGTGGACGTGCCCGGCGGCACGCTCAACCGCCTGTGCGGCTCGGGGCTGGACGCCATTGGGCAGGGCGCGCGCGGCATCCGGGCGGGCGAGATGGACCTGGTCATTGCCGGCGGCGTGGAGAGCATGACGCGCGCGCCCTTCGTCATGGGCAAGGCCGACAGCGCCTTCTCGCGCGCGGCCAAGGTGGAGGACACCACCATCGGCTGGCGCTTCGTGAACGCGAAGATGAAGGCGCAGTACGGCATCGACTCCATGCCCGAGACGGCCGAGAACGTGGCCACCGAATTCGGCGTGTCGCGCGCGGACCAGGACCTGATGGCCTGGAGCTCCCAGCAGCGCTGCAAGGCCGCACAGGCGGCCGGCTTCTTCGCCGGGGAAATCGTGCCCGTGCTGATTCCGCAGAAGAAGGGCGAGCCGCTGTCGGTGAGCGTGGACGAGCATCCGCGGCCGGACACGACGCTGGAGCAATTGGCCAAGCTCAAGGGCGTGGTGCGCCCGGACGGCACGGTGACGGCCGGCAATGCTTCCGGCGTCAACGACGGCGCCGTGGCGCTGCTGCTGGCGTCGGACGCCGCGGTGGAGCGCTACGGCCTCAAGCCGCGCGGCCGCGTGGTTGGCATGGCCGTGGCCGGCGTGCCGCCGCGCATCATGGGCATGGGCCCGGCGCCGGCCACGCAAAAGCTGCTGGCGCGCGTGGGCTGGTCGCTCGCCGACGTGGACGTGATCGAGCTGAATGAAGCCTTCGCTGCCCAGGGCCTGGCCGTGCTGCGCCAGCTGGGCCTGCGCGACGACGACCCCCGCGTCAATCCCAACGGCGGCGCCATCGCTCTCGGCCATCCCTTGGGCGCGTCGGGCGCGCGCCTGGCGCTCACCGCGCTGCGCCAGCTCGAACGCACGGGCGGCCGGCGTGCCATCGCCACCATGTGCATAGGCGTCGGCCAAGGCATCGCCATGGCCCTGGAGCGCTGCTGAGCTCCACGCCGTGGGCGCGCCGCCAGGGATGCGGTGGCAAAGTTACCCACGGCTTCTGTGGACAAGTCCGTGGAATAAGGGCGCTTGGCGAAGCCAAGTCATTGATTCATAAGCCGCGGCACGCGCTGCCTAAAAAACAGGCAGCAGCGGCTGCGGTGCCGGGGCTTGCCGGCCGTTCAAGCGGGCAGGTTGCCGTGCCGCCGCCACAGGGGCACGGGCCGCCCGGCGGTGCAGCGCTGGCGCAGCGCATGAACTTCGTGGCGCCACTGCGCCAGGGTGAACTCGCCACGCGCAGCCCTGCGCTCCAGTTCTGCGAATGCCGATTCGTACTCGGGGTGGCCGCTGTCGAGGGGGCCTGCGGCGGGGGGAAGCTGGTCCATGTCGTCGTGGGTCAGGATGCTGTTGTGGAACACCCCAACCGTTGTGTGTGCGGGCGTATCGCCATGGTAGGTATGCCCGCACGTGCCGGCGTTTCGGTTTCCACGACCGTGAAAACCCTGCGTGGCGGCTGTGTCGAGGCTGGCGCTGTACCGTCGCCGCCATGGTGACCTCCAAGCTTCCCGTGGCGTTGCCCGCGCACTGGTTTGCCGAGGACGACTGGCGCGGCACCCTCATCCATGCCGTGGACGGCAGGGGCCACGTCGTGGCCTCGGTGACGGTCAATGAAGACGTGCGCGGCTACCTGTTGGGCGTGCAGCCCGTCCCCGCCTTCCATGGGCGCGCGCAACGCTACATGCGCCGCGGCTGGCGTCCGCGCCTGTACCGGGACGCGTTGGCGGCACTGATGGCGGCTTGGCAGAGCTTGCGGCCCAAGGCCTAGCCGCTTCAGCTTGGCGCGGTACCGGCAGGCCCCTGGGGCGGCTTGCCATGGCGGCGGGTGGGCTCGCGCATCAGCACGAATTCCTCGGCGGCCGTCGGGTGCACGGCAAGCGTGCGGTCGAAGTCGCGCTTGGTGGCGCCGCAGGTCATGGCCACGGCCAGGCTCTGCACGATCTCCGGCGCGTCGGTGCCGATCATGTGGATGCCCAGGACCACGTCGCTCAAGCCGTCCACCACCAGCTTCATGTAGCTGCGGGCCTGGCTGCCCACGAAGGCGGTGCGCATCGGCCGGAAGTCGGATTCGTACACGTCCACCGGGCCCAGGCGGGCCGCATCGGTCTCCGTCAGGCCCACCGTCGCGATGGGGGGCTCGGTGAACACCGCACTAGCCACCGTGCGGTGGTCCACGCGCACGGCGTGGTGGGCGAACTCGCTGTCGGCGAAGGCCCGCCCTTCGGCAATGGCCACGGGCGTGAGATTGACGCGGTTGGTGACGTCGCCTATGGCCCAAATGCCTTGGACCGTGGTGCGGCTGTCGATGTCCACGGTGATGGCGCCGCGTGCGTCGATGTCCACGCCCGCTTGCTCCAGGCCCAGGCCCGCCGTGTTGGGCCGCCGGCCCGTGGCGTTGAGAACCGCCTGCGCACCAAGCACCGAGCCGTCGGCCCGCTGCAGCTCGAAGCGCTCGCCGGTGTGCGTCAGCGCATGCAAGCCCACGCCGCCCGCGAGCGTGATGCCGCGCTCCGTCAGCGCGTGCGCCAGGCGCTTGCGCAGATCGTGGTCAAACCCCCGCAGCGGAAGCGCGTCGCGGAAGGCCAGCGTGACCTGAGCGCCCAGCGCCGCCAGGATGCTGGCGAACTCGACGGCGATGTAGCCGCCGCCCACCACCAGCAGCGTGGACGGCACCTCCCGCAGGTCGAGCACCTCGTTGGAGGTCATGGCCAAGTCCAGCCCCGGCAAGGCGTCCTGGGCGGGCGAGCCGCCCGTGGCGATGAGCACGCGTTCACTGCGCAGCGTGCGCCCCGCGACCTCGACCTGCCCGGGGCCCAGCAACCGTGCGCGGCCGTTCACGAGATCGACGCCCGCATCGGCCAGCATCCCTCGGTAGAGGCCTTCGAGCCGCGTGATCTCGCGCGCCTTGGCGTCGGCCCAGCGCTCCATTTCGAAGCGGCCCGCCACGCCCACCCAGCCATAGCCGGCCGCTTCGCGCAGCAGCTGGCCATGGCTTGCGGCGTACATCATGAGCTTCTTGGGCACGCAGCCGCGGATCACGCAGGTGCCGCCCACGCGGTCAGCCTCGGCGATGAGCACGCGCGCGCCGTGCGCGGCAGCGCGGCGCGATGCGGCCACGCCGCCGGAACCCGCGCCGATGACGATCAGGTCGTAGGCCGCGATGGGGCCGAGCTCTTTGCCGTTGTCCATGTCCACCGCCCCCTGGCCATCACGGTCAGTTGATCTGGCGGGCAGTGTATAGAGCCGGTGGCGGCAGGCCACGGCTCATGCCCGGCACCTCGCGCCGGCCCTCGGTATGACGGCAATCAATTTCACATAAACCTTATTGACACACGCTGGCAATGCTTTGAGCCTTGGTGCCGTCCCAGCGGTCCTGTTCATGGTTGCGCCGTCTACAAAAATGCACATACCCCGGCAGGGCGCGCTTGCCTGAGGCCAATTCCCTCAGACACGAGGGTCGTAAAGGAACCGGCGCACCTTCTCGGGCAGAAGCTGCCGTGCATCCGGATGCGCCGGGTTGATCAGCACGTTGTCCTCTTCTTCGATGATGACTGAGGGCACCACCAGCAGTACCGAAGCACCCACGGCCAGCCAGGCCGAGCCGATGCTGCGTGACACCAGGCCTTCCGGGATGGCGTTCCAGCCTACAGGCAATGGCCGCGGCACTTGCGCGCGGGCAGCCCACACGTTGTCGGGGACGTCGATGCGCACGAGGCATCGGTTGAAAGGCAGCTGTGTGCCGCCTCGGCCCAGATGCGCGCGCGTTTCCCAGGCCGCAAGGGCGATGGTGGTTGACGCATAGGTGACATGCTCGCCGGGGCCATTCCAGCGGCCACCCTTGTGGGCCGCACCCTTGCCTGCCATGTCATCGGCCGTCCAGGAAGGTGTGTCGGCTGCGATGCGCCAGAGGGACACCGTCATGCGGGCAGGCCGCCGCGCATGCGGTCAAGCAGCTCCTCGATGGCGCGCTGGCCTTCCGGATTGCGCAGCATCTGCGCCGGCGTCTTGCCGCCGAACTCGGCCAAGGGCTCGCGCATCCAGTCCCTGACCCAGGCATCGAGGTCGAAGTCCGCCAACTGCGCCGGGTCGCCGCTTTCCTGCAGCAGCCGCTGCAGCCGCGCCACGATGCGCAGGAAACCCATGACGCGATGGCCGGCCACTTCGGGCAGCGGCTCACTGGCTTCGTGCTTGCGTCGGAAGGTGGTCTCGGAAACGCCAATGAGCGCCATCACTGACTCGTTCGTGCCGCCGAAGGCACCGGCAATGACCGAGACCACCGCGGTCGGCACACCTTCCTCCACGGCGTCGTAGAGGTCTACCGGCGGGCAGTCGGTGACCAGGCCCAGCAGTTCATGGAACACGGCCCGCGAGTTACGGGCGCCGCTGCGCCCGAGCACGCCCCACAGCCGCGCACCGGCATCCTGCCGTGGCGTCCGGCTGCGCACGCCCGCCGCGACAACCGGAGGTGTCACGGGGGACTGGGGCTTCTTGGTGCGGGCGATGGCCGTCATGTCCAATACTCCATTTGGCGGAAAGATTACCACCACTTGGAGGAAGCACGTTTTTTGCCGGCAGCCGTGCCAAGTCGTTGAGGTGCTTGGCGGCATCTGGTGGGCTCAAAAATCAGGCAGGCGAACGCGCAAGGCATCACTGCCGCGCACTGGCCCGCTGAAGCAGCCGAACTCCGGTTCGGTCCCGCTGAACGACGGTACGTTCGATCAACGTCTGGTCCGCCTTGCTCAGGGCAATCTCGATCTCGAAATACCGGCTGCCGACGCCGTGCAACGAGGCACTGATCTGCGGCACCGGCCCACTGCCCTGGGGAGCAGACAGGCTGGTACTGACCGTCTCCAGCGACCTGAAGGGCGTGCCGGACCGCAACTGGATCAGCTTGTGCTCGGAAGCCTGGTTCAGGTTCGGAATGGCCGCATAGAGAACCTCTGGCGACGCGGTGTTGAGATTGACGGTCGTGCGCATGGGCAACCAGGCGATGTAGGGCGCCAGCCGCTCGAGCGTGGAAGCGCTCAAGCCCAGCCGCCGCAGATCGTCCGGCCGCACGGGCCGCAACGCCGCGGCGGCATCATTGCCGGGGGCCGCCGAGCTCATGCTGGCCTGCAGCCCCGCCTTCAGGCGCGTGAGCTCGGCCAGTGGCAGATCGAGCCGTTCGAACAGCCGGGTGAAGGCGGCCCAGCCCGCGTCGGACACTTCGCCGTAACGCGCCAGGTCACCCACGTTCAGCCGTCCCTGCAGGTCGGTGATGCGTCGGCTCAGATGCAGGCCCTCGCCTTCGGAGGCGAAGCCCAGCGCGCCCATCGACGACAGACGGGTGTCCGGCAGCGGCGCCGCCCACGGCTCGGCCAGGTGATCCGCCTCGCGGGCGTCGTCGTTCAACACGGCAAGGCCCCCATCCAGGGCCGCGTTCAAAATCCACTGGCTGCGCTGGCGCTCCAGGTCGGCGGCGCCCACCTCCATGTCGCGCCACTGCAGCCAGTAGGCGGAGGTCGCCAGCGTCGTGACCAGCGCCACCACGAGCAGCGCCAGGATCAAGGCCGCCCCCCGGCTGCGCGAGCCGGGCGCCCGCGCCCGCATCACGGCTCCTGCGCGAAGGACAGCGTGAGCACCACCGCCATCTGCCGCGGCGGCGCCTCCAGCGGCACGCTCGCCCGCACGGCGTGCAGGGCGGCCTCGTCCAGCGCGCCATGGCCGCTGCTGCGCTGGATGCCCAGCGAGCCGGGCAGCACCTCCCCGGCGCTGGTGATGACGAAGCGGACGATGGGCGCGCCAGTCGCGCCCTCCGCCCGCGCCTGCGCCGGATAGGCCAGCCGGCGCTGGATCGCCTTCTTCAAGCCGGCCAGGTACTGGCGGATCAGGTCGGCGGAGGCCTCGCGCATCGGCACCGCCTGCTGCAGGCGCTGTTCCTCGCCCCCCAGGGCTGAAGACGGGGTGCCCGTGGCCGCCGGCATGGCGGCAGGCGCCGGTTCCCCCGCGGTTGGCGGCGCAACCGGCTCGCGCGCGGGCTCGCTCACCTGCACCGGGCTCGGCGCGGCGGATGCCGTTTCGCTGCGCAAGCGCTTCTCGTGCCGCTCCTTTGGCGCTTCGGGGCGGGCCGGCACGGGCGCGCGCGGCTGCGGCGCCTGGGCCGAAGGGGGCGCCGCGTCGGCCGCGGCACGGCCCTCGTCCCGGCCCAGCTGCTGCTGCTCCACCTGCCGATGGCTCACCATCCCGAACAGCTCGACCGCCAGCGGGCTCTCCCGCCGCACGGGCTGCGGCTTGAAGCTCTCGAACGCCAGCCACGCCAGGGCCAGCAGGGCATGCAGCAGCAGCGAGAAGGCCAGGCCCCGGACGTCATGGGCACGCCCAGTCTGCGCGGCCTGCGCCGGGGCCCGCTCGGCCGGCGCGGGAAGGCGGGCGCCCGGCCGCGCGGCCGGCCTCGCCAACGCGCCGGTGGCAAGGAGGGCGCTCACGGTCTCGTGCTCTGCGTCTGCACCGCGACCCTGGAGATGCCCAGCTGCTTGAGCGCATCGGCCACGTCCACGAAGCGCTGCAACTGCACCGTGCGGTCCGCGCGCAGCAGGAAGGGCGTGGCCTTGTCCATAGGCGCCAGTTGCTCCTTGAGCGCCTCGACGCTCAGCGGCCGGCCTTCGAAGTGCGCCGTGCCGGCCGCATCGATGTCGATGGTCCGCGTCTCGCGCGGGTCGCGTTCGCTGCGCTGCGCGCTGGCCTGCGGCAGGTGCACCGGGATGCGCCCGCTGGCGATGAAGCTGGAGGTCGTCAGCACGATCACCAGCAGCACCAGCATGATGTCGATGAACGGCACCATGTTCATGTGCTCGAACGGCCGCTCATCCATGCGCGATCTCCCACTGCAGCATGAGCACCTTGGCCCGGCGCAGCAGCGTGTTGTAGAAGGCCACCGCCACCAGCGCCACCACCAGGCCCGCCGCGGTGGCCTTCAGCGCCAGGGCCAGCCCCAGCATGATCTGCGACGGGTCCATCGCCCCGCCGTGCCCCATGCGGTAGAAGGTCAGCATGATCCCGAACACCGTGCCCAGCAGCCCCAGGTAGGGCGCGTTGCTCGCCACCGAGGCGATCACGAACAGCCGCCGGGTCAGCGCCAGCTCCAGGGACTTGATGTCGGGCATGCGCTGGGCCTCGACCCGGCGGAAGTACAGCGTGCGCTCGATGCCGATGGCCACCACCAGCACGCTCAGCAGCATCAGCACGCCGATCACCCCGTAGTCGATGGCGCCGCCCAGCCAGTCCATGTTCTTCGCGTTTTCCATGCCGTGCTCCCGTGGTTCAGAAACTCAGGCCTGCCTGCAGCAGCACCCGGGTGCGGCCGTGGTCCCGGGCGCTGTCCGGCTGCGCGCCCACCGCATGGGCCACTTGCAGCGAGCCGGACAGCGACCGGTGCTGCAGGTGGTAGCCCAGGCCCACGTCCGACAGCCGCGCGCCCGCGGCGCTGCTGTAGCCGCCGTGCTGCAGGTACACCCGGCCCAGGTCGCCGAACACGCCCAGCGCATGCGAGAAGCCCTCGGCCAGGCCCGCCGCCGGCAGCGCGTAGCGCAATTGCGCGCTCAGCAGATAGCCGTTGTCGCCGCTGACCGTCTCCCTGTAGGCGCGCACGCCCTCGGGGCCGGCGATGTTCATCTGCTCGCTCGGGTCGAGGTTGCGGTCCAGGGATTTCTGGACGCTCGCGCCGGCCCGCAGGCTCCAGGCCGGAGCCAGCTCCAGCTGGGCCGTCGCGGCCAGCTTCAGGTAGGCGTAGCGGCCCGCCGTGTTCGCGCCGCCGCGGTTGAGCGCCTCCTGTGCCGGGTCGTCGAAATCGAGCTGGCCGATGACCAGCGAGCCGCTGGCCGTGGTTTGGCCCGGCAGCCCGGCCAGGCCGCGCCAGTCCTCGTGGCGCAGGCCGAGGGTGCCGGCGGTGGCCCGCTTGCGGACCGACGAGTTCTCCGCGCCGATGTCGTCGCGCAGCCGCCTAGCGGCCAGCCCCAGGCCCAGGTGCAGGTTGCGCTCGCGGCTGCGCAGCAGCGGGTAGCTCAGCGCGGCCTCCAGGGAGCGTGCGTTGCCCTGCGCCGCCAGGTCGGCATACGCGCCGCCGAGCTCGTAGGTGGTCTTCGACCAGGCCAGCTCGCCGCGCAGGCCGTTGGCGGCCAATGCGGCGGCGTAGGCCAGCCGGCCGTTGTCCAGCCGGCCGCCTTCGGCCGCCATGCCGCTGAGCGTGAGCTTGTCGGCCTGGCCCAGGGGTGAATTCAGCTCCACGCCGCCGTTGAGCCGGTTCTTGCCGGTGTAGGCCGAGCCCAGGTTGTCCACGACCAGCCAGCCGCCCCAGCGCGCGCCGGCTGGCACGTCCAGCAGGAAGTCGGTGCTGCCCGGCGCCTGGCCCGCGGCGACGGTCAGCCGCGGCAACTGCGCCCCCGGCATGTCGGAGATGGTGAGCATCGCGCGCTCCAGCGCCGCCCGGCTCACCGCGGCCTGCCCGGCCGCCAGCGACGCCGCCACGCCCTCCAGCAGCCTGTCACCCACCAGCGAGGCGTTGCGAAGCGTGAAGCGGCCGCACCGGCCCACCTGCACGCGGATCAGCAGCGTGCCGGCGCTGGCGTCCTGGCGCGGCACGTAGGCCCGCGCCACCAGCCAGCCCCGGCTGCGGTAGAGCGCAGTGACCTGGGCCGCCACCTCGTTGATGCGAGCCATGCTCAGCGTCTGGCCCCGGTAGGGCGCCACCACGGCCTGCAGCTCAGCCTCGGGCACCTCCTCGGTCCCTTCGAACCTGAATTCGCGCACCGACAGCGTCTGCCCGTCGGCCAGCGACAGCGGCGGCGCGGGCCGGGTCTCGGGGCGCAGCGGCTGCGCCTGGCGCAGCGCGTCGCCGGCACCGAAAGGCACGGGCGGGGATGGCGCCGCCGTCTGTGCCCAGGCGCCTGCACAGGCCAGGTGAGCCGCCATCGCGATGAGGGTGGGCAGAAGGTTCCGGGGGCGGGTACGGCGCATGGTGGAGAGTTGGTTTTGTTTTGAATTCGCCCGCAGCAGGGAAAATGCCGCAATCGGGCGTTCCGTGAGCGAGGAATCGGGAATGAGCCTGCGCCGAGATTCACTGCGGCCGGGCAGAAAAAGAAGGAATATTGCTTCCCCTCTGAAAATGCCAAGGGGAAGACGGCTCATGCCAGGGGCGTCAGATTTGCTTGTAGCAGCGGCTGATCAGG
Source organism: Azohydromonas lata NBRC 102462 (assembly GCF_001571085.1). Classification (GTDB taxonomy): domain Bacteria; phylum Pseudomonadota; class Gammaproteobacteria; order Burkholderiales; family Burkholderiaceae_C; genus Azohydromonas; species Azohydromonas lata. The sequence continues at coordinate 28,296 of NZ_BCTC01000006.1, forward strand.
AATTCATTCCAGTCGGAAATCCCGTCCGAATCGGCATCGGCGGATTTCTTGGTGTTCATGAAGCCGACCATGCTGGCGCTGTAGGCGTTCTGCGTGGAGTTGGTGGAATTGATCAGAATACCCTTTTGCGTGGTCTGGTAGTCAGGAAACTCGATGTAGTAGGAGCTCGAAATGGAGTCCGAACACATCTGTGCCTTGGAGACGAATCCCGCCTTGATATTGTTGCTGGCGTACTGGATGGCCTGCTGGGTGTAGTCGATATTGCTGTAGGTGCAGGTCCAGGACGGCGAGCAATTCGAGGTGTAGCTTGTGCCCAGGTCGGTCGTGGATCCGGACTGGCCCATGTCCACCAAAATGTCATCGGCGGCCACCCCATAAGGCGCCAGGGTGGGGTTGCCGATAGCCAGTTTCGTCACGTAGGTCTGGTTGACCTTGACCGGGTTGGCATATCCGCTCGCGGTGGCGCCAGGACTCGCGGTCTGCACCAGGTTGGCCTTGGCGACCTTCTGGCTGTAGAGCACCGGAATACCGTAGGCATAAAGGAAGGCGCTCGCACCGGTCTGCTTAAAGGTCGAACCGGTCGGGTCCGTGTCGAAGTAGGCCGGCGTATCGGCATCGGCCGCGAGCAGCAGGCTGTATTTCTTGGAGCCCACGGCCGCCGGCATGGACGCGGTGCCGTTGATCTGCTTTTTCAGGTTGCCGGTCGAATCGGCGCAGACCTGGACCGCCGTGGCCGTGGTGCCGGAATTGGACAGGAAATCCTGGGCAAAGGCCTGGGCCGGCTCATAGAAATTCGAAGCCACGGCAATTACGAAGGAGGCCGAGGTCGCGCTGCTGGGGACATAGGTGCACGTCGTGGCGGCTCCTGCATGGGAAGCGACGACGGCCAATGCCACCGGGGCGAGCACCGAAATGGCTTGACGGATACCAAACTTCATTTCACACCTTGCTTGAGTTTAAATGGCAGCGTTCCCGATGACGGCAGTAGGCTGCGAGAACCAAAACCCCTCCCAACTGGCAGAAGCTCCGCATCCTGGCTGGGGAGGTCTAGCGACTCTCCTTTTTCTTGTCGTCTTCCAATTCATAGCGGACACCGTCAACTTCGATGGCCCGCACGTCCGCCTTGTATTCGGACATTTCGTTGATCTGAATATGGCTGTCTATGGAATCAGGGCGCCGGCCGGCGGCGGCCTGGAGCTGAGACACGGCACGCGGGGCCGCCTTCACCGGATCGAGCTGGCCGGCGGCCGCCTGCGCGGCGGCGCGGGCCTCGGCCTCCGCCGCTGCCCTGGCCGCGGCCTGCGCGGCAGCACGGGCCTCGGCCTCTGCCGCTGCCCTGGCTGCGGCCTGCGCGGCGGCACGGGCCTCGGCCTCTGCCGCTGCCCAGGCTGCGGCCTGCGCGGCGGCTCGGGCCTCAGCCTCCGCCGCTGCCCTGGCCGCAGCCTCCGCCGCCACGTCGGTATAGGTGCTGTTGCTGACCGTGCCGTAGTCGTTGCCCACCAGGCCGCCAACGAATTTGCCTGTACCGCGGACACTGCCGGTGGCCTGGGAATTGTTTATTTCGCCCTCGTTCACGGCGACCAGGGCACCTGCGGCCTGGCCGGCCGGGGCCGGGCCAGCCTGGCCCAAAATGCCCACATTTCCGCTGGCGTAGGATTCAGTGATCAGGCCGTGGCTGTTGACTCCCACCAGCCCGCCGGCCCCGGCATATCCAGAAACGCTGCCACTGGCGTGCGACCTGGAAATGGACCCGCCGCCCGCCAAGGCCCCGAGCAATCCCCCGGTACTAGAGCCGCCCGTGACATCGCCGGTGGCATATGAATCGGCAACGCTCATCCCCGAGAAATAACCGCCTAAGCCGCCGGTCCATCCGGAATTCATGGCGAGCGCCACTACATCCCCATTGGCGTGGCTGTCCGAAACCGTTCCCTCCTTCACCGTGGCCGAGCCGATCAATCCACCGGCCCGGGTGACGTAGGGGCTGTTGACGACGACATCGCCGGTCGAATGCGCCTTGGAAATGTTCAAGGTCATTCGGGAGGCATTGGCATAACCGATCAATCCACCCACACCGTCTCCGGTGGTGATTTCAGTGGATTGGTTCGCGGTTACCGTGCCGATGGCATATACGTTGTCGAGGGTGATGGTTCCCCGGCTGTTCGACGCACCCATCGCCCCGATCAGGCCACCCAGCTTGGTGCCGCCGGTCACGTTCCCGGTGGCGAACGAATTGGTCACGCCGACATTCGCTGTCGATGTCGAAAATGCCCCGACCAGCCCCCCCAGGGATTGCGAGTCAGGCGCCCCCGTGATGTTGCCGGTGGCGTAGGCATTTGAAATGGACCCTCTGCCCGCGTAGCCCGCCAGGCCGCCAGCATTCGAGTCGACCCCGGAGCCTATATGCCCGCTCGCGTGGGAATTTTGAATATCGAACAGCACCGCATTGCCTACCAACCCGCCCAAAAAGGAGCTGGGGGCTTCGGCCTGAATATCGACGTCGGCATAGGAACTGTTGACGGTGCCGTACAGGGAGCCCAGCAAGCCGCCGACCCGGGCACCGCCCGCCGTCACGGTGATGTGCCCCGTGCCATACGCATTGCTGATATTGACCTCGGCATCCGACGTCCCGAGCAAGGTGCCGGCATAACTGTTGGCCGTGATATTGGCGCTGGTCACGCCGATATCACGAAGGGTGCTGGTCTCCACCACCCTGCCGATCAGCCCGGCATTGCTGGCCTCGGGCGCATTGAGCGTGAGATTCGATACCGTGTGTCCCAGGCCGGCGAAAATGCCGCCAAATTCGTTGACGACGGCCGCGGCACCTTTGTGGGCCGCGCTCCAGTTCGCCGCGTCCAGGTTTTGCGCCAGGGCGAAATACCCGCGGGCCGTACCGGCCGCGTCGTCCAGCGCCGCCAGTTGGTCCATGCCATGGATCAGGGTGTAGTCCTGGCCGTTGAGGCTCAGGCGGGCATCCGCCGCGGTGAGGGTGAGGCTGCCGTACACGCCGCCGCTGCCGTCTTGCCGGGCCACCGGCTGGCCCTGGGCATCGAGGGTGGTGCCGCTGTAGCTGGCAGGGGTGCGCAGGTGGTAGTCGCCGCCGTAACGCAGCGCCAGGGTTGCGCCGCGGCCCGCCAGGGTGACGGGCGCGTTGATGTCGATGTCGGCCCCGGCCTTGAGCACCAGCCCGGCGCCGGCGCCCGTGGAGGTGATGGCGGCGTTGACCTTGACGTCGCGGGTGGCGGTCAGGGTCAGCGTGGTGCGGCCGGCCCAGCTCAGCGCGTCGTTGACGTTGAGGTCGCCGCCCGCGCCGCTGCCCAGGGTGGACTGGATCTCGATGCTGTTGTCGCGCAGCAGCCGGGACAGCAGCGTGGCGCTCATGTCGCCGCCGAGGTTGGCGATGGTGATGCCGTCCGGGTCGATCAGCCAGGTGCCGGCTGCGCCGTGGGAGGAGCGGGTGGTGATTGCCGCCTCCTCGGCAATCGCCACCTTGCGGCCGCTGGTCTCGATGAAGCCGCCGTCGCCGCCCCGGGGCGCGGAGGCGTCCAGCGTGCCGCGGACGGTGGTGGTGCCGCCCTGGGCCAGCAGGGTGATGGAGCCCTTGAGCTCGTCTATGGTCCGCGCCTGGATGATCCCGCTGTTGTTGACCTGGCTGCCCAGCAGCTCGTCGGCAGCCTTGGCGGTGAGCAGCACGGTGCCGCCGTCGGCGTGGATGGCCTGCCGGTTCTCGACGAGCGCGTCGAGCGCGCCCTGGTCGATGGTCACGCTCAGCAGGGAGTCGCCGTTGAAGTTGAGCGTGACCTTGTCGCCCCCCGCCAGCGCCACCGTGCCCTTGGCCGCGGTGATGAGGCCCTGGTTGGAGACGCTCGCGCCCAGCAGCGCCACGTGGCCGCCCGGCGCCGCAGCCAGGGTGCCCAGGTTGACGACCGCGCCGCCGGTGCCGGGGCCAGCCTTGCTGAAGGTGTAGCGGCCAGCCAGGAAGTCGCCGTCGCCGATGTCTAGGCTGCTGGCAACCAGGCTCCCCGCGCTCACGCTGCTGCCCCGCGTGAACAGGATGCCGTTGGAGTTGACGAGGAAGACCTTGCCGTTGGCGTTGAGCGCGCCCTCGATGACGCTCTTCTCGTGGCCGACGACGCGGTTGAGGAGGACGGCCGAGGCGCCGGGCTGCCTGAAGTTGACGCTCTCGTTGGCGCCGACGGAGAAGCCCTGCCAGTTGATGACCGCCTTCGGCGTGGACTGCCTGACCTCGGTGCTGTTGCCGCGCTGGACGATGGTGGCCGCGCCGCTGGCCACCACGCCGCCCGCCGGGGCGGCCAGCAGCGGCGGCGAGACCCAAATCAAGGCCACGGCCGTGGCCAGCCTGCTCCTGGCGAACCGGAGGGCCCGCCGACCCTGAGGCGGCCGAGCGCCCTCTGTCAGTCGTGATGTATCTGAGTTCATAGCGTTGCGTCTTGCAATGCCTATGCCAGACGCTCAGGCGCTTGATTTCGAAGCTGTGAACGCGGCGGCCCCGTGGCGTGGGCACCGTGCGATGAACGCAGCGCTTCTCTATAGGGAGCCTCTGCGGCGGCCCGCGGCTGCAGCCGTTCGGATATGGCGATGGCGGCGACGCACCTCGGTGCTGGACGCTATGTAGCAAACGTTACAACGCTGTCGAAAACCGCACGCGCTTGTGAGAAAACCCACGCGGCGCGGCGGGCATGGGCGCGGCTGCCGCCCTGGAGCGACGGCGCGCCGCGGGCCCGGCGCGGGACTTGCAGAACACGGGCATTCCAGGTCCAGACCGCCTACCTCCAAGTGCCCGTCCTCGCTTCGTCCCATGACCTTCCCAGGCACCTTCCCGGCTCCGCCGGCTGCAGGCCGCTCGACGGCTTCGTCACACCCGTCGAGGGCGCCATGGCGGCGCCGGCCGGCGCCGCACGCGGGCTACACGCTGGTCGAGCTGCTGGTGGTGATCGGCCTGGTGGCGCTGGGCACGATGCTGGTGGAGCCGGCCTTGCCCGATGCCCGGCGCGATGCACTGGAGCGCGAGGCGATGCGCCTGGCCGCGATGCTGGAGGGCGCCCGCGCGCAGTCGCGCCTGCAGGGCCGGCTGGTGCGCTGGCAGCCGCGGCCCGGGGGCTTCGGCTTCACCGGGACGGCGCAGGGCCGCACCGTTGCCTGGCTGACGCCGCAAGTGCAGGTGGCCGCCCCCGGGGAGCTGGTGCTGGGGCCCGAGCCCATGCTGCAGGCGCAGGCGCTCACCCTGGTGCTGGGGCCGTATCGCGTGCGCATCGCCAGCGACGGGCTGGCCCCGTTCGCCGTCGCGCGCTGAGCGCGCGGCCAAGGGGCCGCGGGGCGCGTGCCGGGGGCTTCACGCTGGTGGAGATGCTGGTGGCCCTGGCCGTGATGGCCATCGCGCTGATCGCCAGCCACAAGGCCGGGGCCTCGCTCATCCGCGGCGCCGCGTGGCAGAACGACCTGCTGCTGGGCCGGCTGTGCGCCGAGAACGTGCTGATCGAGCTGCGTCTGCGCCGCGAGCTTCCGGGCCTGGGCCGCAGCGAGCGCCGCTGCGAGCAGGCTGGCCTGCAGTACGTGGTGCAGCTGGGCGTGCGCGCGACGGCGCGGGCCGACACCCGCCACATCGACGTCCAGGTGCTGCGCGAGGGTTTGCCCGTGCTCCGGCTGTCCACCGCGCAGGCCCGCCTGCAGGTGAGGTGAGGCGATGTCCGCGGGACGACGCATTCCTTCCCGTGCCGGCGCAGCGGCCGCGGGCCGGCAGGCGGGGCTGACGCTGGTCGAGCTGCTGGTGGCGTTCTCTATTCTCGGCCTGATGGCGCTGATGGGTTGGCGCGCGCTCGATGCCATGGCCCGGGTGCAGGACAGCATCCGGCAGCGCAGCGGCCATGGCCTGGCACTGGAGTCCGGCCTGCTCCAGTGGCGCACCGACCTGGATGCCCTGCAGGAATCCGGCCTGGCCAGTGCCGTGGACTTCAACGGCCAGGTGTTGCGCATCACCCGGCGCAGCGCGCTGGATGACGCGAGCCTGATGCTGGTCGCCTGGGCCTTGCGCCTGGACAGCGCACGAGGCATCACCTGGCAACGCTGGGTCTCCAGCCCGCTGCGCACCCGCGGCGAGTTGCGGCGGGCCTGGCTGGACGCGGGCGAATGGGCCCGCACCGGCCCCTTGGGTCGGCCTGCGGCGCAAGGCGGGGCCATCGTGGTGCCGGCCTCGGACTGGCAGCTCTTTTATTTCAGGGACAACGCCTGGAGCCACGCCCAGTCGAGCGCGCGGCGGGTCGCCGAGCCGGCCGGGGCCGACGACAGCCGCGGCGGCGACCCGGTGGCCGCGGACACCCCGCTGCAGCCTCCGCCCGACGCGGTGCGCCTCGTCCTGACGCTGCCGCCCCAGGCCGGAAGTACCCTGGCGGGCCGCATCGTGAGTGACTGGCTCCGGCCCACGCTGGCCACCGTGCAATGAGCGCTGCGAACGTAAAGGCCTGGCCATGACGCTGTTCATCGCCCTTCCTGATCCGATGAGCGCTGCCTCGGCCGCGGGGCCGGCGCTGCGCTACGCGGTGAGCTCGGACGGCGTGTCGCTGGCCCAGCGTGGCGAGCAATCCCTGGCGGGCCTCGCAGCGGGTGTTGAGGGCGCCGCGAACCAGCCGGCCATCGCCGTCGTGCCGGCCGCCGCGCTGTCATGGCATCGGGTGACGCTGCCCCAGCTGCCGCGCTCCACCCGCCCGGCCCGGCTGCGCGCGGTGCTGGAAGGGCTGGTCGAGGAGCGCGTGCTGGACGTCCCCGCCGCGCTGCATCTGGCACTGGAGCCGGGCGCGCAGGCCGACGCAGCGGCGCCGCGCGAGGCCTGGCTGGCCTGCTGCGACAAGTCGTGGCTCACCGGGCAGATGCAGCAACTGGAGCGCCATGGGCTGCGCGTGCGCCGTATCGTGCCGGCGGCCTGGCCGCGGTCGGCGCAGGCCGGCACCGAGGGGCTGCTCACGGTCGAGGGCCCGGGCGAGCGGCGGCAGGCCTGGCTGCAGGTGTGCGGCCCGCAGGGGGTGTGGCGCAGGCCCGTGCACGCGCCGGACGAGCTGGCCCAGGCGTGGAGCGGCCCGCCCGAGCGGCTGGAGGCCATCCCCGAGGTGGCCGAGCTGGGCCCGTCCTGGCGGCAGCTCGCGCTGCGGCTGCGTCCGGCCGAGCAGGACTGGCTGCACGGCGTCGCCGCCGGGTGGGACCTGGCGCAGTTCGAGCTGCGGCAAGGCGGCCTGGAGCGGGCACGACGCCGCGCCGGGCGGGCGGCCGGGCGCTTCCTGCGGGAGCCTTCCTGGCGCTTCGCGCGCGTGGGCCTGCTGCTGCTGCTCGCCACGCAGTTGGCGGCCCTCAACGGCTGGGCCTGGCTGCAGCGCCAGGAGCTGCAGGCGCGGCGCGACACGGTGCGCCAGCTCCTGCTGGCCGGCATGCCGGGCACGCGCGTCGTGGTCGATGCGCGCGCGCAGCTGGCGCGCGGCGTGGGGCAGATGCGCCAGGACTGCGGGCGGGCCGCTGCGGACGACTTGGAGAGCCTGCTGCAGGCCCTGGCCGGCGCGGTGCCCGCGGGGCGGCAGGTCCAGCGCATCGACTACCAGCACGGCGAGCTTCGCGTCGATGGCCTGGGCCTCGACGCGGCGGACACGGTGCTCGCGCAGGACCGGCTGGCCCGCCACGGGCTGCGGCTGCGGCCGGCGGCTGCGGCCGGGGCGGCTGCGGGCCCCCGGGCCTCCGCGGACCCCACCCCCCAGCGCTGGACCCTGAACCTGGCCGAGGCCCCATGACCCCCCCTCCGACACCACCCTCCCCGCCGCCCCGCGGCGCCCTGGGCGCCTTCATCGCCTCATCGCGCCACACCTGGCGCCGCAACCTGCGCCAGGGCTGGGCGGCGCTGCAGCCGCGCGAACGCCGCCTGGTTGCTGCCGGCGCCGCGCTGGTGGGTGCGTTCGGGCTGTGGAGCGTCGCCGTCGCGCCGGCCCTGCGCACGCTGGGCGGCGCCGCGGACGAGCTGCGCCGGCTCGACCTGGACATCGCCGCGATGCGCACGCTGGCGGCCGAGGCCGAGGGGCTGCACGCCTGTGCCCACCAGCCGCCCCCCGCCGACGCCCCGCTCGCGTGGCGCCAGGCCACCGAACAGCACCTGGGCGCCCTGGCGCAGGTCGGCGCCGAGAAGGAGGAGCCGCCCGCCGTCACGCTCAGCCAGGCGCCGGCGGAGCTGATGTTCGACTGGCTCGTTCACCTCCGTGAGGCGGTCCACGCCGCGCCGGTCCAGGCCAGCCTCGAAGCCACCGGCGAAGGCCTGTGGAACGGCCGGCTGAGTTTCGCGTTGCCCGCAGCCCGTCCGAACCCATGAGTGTCCGTACCGCTTTCCCTTCGTTCCCCGCGCGGGTGCCGCGGGCCGCAGCCGCCGCCGCCCTGTGTGCCGCGCTCGCCGGGCCCGGCGCGCAGGCCAGCCCGGGCGGTGCCCCGCAGCAGGCGCCCGCCCGGCCGGCCGCCAAGCTGGCCGCCCGGGAGCCCGTGACCCTGAACTTCGTGGGCGCCGACATCGAGACCGTCGCCCGCGGGATGGCGGTCATCACCGGGCGCAACCTGGTGGTGGACCCGCGCGTCAAGGGCACGCTCAACCTGGTCAGCGAGGCGCTGATCGCGCCGCAGGCCGCCTGGGAGCAGTTCCTGGCCGCGCTGCGGCTGCAAAGCTTCGCCATCGTCGAAGCGGGCGGCATCTACAAGGTGCTGCCGGAGGCCGAGGCCAAGCTGCAGAGCAGCGTCGTCAGCGATGGTGCCGCCAGGCCGGCCGGCAACCAGATCGTGACCCAGATCTTCGTGCTCAACCACGAGAGCGCGAACAACCTGGTGCCGGTGCTGCGGCCGCTGATCAGCCCGAACAACACCATCAACGCCAACGCCGGCAACAACTCGCTGGTGATCACCGACTACGCGGACAACCTGCAGCGCATCGCCCGCATCGTCACGGCGCTGGACGTCAGCCCGGCCAGCGACGTGGAGGTGGTCGCGCTGCGCCACGCCATCGCCAGCGACCTGGCGGTGCTGGTCAACCGCATGCTGGAGGGCGGCGCCGCAGCGGTGCCCAGCGCGGGCAACGCCAACGCGGCGCCCAGGAACCCCGCCGCGCGCGCCGGCGAGGGCTACCCGGTGACGGTGCTGGCCGACCCGCGCACCAACAGCCTGCTGGTGCGCGCGGCCAACCCGGCGCGGGTGGCGCTCACGCGCAAGCTCGTCGAGCAACTGGACCAGCCCACCGCGCAGCAGGCGGCCGGCAACATGCACGTGGTCTACCTGAAGTTCGGCGACGCCGTGCAGCTCGCGCCCACGCTGCGCGCCGCGCTGGCGGCCGATGCCGGGCTGGCCAACCCGGGCGGCGCCACGGCGGCGGGCCCGGCCGCCGGCAGCAGCGGCAGCAGCGGCGGCGTGGGTGCCGCCGCGAGCGGCCTGGCGGCGGCTGGCGGCATGTCCGCCACCTCGGCCACCGGCAGCGCCGCCAGCACGCGCGGCACCACCAGCAACCTGCTGGCGCAGACGGCCGAGCCCAGCATCGGCGGCCAGATCCAGGCCGACCCGAACAGCAACGCCTTCATCATCACCGCGCCGGAGCCGCAGTACCGGCAGATCCGCGCCGTCATCGAGATGCTTGACACCCGCCACGCGCAGGTGTACGTGGAGGCGCTGATCGCCGAGGTCACGGCCGACCGGGCCACCGACCTGGGCGTGCAGTGGCTGGCGCGCACCAGCAGCGGCAGCGGCCACGTGCGCGCCGGCACCAACTTCGGCAGCAGCGGCAACCTGTTCGGCATCGCCGCCGCCGAGGCCCAGGGCAGCATCGCCGCCGGCACCTACAACCCGGGCCTGAACATCGGCCTGTTCCGCGGCTCGCTGGCCGTGCTGGCCAGCGCGCTGGAAACCCGCGCCAACGCCAACATCCTGTCCACGCCCACGCTGCTGACGCTGGACAACCAGGAGGCCAAGATCACCATCGGCCAGAACATCCCGGTGGCCACGGGCGCGTACTCCAGCACCGCGGGCGCCTCCACGGTCACGCCCTTCACCACCTACGAGCGCATGGACGTGGGGCTGACCCTGAACATCCGCCCGCAGATCAATGCCGACGGCACGATCAAGCTGCAGATCTACCAGGAAGTGTCCAGCGTCGTGGGCGGGCTGGGCAGCAGCGCCGCGACGTCCTCGAACGTGGTGACCAACAAGCGCACCGTCGCTTCCACGGTGCTGGTGCAGGAGGGCAGCGCCGCCGTGCTGGGCGGGCTCATCCAGGACCAGTTCGACAGCGGCGCCAGCCAGGTGCCCGTGCTGGGCAGCCTGCCGCTGGTCGGCCATTTATTCCGCAGCCAAAACCGCAGCCGCAGCAAGACCAACCTGATGGTGTTCCTGCGCCCGGTGATCGTGCGCGACGGCGAGGACCTGGAGCGGCTGGCCCAGGACCGCTACGACACCTTGCGCCGGCTGCAGGAAGCCTCGCAGCCCGCGGCCAGCGCGCTGATGGCCGTCAACCGCGCGCCGCTGCTGCCGCCCGGCTCCCATGCGGGCCCGGGCGCGAGCGGCGCGGACGGCGCCGTGGCGCCGAAGGGGGGCATGCCGGCCCCGCTCGTGGCGCCCTTCGATGCGCAGGACCCTTCCGCGCCGGCGGGCGCACCTTCCGCCCCGGCGCCCTGAGCCGCCGCAGTGCCGAGCACCATGCGCTATCCCTTGCCCTATGCCTTTGCACGCGCGCACCAGGTCCTGCTCGAAGCGCAGGACGCGGGACTGGTGCTGTGGCATGGACCGTCCCAAGGCGCCGATGCCGCCGCCGGCACCACGGCCGGCGCCTGCGGCGAGGTGCTGCGCAAGTACGCGGTGCACGCCCTGCGCGAGGAGGGGCCGGACGAGCTGGCCCTGCGGATCGGCCGAGCCTACGCCGACGGGGATTCGAGCGCGGCGCAGGTGGTCAGCGAGGTCGAGTCCGACACCGACCTCTCGCGCATGATGCAGGCGCTGCCGGCAGTGGAGGACCTGCTGGAGACGGCGGGCGATGCGCCCATCATCCGCATGCTCAACGCGCTGCTCACGCAGGCCGCGCGCGACGGCGCCAGCGACATCCACATCGAGCCCTGCGAGCGCGCGTCCTCGGTGCGCTTTCGCATCGACGGGGCGCTGCGCGAGGTGGTGCGGCCACAGCGCGCGCTGCACGCGGCGCTGATCTCGCGGCTCAAGGTGATGGCGCAACTGGACATCTCCGAGAAGCGCCTGCCCCAGGACGGCCGCATCGCGCTGCGCATCGGCAGCCGCGCCGTGGACGTGCGCGTCTCCACCTTGCCTTCGACGCACGGCGAGCGGGCCGTGTTGCGGCTGCTCGACAAGAGCGCCAACCGGCTGAGCCTGGAGGCCGTCGGCCTGCGCGGCCCGGTGCTGCGGGCTTTCGAGCGTCTGATCGCGCAGCCGCACGGCATCGTGCTGGTCACCGGCCCCACCGGCTCGGGCAAGACCACCACGCTCTACGCGGCGCTGGGCCGGCTGGTGTCCGACAGCACCAACATCATGACCGTGGAGGACCCGGTCGAGTACGAGCTGCCGGGCGTGGGCCAGACGCAGGTGAACGCGCGCATCGAGCTGACCTTCGCCAGGGCGCTGCGCGCCATCCTGCGCCAGGACCCGGACGTGATCATGATCGGCGAGATCCGCGACTTCGAGACCGCGCAGATCGCCATCCAGGCCTCGCTCACCGGCCACCTGGTGCTGGCCACGCTGCACACCAACGACGCGCCCAGCGCCGTGACGCGGCTGACCGACATGGGCGTGGAGCCTTTCCTGCTCAGCTCCACGCTGCTGGGCGTGCTGGCGCAGCGGCTGGTGCGGCGGCTGGAGCCGGCCGACCCCAGCGGCTACCGCGGCCGCACCGGGCTGTTCGAGCTGCTGGTGGCCGACGACGCGATCCGAGCGCTGATCCACCGCGGCGCCGCCGAGGCCGAGATCCGCGCCGCCGCCACCGCCAAGGGCATGCGCTCGATGCGCGAGGACGGCGAGGAGCTGGTCACTCTGGGCACGACCACCCTGCAGGAAGTGCTGCGTGTGACGCGCAGCTGAGCCGCGGCGCCACGACATCCCCACCCCGATCCGGACCACCCTCCAGGAGCCGCCCGCCATGCCCGCCTTCGCCTTCGACGCCCTGGACCTGGAGGGCCGCCCGCGCCGCGGCATCGTCGAGGCCGACACCGAGCGGGCCGTGCGCAACCAGTTGCGCGCGCAGTCACTGGTGCCGCTGAGCGTCAAGGCGGTGGCGTCCGGTGCAGGGACGGGACGCGGCTGGGCGCTGCTGGCCGGCCGGGGCCGGGCGCTGGGCCCCGGCGCGCTGACGCTGTGGACCCGCCAGCTCGCCGACATGGTGTGCGCCGGGCTGCCGCTGGAGCCGGCCCTGGCCGCCCTGGCCGAGGACCTGGATGACGAGCGCCAGCGCGCATTGGTGGCCGCGCTGCGCGCCGAGGTCAATGGCGGCAGCAGCCTGGCGCGGGCGCTGGCGCTGCATCCCCGCGAGTTCTCCGCGATCTACCGCGCGGTGGTCCATGCCGGCGAACAAAGCGGCCAGCTCGGCCTGGTGCTGGACCGGCTGGCCCGCGACCTGGCCGAGCACCAGGCGCTCAGGGGCAAGGTGCTGGCGGCCGTGCTCTACCCGGCCATCGTGACGCTGCTGGCCCTGGGCATCGTGGGATTCCTGCTGGGCTACGTGGTGCCGCACGTGGCCCAGGTGTACGCGGGCCGCCAGCATGCGCTGCCGGTGCTGACGGCGCTGATGCTGGGGCTCAGTGCCGGGCTGCGCCAGCACGGCCCATGGCTGCTGGCCGGGCTGCTGCTGACCGTGCCCGCGGCCCGGGCGGCGCTGCGCGTTCAGCGGGTGCGCGAGGGCTTCGACGCCTGGTGGCTGCGGCTGCCGCTGGCCGGCAGCTTCAACGCGGCGCGCTTCGCGTCCACGCTGGGCCTGCTGGCGGGCGCTGGCGTGCCGATCCTGGACGCGATGCAGGCCGCGGCCGACACCCTGGGCAACGCCGCGATGCGTGCAGGCGGCCGGCGGGCCGTAACGCAGGTGCGCGAAGGGGCGTCGCTGGCCGCGGCCCTGGCCGGCGAGCGAGGCTTTCCCAACGTGGTGACGCGCTTCTCGCGCCTGGGGGAGCAGACCGGCGCGCTGCCGCTCATGCTGCAGCGCGCGGCCGCCCTGCTTTCGGACGACGTGCAGCGCCGCGCCCTGCAGATGGCGACGATCCTGGAGCCGCTCCTGATCGTCGGCATGGGGCTGGTCGTCATGCTGATCGTGCTGGCCGTGCTGCTGCCTATCATCGAGCTCAACCAGTGGGCGGGATAACCGTGGACGCAACAGGCAGCACGCGCATGGCATCGGCTGCGACCGGCCTTCCTTCCGGCACCTCTGCGGGCTTCGGCGCGGAGCCAGGCGCCTCCCGCACGAAGGCGCGCGGCGCCACCTGGATGGTCAGCGGCCTGATCTGGACGCTGCTGGCCGGCTCCGTGGTGGCCTGGGCATGGAGCCTCGTGCAGGGGGCTTCCGTGGCGCCGAGCGCCGCGGTGCAGGCGGTCCCGGTGCCCAGCGAAGCCGGACGGGTCAAGCATCTGCTGGGAGCCCCCGCCAACCGTTCCACCCGACTGGCCACGCCCCGTCCGAAGCTCGTGCTGACCGGCGTCATCGGCAACCGGCAGCAGGGGCACATGGCACTGCTGGGCATCGAGAACCAGCCTCCCAAGCCGTTCCTGGTGGGCCGGGAAGTTCTGCAGGGCTACGTGCTCAAGGCTGTGGACACGCAGCAGGCCGTGCTGACGACACCCGATGGAGACGATTGGGCGCTGGCCATGCCGCAGGTCTCCGCATCCCAGGCCGGTTCGCCCGTCACGGCACGCTCGACACGCCGTGTGGAGCGGTGACGGAGCACACGCCGCCGGCCGCGCTCATTCCGGCTGGATGTTGGCCGCCTTGATGATGCGGCCCCAGCGGTCGAGCTCCGCCTGCTGGAAGCGGGCCAGCTCATCCGGTGTCGACACCGCGACCTCCATCCCGTTGTGTTCGACGAAGCGCTTGACGCCTTCCGAGGCCATGGCCCGGTGCACGAGCTCATTGAGCCTGTTCACGACGGGCGCCGGCGTTGCGGCCGGCGCGTACAAGGCGTTCCAGTAGCCGGACTCGTAGCCGGGCAGGCCTGACTCGGCCAGGGTCGGCACGTCGGGGACCAGCGGCGTTCGCTTGGGGCTGGTCACGCCGAGGGCGCGCAGCTTGCCCGCCTTGACCTGCGGAAGGCTGGTCGTCAGGTCCACCGTCATCAGGTCGGTCTGCCCGGAGACCAGGTCGATGACGGCCGGCGGGTTGGCCTTGTAGGGCACATGGTTCAGTTGAACGCCCGCCATCTGCTTGAACAGCTCCGTGGCCACGCGCGCGGAGGAGCTGCCTTCGCCGAAGTTCAGCTTGCCCGGCTCCTTCTTCGCGAGGGCGATGAGCTCCTGCACGTTGGTCGCCTTCACGCCCGGGTTGACCACCAGCAGCATGTAGCCCTTCACCAGCAGGCTGACCGGCGCGAAGTCCTTGATCGGGTCGTAGGCGATCTTCTTGAACAGATGCGGGTTGGCGGCCTGAGTCGTGTTCGTGGTCATGAACAGCGTGTAGCCGTCCGGCGCGGCACGGGCCACGGCCTGGGCCGCGATGCCGCCGGATGCACCGGCGCGGCTGTCGACGATGACGGGTTGCCCGACCGCCTTGGTGATTTCCGCGCCGATGGCACGCGCCAGGCCATCGGTCGTGCTGCCGGGGCTGGAGCCGATGACGATGGTGATGGGCTTGGCCGGATAGGGCTGCGCAAAGGCAGGGCTGAGCACGCAGGTGCCCAGGGCGGTGGCCACCAGGGCGGTGAAGCGGCGTCTGAACATGGTTTGTCTCCGTTCGGGGTGGGTCTGTGCGGTGCCGTGCTGTGGCACGGTCTCAGGTGGTCAGGCTCATGGGCGGGCGCTCGCCGCAAAGGGCTTGGGACAAGCTGGCCAGCACCATCTCGCCCATGGCGGTGCGGGTTTCCCACGTGGCGCTGGCCCGATGGGCCTGCAGCGTCACGCGGTCCGACCCGCGCAGTGGCGCCGGCACGCGCGGCTCGTCGACGAAAACGTCCAGGCCGGCACCTGCGATGCGGCCGGCCTCCACGGCGGCGACCAGGTCCGGTTCGTTGACCAGGCGCCCGCGCGCCACGTTGACCAGGAACCCGCGCGGGCCGAGGGCCTCCAGCACCGCCGCATCGACGATGCCTTCGGCCTTGTCGGCCGCGGCGCAAAGCACCAGGGCATCCGACTCGCGGGCGAGCTGAACCAGCTCCGCAACGAAGCGGTGCGGCACGTCCGCCATCGGCTGCAGGTCCGTGTAGGCGATGGGGCAGCCGAAAGCCGCGGCGCGCGCGGCAACCGCGCGCCCAACCCGTCCCATGCCCACGATGCCCAGGCGCATGCCGCTGAAGCGGCGTGCCAGCGGAATGGCGCTGGGTTGAGGGAACAGCTCCCATTGCCCTTCGCGCACGAAGCGGTCACCGGCGCACAGGTTGCGGCAGGCGGCAATGAGCAGGCCCAGGGCGAGATCGGCCACGTCCTCGGTCAAGGCGCCCAGCGTGGCCGTGACGGGCAACCCGCGGGCGCGGCAGTACGCCAGATCCACCGCATCGGTCCCCACACCGTTGATGGCGACGACCTTGAGCGCCGGCAAGCGCTCCAGCATCTGCCTGGAAATGCCGGTATGCCCGCCTGTGATGACGGCCTGCGTGGTCGCCCCATGCGCTTCGAGCCATGCCTCGGGGTCCGCCACTTCGAAGTACCGATGCACCTCGTACAGCGCCTGCAGGCGTTCGTTGATCTCGGGAATCAGGATGGGGTTGAGCTGGAGGACCTTGTGCTTCATGTCGGCTCTTTGCGGGCTGGCGCGCGCCGAGAAACTCTGGACGGGCGCGGGTGGATGTGAAGCCATTCTGTTTTTATATTGATTTTTCGGTCAATCTTGATATATAAAATCAATATAAATTCAGCGGAGCAGCCTGGTCATGGCCACATGGATCACGATGGACGAGGCCTGTGGCCTGCTCAAGGTGCGGCCGCAGACGGTCTATGCCTACGTGAGCCGGGGAAAGATCGAGGCCGCGCCCGATCCGCAGGACAGCCGGCGCAGCCTCTACCGTGCGGACGACGTGAACGCGCTTGCAAAGCGCAAGCAGGATGGGCGCAAGCTGGAAACGGTGGCGACCAACACCCTCTTCGGTGCGGAGCCCAGCATCCCGACCGCCGTCAGCACTTTCGTGCGAGGCCGCCTTTGCTATCGGGGCCAGGACGCGGTGACGCTGGCCTCGGCGGCGACCTTGGAAGACGTTGCCGGGCTGCTGTGGGGCGCCGAGCAGCCCGTGGCGTTCGGCACCGCTTCCCAGGCCAGTTCCAGCGACCCCGGGCGGATTGCCGCTTTTGTCCTGCTGGCCACGCTGGCCGCCACGGGGCATTCCACGCGGGGGCGCCTCACGCGTGTCTTGCATGAGGAGGCCCAAAGCCTCGTGGGCCAGGTGGCCTGCTGCTTCGGGGCAGCGCGAGGCGCGGGTGCGCCGCTGCATCTGCGCTTTGCGCAAGGCTGGGGCTTGTCGGCGGATAACGCAGAGCTGCTGCGCACGGCGATGGCGCTGCTGGCGGACCACGAGCTGACCAGTTCCGCCTTTTCGGCCCGCATTGCAGCCTCGACCGGCGCGTCACTGCCGGCCTGCCTGCTCGCCGGACTCGCCACGTTCTCCGGACCTTTACACGGCGACGCCTCGGGACGGGTGCGTGCGCTGTTCGAGGAGGTGGATCGCTTGGGCGCCGACGAGGTGGTGAACCGCTACCTCTCCGCGGGCTTGCCGATTCCCGGGTTTGGCCATCACCTGTACCCCGATGGTGATCCACGGGCCCAGGTACTGATGGGCCTGTTCGACCCACCCGCGGCCATCAGCCGGTTCATTGCGAAAGCTGCTTCGTTGACGGGCTTGCAACCCAACATCGACGTGGCGCTTGCGGCCCTGGTGGCCCGCCATCGCCTGCCTGCCGACGGCGCCTTCGCACTGTTTGCCACCGCCCGCAGTGTCGGGCTGCTGGCCCACAGCATGGAGCAGATGAACATGCCGCAGGTGATACGGCCGCGCGGCAGGTACATCGGTCCCCCTCCGGACCTTTCACCCAACGGCCCCGTGCCCGGTTGAGCCTTCCGCAGGGAGCAAGCACGCAGCAGACACGGCGATTGCCTATTTTTGTGGCAGCGCCAAACTTTCCTGATGAATCAAGGACTTGTGTTCTTCCGGTGCCGCTGCTCCACGGACTTGTCCACAGAATCCGTGGGTAACCGGAGCCGCCAGCACCGTGGAGGCACTGCAAATGCAACATACCTGTAGCCAGTGGCATTTCCCAATGGCACCAACCTGACCTGACTTCCACAACCCCATCCCACCTTCAACGACACGCAGCTGCCACAAACCTACTGCCTTCAAAACGACCCGCGTATGTTGTTCTTAAAGGGATCAAAGCACGCGGCACCACGTGCCATCGCCCAGCGGCTGATGAAGCTTGGGCTCTTGCTGGGACCGCAGGCCGTCTACTGATGGGTGAACAGCGCGGCCTGGTCGTCTGAACGCGCGGCCACGCCACGCGACGCCTTGGCCACGGCCTTGAGCACGTGCTGTCCAAAGGCATGCTGCAACCGTGGCGTATTGCGCAATTCGGCCTCGGTGATGGGCCCCTTGGCGCGCTGCATCTGCGCCCCAAGGGCACGGAAGACCAGCGTCCGTGCGAACGAAACGCGCAGCTCGGCACGCTGCGCATGCTCCGCTGCCAGGTACAGCGCATAGCCGCGCTCGCCCTGCTCCTGATACTCGCGCTGAAGCGACTCCCCGGCCAGCCGCTCGTGTGCCGGCTGGCGCTTGTCCACAGCAACAGCGGCCGCTTGCGCAGGCCCGGGCGCCGGCACAGCCGCGGGCTCGGTGACACCGGCTTCAAGCTCGGCCTTTGGAATGGACCAGCCCTCCTGGATGGCCTTCATGAGGTAGCGACCCGGCGCGCTGATCTTCTTGCGCTGCGTGGCCATGCGGTGGCGGACGAACTCGATGGCGGCCTGGATGCGCTCAGGCGTGTAGTCCTCGGCCTTGGCCGCGATGGCCTGCAAGTCCACGGCGCCTATGCCGAACTCGCCGCGCAGCGTCTCGTAGAGGTTCTTGCGGGTCTCGGTCTGGCGCAGCGACTGCACCATCTTGCCTTCCTGCTCCGAGAACACGAAGCGCAGGTGCGTCACCTTCTTGGAGCCGGGCGACGACTTGGTTTCCACCTCAACGAAGAGGTCGGAAAGCTCGTTGATCTGCTCGATGGCCACCAGCAGCGCGCGGCGGCGGAACTCCGGCCAGGCCGCCATGAACTTGGCATCTGCCGCACCTGTCCACTTGCGGGCCTCTTCCAGCGTGAGCCAGTCGGTGGGCGAGCCGCGAAAGGCGATCGACTTGAGCTTTTCGTACAGGCTGTGCGCGAATACCGACGTGAACGCCGAGGTCGTGCGCAGCGACAGGAAGGTGAAGCCGCGCGGGTCCTTGTGCAGCTTGCGGATGGCCGGATCGAACTTGAAATAGACCTTGCCCCCGGCCACGCCCACGATGCCCACCAGCGGGATGGAGACGAAGTCGTGGCTGCCGTTGGCGTTGGGCCGCTCGCGCCGCACGACCACGCTGGTCTTTTGCGCCTCGCGCAGCGCCTCGTTGAGATGCTTGTGGTTGCGGCTCTGGTAGTTCAGCAGGAACTTGAACAGGCCCACATCGCACTCGAACTCCACCACGTCGGCCGGCGCATCGCACGCCAGGTAGTTCATGACGTTGAGGCCGCGGCGGGCCAGCACGCCGACGCCGGACACGTCCACGAAGATGTTGTTCTTCGGAAAGGCCAGGTCCCCTTCCGCATCCGCGATCGTGGCGGTGCGGCCCTTGCGGCCAATGGTTTCCTCGAAGAGCTGCAACGCGTACTGCTCGCCGACGACATCCGTGGTGATGAGTTTGTTCTTGGCCATGGCGCCGGCGTGAGGACGGGTCAGGAAGGCCGCAAGGCTAGTGCCTATCCTGACTGTGCGTCAACCATGATGGTCAGTTTTGTGCCACTTGCGCTCGACACCACGGCAAAGCTCATCACAAAAATGGTCACGATGCTCTCGCAACCGCGTCGCTGCACCGCGCGGTGCATGAGCACAACCATGGTCATGATGGCTGGGGACAAGTCTTAAATACGCTGTGCTGGCGCCCACTTGGCGGTGCCGGCACAGAAATGGTCAGCTTTCACAGGAATGGTCAGTTTGCCGCACAGAAATGGTCAGCTTGCGGCACAGAAACAGTCATCTTGCTCATCACAAAAATGGTCAGGATGCGCACAAAAACAGTCATGTTGACTCGGCCAGAGCACAAAAACAGTCATTTTTCCCACGCTAACTTATTGTTTTTAAAGGATTTTTTGACTCCCTAAAGCTTGCTTGTCTTTAAAGCTATTAAAAGCTGGCTGGCAAGTGGAAGAAAGCTTTCCGTGGTTTGCGCAGAAGCGATGGCCATCCTGACTGCCTTTGTGCCGGCAACCTTTCCGTTCGCACGATGAATCCGGCGGCAGGCTGGGTGGCATGGGCGGTGCGCTGTCGCTGAAGTCATCCTGACTGTTTTTGTGCCCGCAACCGTACGGACTCGGCAGCGTGCTACTGCATCCTGACCATTTTTGTGCTGCGCCCTGTATGGGCACGGTTCATCCCAGTCCTGCTCTACAGACCGTTGGCCCATTCAATGACCGTTCGGTCACAAAAATGGTCAGGATGATTGCCGGTTGATCGGGTTCGTCTCCGTCCTGGCCTGCCTGGCAGCACCCAGCTTCGCGCGGAGCAGCACAAAAATGGTCAGGAATCTCTCTGAGCAGGGTGGCTGCCCTGCAGACGATGCCGATCCGGACGTCCACGCTCCCGCCCTGATGGACAAGGACCTCTTTAATGCTGGCGCAACGACCGCCGCGCCGCGTTGAGCAAGGGCTCCACCAGGAAGTCCAGCGCCGTGCCTGCGCGGCTGCGGATGAACACTTCCGCGGCCATGCCCGGCTGCAAGGCCACCTCGCCCGCGGCGGCCAGCGAGGCGGGGTCCAGCGCGACCTGCACCACGTAGTAAGGCGTGCCGTTGTCGCGGTCGCGCAGCGCATCGGCCGACACCTGCGTCACGCGGCCGGTGATCAGGGGCGTGCTGCGCTGGCGGTAAGCAGTCAGCCGCACGTCGGCCGACTGGCCCGCACGCAGCTCCGCGATGGCGTCCACGCCCACATGCGCCTCCACCAGCAGCGGGCTGCCGTCCGGCACGATGTCCATGAGCGCATCGCGCGGGCCGATGCTGCCGCCGGGGGTGGTCACGCGCAGATCCACCACGCGCCCCGAGACGGGCGCCGGCACGGCCAGGCGCTGCCTGGCGTCCTGCGCGCTGGCGAGCTGCTCCTCCAACTCCACGATGTGGCCTTGCGTATCGCGCAGTTCGGCGCTGGCTTCCTGGCGATAGCCCTCGCGCAAGGCGTCCAGCCGGGCCTGCAGCTCGCCCGCGCGCTGGCGCGCCTGTGCCAGCTCGGCGCGGTTGGCGTCGATGCGGCTTTGATAGTCCGCGGCGGTTCGCTCCAGCGCCATGACGCGCGTGCGGTTCACGAAAGCCTGTTCGGCCAGCGTGCGGTTGAGCTCCAGCTCCTCGCGCATGGAGGCCACCGCCTGCTGCATGGCGGTGAACTCGCGCTCGCGCGCCTCCTGTTCCAGCGCCACTTGCGCCAGTTGCTGCGCCAGCAGCCGCTGCTGGTTCTGCAGGGCGCCGCGGCGCGCCTCGAACAGCGCCTGTTCACGCGCCAGGGCTTCGGCCAGCCGCGGTTCGGCGCGGCGCGGCCGCAGCGCCGGCGGCGCCTGCCAGGTGGCGGCGCCTTCACGCTCGGCCAGCAGCCGCGCCTGGCGCAGGGTCTGCGCATCGAGCTGGCTGCGCAGCATCTGGTAGGTGGCGTCCACCCGCGCGTCGTCCAGCGTCAACAGCGGCTGGCCGGCGGCCACATGGTCGCCCTCGCGCACCAGGATCTCGCGGACGATGCCGCCATCGCGGTGCTGCACGGTCTTGCGGTGCGTGTCCACGCGCACCATGCCCACGGCCACGGTGGCCCCGGCCAAGGGCGCCAGCGCCACCCAGGCCACCAGCAGCCCAAGCGCCAGGGCCAGCGCCACCAAGCCGGCCAGGATGAGCCGCCGCGCCTGCCGCTGCCAGCCGTGCACCACGGCGTCGTTGGCGGCCTCCATGCCGGACGGGGCGAATGCGGGCGCGGCCATGGGGCTCATTGCGCCTGGTGCAGCACGCCCACGCCCGCGGCCGTGCCCGCTGGCGCCCCGGAGGCCGACGCCTCGGCCGCGTCGCGGCGCACGCCGATGCGCTCAATGCTGCCGTTGCGCAGCACGGCGATGCGGTCGGCCACCGACAGCACCTGCGTGCGCTGCGTGATCAGCACCACCGTGACGCCGTCCGCGCGCAGCTCCTCCACCGCGGCGCACAGGGCCTGCTCGCCCTCGCTGTCGAGGTGCGCGTTGGCCTCGTCCAGCACCACCAGGCGCGGGCCGCCGTAGAGCGCGCGCGCCAGCGCCACGAGCTGGCGCTGCCCGCCGGACAGCCGCACGCCGCCCTCGCCCACCGGCGTGTCGTAGCCCTGGGGCAGCCGCACGATCATCTCGTGCGCGCGGGCACGCTGCGCGGCCTGCGCCACCGCGGCGCCCGCCGCCCCGGGCTGCAGCCGCGCGATGTTGTCGGCCACCGTGCCGTCGAACAGCGCCACCTCCTGCGGCACGTAGCCCACGCAACTGCCGGCCAGCGCCGGCAGCCCGGGCGTCATTTCCATGCCGTCCAGGCGCACCACGCCGGCGCTGGGGCGGATGAGCCCCAGCATCAGCCGCGCCAGCGTGGACTTGCCTGCGCCGCTTGGGCCGACGATGGCCAGCACCTCGCCCGGCGCCACCTCCAGGCTGACGTTGCGCAGCACCGGCTGTGCCGCGCCCTGCGGAACGTGGCTCACCCCCTCCAGCGACAGTGCCCCGCGCGGCGCGGGCAGGCCGTCGAAGGCCGGTGCCTCGGCGGGCTCCAGCAAGGGGCGCAGCCGCTGCCAGGCCGCGTGCGCCTCCAGCAGCGGGCGCCATTGCGCCACCAGCATCTCCACCGGCGCCAGCGCGCGCCCAAGGATGATGGTCACGGCGATCATCACCCCCGGCGTGGCCTGCTGCTCGATCACCAGCCAGGCGGCCACGCCCATCATGACCACCTGCACCGACTGCCTGAAGGCCCGTGTGGCCGACGACACCAGCCCGCTGCGCCGCTGGGTGCTCAGCTGGCCGGCCTGCAGCGTGCGGTTGAGCGCGCGCCAGCGCGCGGCGACGTGCGTGCCCATGCCCAGGGCGCGCACCACCTCGGCCTGGCGCAGCGCACCGTCGGTGAGCCGCGCCGCGTCGCGTGAGCGCTGCTGCAGTGCCGCCAGCCGCGAGCGCGTGATCCGCTCGCCCAGCCAGGCCAGCCCAACCAGCAGCAGCGCGCTGCACAGCGCCAGCCAGCCCAGGATGCGGCTGAAGGCGAAGATGACGCCCAGGTAGACCACCATCCACGGCGCGTCCAGCAGCGCCAGCAGCGCCGCGCCGCTGAGCGCCTGGCGCACGCAGGCCAGGTCGCGCAGCGCGTCGCGGTGGCGCGCATCGGCGCCGTCCAGCAGCCGGCGCAACGCGGTCTGCCCGCCGCCGTCCTCGAACAGGCTGCCGGCCAGCGCCAGCAGCCGCGCGCGCACCAGGTCCAGCACGAACATCAGCGCCAGGGCCAGCGCCGTGACCAGCGCCAGCATCACCAGCGTCTCCACGCTGCGCGTGGACAACACCCGGTCGAACACCTGCAGCATGAACAGCGAGGGCGCCAGCAGCGCGAGGTTGAGCACCAGGCTGAACCCGGCCACGGCCAGGAAGAGTTGGGCGTGGTCGGCCAGGAAGCGCCGCATGGCCAAGGCCCTGGTCCTACGCGAAGCTCAGCGCGTAGTCGGCCAGCGTGGTGGTGCCGCCGTCCAGCAGCACCAGCAGCGTGAGCTCGCCGGCGCTCACGCGCGCGTCGTTGTCCTCGTTGGTGAACAGGAACACGCCGCTTTGCCCGCCGTTGTCCACCGCGAACAGCCGCGCCTGCTCCCCGGCATAGGCCGAGGTGGCCGAGCCTATGCGCTGCGCCGCGCTGTCGGCGGTGAGGGCGCCTGCGATGTCGGTGGTGAAGATCACCAGCTCGGCCGCGGTGGAGAAGCCCCCGGGCGCGGCGCGCTCCAGGCCGCCCTCGATGCGGCCGTCGCGGTCGCCTATGCCGAAGCCGTTGAAGATGAGCTTGTCGTCCACGCTGCGCCAGTCGGTGATGCGGTCGGCCGTGGGCGCGGCGGCGTAGTCCAGGGCATTGAAGTAGAAGATGTCGCGGCCCTCGCCGCCGGTGAGCGTGTCGCCGCCGGGCCCGCCGCGCAGCGTGTCGGTGCCCGCGCCACCTTCGAGCACGTTGGCGTCGGGGCCGCCGAAGAGGTTGTCGTTGCCCGCGCCGCCGCGCAGGGTGTCGCGGCCGCTGTCGGCGCTGAGCACGTCCTCGCCGTCGCCGCCGTCGAGCAGGTCGGCAGCCACGGGCCCGGGCGGCAATGCCGCGAGGTTGCCTGCCGACATCACGTCGTTGCCCAGGCCGCCCATGAGCACGTCGGCACCGTTGCCGCCATACATGAAGTCGCCGCCGGCATCGCCGTAGAGCGTGTCGTTGCCGTCGCCGCCGTACAGCCCGTCTATGCCGTCGCCGCCGCTGAGCACGTTGGCCACGGCGTTGCCGATGAGGGTGTTGCTTCCCGCGTTGCCGGTGCCGCGCACGGCGACGCCGCCCAGCGCGAGCACTTCCAGGTTGTTGCCCAGCGTGTAGTCGAAGTAGGCGTAGACCGTATCGAGGCCGGCGTCCACGCCCTCCTCGACGCGGGTCGTCGGGGTGTCGACGATGTAGCTGTCGCCGCCCAGGCCGCCGCGCAGGGTGATGGCGCCGCTGCCGTCGAGCAGGTCGTCGTGGTCGCCGCCGATGACCAGCGTGGTGCCGGGCGGGCCCATGAGCACGTTGTCCACGTCGGCGGCGCCGGTGAGCGTTTGCCCGCCGGCGGGGCGCTCGTCGTCGAGGATGCGGCCCTGGACATCGAATTGCCGGCCGTCCTCGGTCGTCAGCCGCAGCGTGATGGTTTCGGTGCCTTCGGCCACGGTGTCGTTGATCAGCGGGATGCGTATCACCTGCAGCGTCTGGCCCGGCTGGAAGGTCACGCCGCCCCGGTGCGCGAAGAAGTCCAGGTTGGCCTCGGCCGTGCCGGCGATGGCGGCGTAGCCCACCGATTCGACGCGGTCCGACCCGAAGTCGCGCTCTACGAAAAAGTCCAGCGTGGTGCCGCCCTCGCGCGTGGCGGCCGATACCACGCGCAGGGTCGAGGACGCGCCGAGGTTGGTCTGGTTGCCGGAAATCACCATGTGGCCCAGGCCGTCGCCCAGCCCCGCGTTGGCGGCGTTGGTGAGCCGCAGGTCGAAGAACTCGGCGGGCTCGCGCAACTCGCTGCCGGGCTGGTGGGTGGGCTCGCCCTGGTGGGCCAGCGGCACCAGCACGGTCTTGCTGACCTCGCCGGGCGCGAACACCAGCGTCTGCACGCCCTGGTCCACGTAGTCGTTGTAGCCGCCCACGGGCGCGCCGGTACCGGCGCGGGCGCTGCCGTCGCTGGTGGCGTAGCGCACCGTGACCTGCTCGGTGCTGGGCCTGTCCAGCCAGACGTGAAAGCGCGCGAAGGGCTCCCAGCCGTCCACCACGCCGTCGTCGACAAACACCGTGGGCGTGCCCGTTGGGCGGTCGTCGTCGCGGATGGTGCCCTGGGCGTCTCCCACGCCGTCCACGATGACCAGGCCCTTGGCATTGCCCAGGAACACCGTGAACACCTCCTCGGATTCCTGGAAGCTGTCGTTGAGCACGGGCACCGTGATGACGCGGCTGATCTCGCCGGGCGCGAACACCAGCGTGCCGGACTGCTCGTGGAAGTCCGCGCCGGCCTGGGCCGTGAAGCCGCGCAGGAAGTAGCTCACGCTGGTGGCCACTTCCGAGCGGGCGCTGAGCGAGACGAGGAAGCGCATCTCGCCGTCGCCCTCGCCGGCAAAGGCGTCGGACACGCTGACCAGCGGCAGGCCCACGCCGTCGTTGCGCACGCTGCTCGGCCCGGCGATGAAGGCGCGCGCCGTGGCGTCCGGCACGTCCGCGCCCACCGGCGAGGACAGCCGCAGGTCGAAGTGCGTGGAGCCGTGCCAGGCGTCGTCCTGCGGCGCCACGTCCACGCGCACGGTCTTGACGACCTCGCCGGGCGCGAACACCAGCGTGCGCGGCGCGAAGGGCAGCAGGTCGCCCTGCGCCGTGGAGCCGGGGTCCAGCGCCAGCCGCACGCTCACGGAAGTGGCGCTGGGACGGTCCAGCGTGAAGGTGAACAGCGCGGCGCCGGTGGCGTCGTCCACCACCGTGTCGTCCGCATGGATCACGGGGCGGCCGCGCGGGCCGTCGTCGTCGTGGAGGGTGGCCCAGGCCACGGTGCTGGCCAGCACGTCGTTGACCGGGTTGGACAGCAGCAATTTGAAAATCTCGTCCGGCTCGCGGGCGAAGTTGTCGAGCAGCGGCACGTCCACGGTGAGGACAAGCTGCCCGGGGTCGAAGGTGAGCACGCCCGCGCGCGCGGTGTAGTCCACGCCCGCCAGGGCCGTGACGTCGGCGGTGGCCCAGCGCACGCTCACGGGTGCGGCATGGGCCTCGCTCAGCCTCACCGTGAAGCGGGCCAGGCCGTCGGATTCGTCCACGTCCAGGTCATCGATCAGGATGGTCACCGGGGTCTCCTCCTCGTTTTGGCATCGTCCTGGGCACGCTCAGACGAGGCCGAAGCTGTAGTCGGACAGGCCACTGGGCCCGCCGTCGGCCAGGACGATCAGCGTCAGCTCGTCGGCGCTGACGCGGCCGTCGCCGCCGTCGGACAGGAACAGGAACACGCCGGTCTGCGCGCCGTTGTCCACGACGAACAGCCGTTGGTCGTTGGCGGCATAGGCCGAGGTGGCCGAGCCGATCTGCGCCGCCGCGCTGGCGGCGGTGATGTCGCCGCCGATGTCCCGCGTGAAGATCACCAGGTCCGACGCGGTGGAAAAGCCGCCCGGCGCGCCGCGCACCAGCGGGTTGTCCATGGTCAGGTCGCGGTCGCCTATGGACGAGTACATGCCCAGGACGAAGCGGTCGTCGGGGCTGCTGAAGTCCGTGACCACGGTGGGCAGCACGCCGTCCCAATAGGGGCTGACGAAGGGGATGGCGAACACGTCGGCGCCCGCGCCGCCGGTGAGCCGCTCGCCGTCCACGTCGCCCACGAGCAGGTCGTCGCCGCCCTGGCCGTCGAGCGTGTCGGCGCCCTCGTTGCCGCGCAGCCGGTCGTTGCCCGCGCCGCCGTTGAGCACATCGTTGCCGGCCTCGCCGCGCAGCTCGTCGTCGCCGTTGCCGCCATTGAGCGTGTCGGCGCCGTCGCCGCCCTGCAGGGTGTCGCGGCCGTCCAGGCCTGACATCACGTTGGCCGCGGCGTTGCCGAACATCCAGTTGTCCAGCGCGTTGCCGCTGGCGCGCTGCGCGGGGCCGAGCAGGTGGAGGTCTTCCACGTTGGCCGGCAGCGTGTAGTCGAGGTAGGCCCACACCGCGTCGTGGCCGTCGCCGGGCTGCTCCACCACCATGTCGCCGCGGGCCTCGACGAGGTAGGCGTCGTTGCCCCCCAGGCCGCGCAGGGTGACGCCCGCCACGCCGTCGAGCAGGTCGTTGCCCAGGCCGCCGACCACCTCGTCGGTGCCGACGTGGCCTATGAGCACGTTGTCCCCGCCGGGCGAGCCGACGGCGCGCACGGGGCCGGTGGCGATGCGCTCGTTGTCCAGGAGGGTGGCCGTCACGGCCGGGACGCCGGCGCCGGTGAGCCGGATGGTGAAGGTTTCCGTGTTCTCGGCGATGCCGTCGTCCAGCAGCGGGATGTGCAGCACCTGCAGCGTCTGCCCCGGGGCGAACACCACCGTGCCGGACTGCGCCACGTAGTCGCTGCCGGCGTGCGCGCTGCCGTCCTGGGTGCTGTAGCTCACGCTTTGCAGGCGGTTGCTGGGCTGGGCCAGCAGCAGCACGTCCAGCACGGTGTCGGCTTCACGCGAGGGCAGTGCCACGGCGTTTCCCACGCCGCCGCCGCCGCTGCCGGAGCCGAAATAGTGCGCCGGGATCACCATGTGGGCGCGCGCATCGCCCAGCGTGGCGCCGGTGGGGGCCGAGAGCTGCAGGTCGAAGAACTCGCTGTCGGCATGGATCACGAAGGGGTTGACCGTGTGTATGGGCACGTAGACGGTCTTGTTGGTCTCGCCCGGCGCGAACACCAGCGTCTGCAGCGCCTGCGCGGCGAAGTCGCCTTGGTCGCGGCTGGAGCTGGCGCTGGCGTCGGCGGTGGCGTAGCGCACGGTGACGGGCGCGGTGCTTGGGCGGTCCAGCCAGACGTTGAAGCGTGCCAGGTGCTCGTAGTTGTCCACGATGGCGTCGTCCACGCGGATCACGGGCGTGCCGCTTGGGCGGTCGTTGTCGTGGATGGTGCCCAGCACGTCGCCGGCGCCGTCGCCCAACTGCGCGTTGACGGGGGCGGACAGGCTCAGGCGCACCAGCTCGTCGCTTTCCAGCGCACGGTCCTCCAGCAGCGGCACGTGCAGCACCTGCGCCAGCTCGCCGGCTCTGAACACCAGCGTGCCGCTTTGCGCCACGAAGTCGCTGCCCGCGCGTGCGGTCAGGCCGTCGACGCGCCAGTTGACGCTCACGTCCTGGAAGGGCTTGGCGCTCAAGTTCACCACGAAGTCCAGCGTGGCGTCGCTTTCGCCGGCCTGGGCGTCCAGCACGCTGATGACGGGGTCGGACACGGGAAACACGCGCACGTCGGCCGAGCCGACGATGAAGGCGCGTGCATTCGCGTCCGGCAGGTTGAGGCCCGTGGGCGCCGAGAGCTGCAGGTCGAACCAGGCCGAGGGCGTGTTGGAAAAGGCGCGCGGCATCACGTCCACCGCCACGGTCTTGACCACCTCGCCCGGGGCGAAGGACAGCGTCTGCGGCGCCAGCGCGACGAAGTCGTTGCCGGCAAAGGCGCTGCCGTCGGCGGTGGCGAGGTTGACGCGCACGGTGCCGGTGCTGGGCCGGTCCAGCATGAGCGTGAAGAGGGCCTTGCCCTCGGCGTCGTCCACCACGGTGTCGGCCACGCGCAGCGTTGGGCGGCCCGCGGGGGCGTCGTCATCGGCCACGGTGGCCCAGGCCGCGGTACGGCCGATATCGTCATTCAAGGGATCGAACAGGGTGAGCTTGAACAGCTCGGTGCCTTCGCGCGTGGTGTTGTCCAGCAGCGGCACGGTGACGACGAGGCTGAGCTGCCCGGGGTCGAAGCCCAGCACGCCGGCGCGGGCCGTGTAGTCCACGCCGCTGCGCGCGCTGCCGTCTGCGGTGGCCCAGTGCACGGCCACCGCCGTGTCGCTGGCCTCGCTCAGCCGCACCGTGAAACGGGCCACGCCGGCGGATTCGTCCACCGCGATGTCGTCCACCAGGATTGACATGGAAACCTCGCTACAAGAAGTTGCGTTGGGCGTCCGTCCGCAGCCGTGCGGTCGTGCGCGCTCAGACGCTGAAGCTGTAGTCGGCCAGCGTGCTCACGTCGTCGCCGAGCGTCGCGACCAGGAACAGCTCGCTGGCGGAGACGACCGCGTCGGAGCCGCCGGGCAGGAACATGCTGGAGGAGAACTGGAACAGGGTCGCCTGCTCGCCGTTGTCCACCACGAACAGCCGCGAGTCGCCATGCGCGTAGGCCGAGGTGGCCGCGCCAATGGCCGCCGCGGCGCTCTCCGCGGTGATGGCGCCCGCAATGTCGCGGGTGAATATGACCAGCTCGGCCGCGGTGGAAAAGCCGCCCGGGGCGTTGCGCACCAGGGCGTTGTCCACCACGGCGTCGCCGTCGCCTATGGGGCGGGTGAAGACGATGCGGTCGTCGGCGCTGTTCCAGTCCGTGACCGTGGCGCCACCGGCTTCGATGCCGAAAACGATGGTGTCGGCCCCGCCGCCGGCGGTGACCGTGTCCCGCCCCTCGGCCCACACCTGGTCGTTGCCCGCCCCGCCGTCGAGCACGTTGAGGTCGAAGCCGCCGTGCAGCACGTCGTTGCCGTCGCCGCCCTGCAGCGAGTCGTTGCCCTGGCCGCCGTCCAGCAAGTCGTTGCCCGCGCCGCCGGTGAGCGTGTCGTTGGCCAGGCCGCCCACGAGCGTGTCCCTGCCGTCCAGGCCCGCCAGCACGTTGCGCAGGTCGTCGCCGACGATGAGGTTGTCCTGCGCGTTGCCGGTGCCGCGGCGCGCGCCTTCGTACAGGTGCAGCTCCTCGACGTTGGGCGCGAGCACGTGGTCCACGTAGGCGTGGACCACGTCGTGGCCCTGGCCGGCGTTTTCCTGCACCCGGTCGCCGGCGGCCTCGACGATGTAGCTGTCGTCACCCGCGAGGCCGCGCATGGTCACGCCGCCCACGCCGTCGAGCAGGTCGTCGTGGCTGCCGCCTACGAGGGTCTCGGTGCCCAGCTTGCCCACCAGCACGTTGTCGGCGTTGGACGTGCCGACCACGGTGGCCTCCGTGGCCGGCGGCGTCTCGTTGTCCAGGATGCGGGCCACCACCGGCGCGGGCTCGCTGCCCACGGGGTTGGCCAGGCGCAGGCTGAAGGTCTCGGTGCTCTCGGCGCGCGCGTCGTCCAGCAGCGCCACGTGCAGCACCTGCAGCGTCTGCCCCGGCGCGAACACCACCTGGCCGCTTTGCGCCACGTAGTCGCTGCCGGCGCGGGCCGTGCCGTCCACGGTGCTGTAGGCCACGCTCACGCTGCGCGCGGACGGCGCATCCAGCGTCACCACGAAGTCCAGCGTGGTGTCCGTCTCGCGCGCGTGCAGTGCCGCGGCCTGCACGCCGGGGCTGGCGGCGCTGCCGTCGTGGTGCGAGGGCAGCACCAGGTGCGCCCGCGTGTCGCCCAGGGTGGCGTTCACGGGGTTGGTCAGCAGCAGGTCCAGGAAGCGGCTGTCGTGCGCCGCGCCGTCGTCCACGTGGTTCAGCGCCACCAGCACCGTCTTGTTGGTCTCGCCCGGCGCGAACACCACCGTCTGCGGCAGCATCCGCTCGTAGTCGGTGAACACGCGGGTGCTGCGGTCCTCGGTGGCGTAGCGCAGCGTGACGTACTCGGTGCTGGGCTTGTCCAGCCAGAGGTTGAAGCGGGCGAAGGGCTCCCAGCCGTCCACGATGGCGTCGTCGATGTGGATGACGGGCGTGCCCGCGGGCCGGTCGTTGTCGCGAATGGTGCCCAGCACCTCGCCGCGGCCGTCGGCGATGGCCATGTTCACCGGGTTGGAGAGCACGAGGCGCAGCAGCTCGTCGGCCTCCACCGCGCCGTCGTTGAGCAGGGGCACGTGGACCACCTGCGCCACCTGCCCGGGCGCGAACACCAGCGTGCCGCTTTGCGCCAGGAAGTCGCTGCCCGCGCTCGCGGTCACGCCCTCGATGCGCCAGCTCACGCTGGACGTCAGCGCCGAGCGCGCGCTGAGGCTGACCACGAAGCTCAGCGTGGCGTCGGCCTCGCCGGCCTGCGCGTCCAGCACGCTGACGCCGCCCCAGGGCTGCGCCCCCTCGTTCACGCCGGCCACGCCCGCCACGTAGAGCTTGGCGCGCGTGTTGGGAATGTCCACGTCCACCGGGTCGCCCAAGGACAGGTCGAAGTAGGTCGACCCCTGCGACGCCCCGGTGCGCGGCGGCACGCCCACGGTGTAGGTCTGCGCCACTTCGCCGGGGTCGAAATGCAGCGTGCGCCCGCCGTCGATGGACGCGACGTTGAACTCCAGGAACTGGCTGCTGGGGTGGTCCAGGCGCAGCGTGAAGATGGCCTGGCCCTCGGCGTCGTCCACGACCACGTCGTCCACCAGCAGCTTGGGCCGGCCCAGGGCCGGCGCGTCGTCGTCGACGATGGTGGCCCAGGCGGTGTGCCGGCCTAGGGTGTCGTTGACCGCATCGAAGAGATTGAGCTTGAACAGCTCCAGCGGCTCGCGCGTGGCGTCGTCCAGCAGCGGGATGTCCACCGTGAGCGAAAGCTGGCCGGGATCGAAGACCAGCACGCCGGAGCGGCCCGTGTAGTCCACGCCCGCGTGGGCCGTGGCGGCGGCCGTGGCCCAGGACACCTGTACCGGCGAGGTGGCGGGCTCGGTGAGGCGCACGGTGAAGCGTGCCAGGCCGCTCGACTCATCCACTGCAAAGTCGTCAACCACGATGGCCATGTCAGCCTCCGATGCCGCTCGCGTCTACCGGTGGCGGCGCCAAGGTCGCCATGGGCGAACGTGGCCGGCAGCATAGTCCTCGCTTCAATGTGGTGCGAGCCGCGACCCTTGCCGATACAGGGTCCCTGACGTTCGCTTCCTGGCCGGGACTGGACCCGCTGCGCCAAGGCTCAGGCGCCGGTGGCCAAGGCCGGCAGCACGGTGCCCACGCATTCGCCGAAGCCGATGCGCGCGGCGCCGGGCTTTTCGCACCAGCCGCGGATCACGACGCTGTCGCCGTCCTCCAGGAAGGTGCGGGTTTCGCCGTTGGCCAGCGCCAGCGGCTGCTTGCCGCCGGCGGTGAGCTCGATGAGCGCGCCGGCCTGGTCCAGCGTCGGCCCCGAGAGCGTGCCGCTGCCGAACAGGTCGCCGGGCTGCAGGTTGCAGCCATTGACCGTGTGATGGGCCACCATCTGCGCCACCGTCCAGTAGGCGTGGCGGTAGCTGGTGCGGCAGATCGTGGCGGCGCTGCCGGCCTCGCGCAGGCGCGGCGTGAGCAGGTCCACCTGCAGCTGGATGTCCAGCGAGCCCTCGCGGCGGTTCGCGTCGCTGTCCAGGTAGGGCAGCGGCTGCGGATCGCCCTCGGGGCGCTCGAAGGGCACGCGGTAGGGGGCCAGCGCCTCCAGCGTGACCACCCACGGCGAGAGGGTGCTGGCGAAGCTCTTGGACAGGAAGGGGCCCAGCGGCTGGTATTCCCAGGCCTGGATGTCGCGGGCCGACCAGTCGTTGAACAGGCAGATGCCGAAAACGTGGTCCTCGGCCTGTTCCATGGGCACCGGCTCGCCCTGCGCGTTGCCCGGGCCGACGAAGATGCCCAGCTCCAGCTCGATGTCCAGCCGCTTGCTTGGGGCCAACGACGGCTGCGTGGCCCCGGGCGGCAGGGTCTGGCCCAGCGGGCGCCGGAAGGACTGGCCCGACACGCCGATGCTGGAGGCGCGGCCGTGGTAGCCGATGGGCACCCACTTGTAGTTGGGCAGCAGCGGGTTGTCGGGGCGGAACAGCCGGCCGATGTTGGTGGCGTGGTGCACGGAGGTATAGAAGTCCGTGTAGTCGCCGATGCGCGCGGGCACGTCGTACTCGGCTTGCGCCTGCGGCACCAGGCAGCCCTGCAGCCGCGGCTGCTCGGCCGCGCCCTCGCGCAGTGCGCGCGACAGCGCCAGGCGCAAGGCGCTCCAGGCGGGCTGCCCAAGCGCCATCAGGGCGTTGAGCTTGTCCTGGGCGCCGGCCTGCGCGGCAGCGGCAGCCTCGCCGCTGAGCACGCCGGCCGCGGCCAGGGCCGCCAGGTCCACGATCTGGTCGCCGATGGCCACGCCGCCGCGCCAGGGCTCGCTGGAGCCTTGGCGGCGGAACACGGCGAACGGCAGGTTCTGCAGCGGGAAATCGGTGCCGGCCGCATGGGCCGAGGCGACCCAGCTGCGCAGCGCCGGGTCGTGGGTTTCGTTGAGGGACATCGTTTGAACTCCTGGAGGGGCTCTCAAGGCTGCGTGAAGCGGTCCGACAGGTTGGCCCAGCAATCGGCGTAGGCACGGTCCACTTCAGCGTCCTGCAGCGCGAAGGCGGTGGGATGGAAGCGCCAGCGGCTCTCGAACATGAAGGCCAGCGTGTTGTCCAGCTTGTGCGGCGCCAGCGGCGCGTTGCTGGCCTTCTCGAAGGCTTCGGCGTCGGGGCCGTGCGGCACCATGCAGTTGTGCAGGCTCATGCCGCCGGGCTTGAAGCCTTCGGGCTTGGCGTCGTACTGGCCGTACACCAGCCCCATGAACTCGCTCATGAGGTTGCGGTGGTACCAGGGCGGGCGGAAGGTGTCCTCGGCCACCATCCAGCGCGGCGGGAAGATGACGAAATCGCAGTTGGCCGTGCCCGGCGTGTCGCTGGGCGAGGTCAGCACGGTGAAGATGGACGGGTCCGGGTGGTCGAAGCTGATGGACCCTATCGTCATGAAGTTGGCCGTGTCGTACTTCAGCGGCGTGAGGTTGCCGTGCCAGGCCACGACGTTGAAGGGCGTGCCGGCCTGGCTGTTGCGCCACAGCGTGCCGCCGTACTTCTTGATGATTTCGTAGCCGCCCGCGCTGTCCTCATACGCCGCGACGGGCGCGAGGAAGTCGCGCGGATTGGCCAGGCCGTTGGAGCCTATGGGGCCCAGCTCCGGCAGCCTGAAGGGGGCACCGTAGTTCTCGCACACGTAGGCGCGCGAGGCGCCCTGCACTTCCACCTTGAAGGCGATGCCGCGCGGCAGCAGCACCACCTCGCCGGGCTGGGCTTCCAGCACGCCCATCTCCGTGACGAAGCGCAGCGCGCCCTCCTGCGGCACGACCAGCATCTCGCCGTCGGCGTTGACGAAGGCGCGCCGCTGCATGCTGCGGTTGATGAGCACCAGGTGCGCGGCCATGCCGGTTTGTGCATCCACGTCGCCGTTGACGACCACCGTGCGCAATCCGTCCACGAAGTCCAGGTGCTCG
The DNA here is from genome assembly GCF_001571085.1 of Azohydromonas lata NBRC 102462. GTDB lineage: Bacteria > Pseudomonadota > Gammaproteobacteria > Burkholderiales > Burkholderiaceae_C > Azohydromonas > Azohydromonas lata. The sequence goes on from NZ_BCTC01000006.1 coordinate 62,266, forward strand.
CCCTGCGGTACCGGCGTCGGGTGCCAGCGCAACGGGTCCGGCGGCGCGGCCACGCCGTCCTTGGCGCCCGTCTTGAAGTAGGGCTGCTCGTAGGGGACGTAGGCCCCGGTCACCACCGAGGGCTGGCGGCGGTAGAGCCAGCTGCGGCGGTTTTCGGCACGGGGCGCCGTGAAGGCGGAGCCCGATACCAGCTCGGCGTAGAGGCCCAGCGCCACTTGCTGGGGGCTGTTGCGGCCTTGCGGCAGTGCACCGGCCACGGCCTGCGTGGAGAACTGGTTGCCGAAGCCGCTCTGGTACGTCAATGCGGTCATGGAAAAACTCTTTCAGCAAGTCATGCGGCGGCGCCTTGCGCGGGCGGTGCGCCGCCGCGGGTTGCGGTGGGGCTCAGTCGAGCCTGATGTTGTTGGCCTGGATCAGCGCGCCCCAGCGGCTGCGCTCGGTGCGGGCGTAGCTTGCCATCTGCTCCGGCGTGCCCGGCAGCGGCTCCAGCCCCAGGGTCTGGAAGCGGGCCTTCACGGTCGTGGACTCCAGCGCGGCGACGAGGGCCTTGTTGAGCTTGGCCACCACGTCGTCGCCCGTGCCTGCCGGCACCACCAGGCCCTGCCAGGCGTAGGCCTCGAAGTCCTTGACGCCCTGCTCGGCGAGCGTGGGCACGTCCGGCAAAGTCTTGAGCCGTGCCGGGCTGGCCACGCCGATGGCGCGCAGCTTGCCGCTGGTCACGTACTGCTGGACGCTGGCGGTGTCTATCAGGCCGATGTTGACCTGGCCGCCCATGACGTCCTGCACGGCCGGTGCCGCGCCCCGGTACGGCACGTGGACGAGCTTCAGGCCGCTCTTCTCGCGCAGCAGCTCGCCGGCGAGGTGGTGCGGGCTGCCGGCGCCGGCCGATGCGTAGGTCACGCCGTCGCCCTGCTTCTGCGCCCAAGCCACGAACTCCTGCCAGTTCTTCACCGGCACGTTGGGCGCGACCACCAGCAGCAGCGGGAAGCGCGCGAGCATGCCCACGGGCTTGAAGTCCTTTTCCGCGCTGTAGGACAGCTTGGAGAACAGGAAGGGGTTGACGGCCAGCGTGGCGAAGTCGGCCGTGAACATGATGTTGCCGAAGTCCTTGGACTTGGCGGCGTAGTCGGCGGCAATGTTGGTCGCGGCACCGGGCTTGTTGTTCACGACGATGGTGCGGCCCAGGGTCTTGCCCATCTGTTCGGCCACCGTGCGCGCCACGATGTCCGAGCCGCCGCCGGCGGCGTAGCCCACCACCCACTCCAGCGGCTTGTCCTGGGCTGCGGCCAGCAGCGGGAGCGTCGCCAAGGTGGCTTGGGCCAGCAGGGCCAGCGCAGTGCGTCGGGTTGTCATGGGAGTCTCCTTCAGTCGTTGTAGATGGTTTTCGCGTGCGTGGGGGCTCAGGCCGTTTCGCCGCTGGCACGCGCCAGGGCCAGGGCCGTCTTCAGGACGTCCAGGCGTCCGATGTGGTTGGACAGCAGCAGCACCAGGCGGGCGTTGAGCGCGTGGCTGGCCTGCGGTGTCAGGTCGCGGTGGCTGTCGATGAGCGCCTCGTAGAAGTCGTCGGGCGCATCCAGGTTGGGTTCGGTGATCAGCGGCATGGCGGGGTTCTCGCGGCAGGTCAGGCCAGCGCGCAGGCGCGCGCCATGGCGGCCTTCACGGCGGGCAGGGAGGGATGGCGCCAGCGCGCGCACACGTGCTGGTCGGGGCGGATGAGGTAGGCGCTGCCGGGCTGCAGGTCGTAGCGCCGCGCCGCGTGGCCTTCGGCGTCGCTGTGCGCGTCCAGCACCAGCACCTTGGCGCCCAGCTCGGCGGCCCAGGCCGGGGCCATTCCCCAGCACAGCAAGGTGAACTCCGGGCCCAGCTCGCGCAGCAGCCAGGTGTCGCGGCCGGCGATGCGCAGCGGCGCGTCGGCCGCCGCGGCGCCGGGGCGCATCAGGGCGCCGAAGGCGTCGCCGTCGGCCGTGTTGAGCGTGGAGCCGTCCAGCGTGGCGGGCACCGACAGGCGGCCGCTGTTGACGAGCTTGCGCGCGAAGCCGTGCTCCCGCGCCAGTGCCAGGGTGGCGTCGCGGAACAGCCGGCTGATCTCGCTCTTGGGCGTGATGAAGTCGGTGGCGCGGGTGGAGTTGAGGATGTTCTCGTCGGCGGCGTATTCGCGCTCACGGGCATAGCTGTCCAGCAGCGCCTCCGGCGAGGTGCCGCGCAGCACGCGGTCCAGCTTCCAGGCCAGGTTCTCGGCGTCCTGCACGCCGGAGTTGGCGCCGCGCGCGCCGAAGGGCGAGACGCCATGCGCCGAGTCGCCGGCGAACAGCACGCGCCCATGGCGGAAGCTGTCCATGCGCAGGCAGGCGAAGGTGTAGACGCTGGCCCACTCCAGGGTGAACAGATGAGCGGGCAACGGCAAGCCGTCGCCCTTGCTGGCGGCCGCTGCGCGGAGCAATGCTTCCACGCGCGGGATGATGTTCTCCGGCCGCTTCTCGACTTCCGGGTCCGCATCCCAGCCCAGTTGGAAATCGATGCGCCACACGCCGTCAGGCTGCCTGTGCAGCAGCACGCTCTGGTTGGGGTGGAAGGGCGGGTCGAACCAGAACCAGCGCTCGGCCGGGAAGTCGGCCTTCATCTTCACGTCGGCGATGAGGAAGCGGTCCTTGAAGACGCGGCCCTTGCTTTCCAGGCCCAGCAGGCCGCGCAGCGGTGAGCGCGAGCCGTCGCAGGCGGCCACGTAGTCGGCCACGATCTCGTAGCGCCCATCCGGCGTGTCTACGGCCAGGCGGGCGCCGTCGCCGCCCTGCTCCAGGCCGGCCACGGCATGGCGCCAGCGGATCTCGATGTTGGGCAGCTCGCCGGCGCGCGCGGCCAGGTAGGCCTCGGCGTAGTACTGCTGCAGGTTGACGAAGGCCGGGCGCTCGTGGCCGGCCTCGGGCAGCAAGTCGAACTGGAAGACCTGCTGCGCCTTGAAGAAGACCTTGCCCACGTTCCAGCTCACGCCCTTGTCCACCATGGGCTGGCCCACGCCCAGGCGGTCCCAGATTTCCAGCGTGCGCTTGGCAAAGCAGATGGCGCGCGAGCCGGTGGAGAGCTTGTGGTCGTTGTCCAGCAGCAGCACGCGCTGGCCGCGCTGCGCCAGGTCGATGGCCAGGCTCAGGCCGACGGGGCCGGCGCCGACCACCACCACCGGGTGGCGCACGGGCGTGGCGGCGTCCTGGTCGGGGCTGCGCCGGTATTCGAACTCGGTGGCCTGGATGTCGATGCCGGAGGCGGTGTAGAGCGGATCGCGCATGGCAAGGCGTAGGGGCGTGACGGGGCCTGCGGGTCAACGCATGGCGTTCAAAGGCGGTGAGGGCCGCGGCGCCGCCAGGGCGCCGCGGCTCAGGCGTGGGCGATCAGGACTCGAGCGCTTTCCACATGTCGATGTCGCGCTGCGCGGTCCACACGCGCGGGTCGGCGTACTGCGTGGCCTCGTCGTAGGCGCGGGTCACGTCGAACGGCATGCAGTGGTCGAAGATCACCCACTGGCCGTACTTGGGCGCGAGCTGCGCGTAGGCGTCCTTGTAGGTGCTCTTGAGGTCCTTGCCAGCGGCCGCACCCGCCTGCACGGCGGCATACAGGTCGGAGACGAAGGCGCGCGTGCCCGCCAGGCCGGCTTGCACCTGCTCCTGGCCCACCAGCGCCGCGCCGCGGCCCGGGACCAGCGCCAGCGGGTTGAGCTTGCCGATGTTGTCCAGCGTCTGCGGCCAGTCCTTGAAGTAGGCGTCGCCCGCATACGGCGTGGCGTCGAACTCCACCAGGTCGCCGGACAGAAGCGTGCGCTCCTGCGGCAGCCACACCACCGTGTCGCCCTTGGTGTGGCCGCGGCCGAGCTGCAGCAACTGCACTTCGAGCTTGCCCAGCCACAGCGTCATCTTCCCCGTGAAGGTCATGGTGGGCCAGGTCAGGCCCGCGGGCACCGTCTCGACGTTGCGGAACAGGCGCGGGAAGCGGCCGATCTCGCTGGCCTTGTCCTGCTCGCCGCGCTCGACGATCAGGTCGTAGGTGTCCTGGCTGGCCAGGATCTGCTGCGGCTCGTAGGCCGAGGCGCCCAGCACGCGCACGGCGTGGTAGTGCGTGAGGACGACGTACTTGATGGGCTTGTCCGTCACCTCGCGGATGCGGCGGATCACGTCCGCCGCCATGGCCGGCGTGGCCTGGGTGTCGGCCACCAGCACGGCGTCGTCGCCGATGATGATGCCGGTGTTGGGGTCGCCTTCGGCCGTGTAGGCCCAGGCATGCTCCGAAATCTGCGTGAAGCTGACCTTCTTTTCTTCCAGGTCGGCTTGAGAGGCGAACGCTTTGCTCATGATCAATTTCGCTGAACTGATTCAGCATTGTTTAACGTTGGACTTGATCTTAGTCAGAGCCTTCGCTAATGTCTAATCAATTAGACAAGTGAAAACCCTTAGGTGATTTATGCAAGAAGCCATTCCACCCTTTGAAGAGGCTGCCATGCCGGCCGAGAAAAGCTCCCGGGGCATACAGAGCATCGAGGTGGGCGGCCAGTTGTTGCTGGCGCTGGCCCACCAGGGCCGGCCCATGGCCTTGAAAGACTTGGCCCGCGAGGCGGGAATGGCACCGGCCAAGGCCCATCCTTACCTGGTGAGCTTCTGCAAGTTGGGCTTGATCGAGCAGGAGGCGGGCAGCGGCCGCTACGGGCTGGGTCCGCTGGCCATGCAGCTGGGCCTGATCAGCCTGCAGCAGTTCGACCCGGTGCGCATGGCCACGCCGCTGATCGAAGACCTGGCCGCGTCCACGGGGCACACCATGGCCATTGCCGTGTGGGGCAACCGTGGCCCAACCATCGTGCGCGTGGCCGAAGCGCCCAGCCCGGTGCACGTGGCCATGCGCCACGGCACCGTGATGAGCCTGCGCGGCACGGCGTCCGGCTGGTTGTTTGCCGCGTATCGGTCCGGCAACGAGGTGCAATCCGTCCTGGCCTTGGAGGCGGCCTCGGCGGCCGAAGGCGCCCTGAGGCTGGATGACCAGGCTTTCCAGGCCAAGCTGGCCGAGATACGCGTGCAGGGCATGGCCCGCGTGGTGGACCAGGCCATCCAGGGCGTGAGCGCGCTGGCGGCGCCGGTGTTCGATGGGCAGGGACAGCTGCTGCTGTCCATCACCGGCATAGGCCCAAGCGCCACTTTCGACACGGCCTGGGATGGCGCCTTGGCTGGCGCCATCCGCGATTGCGCGCGCGGGCTGTCCCGCCAGTTGGGCGCGAAAATCTGACGGACCCGGGCCGGCGCCCAAAGCCGACCGCCATCCTCCGTTCCTTCATCCACTGCGCCGCATGCCGGCGCTTTTTTTTGCCTGTTCACGTCTTGGGCCATGGCGCACGCCGTGGGCACACCCATCCCGAATGCGCGTTTCCCCTAGGTTAATGAATTTGCAATTAACAAACTCGAGCCATAAACTGCAAGCAAGTTAGTTATTAACAAATGATTTTGTCCAAAAACCTTGGAGACACGCCATGCTCAAGAGCTACACCTATCCCAAGTTCGAGTACCGCAAGCCGCCTGAGCTTTGCGGCGACGGGCCGCGGCGCTATCCGGTCGTCATCGTCGGCGCCGGGCCGGTGGGCCTGACGGCGGCGCTGGACTGCCGGCTGCACGGCATACCCGTGGTCGTGCTCGACGACGACAACACCGTTTCCGTCGGCTCCCGCGGCCTGTGCTACGCCAAGCGCGCCCTGGAGATCCTGGACCGCGTGGGCGTGGGCGAACCCGTGGTGGACAAGGGCGTGGGCTGGAACGTGGGCCGCACCTTCTTCGGCGAAGGCGAGGTGTTCAACTTCGACCTGCTGCCCGCGGCCGACCACAAGCGCCCGGGCATGGTGAACCTGCAGCAGTACTACCTGGAGCAGTTCCAGGTGGAGCGCTGCAAGGAGATGGGCGTCGAGATCCGCTGGAAGAACAAGGTCGTCTCCGTCGCGCCGGAGGGCGACAAGGTCACGCTGCAGGTCGAGACGCCGGACGGCGTGTACGCGCTGGAGACGGACTGGCTCATCGTGTGCGACGGCGCGCGCAGCCCTGTGCGCAACCTGCTGGGCCTGGACATCGACGGCAAGATCTTCATGGACCGCTTCCTGATCGCCGACGTGATCATGAAGGCGCAGTTCCCGGCCGAGCGCTGGTTCTGGTTCGACCCGCCCTTCCACCGCAACCAGAGCGTGCTGCTGCACCGCGAGGCCGACGACGTCTGGCGCATCGATTTCCAGCTCGGCTGGGACGTGGACCCGGAGGAGGAAAAGAAGCCGGAGAAGGTGATCCCGCGCATCCAGGCCATGTTGGGCGACGAGCGCGAGTTCGATCTGGAATGGGTCAGCGTCTACACCTTCCAGTGCCGCCGCATGGGCCGCTTCAACCACGGCCGCGTGCTCTTTGCCGGCGATGCTGCGCACCAGGTGTCGCCCTTCGGCGCACGCGGCGCCAACTCCGGCATCCAGGACACGGACAACCTGGTGTGGAAGCTCAAGTTGGTGCTGGACGGCCTGGCGCCGCAACGCCTGCTGGACACCTACTCCGAAGAGCGCGTGCATGCCGCCGACGAGAACATCATGAACTCGACGCGCTCCACCGACTTCATCACGCCCAAGAGCAACACCAGCAAGGCTTTCCGCAACGCGGTGCTGCAGCTCGCGCAGCAGCATGCCTTTGCCCGCAAGCTGGTGAACTCCGGGCGCCTGTCCGTGCCCGCGTTCTACAGCCGCTCCTCGCTCAACACGCCGGACGTTGACGTGTTCGCCGGCGACATGGAGCCCGGCGCGCCCATGGAGGACGCACCCGTCGTGGCCGACGGCCGGCAGGCCTGGCTGATCGACCAGATCGGCAACCGCTTCCAGTTGATGGTGTATGCGGACGACCCCGCCACCGTGGACAAGAGCCTGCTGGGCGCGCTGCTGGACGCGCCCATTCCCGTGGAACCCCTCATCGTGTCGCCCAAGGCCGCCACGCTGCCGGGCGTGCGCGTGCTGCAGGACGTCAAGGGGCTGGTGGCCGCCCGCTACGACGCCCGCGACGGCAGCGCCTTCCTGCTGAGGCCCGACCAGCATGTGTGCGCCCGCTGGCGCCGCCTGGATGCCGCACATGTGCGCGCAGCCGTTGCCCGTGCAACCTGCAACGCCTGACTGCCAAGGAGATTTTCATGAGCCTTCAACTGCAACCCAACTTCTCGGAAGCCGGCAAGCGCTACTACCGCGATTTTTCGGCGGGCGACGACTTCTACCAGTTGCTCATCGACATGCATCGTGACCTCAGCGACGAGCAAAGCGCGCTCGTCAACGCCAAGCTGATCCTGCTGCTGAGCAACCACGTCGGCGACATCGCCGTGTTGCGCGAAGCCATGGCCCTCGCGCGCCAGGGCGTGGCGGTGTGAGCGTGGCCGGCCGTGGGCGGCCGGGTCGTGCCCGGCGTGCCGGTACTCGCCGGTCGCGCCGGAAGGCCGATGGGGTGGCTACGCGAAAAGCGCTTGTTCGGCGGAGCCTGAGCACGCGGCGCCCATCAAAGGCGAGCCCTGCTTCATGAGGTCTTGAGGCGGCATGGGGCGTGCGAAAAAGAAGCCCTGCAACTCGTCGCAACCGAGCTCGATCAGGGCATCCCGCTGCGCTGCGGTTTCCACCCCTTCGGCCACGACGCGCAAGTCCAGCGCGTGAGCAAGCCGGACGATGGCGTCGACGATGGCACGGGCGTCCTTGCTCGTGTGCACGTCCATGACGAATTCCCGGTCGATCTTGAGCTCGCTCACGCGCATCTGGCGCAGCGACGACAGGCTGGAATATCCCGTGCCGAAGTCGTCTATGGACACCACCACGCCGATGCCGGAGAGGCCTTCGATGATGCCTTTTGCAGCCTGGCTGCGTTCCATGGCCACGGATTCGGTGATCTCGCACACCAGTTGGCCCGGCTGCACCTCGTGCCGCTGCAGGGCGTCACGAACCTGCTCGACGATGCAGGCATTGCGAAGCTGATGGCTGGACAGGTTGACCGCCACCCGGACCTTGCTGCCCTGGGCCTGCCAAGCGCCCATCTGGCGGCAGGCCTCGTCAATGACCCATGCGCCTATCGCGTTGATCAGGCCGAACCGTTCGGCAATCGGAATGAACACGGCCGGGCTGATGGGGCCGCGCACAGGATGGATCCAGCGCAGCAGCGCCTCGACGCCGTTGACCTGGCCCGTGCGTCCACTGATCTTGGGCTGGTAGTGGAGCTGCAACTGGTGGGTCTCCACGGCCTCCCGCAAGGCCTGCCGCAGCTCGACCAGCTCGGAGACGTCTTCGTGCATGTGCGGCCTGAAGAAGGCGTAGCCGTTGCCGCCGCCGTTCTTCGCCACGTACATCGCCGCGTCCGCATCCGCCACGATCCGGTCCCGTTCGCCTTGATCGGGGTAGACCACCGCGCCGATAGAACACGACAGCGACACGCTTCGCGCGCCGATCTCGAAGGCGGTGGACATCACATCGAGAATGCGCTGTGCCACCAGCCTCACGTCTTCCTCTGCGGCCACGTCGTCCACCAGCAGCACGAACTCGTCGCCGCCTATGCGGGCCAGGGCGTCCACGTCCCGGATGACGGACTTCAAGCGCAGGGCAATCTGCTGCAGCAGCGCGTCGCCGACGGCGTGTCCATAGCTGTCGTTCACCGGCTTGAAGCCGTCCAGGTCGATGAACAGCACGCCCATCTTGGCGACGGTTCCCTGCTCCAGCCGCGCCAGGGCGTTTTCAAGCCGTTCCTGGAACAGGGTGCGGTTGGAGACCCCCGTGAGCGGGTCCGTCATGGCCAGGCGCTCCAGCTCGGCATGGGCGCCGTCGAGGCTGGCGCTGGTCATTTCAAGCGCGGCGCTGACCTTGGCGGCCTGCTTGCCCATGCGGTCATCGACCCGCGAGGCCAAGAGCGTCAACAGCATCAGCACCAGGCAGGCGAGGATGATGACGGTATGCAGGCCCTCGCCATGCAGCGCTTGCGCGCTCAGGCAGACCGCGTTCAGCGGATAGTTGGCCGCCGCTTCGCCGAGGTAGTGCATGCCGCTGATCGCCAGGCCCATCACCAGGGCGGCGCCGATCTGGGCCCCTTGGGCCTGGCGGCCGTTGAGCACGCGCACGCGAAAGAATATCGACAAGGCAACGGCGGACGCGGCGAACGCGACCAGCGCCGAGCACACCACCAGCGTGCCGTTCCACACGATGCCGGGCGCCAGCACCAGCGCCGCCATCCCGATGTAGTGCATGGCGCAAATGCCCACGCCCATGACGAAGCCGCCCGAGACCAGCAGGCGCCAGCCCAGGCGGGGCCGCGAAGAAATGAACAGCGCCAGCGCAGAGGTGGAGACGGCGCAGGCCCACGACAACAAGGTCATGAAGTGGTCGTAGCCGACTTCCATGGGCATCTGCAGGGCGAGCATGCCGACGAAGTGCATGGCCCACACGCCCGTGCCCATCACGATGCCGCCTCCCGTCGTCCAGAACAGCCGCAGGTAGAGATCGCGCTTTTGCACGCGCTTGGCCAGGTCCAGCGAGACGTAGGAGGCGAGGATGGCGACGAGCACCGACAAGGCGACGCCGCGAAGGTCGTAGGCGGGCTGGAGAAATTCGAGTGACGGCATTGTTTTCGTGCCTGCCCGCTGCGTCACCGGTGGCCCCGTGTGACGACAGTCCAGCCGCATGGTCGTTCGGCAAGGGCCTCCAGGGAGCGGCCCACGTCGGCAAGCCAAGGCTTCACCGTTGCCGGCATGGGCGATGGCCGCCGCTGCCGTGGGCAGCAACCCCCTGGAACCTCAAGTGGCGTACGTCGTGCTGATGGAAGCGGCCAGCCTGCTTTCTTGGGGTGGTGGTTTGACTATCGTCAGACCATGTCCACCCCTGCAGCGGTCCATCCCGGGAGTTCACACTCCGGTGACAGTCGGCGTGCTGCCAGACCCAAGCCGTGGGTACGGCTCCCCTTGGGCCCGGCCAGTTCCGTCAAGGCTTGTTGATCGCAGGATGCGCTTGGTGGTTGCCCTGACGCAGCGGCGGCCCGCTGGGCGGATCCGTCTGGGTCTTGCCGCAGGCAATGACGGGCTTGGTTTCTCCGACCAGCGTGATGGAGAAGGCCGCCACGTCATGAGGGAATGAACCCACCGTGCCGCCGGGCTCGCCCGCGTCGGTGAAGGCCAGCTCGATGGTGGCCGGCTCCTGGTTGTAGGTGCCCACGCCGCTGCCCACCAAGGTGTCGAATCTCACCACCGGCTGGCCGGGGTCCAGCGCCGGGTTGTCCAGGCAATTGACGTCGGTGAGCTCCGTGAGGTGGAAGTGGTTGCCGCCGCTGAAGTTGATCTCCAGCCGGTTGGGCCTCTCTCCTTCCTTGCAATGCAAGGTAAAGCCGTGCGTGATGCGCACGCCGTTGCAGAAGAAGGAGCCCCCGCCCGTCATCCGGCCGTCGAGGTTGCCCACGTGCGCAAGCACCGCGCCCGCATACAGGGCTGCCGGGGCGGCCGCCAGGAGCGCTCTCAGGATTGCAGTTGTGGCTTTCATTTGCGGTCTCCTGAACTGATGGAACGAACTTCCGTGGCCCGGCCCGTACTTCTGGTGGCCGGGACTGCGCTGAAGAGCGCAGCAGCGCCAGCGACTGGCAAGACATGGTCGCAGCAAGGCACGAACCCGCTACATCAGTGCATCCGGCGCAAAACCAGCGGCTCAACTTGACATTTGGCGCACCGCGCCGCTGGGCCTGCCGCGTCAGCGTTCGCGCCGCTCCTGCCGCCGCCGTGCCGTGACGCCGACCAGGGCCAGGCCGGCCAGCATCAGCGCATAGGTCGAGGGCTCGGGGACGCCCGGCACGGCGGACGAGGCGATCACGCCCCACTTGCCCCACAGCGTCGCCTGGTGGCTCAGGTCGTTGCGCATCAGCACCGAGATTTCCCCGCTCTCGTGCGCGCTGTCCGCGGGGGAGTGCCAGTCGGACTTCGCCGTGATGGAGCGCAAGGCGTCGTCCCCGTCGATGAAGCGGGAGGAGAAGAACACGCTGGCGGTGCCGTATTCCAGGCCGCGCAGCAGGGGCGAGGGGTTGCGGTAGGGGTCGACTTCGGCATCCAGCGTGTACTGCCCGGTGATGCGCAGCCCGGTGTGCGCGGACAACTGGAACAGCGGCATGCCGAGCGCACCCTGGTAGATGGCTATGGATTTGAGCTGGTAGCGGTCCGAACCCAGGTACGGGAGGCTTTCCGCCGTGAAGCCGAAGCTGCCGGACTGGCTGAAGGCGGACAGTCCCGCCTGCGACGCCGCGGCCGAGCCGTTGGGGAAGCTGACGCTGGCCGGCTCCGTGAAGCTGCCAAAGTCCTTGCAACCGGTGCAGTAACCCCCGCTTTTGACGCGGACCAGGGACTGGCCGGTGAACTTCACGGTGGGCGTGATGCCGTCGTTGGGGTCCAGGTCCACCAGCTCGTAGCGCAGCTCGGTGAGGCTGGCGGTGGCCGAGGCCTCGGCCATGGCGGGAATGGACGCGACGGCCAGCAAGGTGCCCAAAAGCAGTTTCATGAGCGTCTCCTCGTGGGGAGGCAGCAGGTTCGCCCACGGCATCTCCCGGAAGACCTGCCCTTGCTTCCCGAAGGCCCGCGGCCGCGCGCCCTTCACGGCGCGAAGCGCTGGCGCACAGCGTGCGGACACAGGCGGCCCGAACGGCGTGACCGCAGGAAAAAAGCGCTGCGCAATATCTCGGTTCACATGGCCGTGGCCGGACGCAGGGCCTGCGCGTCCATGACGTAATTCACGCTTGAGGTCGGCAGTTGCAGGGCGCCGAAGGCGGCGCATCGTTTTCGCCATGCTTTGCGGCTCAAAGCGTTGTACATCGCCTTTGAAAACAAACGATCTGGGGCCTGCTGCGCTTGTTTGCCGTCGATGGCCCATATGCACATGCTGTACAAAATCGCCCGCATCCTGCGGCTCACACAGCTCGCGGCCTTGCTGTTGGTCATTGGCTTGGGCGCGGCGCTGTACGCCGTCCTCCTGCAATACAAGGCCGCTGGCCAGGCGGTGGATCACTCGCACGAGGTGCTCAATGAGATCGAGCAAGTGCGCACCAATTCGCTGCGCGCCGGGGTGTGGCTGCGCAGCTATGGCATGTATGCCTCCAAGGACATGCTGCCGCGCGTCAGGAAGTCCGCGGCAAGCGCAACGGAAGCGGCTGCCCGGCTGCAGGCGCTGACGACTGCCGACGCCCTGCAAGGCCCGCGGGTCCAGCTGGTGATGAAGGAGCTGGACGAGGTCATGAGCATCTACCTTGCGTCCGCCGACATCGCCCAGCAGCAAGGGCCGGAAACGCTGCGGGAGATGACCATCGCGCAGACAAGACTGGACATCACGGCCGGGCTCAGGACCGTGCTGGACCAGATTGAAACGACCGAGCGGGATCTCCTGGCCGCCCGGCGCACCGTCGAGGAAGAGCGCAGGAGCCTGAGCGAGGCCCTGCTCCTGACCGTCGGCGGCGCCTTCGTCGCCATCATGTTCTGGACGATGCGGTACTCGGGGCAGCTCATCCGCCTGGGCCAGCAGGAAGTCGACCAGCTGCAGGACGCGGCCCTGCTGGACCCGCTGACCGGCCTGCTCAACCGGCGCGGTTTGCACAAGTGGTTGGCGAAGATGGCCACGAAGGGCCCTGGAGAAGCCGGTATCGCGGTGCTTGCCTTTGACCTCGACGACTTCAAGCTGGTGAACGACCACTACAGCCACGACGCAGGCGACCAGGTGCTCAAGGCCATCACGCAGCGGCTGCAGCAGCAATTCCGCAGTGGCGACGCCGTGGCGCGCGTCGGCGGCGACGAGTTCATCGCCGTGCTGCCCTGCGTGGCCTCCCGCCAGGAGGCTGCGGCCATCGCACAGCGCACTTGCGCACGCCTGTGTCGGCCCATCCAGCTTGCCCCGAACGTGGAAGTGTGCGTCGGCGCCTCCGTCGGCGTCGCCATGCTGCACGAGGATGGCCAGGACATAGACGCCTTGCTGCACGCCGCGGACAAGCGCATGTACATGGCCAAGGGCACCCGCAAGGCTCAAGCCTCGGCGGACGCAGCGGTCGCTGAAGAATCCGCCCTGGCCTGAACGGGTCTGCAGCGCCCGACCGGCAAGCCATGACACGGCATTGACGCACCAGAAGGAGCCCGCCCATGAGCATCAAGTTTTCTTCTCGGCCCAGCCGCTACGGCTTTGGTCCCCACCTGTCTACCGGCCAGATCGACGTGCAGGAGCTCGAGGACGGCGCCGGCTTCACCATCACGCGCCTCATCGACGACGAGATTTGGGCGCCGGTCAGCGGCCCTGACGATCCGGCCTGGCTGATGTGGAACACCGTCACGGAAGCGGCGGCCTGGGTCCATCTCGCGCGGCCCGTCAAGGATTACCCGCATTGGGGTGCCGTGCTGATTTGAGCCGCCTGCCGTTGGCCGGCATGGCGCGTCCTACCCTCGATGGGGACAGGCCTGGTCCTGCCTTGTTCGAGCAAGAGCGTAGGCGGTCAGGTCTGTGCGCAAGCGGTACGCCGCGACCTCCACCAGCTCGCCATAGCTGCTGCTGGGCTGGTCCATTTGGCTGGCGACCCGCTGGGCCACGTCGGCGCCAGCACATTCGAAGATGATGTAGTCGTCACCGCTGCCGGGATGAGCGCCCGTGACCGTCACCGGCTTGGACAGCTCCGGATCTCCTTCGACGAAATGAGCGCAGACCACGCCAGGCACGTCGAGCATCCGCAGATAGGGCTCCAGGCTGGGCATCATGCGGGCGCCTTCCTTGGGCCGCAGCCGAACCAGCGCCACGCCGGCGCCCCGCGTCTGGCCACGGCTGTGCACCAGGCGCCCGACCACCCGGGTCGGCGCGATGAAGCGGGTGATGTGATGGAGGGACCACGGCGTCTGATGGGCCAGTGCTGCACGGTAGGGCGCGCTGTCCAGGGCCTCGAAATCCACCGCGTTGTAGATCTGCAGGTACCGCACCGGCGTGCTGAGCGACTCGTAGCGCCGTGCCTCCAGGAAGCCCGGGATCGCCACGCGCTCGGCCAGGTGCTCCGTGTCGAACCACAGGTTGAAGTCGTCCTCCTCTTGCGCGAGGACCTGCATCGAGGACATCAGGATGCCCGTTCCACCGAATACCATGTGCGTTTCCATACGAGCTTGCGAATCGTGCGTGCGGTTCATCAGTCGAGCCGGATGTTGGCGTCCGCGATGACTTTTTCCCATTTCAGGCGGTCGCGCTTCATTGTGTCGGCGAGCTTCTGAGGCGCTCCGCCCTCGATCTCCAGGCCCATCTCCACCAGCTTGGCCTTCATCTCCGGTTCGTTCAGGATCTCGTTGACGTTCTTGTTGAGCATGGCAACCACTGCGTCCGGCGTGTGCGCCGGCGCCAGCAGGCCGAACCAGTGCAGCAGCTCGAAGCCGGCAAAGCCGCTGCTCTCCGACACGGTGGGCAACCCTGGATAGGCCGGTGACGGCTTGGACGTGGTGATCGCCAGCGCCCGCAGCTTGCCGGCCTTTGCCATGGGCATGGACTCGGGGCCGATCGCCATCATCACCGGGACCTGGCCGGACATCACGTCCTGAAGCGCCGGCGCGCCGCCCTTGTAGGGAACGTGCGTGAGCTCCACGCCCGCCACCCGCTTGAAAAGCTCCATGCCCAGATGGCTGGGATTGCCCGCGCCGCTGGACGCGTAGCTCATCGGCTGCGGCGACGCCTTGATGTAGGCCCGCAGCTCGTTGAAGGATCTCACCGGCAGGCTGGGGTTGACCATGACCACGCTGGGCAGCGTCACGACCATGGCGATGGGCGCAAAGTCCTTCTCCGGGTCATAGGGCAGCCGGCCCTTGTAGAGCGTGGGATTGACGGACAGTCCCGCGGTCGAGGCCAGCAGCAGCGTGTAGCCGTCGGGTGCCGACTTGGCGACGTAGCTGGCCCCGATCTGCTCGGTGGCTCCGGGCTTGTTCTCCACCACGACCGGCTGCTTCAGGCGCTGGCCGAGCCGCTGGCCCACCATGCGCGCAACGGCATCGGAAGCGCCGCCGGCCGGATACGGCACCACGATGCGGACGAACCGGTCCGGATAGTCGCCGGCATGCGCTGCGCTGCACGCCAGGAGTGAGGCAGCCGAGAACAGGGAGAGCAGTACGGTCTTCATGTGCATCCAATCAGGCAGGCGTGATCGCGCCCCCTTGGAGGGGCGACACAGGGAGGAAGGGGATTGCCGCTTACTGCGGCGTGATGTGCGCCGACTTGACCAGCGCTTCGTAGCCCTGGGCGTCCTTGCGGATGAACTCGCGGAAGGCCTCGGGCGAGTCGCCCACGGGAATCAGCGAGGTCTCGGCAAGCTGGCGGCTCAGGTTGCCCTGCAGTGCCGTGCGGATGGCCGCACTGATCTTGTCGATGACGGGCCTGGGTGTCCCGGCCGGCGCCGCGATGCCCGTCCACGTCACCACCTCGAAGGCGGGAAAGCCGGCTTCCTTCATGGTGGGCACGTCCGGCAGGAGCGGCGAGCGCTGGCTGCTGGTGATGGCGAGCGCGCGCAGCTTGCCGCTCTTGACGTAGGGCAGCGCGGTGGGCGACGTGTCGAACAACATGTCGATCTGTCCGCCCATGAGGTCGTTGAGCGCGGGAGCACCGCCCTTGTACGGCACGTGCAGCATTTCCACGCCGGCCTGCTGCATGAAGATCTCGGTCGAGAAGTGCTGGGCCGAACCCACGCTGGCGCTGCCGAAGCTGACCTTGCCCGGCTGCGCCTTGGCCATCGCCACCAGCTCCTTGACGCTGTGCGCCGGCGACTGCGGGCTCACCACCAGGATGTTGGGCTGGTCCACGATGCGCATGATGGGCGCGAAAGCCTTTTGCGGGTCGAAGGGCGGGTTGGCATACAGGTACTGGTTGGCTGCGAAGACCCCGGCGCTGCCCACGAGCAGCGTGTAGCCGTCGGGTGCCGCGTTGGCAACGAAGGCTGCACCGATGTTGCCCGAGGCGCCGGGCTTGTTTTCCACCAGGAAGGGCTGCTTGAGCGAGTCCTGCAGGCTCTTGCCCACCAGCCTGGCCACCATGTCCACACTGCCGCCCGGCGGAAACGGCACGATGAGCTTCACGGGCTTGCCGGGATAGTCCTGGGCCAGCGTGAGCTGCGCGCCGCAGGCCAGCAGCACGATGAGCGCTTTCTTCAGCATGGTCGTTGCTCCTGTTTGCATCAAGCGCAAATTGGCGTGTTGTCGAGGCTGGCGCACAGCGCCGCCTCGACCTGCGCTGCGACGTCCAGCAGCGCGAAGTCGTGGCCGGCCCGGCCGACCAGTTGCAGGCCGATGGGGCGGCCACGCCCGTCCTGCCCTGCCGGCACCGAGATGCCGCACAGGGCGAGCAGGTTGACCGGTCGCGTGAAGTGCACCGGCGCCAGGTTGTGGTCCACCTCCTCGATCCGCGGCGCGGGGCCGGCGGTCACCGGCATCGCGATGGCGCTCAGCTCCAGCCGCGCCATCTCCTGGGCAAACTGCTGCTGCCAGCGGACCGCGGTGTCCCGGGCTTTCAGGTACTCGACGACCGTGGTTGACCTGGCATCGATGAAGCGCGGCCGCACCGACGGATCGATCGGCAACGCGGGGTCGTCCAGGAAGCGGTCGTTCACGGCGGCACCTTCCGCGATCATGATGGCGTTGGTCACCGCCTTGAAGGCCGCCAGCGCCGCGGGGAACTTGAAAGGCACCAGCGTGAAGCCCGCGCCCTCCAGAGCCTTCAGGTTGTGTGCAAGGCATTGCGCCACGGCGGGCTCCAGCGGCGCCAGCTCGTCGTCTTGCAGGTAGCCGATGCGCATGCCGGCCGGCTCGCCTGCGGCGACGTCCAGGTGCAGCGCCATCGCACACTGCCGCGCATCGTCTACCGAAGACACCAGCACCCCGAGGCTGTCCAGCGTGTCGCTCAGTGGGTACACGCCCTTGCGCGGCAACGCGTCGATGGTCGGCTTGAAGCCCACGATCGCGCAAAAGGCCGCGGGCACGCGCACGGAGCCGCCGGTGTCCGACCCGACCGCCCAGGGCACGAGATGGGCCGCCACCGCCACGGCCGAGCCGCTGCTGGAGCCGCCGGGCACCAGGGTGTCGTCGGCGCTGCCGGCCGGATTGCGCGGCGTGCCCATGTGCGCGTTGGTGCCCCAGGCCCCCAGCGCAAACTGCACCATGTGCGTCTTGCCGATGACGATGCCGCCTGCCGCACGGATGCGCTGGACGATCTCGGCATCTTCATGGGCCACGTTGGCGTGCAGCAGCGGCGATCCGGCCGTGGTGGGCCGGCCTTGCACGTCGATCAGGTCCTTGAGCGCCACGGGAATTCCGTGCAGCGGGCCGCGCCAGCGGCCTGCGGCAATGTCCTGGTCGGCCTGCGCGGCGGCGGCGCGCGCCTCTGCCGCGTAGACCTCGATGAAGCTGTGCAAGTGGCCGTCGTGCGCTTCGATGCGGTTCAGGCACTCGCGCGTCAGGGCCACGGACGTGGTTTCCCCTGACCGCAGGGCGCGCGCCAGCTCGGCAATCGGCGGGAACGCCATGGGCAGGGTCTGCGTATTGCTCGGGCTCATGCCTGCACCTCCTCGCCGCGCAGCGCGGTGCCCAAGATGGCCGGGTAGCTTTCGCCCGCGCGCAGCCGGCCCAGGGTCAACTGCTCGGCCCGCTGCATCTCGATGGCCCGCTCGGCCAGGCCGCGGGCCTCGTGCGGCGACATGACCAGGATGCCGTTTTCGTCCGCCAGGACCAGGTCGCCCGCGCTCACCTGCACGCCGCCGCACTGCACCGGCCGGCAGAAGCTGCCCGCCGCGCCGCCGCTTCGGGTGGTGCGCGCACTCAGCCCGCAAGCCCAGACCGGCAAGCCAATCTGGCGCAGCTCGTCGATGTCGGTGACGCAGCCGTCCACCACGACACCGGCCGCACCGCGCAGTTGCGCGGCCAGGGCGCTTGCACCGCCCAGGCAGGCCACGGCCTCGTCGCCCGCACGATCGACCACCAGGAAGTCGCCGGGCCGCAACTGCCCGAGCGCGTGGTGAAGGATGGAACCATCGTTGCCTTCACAACGAACGGTGACGGCCACGCCCGCGGTTCGCCTGGTGCCGGCCACCGCGCGAATGCGCCGGTGCAGGAAGCCGAGGTCATGGAAATGGCCGATGGTCGCGGGCTCGGCCTCGCAAAGGGTCGCGAGGAGTGCCAGGTCGCATCGCGCCGGCAGGGTGCCCAGTTCAATTCCACTCATTTGGTACGTCGCCCTTGTTGGATGGAAGAAATGGTATGAAGGCGGCCTCTTTACAGATATTGATAAATTCTGTGCATCGTTGATTCGGATTTCTAATCAATGCGCTTCACCCTGCACCAACTGGCGGCTTTCGTGTGGACCGCCCGTCTTGGCACGGTGCACGCGGCGGCGCGGCACCTTCATTTGACGCAGCCGGCGGTGTCCCATCGCATCCGTGATCTGGAAGAGGAGCTGGGCATCCAGTTGTTCGAGCGGCAGCACCAGCGGCTGGTGGTCACGGAGCTGGGCCGCAACGTGCTGGTCTATGCGGAGCGCGTCATGTCCTCCGCACAGGAGATGGCGCGGCTGGACTTGCGGCGCACCATCACCGGCCTGATCCGCATCGGCGTGGACGAGTCCTGCGCCACGGTGGGCATGCCGCAGATACTCAAGGACCTCAAAGATTGCTACCCCGCGCTGCGAGTCGACCTCACGGTTGGCGGCGGGGCCCAGTTGCTGGAAAAAATCAACCACCACGAGCTCGATGTGGCCCTGCACACCGGGCAAAGCAGCCAACCGGACGTGACAAGCCAGTTCCTGGGCCTCACCGAGCACCAGTGGGTGGCGCCCGTGGACCTCATGGTGCCCGCTGGCGATGCTTTCCTGCCGGCCCATGCGCTGAGCCATCGCATCGTGTCCAATGCGCCACCCTCGACGCTGCACGCCTCGGCGTCGCGATGGCTCGCCTCAGAAGGCTACGCCTTCGAGGACTACAGCGCGTGCAACTCGCTCTCGCTCATGGTTTCGCTGGTCGTATCGGGACATGCCATCGCGGTGCTGCCGGCCTCTATTGCAAGACCGTATGTCCTCGCCAATGCGGTCAAAGTGCTCAGGCCCAAACCCGAGCTGCCGCTGGTTCCCTACTATTTTTCCTATCTCTCCCACCATCGCAGCGAAACCACCGCCCGCATCTTGGATATCTCACAGCGCAATTTGCAGCTGGCAGGTTTCTTCCATTCTTCAGGAGCGGCCAGCCCACCGGCCAATTGATTTATTTTCATTGAAAAGCACAGATTGTGCTGGTTTCTATGCCTTGGCCGCCTACCCTCGGATCCTAGACGTGGTGTGTCATTCGATAGTTCCACAGAAACCAGGTATCCATAGGCGTTGTGCACAAATTGTGTTTTGTTCAATGAATTTCGCAGTTTGAAGGCTGCCTGAAAGGCTATCGCGGGAATGTTTTTGTAGCCTTTGCTGCCTCAACATAGGTCTATTCGGACTATGAATTTCGACTTCAACTTTGACTTCCTGGCACAACTGCAGGCCCCTGTAGACGAGTTGCGAGCGCTGCGGGATGCGTGGAAGCCTCAGGAGGCGCTGGACCGTATCCTGAGGCTGCCGGATTTGCTTCGCAGCGACCTCGAAGTGCTTGAAATCGAGGCGCACTGCCATCAGAGCCTGGGCCGTTACACGCAAGCGCTGGTGATATGGGAGCGCGTGCTGGCCATCAACCCCGGCCACTTGGCGGCACTGTGCAGCCGGCCCCGTTGTATGGCGGGTGCGGGAGACGCGCGAGGAGCCTTCGATCTTGTCTCCCGCACGCTGGCGCAGCTGCCGCATGAGGCGGGGCTGTTGAGCGTTTGGCTGAACCTGATGATTACGCTGCAGGGACCTGCGCCGACGCTTGCAGCGCTGGCAGACATACGTGCTCAACGCCGTGTGCAAGGCGCGTCATACAACTCGATATTGGAAGAGGTCCGTGCCAAGCTGTTGTCCTTGCACGACCCCGCAGAGCTGGCGCAACTCGACAAACAAGATTTGCTTGGGCTGGGCAACGTCGGTTTGCCCGAGGCTTATAACTTCCGCTATATCTACGAGCAGTTTGTTGCGCTGGGAAATAATTGCGAATTCGGTTTTGTGCAGCGCAAACGCGGTGCAGAGCCGCTGTCGTTATTCAGGTGGACCAGCGTCAAGCTGCCTGAACTGGTGAGACTCCTGGCCGACCGCCTGCAGGGTTTCGATGCGCCAGAACACTATTCGTTGGGCGGCAATGCCGACGTGGAATATTTTCTCAACGAGTCGCGATACGGCACGGCATCGCACACCGGCGTGCGGCGCGGCGACATTTCGCCCGATGCTTTCCTGGCCAAGCTGGTCAAGCGCCAGACTTTTCTGGCGCGCAAGTTTCTGGAAGAAGCCCAGGCAGGCCACAAGATTTTCGTGCGCAAGGACGATGGTCCTTTGGCCACGGCCGACATGCAAGCCGTGGAGGACGCCATGCGCGCGCTGGGCGCGCGGCGATTCTTGTTCGTGGTCCGGGCGGACGCCCAGCACCCTGGGGGCAGCGTGAGCGTGGTTTCGCCGTGCCGCGTGGTGGGATACCTGTCAAACAACATGCCCCACACCTGCTTTGACGAGTGGGATCGCATTGTGGCCGCTGCCTACGACCATTTTGTCCCCGGAGCTTTCAAGCGATGAGCAGCGCTGGAATGCAAAGCTGCGGACACAACGAAGATGGCGTGGAGGCCGGCGTCGAGGAGATTTTTCGCGAGGTATTGATGGCACCCGCGTTGACGCTTGAGCCGCAGATGGTCACCGGGGACCATGAGCGCTGGGACTCGATGGCGAACGTGGAGATCCTGCTGGCCTGCGAGGCGCGTTGGGGCATTGAATTCCGCTTCGCCGAGATCGATGCCATTCGCAGCGTGGGCGATTTGGTCCGCGCCATTCGCATGGCTCGGAGCCGGCGGTGAGCCCGTTGCTGGCGCGGCTGGAGTCGGTGGCGCGGGCGCAGCCGGGGCGGGTGGCGCTGGTGGCCGACGGCAGGCATCTGACCTTTGATGAGCTGTGGACGCGAGCCGGTGGCGTGGCCGACGCGCTGCGCGTGCGCGGCGTGCGCCCCAACGACCGCGTTGCGGTGGTGGGCGAGCGCGGTGCAGAAGACTTCGTGCACATGTTGGGCCTCTGGAGGGCCGGGGCGGCCTACGTGCCCATCGGCACCAAGGTGCCGCCGGAGCGCGCGCAGCGCATGCTGCAGCTCGCCGGTGTCGTGGCCGTGCTGGCCGGGCGCACTGATGGCTTGGCCAGCCGCAGCCTTTGGGCGGCATCCGGGCCTTCATGGCCTGCACCCTGCGCGGCGCTGGACGGCGAGGCGCTGGCCTATGTGATTTTCACGTCGGGCAGTACCGGCGAGCCCAAGGGCGTGCCGGTCACGCACCGGAACTTGTCGGCTTATTTGGAAAACCTGGGACAGTGCTACCCGCTGCATTCGCATGACCGGGTCGCGCAACTGGCTGAGCTGTCTTTCGATGCCTCGGTGCATGAATGGGTGGGCGCCTGGTGGGTCGGGGCGACCTTGTGCGTCGTGCCCACACGCGCGGCGCTCATGTGGCCGCGCTACGCAGCTGAGCTTGGCGTCACCTCGCTGCTGGCGGTGCCTTCATCCGTGGCCATGGCACAAGCCAAGGGGCTGCTCAAGCCCGGCAGCTTGCCCACGCTGCGCCTGGTTTTTCTGGGTGGTGAGGCCTTGCCTTTGAGCGTGGCTCGCGGGCTGCAGCAGGCGGCGCCGCACGCACAGCTGGTCAACCTGTTCGGCCCCACTGAAGCGACGGTGGCTTTCACCCATTTCCCCATCGACCTGTCCCAGCCCTTGCCGGAGGTGGTGCCCATAGGCCAGCCGTTCAAAGACCAGCAGGTGCTGCTGTGTGAGGAGCAAGGTCACGCACCATCGCCGGGCGCCGCAGGCGAACTGATGCTGGCCGGCAGCCAGGTTTGCTCGGCGTACTGGAATCAGCCCGCGCAGGACCTGCGTGCCTTCACAACGATCGGCGGGCAGCGCTGGTACCGCAGCGGTGACCTCGTGCGCGATGATCCGCGCTGGGGCCTGTGCTACCTCGGCCGCGCCGACAGGCAAGTCAAGATCAAGGGCTACCGTATCGAGCTGCAGGAGGTGGAGTTGGCAGTGTTGTCGCTGCAAGGGGTCACGCAGGCAGCCGTCGTTGCCGAGCCCGCGCCTGCGGGCGCCGCCACCGGGCTGGTCTGCTGCTGGACCGGGCCGCAGCCTCTGGATGCATCGACGTTGCGGGAGCAACTGGCCCGCACCCTGCCGGCCTACATGCTGCCCGGCCGCTTCAAGTGGCTGCAGGCGCTGCCGCTCACTGAAAGCGGCAAGACGGACTACAAGGCGCTGGCCGCTGCTGCGGGCAGCGACTGACCTTGGGCGGGCCGCCTGCCCAGGGCGGCCTGCTCCAGACGCCGCTCCAGTCGCTTCTCCAAGCAGGCCTGCGGCGAGGGGTCATGCATGTTCTGCTCCCGCCGCCTCGGCCAGCGCCAGGCGATGAAAGTCCTTGAGCGCTTGCAGTTCGCTGGCGTAGTCGAAGTCCGGGTCGTCGCGTTCCTTCACCAGTTCGAGCACCTCGAACACAAAGCGCTCGGCGCCGCTGCGGTCCCACCCGGCCTGCAGCGTGCGATTGGGATGCGAGCGCATGCGCAACTCGAAGCGGGCACGGTTGAGCGCTGCGTGCACGTTGCGGCTGGCGCCCAACAGCACCTGCCCGCTTTCCCGGTCGCGGATGGCATACACGCCCATGGGTGGAAAGGCGTCGCGCGCCTGCCGTGCCGCCGCGCGCCGCGCCGAGCGCGACGCCGGGGAGATGGAATCGTTCATCTGAATTCCTTTCGATGGTGATGACGGCCTGCGAGGTGGCAGGACAGGCCGGGACATGCCTGCTGGTCCCGGCGCACGCCCAGCGCGGTGCCTGGACCGTCAAGCGGCCCACTGGCTCAAGAAAAAGGGAAACGGCGGCTCAGCCCGCTGCGGGCTCGGCCAAGCGCAGCACGTAGGCCTGCACGTCGGCGGGCCAGGGGGCCATCTGCGCCCGCAGCCGCTCGGTGTCGCCCGCGTACAGCGCGCGCGAGGCCTCCTCGAAACCGGCCAGGTCGCCCGCGAGCGCCGACATCGCGTGATACACGCGATCCCGCGCCTGCCGGGCGCGGTCCCGGTCGGCACCGCTGCGGCGTGCTTCGTGGACGAGCTTGCGCAGGGCCACGGAAGCGCCGCCCGGTTGCGCAGCCAGCCACTCCCAGTGCTCCGGCAGCAGCGTCACTTCGCGCGCGACCACGCCCAGCTTCGGACGGCCACGGCCCTTGGGAACCTGCGCCGGCTCGGCCACGGCGTAGCGCGCCGCCACGGCGTGCTCGCCGCCGCGCAGGTCCAGGTCGGCCGCGCGGCCGCTCGCATCGCTGAACACGAGCGGGTTCACAGTGGGCTGCGCTTGCTGAACACGCAGCACCGCCACGGCCACTTCGTGCAAAGGCCCGGTGGCCACGTGGCGTCCCTCGACAAAGGCGGTGTAGGTCTGATCCATGGTTTGCTCCATGCCATGGATTTTGCCCGGGTAAAAATCTGCTGTCAATAACACCCGGGTATAAATCGACAGCAGGTCATGCCTTTGGAAACTGGACGTGCCCGACGTCCAGCAGCCTCATGGTGACCCGAGCGTCAACCGCGCAGCGGCAACGCCGCGCCGATGGCGATAAACACGCCACCGCAGGTGCGGTTGAAGCGCCGCCCCATGCGCGCAAGCCATGGGCGGATGCGGTACGCCGCGCTGGCCAAGGCGTACTCGGTGGCGAACTCCGTGGCCGTGTAGGTGGCCGCCATCACGGCGAACTGCACGACGAGGCTGCGCTGCGGGTCGATGAACTGCGGCAGCAGCGCGCTGAAGAACAGCAAGCCCTTGGGGTTGGTCACGGCCGTCAGCAGGACGCCGGTTTGCAGCCCGGCCTACCGCGCGTTGACCGGTGGCCTGGCCGCGCCGGCGGACCTGCTGGGTTGCACGCTGCTGCACGAGGACCGCATGCTGGCCGATTGGGCGCAGTGGTTGGCGCGCGCGGGCGTCGAGCGCAGCCACCGTGCGCGGCAAGGCCCGGCCTACAGCCACGGCAGCATGGCCGTGGAGGCGGCGATCCGCGGCGAGGGCGTGGCCCTTGGGCGCAGCTCGCTGGTGTCAGACGACCTTGCCGCAGGCCGGCTCGTGGCGCCCTTTCCCGACGTCCGGCTGCAAGCCGAGCGTGGCTACGACCTGGTTTACCGCGTCGGCGCGGGCAACGACCCGAAGATCGCCGTGCTGCGGGCGTGGCTGGCACAAGAGATCCGACTGTTCCTGGAAACTAGGTTTAAGGCAGATAAGCATCCATAATCTTCTATAAAAGAAAGTGCCAGCATTTTGCTTTTGTCGTGGTAGCCGAACGGTGAAGTCAAGGCCGACAAGCACTTAGGACGGCCGGCGGTACCTGGTGCCGGTCAGAGTCGGCCTGAACAAGCGTTGGCTGGCCGAACAGCGAGATGGGCGCTGTACGGTACAGCACCCCTTGCGCCGTGGACGGTGCTGTACGGTACAGCACCCCTTGCGCCGTGGACGGTGCTGTACGGTACAGCACCCGCTGCGCACCGGAGGGTGCTGTACGGTACAGCGGCCAGGCACAGCGCTCGCAGCGCTTTGAAGCTTCTAGAGCGGACGCGGTTGCGAGCCGGCGCGCCGGCCGCCTAACCGCGCCGTCCGCCGCCGCCGCGGTGCCTGTCGGCGCGCACCTCGGTGGCAAAGCTGTGGTTGAGCTGGCCCGCCTGCTCGGTGAGGCGCTGCAGCATGGCATCCAGGCTTTGGAGCAGCCCGTCGTCCAGCGCCTGCAGCAGCCGGCGGTTGAGTTCGGCCACCTGCGGGAATAGCTCGGCGTGCAGGGCCTGCCCCTTGTCGTTCAGGGCCACCAGCGCGCGGCGCCTGTCGCCGGGCAGCGCCACGCGCTGAATGAATCCTTTGACCGCGAGGCTGCCTATGGCGCGCGAGGTGCGGGCCCGATCCAGCGCGATCTGCTCGGCCAGGTCGGACGGCGACAGCGGCCCCTGGGCCGCCAGATGGGCCAGCAGCCGCCACTCGCGCCGCGATATGCCGTAGCGCCCCTCGCACAGCCTGATCACCGGCGCACCGCTGAGCGCGATGAGCCGCGTCAGGCGGTAGTTCAGCACTTCATCGAGGCGCTCGGCCTGGCGGCTCAGGGTCATTGCCTACATCGGTTGATTTCAACAATCGATTGTCGCGTTCCTAGAGTTGAGGCATGTCAAGCGCTCGCAACATCCTCTTCATCATGGCCGACCAGCTCCGCTGGGACCATCTCGGCTGCAGCGGCCATCCCTACCTGCGCACGCCCAACCTGGACGCCCTCGCCCGCCGCGGCGTGCGCTTTGCCAACGCCTTCGTCAACAGCGGCGTGTGCGGACCCAGCCGCATGAGCTACTACACGGGCCGCTACCCCATCAGCCACGGCGCGACCTGGAACCGCGTGCCGCTGCCCGTGGGCGAAGTGACCCTGGGCGAGTACCTCAAGGGCGCCGGGCGGACGCTGGCCCTGGCCGGCAAGACCCACGTCATGGCCGACCAGGAGGGGCTGGCCCGCCTGGCGCTGGACGGGCAGTCGGCGCTGGGCACCTTCCTGGAGCGCGGCGGCTTCACGGAGATCGACCGCTACGACGGCCACCACCCGCCCGGCAACGAGAGCGGCTATCCCGCCTTCCTGCGCGCGCAGGGCTACGACAGCGCCGACCCGTGGAGCGACTACGTCATCTCCGGCGTGGATGCGCAGGGGCGCGTGGTCAGCGGCTGGCACATGCGCAACGTGCACCTGCCCGCGCGGGTGCGCGAGGAGCACTCCGAAACCGCCTTCATGACCGACCAGGCCATGGGCTTCATGGACCGCATGGGCCAGCAGCCCTGGGTGCTGCACCTGAGCTACGTGAAGCCGCACTGGCCCTACATGGCGCCCGCGCCCTACCACGCGATGTACACGGCCGACCAATGCCTGCCCGTGCAGCGCAGCGCCGCCGAGCGCGAGGACGAGCACCCGGTGGTGGCCGCCTACCGCCAGAGCGAGGAAAGCCTGAGCTTCCAGCGCGAGGACTGCATACGCACGGTGCGCCCGGCCTACCAGGGCCTCATTGCGCAGCTCGACGCGCACTTGGGCCGCCTGTTCGAGCACATGGAGGCGCGCGGCCTGATGCAGGACACGCTCATCGTCTTCACCGCCGACCACGGCGACTACCTGGGCGACCACTGGCTGGGCGAGAAGGAGCTGTTCCACGACACGGTGCAGAAGGTCCCGTTCATCGTGGTCGATCCGCGCCGCGAGGCCGACGCCACGCGCGGCCGCGTCGAGCAGCGCTTCGTCGAGGCGGTGGACGTGGTGCCCACCTGCCTGGACGCGCTGGGCCTGGCGCTGCCCACGCACCGCATCGAGGGCCGCAGCCTGTGCCCGCTGCTGCGCGGCGAGGAGCCGCCGGAGTGGCGCGACTTCGTCTATTCCGAGCTGGACTACAGCTTCAAGCAGGCGCGGCGGCTCGTGGGGGTCGGCCCGCAGGAGGCGCGCGCCTTCTCCCTGCGTACCGAACGCTGGCGCTACGTGTACTGGCTGCACGCGCCGGAGCAGCTCTACGACCTGCAGGCCGATCCGCAGGAGTTCCACGACCTTGGGCGCAGCGCCAGCCATGCCGGCGTGCGCGAGACGCTGCGGGGACAACTGCTGGACTTCCTGGCCCGCCGCAAGCACCGCACCACCGTGAGCGACGCCTTCGTCGAATCCCGCACCAACCGCCACAAGCAGGCCGGCGTGTTCTTCGGCCAGTGGTGAGCGGGCGCCCGCCTGCCACCCACGCGCCACCGCCCTGCCCTTGCCTGTCATCCGGCGGCGCCCGCGCGGGCCCGTCCGCCGGGCCCTGGCCGCCTGCAACCCACTCTGGGAGACCCCTTCATGAACAAGTCCGCCTTCACCGCCGCGGTGCTGGCTGCCGGTGCCGGCGCCGCGTCGGCGCAGACCGGCGTGAGCCTTTTCGGCCTCGTCGATGCGTATGTCGAATCGGCGCGGATCGCCGGCCAGCCCACTGTGAACCGCGTCTCCAGCGGCGGCAGCGCGGCCTCGCGCTGGGGGCTGCGCGGCGGCGAGGACTTGGGCGGCGGCCTCAGCGCCCACTTCGTGATCGAAAACGGCTTCGCTCCCGACACCGGCGCGGCGTTGCAGGGCGGGCGGCTGTTCGGCCGCCAGGCCTGGGTCGGCCTGGCCTCGGCCACAGCTGGGGAAATCCGCCTGGGCCGCCAGTACGCACCCATTCATTACTCGATGCAGGGCAGCGACATCGACGCCTTCTCCGCCTTCTCCCCGGTGTTTGCGATGTACCTCTCCAACGGCGAGCAAAGCCGGCAGGACAACCAGGTGAGCTGGTGGACGCCCAAGCTGGCCGGCTTCTCCGGCGCGGTGTCGGTGGCCGCGGGTGAAAACGCCGCCGTCGCACCCGGACCAACGACGGGCTGGATCCCCGCGACCGGCACCGCCCGGCGCAGCCTGGGTGCGCTGCTGCGCTGGCAGTCCGGCAATCTGGACGCCAGCGCGGCCTTCCACCGGGGCGGCCAGGCGCTGGCGGCCGGCGAGGCCGAGCAACAGGCCTTCAACCTGGGCGCAATCTGGCGCGCGGGCAGCGTGCAGGTGGGCGGCAACTACTGGTTGCACCGCAACGAGCTGCCCTCCGCGGCCACGGCGCGCACGCAGGGCTTCGCTTTGGGCGTGCGCGTGCCGGTGGCCGGCGCGCTCAGCCTCGTGGCCCAAGTGGCCCAGGTGCGCGACAACGGTCATGCCTATGCCACGGGCGCCGTGAAGGCCGAGGGCCGGACGAACCACCTCAACGTGGGCGCGAGCTACGCCCTGTCCAGGCGCACCGAGCTCTACCTGCGCCATGCGCGCGTGCAAGACCGCAGCGGCGGCTACAACGGCCGCGCCAACGCCGCCCTCCTGGGCGCTTTAGGCGCCAACAGCGCCCTGCCCCCCGATGGTTCGGCCCGCACCCTGGGTGTGGGCCTGCGCCACAGCTTCTGAGCTCCCCAGCCTCGACACACACCAGGAGACGACGATGCAAGCCCAAGCCCGCCCAATGGCACTGTCCCCCCGGCGCACCCTGCCCGTCCTGCTGGCGCTGGCCGCGGCGCTGCCGCTGGCCGCCCAAGCGCAGGCGGCCTGGCCCGCGAAGCCGATACGCGTCATCGTGCCGCTGCCGCCGGGCGGCCCAAGCGACATCGTGCTGCGCTCGGCCGCCGAGAAGATGCAGCCGCTGCTCAAGCAGACGCTGGTCATAGACAACAAGCCCGGCGCGGCCGGCAACTTGGGCGCTTCGGAAGCCGCGCGTGCCGCACCGGACGGCTACACCTGGCTGTGGAGCACCGACACGCTCGTCACGGTGAACCCGCACGTCTACCAGCGCCTGAGCTTCAGGCCGGAGGACTTGCAGCCGGTGATGCGCGCCAGCAGCTTCGGCCAGACCCTGGTGTGCCATCCCGGCCTGGGCGTGAAGACCGTGACCGAGCTGGTGCGCCGCGCCAAGGACAAGCCCATGAGCTACGGCTCCGGCGGCGCGGGCTCGCCGGGGCACCTGGCCACCGAGCTGTTCAGCTCGGTGGCGGGCATCACCATGTCGCACGTGCCCTACAAGGGACCGGCGCCGGCCATGCAGGACATCATCGGCGGCGTGGTGGACTGCGGCTTCCTGGCCGCACCCACGGTGCTGCCGCACGTGCGCTCCGGGCGCCTGGTGGCCCTGGCCGTCTCGGGCGCCAAGCGCTCGCCGCTGCTGCCGGAGGTTCCCACGGTGGCCGAGTCCGGCTATCCCGGCTTCGACGCCACCTTCTCGCTCGTGCTGTTCGCGCCGCGCGGCACGCCGCAGCCCATCGTCAACGCCATGCACGACGCCCTGGCCCAGGGCTTGAGCAACAGCGCCGTGGTGGAGCGGCTGCGCCTGACGGACCAGGAGGTGGTGGCCGCCAGCCCCGAGCAGACCGCGCAGCGGCTGGCGGCGGACAGCAAGACCTGGGGCGCCGTGGCCAGGCGCATCGGCCTGCGCCAGGACTGACGCTCAGGCCGCCTCCAGCGCCGCGGGCAGGGCGCGCGCGACGTCGGCGATGGCGGCGTTGCGGTCCTCGAACGCGGCGCCGCACTCCGTGACGTAGACGCTGGCAATGACGGGCGCCCGGCCCGGCGGCCAGATCACGGCCACGTCGTTGCTGGTGCCGAAGTCGCCGCTGCCGGTCTTGTCGCCGACGCGCCAGGCCGCCGGCAGCCCGGCGCGCAGCCGCGCATCGCCCGTGCGGTTGGCCTGCAGCCAGCGCGCGAGCTGCTCGCGCGAGGCCGGCGCCAGGTGCGGGCCCAGGAGCAGGGCGCGCAGGTTGCGGCCTATGGCGGCCGGGGTGGTGGTGTCGCGCGGGTCGCCCGGCCGGGCCTCGTTGAGCGCCGTCTCCCAGCGGTCCAAGCGCGTGGCCGGGTCGCCCAAGGTGCGCGCAAACGCCGTCACCGCGGCGGGCCCGCCCAGGCTGCGCAGGATGAGGTTGGCGGCCGTGTTGTCGCTGCGCGTCATGGCGGCTTCGCACAGCGCACCCAACGGCATGCCGTCCCCCGACGCGTGCAACTCCGTCACCGGCGAGTAGGTGACCAGGTCTTCGGCCTTGAAACGGATGCGGCGCCCAAGCGCCTCCTCACCCGCATCCACGCGCGCCAGCACGGCGCCGCAGGCCAGCACCTTGAAGGTGCTGCACATCGGAAAGCGTTCATCGGCCCGCCACGTCCATTGGCGACCGCTTTGCGTATCGAGCACGTACACGCCCAGCCGGCCGCCCAGGCGTTGCTCCAGGGCGGGCAAGGCGCGCGTCAGCGCATCGGGGCCGGCGTCCGCGCCGGCCGTGGTGGTCCGGGGCAGGGCAGACAGCAGCGGCACGCCGGCCAGCGTCAGCGCAATCTGGCGCCGGGTGATTCGGGTCATGGGCATGGCTAGGATCAGAAAAGGCCTGAAAGGCCGCAGCGGTCTGAAAAACTCATTTTCCAGCGTGGAAATGAGGGCCGCCGGGGTTATTGTTTAGAAACTGGCACTATTGCGGTTCAAATACGGGTGATGCGGCACCATATGGGGTAGCCTGTGCAGGCCATAGGCCGTGCAGAAAATTTTGATGCCATATTTCTGAATCAGCAATATTGCAAAACCATGTATCGCTGACATTCAATTGCATAAATCACGATTATTTTATGTTATATCGCGTTCAATTTGTGAGGATGAAACAGGAACTTTTGCTTGATCGTGTCGAGCGCTGGAGTGTGCCGTTGAATGGGAGAGAAAATGTCTCCTGCTGAAGAGAATAAAAATGTTTCTGGCCTGAACGAGGGCGGGCCGGTCGGGGTGCTGCCGGCGGGCCATATGTTGGCGGAATTCAGGGTTGAGCGGGTCCTGGGCAAGGGCGGCTTTGGTGTCGTGTATCTGGCCTTTGATACCCAATTGAAGCGCCAGGTCGCCGTCAAGGAATTCATGCCCCAATCCCTGGCGCAGCGCTTGCCGGACCATTGCGTCGTGCCGATCTCCGAGCAGCACCGTGCGACTTTTGAGCTGGGCTTGCGCAGTTTCGTCCGCGAAGCCTGCAGCATGGCCCATTTCAAGCATCCTTCCCTGGTGGAGGTCTACCGGTTTTGGGAAGATATGGGCACGGCCTACATGGTGATGCCCTTTTACGAAGGCCAAACCCTCAAGCAGCGCCTGGAGGGCATGGTGGCCCCGCCTTCCGAACCGTGGCTGCGGGCCGTGATGACGCGCGTGATGGAGGGTCTGGATATCGTGCACCAGCAGGGCTGGCTGCACAGGGATATTGCGCCGGACAATATCCTGCTGTTGCCGGGCGACCGGCCAGTGCTGCTGGATTTCGGTTCGGCCAAGCACGACATCGGCGATGCGACACAGGCCCTGGCCGGCCTGCTCAAGCCAGGCTATGCGCCTTTCGAGCAATACAGCGATTCGCCCGATTTGAAGCAAGGCCCTTGGACCGATTTATATGCCCTGGGGGCCCTGCTGTATTTTGCAATATCGGGCCGGGTGCCCATTGCGTCCGTGGCGCGTGTCAATAACGATGCCCTGGTCTGCGCCGCCCGCGTCGGGCGCCATCGCTATTCGGCCGCCTTTTTGAAATTCATAGACCGCTGCCTGGCCGTCTGGCCTGAGCAGCGGCCCAAGAATATTTCGGCCGCCTTGCAGTTGCTGCACCACCTGGATGCCCAGGAAACCCTCAAGCAAGAAGCCGCCAAGCGCGCACGCCAGGGCGCGGGCATGCTGCGCTTTTTCAAGCATGATTTTCGGAAAATCACCCATTGGCTGGGGCGGCAGCGCGCCCTGCCATGGGTCGGCGGCTCGGCAGCGCTGTGCGCGGGCCTGGGCGGCTTGATGTTGTGGAATTTCGAGCCTGGGCCGGCAAAGTATGCGGCGGGCAAAGGGCCTGGAATGCCCGCTTATGTGGACCCTGCGGCCTCGCTACCGCCGGCTTATCCGCCCAGTGCTTCTGCCGCACCCGCCGTGGCCCCGCCTGAAAAGGCTGCGCTGCCCCTGCCTTTGGCCCAGGAAACCGAGACGCAGCCCTTGACGATGCCTGCGCGGTTTGCCAGTCCGCCCAATCCTCAAAAAGCGCTGGACGGCCTCGTGAACGCGCGTGACCCGAATATCCGCGTGGTCGTGACGCAGGGGGGTGACAATCAGAAAAACAAGAACCAACTCACGATCAAGGCCAGCGAGCCTGGCTTTCTCTATGTATTTGCCACCGGCGAGCGCAGCGGGCGCCTGGAATTGTTGTGGCCGTCCGACGATGAATCTCTTTTGCGCATGGAACGGGGGCAAGTCTGGAAAATAGACGCCCTGCCGCGCCTGGCGGCCGGAAGTGCCGGCCAGCGCGATATAGGCGTGATGGTGTCCAGGTCGGCCCGCCATTTGACCGGTGCCGGGTGGCAGGAACAGGCCGGCGTACTGAAACTGTCCTTTTCAGACTTGCAGAAAACCAGCCCTGCGCCCTGGTTTGGAAATGCCTTGTGCGCACCCGTTCCCGGCGAATGCGATGCGAATTTCGGCGCCACCCGCCTCAACCTGGCGTATTCGCCGCCGTCTCCCAAAAACGACAGGCCGGCGGCCAGACAAATTGCCAAAAATCCTGACGCGCCCCGCTGGCGCCAGGTGGCCGCCAAAAAAGCCGAATGCGAAAGCCTGGGGTATTTGATGGCCATGGACAGCAATGCCCTGGCACAGCGCCGGTATGCCCAATTGGGCTGCCGTCAATGAACGCGCTGCATCTGGGGTGGCGCGGATCGCGGCACAGGGTCTAGATGCGCGCCGGGGTTCAGGGGGCCCAATGCGTGGCGATATCGGCGATCACCCGGCCGTCGCCGCCGCGGCACACCTGGGTCCAGCTCCAATGGCCGCGCCCGGCGGCCCGCCTGGCCAGCAGGCGCAGCTCCAGCATCTCCCCGACGTTCACGTTGCCGTGGAAAACCATTTGCCGCTCCCGCACGGACGCCTGTCCATCGGCCAGCCCCCAGGCCCAGTGGGCCCTGTCCGCCAGCGCCTGGAAGCTGGCGAAGTAGAGCAGGCCGGCGCCGTTGAAGTCGTTGGACGGGCAAGGGCGCAGCGCCTGCGCCGCCAGTGGTTGCGCGTGCGCATCCAGCGCAAAGCGTTCAAGCCAGGCGCCCGCGCGCACGGCACGCGCGCCTTCCGCGCAGGCGGCCGCCTCCTCGGCGATGGCGGGGTCCGGCGTGCCGGCGCCGGCCGCCATGGGCACGCGCAGCACCGAATGGTTGTCGCCCTCGCGTTGGCGGGCCACGAAGGCCGAGAGCATCTCCAGCCGCGCCAGCGCGCCATCGGCGCCCACCAGCAGGTGGCGGCTGTAGTGGCGTGAGCGCCCAACCCGCGTGCCGTCCAGGTGCCAGCGCAGCGGCTGGTCCTCCTGCACGTCCTGCAGGCGGGCTTCGCGCAGGTGCACCTGCGTGAAGGCGGCATAGACGCGGCGGCCCTGCGCGTCGCGCAGCTCGCCGGGGCGGCAGCCCAGGCCGGCGGCCAGGTGCTGCCAATGCCTGTGGCCCGCCTCCTTGAGCAGCCAGTTTTCCGACAGGCCCAGGCTGTTGAGCTGGGGCATGCCCACGAGCAGCTCCGCCGTGTCCCGTGCGGATTGCGCCGGGCCCGGCGTGCCGCCGCGCTCGCCTGTTGCGGCCCAAGTGGAGTCGGTGCGCATGGCCGTGCCGCGTCAGGTCAGGGCGGGCTCGGCGGCGCGCTGCGGCTGCGTTCGGTCCTCGCGCGGGGCGGCCAGCCGCTGCGCGATCACGCCCACCAGGTGCTGCGCGTCGTCCGCCACGCCCAGGAAGCGCCCCGAGCCCCAGGTGTGCAGCCACGGCAGGCCCAGGAAATACAGGCCCGCCACGGGCGAGACGCCGCGGGTGAAGCGCGGGTGGCCGCGGCCGTCGAAGGCCGGCAGGTCTATCCAGCGGTAGTCGGCGCGAAAGCCAATGGCCCACACGATGCTCGTGATGCCGGCGGCGCGCAGGTCCAGCGTGGCCGGGTCCGCGGCCGGCGCCCACACCTTCTCGAACGGGGCTTCCTCGGGCGCCTCCAGGCCGGCGTTGGCGATGTACTTGTCGATGTCGCGGCGGATGCTGCAGTACACCTCGTCGGCCTCGTCGAGGTTGCGGGTGAGGTCAGTCTTGAACGTGACCTGGCCGTCGCGGATGTCGTCCAGCGTGCCGTAGAGCTTGACGCCTTCGAGCGCGAAGCGGCGCAGGTCGATCTCGTGGCCGCCGTCGCGGCCCGTCATGTAGTGGTTGGTCTTGTGGCGCGCTTCGTCGCCCAAGGGGTGGCGGTCCACCGTGAGCTGGTAGAAGCCCAGCTCGTGCAGCCACTCGGTGGCCTCGCGGCCGCGGTACACGCGCGGCGAGCGCGGCGCGGAGCCGACGGCCAGGTGCACCTGTCGCCCGGCCAGGTGCAGGTCTTCCATGATCTGCACGCCCGACTGTCCGGAGCCCACCACCAGCACCCCGCCCGGCGGCAACTGCTGCGGGTTGCGGTAGGCCACGGAGTGCACCTGCACGATGTCGGCCGGCAGGGCATGCGCGCAGGCTGGGACGATGGGGATGTCGTAGCCGCCGGTGGCCACCACCACGTGGTCCGCGCGGCACGTGCCCAAGGAGGTTTCCACCTCGAAGCCGCCCGCGGCCGGGCGGCTCACGCGGGTGACGGCCACGCCCTCGATCAGCGGCGGCTGCACCTTGGCGGCGAAGGCTTCCAGGTAGGCCACGATCTCGTCGCGCAGCATGAAACCCTGGGGTTGCGGCCCGGCGTAGGGAAAGTCGGGCAGCCGGCACTGCCAGTTGGGCGTGACCAGGCAGAAGCTGTCCCAGCGCTCGCTGCGCCAGGAGTGGCCGACACGGCGCTTTTCCAGGACGACGTGCGCGATGCCCTGCTGCTTCAGGTAGTGGCTGGCCGACAGGCCGGCCTGCCCGCCGCCGATGACGACGACCGGGTAGTGCGGCGCCAGCGTGGCGGCGGAGGTTTTATGGGCGTTGCTCATGGTGTGTTCTCAGGGTGGGACGGTGGCGGAAGGTGGCGAAGGGGCAAAGGGGCAAACGGAAAAGGGGAGCGGGCGGCGCCTCAATGCGCGGGGCCGAAGCCGAGGACTTCGACGCGTGCGCCGGGCTGTCCGGCCCAGCGGCGCGCCTGGGCTTCAAGCCGGCTGAGCTGGTCGTCGGCCCGCGAGCAGGCGAAGCCGAACTTGGCCCGCACGCGCTCGTTGGCGATGGCGGTGGTCTCGCGCAGTTGGGCCATGAAGCTCTCCAGCGCGTAGGCCTGGCCGGGCTGGAAGTAGTCCTGGATCACCAGCGAGGGCGAGTAGCAGACCGTTTCGCTGGCATCGGGCCAGCGCAGCGTGTAGTGCATGGCGGGCATGTTTTCCTTTCAGGAACAGGCAAGGGCAGGGGGACGCGCGTCGGCGGGCGCGTCGGCAGTGGTGGCGGGCCGCAGCACCTCGCGGTACCAGGCCTCGTGCAGGGCGGCGCTGCGCGTCCAGCCGTGCTCCAGGCACACGCGCGGCGGCGTGGGCGGGCGCGGCAGCAGCGCGGCCTGCCGCAGTCCGGCGGCGACGGAGCGCTCGTCCAGCGGGTCGCACCACGCCACGGCCGGGCAGCCGGCCAGGTGCTCGGTGAAGGGCGGCCGGTCGGAGACCAGCACCGGCGTGCCGCAGGCCAGCGCCTCCAGCGCCACGAGGCCGAAGCCCTCGACCAGCGAGGGCAGGGCCAGCAGCCGCGCGCGGCGCATGAGCGGGGGCAAGGCCGCATCCGGCAACGGGCCGGTGCGCCACACGGCGGCCTGCGGGCCCTCGTCCAGGCCCAGCTCGCGCAGCGCGGCGCTCCAGCCGCGCAGTGCGGGGCCGTGGTCCAGCAGGCTGGCGCCGCCGGCCATCACCAGGCGGGCGCCGGACCAGGCCGCGTCCGTGGCGCGCAGGTGGGCAAAGGCGCGCAGCAGCCGCAGGCTGTTCTTGCGCTGTTCGATGCCGCCCACGGCCAGGCACAGCGGTGCGCCGTCGGCCGCCAGCCCAAGCGCCTGCAGCGTGGCCGCGTCGCCGGCCTGCGGCGCGGGCGTGAAATGCGCGAGGTTCACGCCGTTGAACATGCGCCGCGGCGCCACGCCGTGCTCATGGCGCATCCGCTCGCACCACGTGTCGCTCACGCAGGCCAGCGCGTGCGCCGCGCGCCAGGCGCGCTCCTGCCAGGCCGCGAGCGTCGGCTCACTGAACTCGTCCAGGTGGTGCACGGTGCGTACCCAGGGCGGCAGGCCGGGGCCGCGCTGCGCCAGCGCGGCCAGCGCGTTGCCGCTGAGGCTGTCCTGGGCGTGCAGCAGCTCGAAACGGCCGGCCTCCAGCACGGCGGGCAACCCCGCTTCCAGTGCGGCGATGCGTTGCCCAACCTGCTCGACCAGCGGGCCCGTCACCCGCGGCTGCGCCACCAGCGCCACGCGGCAGGCGACCTCGCGGAACAGCCGCTGCCCCGGCTCGGCCGGCGCGATGACGGTCACCGCCTGCCCGCGCGCCGTGAGCGCCTCGGCCAGCTCCAGCGTGTGCACCACGCCGCCGCGCGGCAGCACCGAGTGCGTCAGCAGCGCGATGCGCAGCCCCGCGCTCATGCCGACCTCCGGCCGGTCATGAAGGTTTCAACAGCAAAGTCCCACAGCCCGGCTTCCTGCGGCGTGCCGCCATCGGTCTCGCCCAAGCTCAGCAGCACGCGCTTCTCGGCCGTGACCGCGCCGATGTCCTCGCAGGCGATGCCGCGCGCCGCGAAGCGGCGGGCCACCGCGTCGGCCTGCGCCGGCCGCACGCTCAGCAGGTAGCCGAAGCTGGGAAAGGCGCTGAGCCAGCGTTGCCGCGCCGCGTCGGCGGCTTCGCCAGTGGCCCGCCAGTCCGGCACGCCGCTTGGGCGGGGCAGGCGGTCCAGGGCGATGCGCGCCCCCACGCCGGAGCACTCCAGCAGCATCAGCGCCGTGCCCAGCGCGCCGGCCATGGAGATGTCCTTGCCCGCGTCGCACAAGCCGTCCTCGGCCAGCGCGGGCAGCAGCGCCAGGTCCTCGCGCAGCCGCGCGGGGGGCGCCTCGGTGGAGGCGTTCCAGAAGGGATAGGGGTCGTGCCAGTGGCCGCGCAAGTCCACGGCCATCAGCAGCCGGTCGCCCGGCCGGGCGGCGAAGCTGGAGATGAGCCGGCGCGCGTGGCCCAGCACCGCCACGGCCAGTTGCCCGGCGGCGCTGCGCAGGTTGGTGTGGCCGCCCACCAGCGGCACGCCGTAGCGTTCACAGGCCGCGCGCATGCCGG
The DNA here is from genome assembly GCF_001571085.1 of Azohydromonas lata NBRC 102462. Classification (GTDB taxonomy): domain Bacteria; phylum Pseudomonadota; class Gammaproteobacteria; order Burkholderiales; family Burkholderiaceae_C; genus Azohydromonas; species Azohydromonas lata. The sequence goes on from NZ_BCTC01000006.1 coordinate 99,214, forward strand.
CCAGCAGCTCGGCGGCCTGCGCCTCGCCCGGGCTCCACAACGCGTCCACCACCGCCACGGGACGGCCGCCCATGGCGGCCACGTCGCTGAGGTTGACCATCACGGCGCTGTAGCCGGCGAACCAGGGCCAGGCCTGCACGAAGTCCTGCACCAGCCCCTCGATGGCCAGCAGTTGCCAGCCGCCGTGGCCGTCCGGCAGTGCCGCGCAGTCGTCGCCATTGGGCATGGCGGTGCCGGCCGCGCCCGCGTCCGTGGCCGGGTCCAGGCGCCGCAGCACGGCGCCGATGTCGCCCTTGTGCGCGAAGCCGCGGCTGGCGCGCAGCGAGGCGATGAGCGCCTGTAAATCAGTCATGGCGGCCTCCGCGCGCGGCCTGCGCCAGGACGAAGCCGGCATAGGGCGTGTCGCAGGGCGGGTAGTGCGCCAGGTCGGCGCGCATGCGCGCGTGGGCGCGGCCATGCAGCACCACCTCGTCCAGCACCTGCCAGCGCAGCCGCCGGAACAGCGGGACGTTCTGCGCCTGCACGTGGGCCAGGAATTCGGTGCAGCCCAGCGCGTGCGCGCTGCTCACGGCCAGGCGGATGAGCGTGCTGCCCAGCGCACCGTGGCGGCGCCAGTCGTGCCGCACGGCCAGGCGCGAGCCCCACCAGCGCCCGCGCGCCTCCTCGTGGATGCGCACCGTGCCCACGACCTCCGCGGGCTGCCCGCCCCAGCAGGACAGCGCCACCAGCAACTGCGTGCTGGGCTCGCGCAGGTCGATGTCGTCGAGGTCGTCGCCTTGAAAGAGGCGCTGCTCGTCGCAGAACACCTGGCGCCGCAGCGCCAGGGCCTGCGCCTGCATCCAGGGCCCGCTGGCCCACTGGATGCGGAACTCCTGCGGCTCGAAGGTGAAGGGCAGCTCGCACCAGGGCAGCGGCGCCGTGGCGCCCCGGTCGGCGTGCGTGGCGAGGTGCATGCGTGTGCTCCCCGGGCTCAGGCCGCCAGCGGCGTTTCGTAGCGCGAGAGCGTCGAGCACGCGGCGCAGCGCCCGCAGCCGGCCTTGATGTCGCCGGCGCGCAGGCCCGCCTCGGCCACCATGCGGCCCAGCGGCTCCAGCACGCTGCGCATGAACTCGGCCGGCGGGGCGGGGTAGTCCTCCAGCGGCGTGCCGCTGATGGGCACGAAGGGCACCACGAAGGGGTACACGCCCACCTCCAGCAGCCGCCGGCTCGTGGCCAGCAGCGTCTCGGCCGAATCGCCCAGCCCGGCCAGCAGGTACGTCGAGACCTGCCCGCGGCCGAACACCGCCACCGCGGCCTCGAAGGCGTCCCAGTAGCGCGACAGCGGCACCTCGGCCTTGCCGGGCAGGATGCGCTGGCGCAGCGCCTCGCCGACCACTTCCAGGTGCATGCCCAGCGTGTCCACGCCCGCGTCCTTCAGGCGCCGGAACCAGGCGTCCGAGTCCGGCGGCTCGCACTGCGCCTGCAGCGGCAGGTCCACCGCGGCCTTCACGGCCTGCGCGCTCTCGCACAGCACCAGGGCGCCGCGGTCCGGCGTGGCCGGCGTGCCGGTGGTCATCACCATGTGCTTCACACCATCGAGCTCCACGGCGGCCCGGGCGACCTCGGCGAGCTGCTGCGGCGTCTTGCGGGCGATGGTGCGCCCCGCCGCCAGCGACTGGCCGATGGCGCAGAAGCGGCAGGCCTTGCGCCGGCTCTCGTAGCGGATGCAGGTCTGCAGCACCGTGGTGGCGAGCACGTCGGCGCCGTGCAGCGTGGCGATGTGGCTGTAGGGAATGCCGTCGGCCGTGCTGCGGGCGTAGAAGCGCGGCTGCGTGGGAAAGCCGATGCTCGCGATGGGAATGCCGCCGCGGCGCAGCGTGCTGCGCCCGTCGGCCCCGGGCGCGTCGGCCACGAAGGGCGAGGTGAAGGCGCCGGCGGTGTGCACCGGGACCATCAGCGTCGTCCCGTCCACGGTGACGGCCTTGTGGTCCGAGGGGCCGGCGCCGCCGCGGCGGCTGGGCGCGCCGCTGCCCGGGTCGGCCAGGCGCAGCCCAAGCGACTGCAGCTCGGTCATCAGCCGGTGCGTGGTGCCGGCGTTTTCAGAGGCGGAAAGCGGGGCCAGGGCGGGCTCGGTCATGGTGGGTTCCTTGGGACGGTGGGGGTCAGGCCGGGAGGCGGGGGGCGTCCGCCATGGCGGCGGGGGTGTCGGCAGCCACCGGCGATGCGGCCGCAACTTCCGTGGCGGCGGGCCGCAGCGGCTGCGTGGTGGCCGCGCTCTCGCGGCGTATGGCCAGGCTCAGCAGCTCGGGGCGGGCGTAGTGCCCCACCGAATCCATCATTCGCTTGCGCTTGGCGATGAGCGAGAGGTCCAGGTCGGCCACGACCAGGCCCTCGCCCTCGGTCAACGGCTCGGCCAGGTACTTGCCTTCCGGCGAGACGATGGCGCTGTGGCAGCCGCCGCGAAGCGCCCCCTGCAGCTTCTCGTCCGGCGTGATGGCGCGGACCTGCTCCGGCGTGAGCCAGCCCGTGGCGTTGACCACGAAACAGCCGGACTCCAGCGCGTGGTGGCGGATGGTCACGCCCATCTGGTCCGCGAAGACCTGGCCGACCAGCGAGCCCGGGAACTGCGCGCAGTGGATTTCCTCGTGCTGCGCCATGAGCGCATAGCGCGCCAGCGGGTTGTAGTGCTCCCAGCAGGCCAGGGCGCCGACGCGGCCCACGCGCGTGTCCACGGCCGTCAGCCCGCTGGCGTCGCCCTGGCCCCAGACCATGCGCTCGTGGTAGGTGGGCGTGATCTTGCGGCGCTTGAGCAGCAGCGCGCCGTCGGCGTCGAAGACGAGCTGCGTGTTGTAGAGGCTGCCGTGGTCGCGCTCGTTGACGCCCAGCACCACCACCATGCCGGCCTCGCGGGCGGCGGCGGCCACGGCCTGCGTCATGGGCCCGGGCACGCTGGGCGCGCGCTCCATGAGCTGCAGGTGCGCCGCGCCCTGCAGCACCGGCGGCTGGACGAAGGAGAAGTAGGGGTAGTAGGGAACGAAGGTCTCGGGGAAGACGATCAGTTCCACCCCGCGCCGTGCGGCGTCGCGAATGGTTTGCAGCACGCGCGCGGTGGTGCCGTCGGCGCTGTCCAGGTCGGGGGCGATCTGCGCGGCGGCGGCGCGCACCGACTTGCGCTTCGTGTCAGCCATGTCGGTGCTCCCCTTACAGGGTCCAGGTGTCGAGGATGAAGGCGCCGGCCTTGCGGTGCAGCAGCACCAGGTCCAGCACGTCCAGCGGGTTGATGGGGCGTATGCCCTCGATCAGCGCACCCTCGCCGTGGCCGTAGAGCGCCTGCAGCGCGAAGCGGCAGGCGTAGACCTTGCCGCCCTCGGCGATGAACTTGGTGATCTGGTTGTTGAAGTTCTGGTGGCCGGGAAAGGCCTCGTCGCCCAGCTTGGGGAAGCCGCGCTTGACGCCCAGCGTCACGCCCGGGCCGTAGAGCAGGACGGACGTGTCGAAACCCTTGCGCTGCAGCCGCGTGGCCTGCAGCAGGTTCACCAGGCCGATGGAGCCCTCGAAGGCCACGGTGTGGAAGGTGACCAGCGCCTTCTCGCCCGGCTCGGCCTTCACGTCCTCGAAGACCTTCTCTTCGTAATCGACCAGGAAATCGCCCTTCTGGGCGGCGGGATGGGTGACCTTGGGCATGGCTGCTTCCTCTTGCGGTGTGGAGTGACGCGCGGGCCGGACATCGGCCCCTTTGGGCGTCTTGGCCGGCGGCTGCCGGACGAGGACTCCATTGCGACGCGCATGCCAATCGGCGCGCGGGCCATGCAACCAACATGCGATCAACAGAGTGAAAAGCGGGCTGCGCCGCGGCCGGGCGGCCGTGCGCGGGGCTTGCCGCAGGGCGTTGGGGGCCGCACCAAGAGCGGACGCGGGCCCATGCAATCAATGCATCCGATCAAGGGCGCGCATGCACCGCGATTGACCAGGCCCAAGGCGAAAATCCGCTGCGATCAAGGGCTGCGACCGGCACGCTTCGTGCGGCTGTGGGCCCCTGCCGATTCGGCCTGCGCGGCCCCACTGTCATGCCCTTCACCCACTGGCTGGCGCGTTTGCGCGGCAGCACGCTGCCGGCCTACCAACTCATTCCCGAGCTGATCGCCGAGGACCTGCAGCAGGGCCGGCTGGCCCCGCGCGAGCGGCTGCCGCCGCTGCGCGAGCTGGCCACCCGGCTGCAGCTCAACTACACGACGGTGGTGCGCGGCTTTGCCCAGGCGCGCGAGCGCGGGCTGATCGCCTCGCGCCCCGGGCTGGGCTCCTACGTGCGCGGCTCCTTCATCGGCCTGCCGCTGCGCGCGGGCACGGGCGCCGAGATGACCATGAACCTGCCGCCGGAGCTGGAGGACCACCCGGCGCTGCGCGCGCTGCAGGAGGCGGCCTCGGCCTCCATCGCCGCCGCGCCGCTGCACGACCTGATGCGCTACCAGGACTTCGGCGGCACCGCGCGCGACCGCGCGCTGGCCGTGCAGTGGCTGCGCCAGTGGGTGACGCAGGCGTCGGCCGAGCGCGTGCTGGTGGCCCCCGGCATACACGCCGTGCTGCTGGCGCTGGTGTCGCTGCTGGTGAAGAAGGGCCAGAGCCTGTGCGTGGAGCCGCTGGTCTATCCGGGCCTCAAGGCCATTGCCGCGCACCTGAACGTGCAACTGCACCCGCTGGAGATGGACGGCGAGGGGCTGCTGCCGCCGGCCTTCGAGGCCGCCTGCCGCACGGCGCCGGTGGGGGCGCTGTACCTGTGCCCCAACCTGCACAACCCCACCACCGCGACGCTGAGCCTGCGCCGGCGCGAGCGGCTGGCCGACATCGCGCTGCGCTACAGCGTGCCCATCATCGAGGACGATGCCTACGGCATGCTGCCCGCCGCCACGCCCCCGCCGCTGGCCGAGCTCGCGCCGGAGCTGACCTACTACGTCAGCGGCTTTTCCAAGTGGTTAGGCGCGGGCCTGCGCACGGCCCAGGTGCTGGCGCCCACGCTGGCCACGGCGCAGCGGCTGGCCGGCGCCTTGCGCGCTACCACCGTGATGGCCTCGCCCTTCGTCAACGCCGTGGTGGCGGACTGGCTGGAGCAGGGCCATGCCGCCGAGGTGCTGACCGCCGTGCGCGCCGAGTGCGCCTGGCGCAGCGCGCTGATCCGCGAGCGCCTGGGCGGCCTGGGCGTGCTCACGCAGCCCAACGGCTTCCATGCCTGGCTGCCGCTGGCACCGGCCGCCGACGGCCATTGCGTGGCGGGGGAGCTGGCCGCCTCGCTGCAGTCGCTGGGCGTGGCGGCGGTGGCGGCCAGCGCCTTTTGCACCGACCGCCAGCCGGCCGAGGCCCTGCGGCTGTGCTTGGGCGGGGCGCTCACGCGGGACGACTGCGGCCGTGCGCTGCAGGCGGTGGCCGGCGCCGTGGAGGGCTGCAGGGCCGCCGGATGAGGCGGCCGCCCGGGCGGCCGGCGGCGCGGTGGCCCCGCGCCGCCGCGCTCAGCCCGCCACCAGCCCGGCGTCCGCGCCTTGGGCCTGGGCCACGGCAGCGGGCGCCACGGCGGGCGTACCCGCCGGTGCGGGCGCAACACTGATCCCCTGGCGGGCCGCGGCGATGGTGGCCGCCATGCAGCCGGGCAGGCTGCATTGGCGCTGGATCTGCTCGCTGCGCGCGAACAGGTCGGCCACCCAGTCCACGAACACGCGCAGCTTGGCGCTCAGGTGCTTGTTGGGCGGGTAGACGACGTGAATGGGCACCGACTCCGAGCACCAGTCCGCCAGCACCGGGCGCAGCAGGCCGGCGGCGATGTAGGGCTGCGCCATGAAGGTGGCGGTGTTGACGATGCCCAGCCCGGCCAGCGCCGCGGCCAGCGCCGCGCCGGAGTCGTTGACGGAGAGCTGGTGCCGCCCCTGCACTTCGTAGCGCTCCTCGCCGCGGTTGAAGACGAAGGGGTAGATGCGTCCGGTGCGGGCCGAGAAATAGTTGACCACCACGTGCCCGCCCTGTTCGATGTCGCGCGGATGCGTGGGCATGCCGTGGCGCTCCAGGTAGCCCGGCGTCGCGCACACCAGCGTGTGGAAGTTGCCGATGCGCCGCGCCACCAGCGACTGGTCGGTGAGCTCGCCGCCGCGCAGCACGCAGTCCACGTTCTCGCTGAGCAGGTCCACGGGCCGGTCGGACACGCCCAGGTCGAGCTGGACTTCGGGGTAGCGGGCGTGGAAGTCGGGCAGCGCGGGAATGAGCAGCAGTTGCGCCACGGCGGTGCCCGCGTCCACGCGCAGCCGCCCGCGCGGATTGGCCTTGGCCCGCGTCATGCTCGACTCCAGCTCGTCGAGCTCCGAGAGCAGCCGCATCGCGCGGTCGTAATAGGCCGCGCCGTCCGTGGTCAGCGTGGCGCGGCGCGTGGTGCGGTTGAGCAGCTTGGTCTGCAGCTGGGCTTCGAGCTGCTGCACCAGGCGCGTCACGGTGGGTTTTGGAAGGGACAGGTTGTCGGCCGCGCGGCTGAAGGTGCCGGCCTCCACCACGCGCATGAACGCCTGCATCGCAAGCAACTTGTCCATCAGGTACCCCTTGGCTGAATTTTCTCCGCGGGCCGTATTTGAACCGCGAATTGCAGGCCGGATTGTTAGCGTGGCCGCAATAAAGCATGAGCGCTGCGCTGGTTTATTTGTGCGGCAGCGCTGGTTATCGTGCCGGCCATCTGCTTCCCAGCCTTGCCGGCTTTCCTGGCCGGCCCGCACGACACATGCAAACGTCCTCCGCTTCCCCTGCCGCTGCCTTGCCCTCGGTGCGCGAGGAACGGCTGTCCCTGCCCGGCGTGGACCACGCGCTGGCGCTGCGCTGGAGCCTGCCGCCGCCGGGCGTGGCGCCCACGGCGCTGGTGCTGCACCTGCATGCCGGCGCCTTCGTCGCCGGCTCGCCGCGCGAAGGCGAGCGCGTGGCCGGCGTGCTGGCGGCCGAAGGCGCGCTGGTGGCGTCGCTGGGCTATCCGCTGGCGCCGCGGCGGCCCTTCCCGCAGGCGCTGGAGGCCGTGCACGCGGCGCTGCTGTGGTTGCAGCGGCAACGCAAGCGGCTGCATGCCGACGGGTTGCCGCTGCTGCTCGCGGGGGAGGAGGCCGGCGGCAACCTGGCCGCCGCGGCCGCGCTGGCCGCCCATGACCGCGGCGCGCCGCCGCTGCATGGGCAGATCCTGCTGTCGCCCATGCTGGACGTCTGCACCGGCACGGCCTCGCTGCGCGATGCCCAGGCCCACGCCGTGCAGTGCCCCTGGTCCGACGGCTGGCGCCAGTACCTCGCCAGCGCCAGCGACGTGCTGCACCCCTACGCGGCGCCGGGGCGGGCGCTGCGCCTGGCCGGCCTGCCGCCCGCGCTGCTGGTCAGCGCCGCCGACGACCCGTTGCGTGACGAAACCCATGCCTACGCCGCCCGCCTGCGCGAGGCCGGCGTGGCGGTGAGCCAGGCGCTGCTGGACGGCACGACCGGCTGGCCTGCGAGCTACCGCGACCCGGCCCCGGCGCCCTGGGCGCAGGCGCTGCAAGCGCACGTGCGCACGTTTCTGCAGGCCTGCCGCCGGGCCTGCGAGCCGCCGGGCGCCGCGGGCCATCGCCTGCCGCGCCCCGCCGCCGCCCAGGGCTGATCCGCCTTCATTTCCGAGCGTTCCCGGCTGCCGCCGTGCAGCCGGGTGCGCAAGCCTTTGCCAAAAAAATCTTGTGGAGTTCCGACCATGAAACTGCTTCATTCCCTGCGCCGCCGCCCCGCCGTGGCCAGCCTGTCCGTCGCGGTGGCCGCGCTGGTGCTGGGCACGGCCGGGACGGCGCTGACCGGCCTGGGCGCGAGCCAGGCCGAGCCGCCTGCCGCCGCCGCGGCGCCCGCGGCCGTTGCGGTGTCGGTGGCCGAGGCGGCCGAGCGCGAGGTCACGACCTGGGAAACCTTCTCCGGCCGGCTGGAGGCCGTGCAGCGGGTGGAGCTGCGCCCGCGCGTGGCCGGCGCCGTCCAGGCGGTGCACTTTCGCGAGGGGGCGCTGGTGAAGGCCGGCGATCTCCTGTTCACGCTGGACCCGGCGCCTTACGCGGCGGAAGTCGAGCGCGCCCAGGCCCAGCTCGCCGCGGCCCAGGCCCGGCTGGCCCAGGCGCGCAGCGAGCAGCAGCGCGCCGAGCGGCTGTGGGAGGAGCGTGCCGTCGCGCAGCGCGAGTTCGACGAGCGCAGCCACGGGCTGCGCGAGGCCGAGGCCAACCTGCGCGCGGCCCAGGCCTCGCTGCAGGCGGCGCAGTTGTCGCTGCAGTACACGCAGGTGCGCGCCCCGCTGGCCGGGCGCATAGGCCGCGTGGAGGTGACGCCGGGCAACCTGGTGGCCGCGGGCCCCGGCGCCCCGGTGCTGGCCACGCTGGTGTCCGTGAGCCCCATCTACGCCAGCTTCGATGCCGACGAGCAGGTGGTGGCGCGCGTGCTGGCCGATGCCGGCGCCGGCGCGCTGCCGGGCCGGCTGGAGCGCGTGCCCGTGCGCATGGAAGGGCCGGCCAGCGCCGAGGGCCGGCTGCAGCTGGTGGACAACCAGGTGGACGCGCGCAGCGGCACGGTGCGGCTGCGCGCGGTCTTCGACAACCGCGACGGCAGCCTGATGCCCGGCCAGTTCGCCCGGCTGCAGATGGGACAGCCGCGCAGCGCCAGCGCCGTGCTGGTGAGCGAGCGCGCCGTGGGCACCGACCAGGACAAGCGCTTCGTCATCGTCGTGGGCCCCGACAACAAGGCCGTCTGGCGCGAGGTGCAGTTGGGCGCGGTGGTGGACGGCCTGCGCATCGTCACGCAGGGGCTGCGCGGCGGCGAGCGCGTGGTGGTCAACGGGCTGCACCGCGTGCGCCCGGGCACGCTGGTGGCGCCGCAGCCGGTGGCCATGCAGCCCCAGCCCCAGCCGCAGCGCCAGGCCAGCGGCGACGCCGCGGCGGCGGGCCGTTCCTGATGCGCACGAGCCACGGCCAACGCCAGGAGCTTCATCCATGAACCTGTCCAAATTCTTCATCGACCGGCCCATCTTCGCCGGCGTGCTGTCGCTGCTGATCTTTCTCGGCGGCCTCATCTCGCTGCGCACGCTGCCCATCTCGGAGTACCCGGAGGTGGTGCCGCCGCAGGTGGTGGTCAACGCCCGTTATCCCGGCGCCAACCCCAAGGTGATCGCCGAGACGGTGGCCACGCCGCTGGAGGAGGCCATCAACGGCGTGGAGGGCATGCTCTACATGGGCAGCCAAGCCACCACCGACGGGCTGCTCACGCTCACCGTCACCTTCCGCCTGGGCACCGACCCCGACAAGGCGCAGCAGCTGGTGCAGAACCGCGTGGCGCAGGCCGAGCCCCGGTTGCCGGAGGAGGTGCGGCGGCTGGGCCTGTCCACGGTCAAGAGCTCGCCGGACCTGACCATGGTGGTGCACCTGGTCTCGCCCAACGGGCGCTACGACGCCGATTACCTGCGCAACTACGTCATGCTCAACGTGCGCGACCGCCTGGCGCGCATTCCCGGCGTGGGCCAGGTGCAGAGCTGGGGCGGCGGCGAGTACGCCATGCGCGTGTGGCTGGACCCGCAGAAGGTGGCCGAGCTGGGCCTGTCGGCCAACGACGTGGTGCGCGCCATCCGCGAGCAGAACGTGCAGGCCGCCGCGGGCGTGGTCGGCGCCTCGCCGGGAGCGCCGGGCGTGGAGCTGCAGCTGTCCATCAACGCCCGCGGCCGGCTGCAAAGCGAGGAGGAGTTCGGCGACATCATCGTGCGCAGCGGTGCCGGCGGCAGCGTGACGCGGCTGCGCGACGTTGCCCGCATCGAGCTGGGCGCGGCCGACTACTCGCTGCGCTCGCTGCTGGACAACGCGCCGGCGGTGGGCACGGGCATCTTCCAGGCGCCGGGCTCCAACGCGCTGGACATCTCCGCCGCGGTGCGCAGCACCATGGAGGAGCTGCAAAAGCAGATGCCCGAGGGCGTGGAGTACCGCATCGCCTACGACCCCACGCAGTTCGTCCGCGCGTCCATCTCGTCGGTCGTGCACACGCTGGCCGAGGCGGTGCTGCTGGTGGTGCTGGTGGTGGTGCTGTTCCTGCAGACCTGGCGCGCTTCGGTCATTCCGCTGCTGGCGGTGCCGGTGTCCATCGTGGGCACCTTCGCGGTGCTGCAGGCGCTGGGCCTGTCCATCAACGCGCTGAGCCTGTTCGGCCTGGTGCTGGCCATAGGCATCGTGGTGGACGACGCCATCGTGGTGGTCGAGAACGTCGAGCGCAACATCGAGTCCGGCCTGACGCCGCGCGAGGCGACCTACCGCGCCATGCGCGAGGTGTCGGGGCCCATCATCGCCATCGCGCTGGTGCTGGTGGCGGTGTTCGTCCCGCTGGCCTTCATCAGCGGGCTCACCGGCCAGTTCTACAAGCAGTTTGCCGTGACGATCGCCATCTCCACGGTGATCTCGGCCATCAACTCGCTCACGCTGTCGCCGGCGCTGGCCGCGCTGCTGCTGCGCGGCCACGACGCGCCGCGCGACGCGCTCACGCGGGCCATGGACCGCGTGCTGGGCGGCGTGTTCCGCGCCTTCAACCGCGCCTTCGGCCGCGGCGCGCAGGCCTACGGCGGCGGCGTGCGGCGCGTGCTCTCGCGCAAGGCGCTGATGCTGGGCGTCTACCTGCTGCTGGTGGGCGCCACCGTGGCCCTGTTCAAGACCGTGCCCTCCGGCTTCGTCCCGACCCAGGACAAGCAGTACCTCATCGGCTTTGCGCAGTTGCCCGACGGCGCGACGCTGGACCGGACGGAAGCCGTGATCCGGCGCATGGGCGAGATCATGAAGACCACGCCGGGCATCGAGGGGTCGCTGTCCTTCCCCGGGCTGTCCATCAACGGCTTCACCAACAGCTCCAACGCGGGCATCGCCTTCGCCATGCTCAAGCCCTTCGACGAGCGGCGCGACCCGTCGCTGAACGCGGCGGCCATCGCCAACAAGCTCAACCAGTCCTTCGCGCAGATCGAGGACGCCTTCATCGTGATGTTCCCGCCGCCGCCGGTCAGCGGCCTGGGCACCACCGGCGGCTTCAAGCTGCAGCTGGAGGACCGCGGCTCGCTGGGCTATGCGGCCATGGACGCGGCGGTCAAGGGCTTCATGGCGCGGGCGAGCCAGGCGCCGGAGCTCGCGGGGCTGTTCACGAGCTGGCAGGTCAACGTGCCGCAGCTTTATGCCGACATCGACCGCACCAAGGCGCGCCAGCTCGGCATCCCGGTGACGGACATCTTCGACACGCTGCAGACCTACCTGGGCAGCCTCTACGTCAACGACTTCAACCGTTTCGGCCGCACCTACTCCGTGCGCGTTCAGGCCGACGCGGCCTTCCGCGCCCGCGCCGAGGACGTCGGCCAGCTCAAGGTCCGCTCGGCCGCGGGCGAGATGGTGCCGCTGTCGGCGCTGCTGAAGCTGCAGCCCAGCTTCGGCCCCGAGCGGGCCATGCGCTACAACGGCTTCCTCTCCGCCGACGTCAACGGCGCGCCGGCGCCGGGCTGGTCGTCCGGCCAGGCCCGCGAGGCCGTCGAGCGCATCGCCCGCGAGACGCTGCCGCCGGGCATCGCCTTCGAGTGGACGGAGCTGACCTACCAGGAGATCCTGGCCGGCAACTCCGCCGTGTGGGTGTTCCCGCTGGCCATCCTGCTGGTGTTCCTGGTGCTGGCCGCGCAGTACGAGAGCCTGACGCTGCCGGTGGCCATCGTGCTCATCGTGCCCATGGGGCTGCTGGCGGCCATGGCCGGCGTGCACTTCAGCGGCGGGGACAACAACGTCTTCACGCAGATCGGCCTGGTGGTGCTGGTGGGCTTGTCGGCCAAGAACGCGATCCTGATCGTGGAGTTCGCGCGGGAGCTGGAGTTCGCCGGCCGGGCGCCGGTGCAGGCGGCCATCGAGGCGGCGCGGCTGCGCCTGCGGCCCATCCTCATGACCTCGCTGGCCTTCGTCATGGGCGTGCTGCCATTGGTGCTGTCCAGCGGGGCCGGGGCCGAGATGCGCCAGGCCATGGGCATCGCGGTCTTCACCGGGATGATCGGCGTCACGGCCTTCGGCCTGTTCCTCACGCCGCTGTTCTACGTGCTGCTGCGCCGCCTGGCCGGCAACCGCCCGCTCAAGCAGCACGGCCAGGTCCCGCAGCCCGCGTCCGCGGCCGACGCGCCGGGCCGCCCGGGCCTGGGCGGCGCGCAGCCTGCCGTGCCGCTGCCGCGCCCCGAATGACGCAATGACGGAATGACGATGTCTCAAGGAACTGCCATGAACTCTCCGCATGGGTCCCGCCTGCGCCTGGCCCTGGGCACCCTGGCCGCCGCCCTGGTGCTGGCCGGCTGCGCCACGGCGCCGCCGCCCGTGGACACCGCCGCCCTGCAGCCCGTGCCCGCGGCTTTCAAGGAGGCGCCGCCAGGGCGCTGGACGGTGGCGCCGCCGGCGGATGCCCAGCCGCGCGGGCCCTGGTGGGCGGTGTTCGGCGACCCGGTGCTGGACGACCTGCTCCAGCGCGCCGCCGAGCGCAACACCTCGCTGCAGGTGGCCGCGGCGCGCTGGGCCCAGGCCCGCGCCCTGCAGCAGCAGGCACAGGCCGAGCGCCGACCAACGCTGGACGTGGCCGCCGGCGTGTCGCGCCAGACGCAGCCGCAGCTGGCCAACCAGCCCGCCACGCTGGGCAGCCTGGCGGCCCAGTTGAACTGGGAGCTGGACCTGTCGGGGCGGCTGGGCCAGGCCGCCGCCGCCGCGACGCTGGAGGCCCAGGCCCAGGCGGCCCTGCTGGAGAGCACGCGGCTGGCGGTGCAGGCCGCCGTGGCGCAGAGCTACCTGGGGCTGCGCGCCCTGGAGGCCGAGCGCGCCATCGTGGCCGACACCGTGGAGGCCTACCGCGGCACGCTGCGGCTGACCGAGCGGCGCCTGGCCGCCGGCGACGTCGGCGAGCTGGACCTGGAGCGCGTGCGCAGCGAGCTGGCGGCCACCGAGGCCGACGCCCTGGCCCTGGAGCGCCAGCGCCGCCTGCTGGAACATGCCTTGGCGCAGTTGCTGGGCGAACCGGCCTCGGCCTTCGCGCTGGCGGCGGGCAACGGCCTGGACGCGCTGCAACTGCCGGCCGTCCCGGCCGGCGTGCCGGCCACGGTGCTGGCGCGGCGCCCGGACGTGGCGTCGGCCCAGCGCCGGCTGCTGGCCTCGCAGGCCCGCGTGGGGGTGGCGCAGGCCGCGTGGTTCCCCAACCTGGCGCTGACCACCGCCGCGGGCACCGCCTCGCCGGACCTCGGCGACCTGCTGCGCTGGTCCTCGCGCGCCTGGGGGCTGGGGGCGCTGCTGTCGCTGCCTGTCTTCGACGGCGGCCGGCGCGAGGCCGCCGTGGCGCAGGCGCGGGCCGACTTCGATGCCGCGGCCGCCGGCTACCGCGAGCAGGTGCTGCTGGCGGTGCGGGAGGTGGAGGACGAGCTGGCTTCGCTGCAACTGCTGCAAAGCCAGGCCGCGGCCCAATCCCGCGCCGTGGCGGCCGCGGCGCGCGCCACCGTGCTGTCCGGTGCGCGCTACCGCAACGGCATGATCGGCCAGCTGGAGCTGCTCGACGCCCAGCGCAGCGAGCTGCGCAACCGGCGCCAGGCGGTGCAGTTGCAAGGCGCGCAGGCGCAGGCCACGGTCGGCCTGATACGCGCCCTGGGCGGCGGCTGGGACAGGAGCTGACGCGCGGCGGCCGCGGGCCCCGGCGGGGCGGCTCGCGGCCGCGGGGCTCAATCCCAGCGCGGCGCCAGCCCCTGCGGATCGACGAGGCGCTCGCCGCGATCCAGCGCGGCCATGGCCGCCATGTCGTCGTCGCTCAAGCGCAGCGCCGTGGCCCGCAGGTTGGACGCCAGGTGCTCGCGTTGCGTGGACGAGGGAATCACGGCATGGCCGAGTTGCAGGGCCCAGGCCAGCACGACCTGGGCGGGCGTGGCCCGGTGGCGCTGCGCGAGGGCCTGGATCACCGGGTCCTGCAGCACCTTGCCGTAGCCCAGCGTCATGTAGGACGTGATCTGGACACCGGCGGCCTGCGCCGCCTGGGCGACGGCGCGGTTTTGCAGGTAGGGGTGCAGCTCCACCTGGTTGGTGGCGATCTCGCCGGGGCCGGCCAGGGCCACGGCCTGGCGCATCAGGTCCATGGTGAAGTTGGAGACGCCGATGCGGCGCGTGAGGCCTTCGCGCCTGGCCTCGGCCAGCGCCTGCAGCGTCGCTTCGAGCGGCACGGCGGCGTTGGGCGACGGCCAGTGGATCAGCGTCAGGTCCACGTGGCCGGTGCGCAGCTTGCGCAGGCTTTCCTTGAGGCTGGGGATGAGCGCGTCGCGCGACAGGTGCTCGGTCCAGATCTTGGTGGTCAGGAACAGCTCTTCGCGCGCCACGCCGCTGTCGGCGATGGCCTGGCCCACGGCCTCCTCGTTGTCGTAGATCTGCGCCGTGTCCATGGCGCGGTAGCCGAGCGCCAGCGCGGTGCTGACCGAGTCGATGGCGGCCTGGCCCTTCAGGCGGAAGGTGCCGAGGCCGAGGCGGGGAATGGCTTGCATGGGGGGTGACTCCTCTTGAGATGGCTTGGAAGTGCGGGGTGGGCTCAGCAGGTGCTGGGCAGGGCGCCGGCCGTGCTTGGGCGGGCGGTGTCGCGGCGGTCCAGGCGGCCGCTGAGGTTGGTCAGCGCCAGGGACAGCAGCACCACCAGCGCGCCTATCCAGGGCGTGTGCATCAGGCCCAGGTGCTTGACGATCAGCCCGCCGGCCCAGGCGGCGCCGGCGATGCCGAGGTTGAAGGCGGCGATGTTCAGTCCCGCGGCCACGTCCACGGCCTGGGGCTCGAAGCGCTCGGCCTGCCGGACCACGTACACCTGCAGCCCCGGCACGTTGCCGAAGGCCACGGCGCCCCAGGCCAGCACGGTCAGCACCACCAGCCAGGGGTGGTGCGCCGTGAAGGTCAGCACCAGCAGCACGCCGGCCAGGGCGGCGAAGATCAGTTGCAGCGCCGCGATGGGGCCCTTGCGGTCGGCCAGGCGGCCGCCCCAGACGTTGCCCGCGGCCACGGACACGCCGTAGGCCAGCAGCACCCACACCACCGCCGCGGCGCTGAAGCCGGAGACGTCCTGCAGGATGGGCGCGAGGAAGGTGAAGGGGATGAACGAGCCGCCGTAGCCGATGGCCGTCTTGGCATACACCAGCAGCAGCCGTGGTTGCGCCAGCACCCGGGCCTGGCTGCGCAGCGAGGCGGGCGGCGCGTGGCGTATGCCGCGTGGCACGGCCAGCAGGCTGGCCAGGAAGGCGAGCAGCCCAAGCGCGGCCACGGCCAGGAAGGTTTCGCGCCAGCCGAAGTGCTGGCCGATGAAGGTGCCCAGCGGCACGCCGGTGACCAGCGCCACCGTCAGCCCGGAGAACATGGTGGCGATGGCGCTGGCGGCCTTGTCCTTGGGCACCAGGCTGGTGGCGATGGTCGAGCCGATGGAGAAGAACACGCCGTGCGCCAGCCCGGTGAGCACGCGCGCAACGATCAGCGATTCATAGCCCGGCGCCTGCCAGGCCAGCAGGTTGCCCGCGGTGAACAGCGCCATCAGCGCCAGCAGCAGCGTCTTGCGCGGCAGCCGGCCGGTGAGGGCGGTGAGCACGGGCGCGCCCACGGCCACGCCCAGCGCGTACAGGCTCACCAGCAGGCCGCCCGCGGGCAGGCTGACCTGCAGGTCGGCGGCGATGGTGGGGATGAGGCCGACGATGACGAACTCCGTCGTGCCTATGGCGAAGGCGCTGACGGTCAGCGCAAGCAATGCAAGGGGCATGGGTGGCTCCAACAACAGGTTGGGCGCCACTGTGGGCTGCCAGGCCGGCCGGAAACAGCCGTGCGCGGGCAGATGATTCTTGACGCGCAGTCAAGAACGGCGGGCGTTCAGCCCGCGGGCGGCTTGCGGGCGCGGCCTGCGGCGGGCGCCGCCTCGCGAAGCTCCTCGTTGAGGGCCAGCGCCTGGGCCAGGAAGTCCAGGAAGCAGGTGATGCGCGCGGCCAGTTGGGTGTTGCGGTAGTAGACGGCGTTGACGGGCTGGCGCACCTGCAGCGTGTGCGGCTGCAGCACCTGCACCAGGCGGCCGTGGCGGCGGTCGTCCTGCGTCATGAAGTCCGAGAGGCAGGCGATGCCCAGGCCCTGCAGCGCGAGCTGGCGCAGCGTCTCGCCGCTGGACGCGGTGAACGTGGGGACGATGGGCCACTCGTCGCCGTGCTCGCCCCGCAGCGGCCAGGCGTTGAGCGAGGCCGGCTGCGTGAAGCCCAGCAGCACGTGGCGGGTGAGCTCGGCGGCGGTGGCGGGCTGGCCGTGGCGCGCGATGTAGCTCGGGCTGGCCAGCACGCGGATGCGGCTGCTGGCCAGCGGGCGGGCGTGCAGCGTGGAGTCCTGCAGCGCGCCTATGCGTATGGCCACGTCGGTGCGCCGCTCCAGCAGGTCGATGTTGAGGTCGTCCGTGTCCAGCTCCAGGCGGATGCGCGGGTACTTCAAATGGAAGGCCGGCAGCAGCGGGACGACGGCGTGCAGCATGAAGGGCGTGGCGGCGTTGACGCGCAGCCGGCCGGCGGGCTGGCGCCGCCGCGCGGCCATCTGCTCCTCGGCCTGGTCCACCGCGGCCAGGATGGCGCGGGCATGGCCGAGGAAGGCCGCGCCTTCGTCGGTGATGGCGATGCGCCGCGTCGTGCGCTGCAGCAGCGTGGTCTCCAGCTTGCGCTCCAGCCGGCCCAGGGCGCGGCTGATGCCGGACACCGTCTGCCCCAGGTGGTCCGCCGCGGCGGTGATGGAGCCGGTGTCGACGACGGCGGTGAAGGCCTGCAGTTCTTCGAGGGTGGTCTTCATGAGGCCGACATGGTGCCGGGGCGCGCGCCTTCATGCCGCGCCGGGCGGCGTCAAACCGTGTCCGCCGGACCCGGGGCGTCCGGGCCGCGGCGCGGTGCCCGGGGCACCTGCGCGGCCCGGCTTTGCCGGCGTCCACGCCGGTGGCCGATGCCTGCGCTCGCCGTGCGCCCATCCACGGCCGCCCCATCCCCCTGAGAATGGGGCTTTGGCACGCGCTGCCCGGCCGGGGCGGCGTTGGGCGGCAACACGGGAGCGGGTGCCTGCGCACCTGACGTATGCGATGAAAAACGGCAGTCGGCAGCGTTCCATTTCCCGTGGGTCCCATGGGGTCGGCGAGCCCATGGGCCGCCCTGGGCAGGCGCCGGGCGCGGGTGAGCTCCCGTCGCTGGCGTGCTGGCCGGGCCTGGCCGCGGCGCTGCAGACGGCGCGCCAGGCCATGGAAGCGGCGGCGCTGCAGGACGGCGACCCGCTGCGCCTGGGCCTGGGGGCCGCGGCGCGCACGCTGCGCGCGCCCTATGCCGCCTTCCGGCAGCTCGACCCCGATTCCGGCAAGCCCTACCTGGCCGAGTGGTTCCAGGCCCCGGCCGCTGCGTCGGCCCACGGCGGCCTGGCCGTGCTGATGCAGGGCATGGACGCCGCCTGGACGGGCTTGATGGACGGCACGGCCGCACTGCAGCGGGCCACGGTGACGCACCACCCGGCCTTGCCGGTGCTGCCCCTGGGCAACCGCTTGGGCGGCTGCCTGCAGCGCACGCAGGAGATCTGGGTGCCGGTGCGGCTGGCCGACCGCACGTGGGGCCGGCTGTCGGTGCTGCGCGGCGAGCTGGACCCGCTGGAGACCGGCGAGGCCCTCTTCCTGGAAGCCCTGGCGCGCGAGCTGGGCTGGGTGCTGGCCGACCGGCAACTGGCGTCGGTGCAGCGGCGTGCGGCGGCGCTGGCCGCCCGCGAGGAGGAGGCCACGGCGCAGGCCCTGGGGCTGGTGCGCCAGCAAAAGGAGGCGGCCGAGGCGCAGGCCCGCGAGCAGGCCCACGTCATCGCCGTGCTGCAGGAGGCCATCGACTCGCTGGACCACAGCGGCGACCTGGAGGAATTCGTTCCCACCGTCATCGGCCTGATCGCGCGCGCGCTGGACCCCGGCGCGGTGGCCTTGCTGCAGGTGCGCGGGGCGCGCTGCAGGCTGCAGGCGGCCTACCTGCAAGGCCAGGTGCTGCGGCGCGCCGACCTGCTGTCGCCGCAAGCGCAGCCGGCGCCGGTGCTGCGCGAGCTGACCGAGGGCTTCGAGCTGCCGCCGGCCGGGCTGCAGGCCTGCGCCACGCAGGGCAGCGGCGAGGCGCAGGTGGTCGATCACGCCGACGGCGGCGCGGCCTGCCCCTTCGACCACTTCTTCGTCTCCGAGGGCGGGCCGCTGGCGCTCAACCTGTGGCTCATGGCCTCCGGCCACGCGTTGGGCGCGCTGGGCATCTACCGGCGCAGCGGGCAACGCTACACGGCCTCCGAGATCGCGCTGGCCGAAGCCATCGCGGCGCAGTTGTCGCTGGCCCTGCGGGCGGCCCAACTGGCCGAGGAGGCGCGCCGCGTGGCCACGCTGGAGGAGCGCACGCGGCTGGCGCGCGAGATGCACGACACCCTGGCCCAGGGCTTCACCGGCGTGCTGATGCAGCTGGAGGTGGCCGATGCCGCCGTGTCGGCGCAGCGCGTGGAGCGCGCGCGCACGGCCATCGCCACCGCCATGGACCTGGCACGCGACAGCTTGGGCGAGGCGCGCCGCGCCGTGCGCGCGCTGCGCAATCCGACCCTGGAGCGGCGCGGCCTGGCCGAGGCGCTGGCCGAGCTGTGCGCGCAGATGCGCAGCAGTACCTTCCAGGCCGTGGAGCTGCAGATCACGGGCGCGCCGCTGCGGCTGGATGCCCATGTCGAGGAGCAGGTGCTGCGCGTGGCGCAGGAGTCGCTGGTCAACGCCGTCAAGCACGCCCGCGCCAGGCGGACCGTGGTGTCGCTGGAGCTGCATGCGCAGGCGCTGCGGCTGCAGGTGCGCGACGACGGTGCCGGCATCCCGCAGGTGCTGTCCAACCCGGCGGGCTTCGGCCTGGTGGGCATGCGCGAGCGGGCCGTGAGCATAGGCGCCACGCTGGACGTCGCCTCCGCGCCGGGCCAGGGCACGACGGTGTCGCTGCGCCTGGGCCTGCGCGGTTGATGCCCACGGCCGGGCCGCAGCACGCCGCGCGGCCCGCCCAGGAAAGAGAGCCTGTCCAGGCGCCACCCCAGGCGTCTGCGCGCCCGCGCTCTCCCATTGGGGAGAGGTTGGGCTTGGCCGGCGCTGCCATCATCCCCACCCACCGACTGCCGATTCCGGCCCGTGGTGCTGCCATGACCTTCCCCTTGCCCCTTTCCGACACCGGGCCGACAGGCCAAGCCGAGCCTGCCGGAGATGCGCCCGCACGCATCCGGCTGCTGGTGGCCGACGACCACCACGTGGTGCTGGACGGGCTGAGCACCATCCTGGACATGCAGGCCGACATGCAGGTCGTGGCGCAGGCCAGCGACGGCGCGCAGGCCGTGGAGCTGTGGGTGCGCGAGCACCCGGACGTCGGCCTGATAGACCTGTCCATGCCGCGGCTCACGGGCGTCGAGGCCATCACGGCCATACGCCGCCACGAGCCGCGCGCCAAGCTCATCATCCTCACCACCTACGACGGCGACGAGGACATCTACCGCGGCCTGCACGCCGGCGCCAAGGCCTACTTGCTCAAGGACGTGCGCCGCGACGAGCTGCTGCGCTGCATCCGCGTGGTGCACGAGGGCGGCCACTACATCAACCCCGAGCTGGCCGGACGGCTGGCCTCGCGGCTCACCCGCGACGGGCTCTCCCAGCGCGAGATGGAAGTGCTGGTGCTGATCGAGCGCGGCCTGAGCAACAAGCTCATCGCGCGCGAGCTGCAGGTGGCCGAGGGCACGGTCAAGACGCACGTGAAGGCCATCCTGGCCAAGCTGGAGGCGCGCAGCCGCACCGAAGCCATCGCCATCGGCGTGCGCCGCGGCCTGCTGAAGCGCTGAAGCGCCCCGCGCGGGCGCCGCGCCTATCCCCAAAGAGGCACCCGGCCCTGGCCCGCGTGGCAGAAGCGCCATGCCGCCGGATGGCCGATGCTGTGGGCCTGCTCCCAGGCGCCCGGGCCGCGGCGTGGCCGCCGGTGTGGAGCCCCCCCATCCCCGCCGGCAAGAGCCCTCGCCCGCATGCGGCTCTCGCTGGTGAGTGAACACGCTTGCTTCGCAGGAAGTCTGCAGGAGGCCCGCCAGCGGGCCGCCTGCAAGCGCAGGCGAGCCTTTGTCGAAAGGCGGCAGTGGAATGAGATTTGACGGACGCACAGGCTGTGTTTGGCACCTGGGTGCGCTTGTGGCGCTTTCCGCCCTGTTGGGCGGGTGCAATGGCGAAGCCGTGTCGCAGCCGGCCGCGCCACCGCCGCCCGCGGTGTCGGTGGCGCCGGCCATACAGCGCGAAGTCCAGGAGTTCGAGGAGTTCACGGCGCGGCTGGAGGCGCCGGACACGGTGGAAGTGCGCGCGCGCGTGGCCGGCGCGCTGGAGCAGGTGCACTTCACCGAGGGCCAGCAGGTGGCCAAGGGCGCGATGCTGTTCACCATCGACCCCCGGCCCTTCGCCGCCGACGTGGCGCGCGCCGAGGCGCAGCTGGCCGCCGCACGCAACCAGGCCGAGCTCAGCAGCAGCGAGCTGGCCCGCGCCGAGAAGCTCACCTCCATCCAGGGCGTGAGCCAGCAGGAGCTGGACCAGTTGCGCGCCGGCGTGCGCAACAGCCGCTCCAACATCCAGTCCGCCGAGGCCGCGCTGGTGCAGGCCCGGCTCAACCTGGACTTCACGCGCATCCGCGCCCCGGTGGCCGGGCGCATCTCGCGGGCGCAGCTCACTCCGGGCAACCTCGTGGGCGTGGGCTCGCCGGTGCTCACCACGCTGGTGTCGCAGGACCGCGTGTTCGCCTACTTCGACGCCAGCGAAGCCACCTACCTGAAATACCTGCACCTGGTACGCAGCGGCACGCTGGCCTCGCCGCGCACCGCGACGGTCCAGGCCTGGATGGGCCTGGCCGACGAGACCGGCTTTCCGCACCAGGGCCGCATCGATTTCGTGGACAACCGCCTCAACCCGGCCACCGGCTCCATACGCGGGCGCGCCGTGTTCGACAACCGCGAGGGCCGCTTCACCCCGGGCCTGTTCGCGCGCGTCAAGGTGGTGGGCAGCGGCAAGTACCAGGCCACGCTGGTGGCCGACCGCGCCATAGGCACGGACCAGACGCGCAAGGTCGTGATGCTGGTGGGCAAGGACAACGTGGTGCAGCCGCGCGAGGTGCAGCCCGGTGCGCTCATGGACGGCATGCGCGTGGTGCAGGGCGTCAAGCCCGGCGAGCTGGTCATCGTCGACGGGCTGCAGCGCGCGCAGCCCGGGGCGCCGGTGACGCCGCAGGTGTTGAAGACCGACGACAAGGGCCTGCCCATCCCGGCAGCACCCGCGTCCGCTCCCCAGCGCTGAAAGGCCGGCAAGCGCATGGACATCTCACGCTATTTCATCGACCGCCCGCGCCTGGCGACGGTGCTGTCGCTGTTCATCTTCCTGGTGGGGCTGCTGGCCATCTTCCAGCTTCCCATCTCGGAGTACCCGGAAGTCGCGCCGCCGCAGGTGGTGGTGCGCGCGCAGTTCCCCGGCGCCAACCCGCGCGTCATCTCCGAGACGGTGGCCACGCCGCTGGAGGAGCAGATCAGCGGGCTGGAAGGCATGCTCTATTACGAGAGCCAGGCCACGGCCGACGGCACCATGGTGCTGACGGTGACCTTCCGCATCGGCACCCACCCCGAGGCCGCCGAGACCGCGGTGCAAAACCGCGTCAACCGGGCGCTGCCGCGGCTGCCCGAGATCGTGCGCCAGATCGGGGTGACCACGGAGAAGCAGGCGGCCAACCTGACCATGGTCGTCCACATGGTCAGCCCCGACAGCAGCCGCGATTCGCTGTACCTGCGCAACTACGCGCACCAGCAGGTGCGCGACGAGCTGCTGCGCATCCCGGGCATGGGCACGGTGATCCTGTTCGGCAGCGGCGACTACGCCATGCGCATCTGGGTCGATCCGCAGCGCCTGGCCGGCCACGGGCTCACCGCCAACGACGTGGTGTCCGCCGTGCGCGAGCAGAACACGCAGGTGGCCGCCGGCGTGGTGGGCGCGCCGCCCTCGCCGCGGGGCACCGACTTCCAGCTCGCGGTCAACACGCAGGGGCGGCTGGCCAGCGAGCAGGAGTTCGCCGACATCATCGTGCGCGCCGACCCGGCCACCGGCGCCGTGCTGCGCGTGCGCGACGTCGGCCGCGTGGAGATCAGCGCCAACACCCACTCGCTGCGCAGCTTGCTCAACAACAAGGAAGCGGCGGCCATCGGCATCTTCCAGGCCCCGGGCTCCAACGCGCTGGCCATCTCGGACAACGTGCGCGCCACCATGGAGCGGCTCAAGGCGGACTTCCCGCCGGGCATGGACTACGCCATCGTCTACGACCCCACGCGCTTCGTCGCCACCTCCATCACCAAGGTGGTGGAGACGCTGCTGGAGGCGGTGCTGCTGGTGGTGCTGGTGGTGGTGCTGTTCCTGCAGACGTGGCGCGCTT
Organism: Azohydromonas lata NBRC 102462; assembly: GCF_001571085.1. GTDB lineage: Bacteria > Pseudomonadota > Gammaproteobacteria > Burkholderiales > Burkholderiaceae_C > Azohydromonas > Azohydromonas lata. The sequence goes on from NZ_BCTC01000006.1 coordinate 121,703, forward strand.
CGGTCATTCCGCTGCTGGCGGTGCCGGTGTCCATCGTGGGCACCTTCGCGGTGCTGCTGGGCATCGGCTACTCCATCAACACGCTCACCCTCTTCGGCTTGGTGCTGGCCATCGGCATCGTGGTGGACGACGCCATCGTGGTGGTCGAGAACGTGGAGCGCAACCTGGAGGACGGGCTCACGCCGCACGAGGCCACGATCAAGGCCATGCGCGAGGTCAGCGGCCCCATCGTTGCCATCGCGCTGGTGCTGTGCGCGGTGTTCATCCCGCTGACGTTCGTGCCCGGTCTCTCCGGCCAGTTCTACAAGCAGTTCGCGGCTACCATCGCCATCTCCACCGTCATCTCGGCCTTCAACTCGCTCACGCTCTCGCCGGCGATGGCGGCGCTGCTGCTGCGCCCGCACGATGCACCCAAGGACGCGCTCACGCGCGGCATGGACCGCGTCTTCGGCCGCTTCTTCCACTGGTTCAACGGCTTCTTCCACCGCCGCAGCGAGTCTTACGGCCGCGGCGTGCGCGGGGTGCTGCGGCGCAAGTCGCTGGCGCTGCTGGTGTACGCGGGGCTGCTGGCGCTCACGGCGCTGCTGTTCGCGCGCATTCCGTCGGGCTTCGTCCCGGCGCCGGACAAGCAGTACCTCATCGGCATCGCGCAGTTGCCCGCGGCGTCCTCGCTGGAGCGCACCGACGCGGTGATACGCCAGATGAGCGACATCGCGCTGAAGGTGCCGGGCATCGTGGACGCGGTGGCCTTCCCGGGGCTGTCCATCGCCGGCTTCTCCAACGCGCCCAACGAGGGCATCGTCTTCTTCGGCCTGGCGGACTTCGAGAAGCGCAAGAGCGCCGACCTGTCCAAGGACGCCATCCTGGGCCGCGTCAACGGCGCGCTGCAGGAGATCCAGGGTGCCCGGCTGTTCGTGGTGCCGCCGCCGGCGGTGGAAGGCCTGGGCAACGCCGGCGGCTTCAAGCTGCAGGTGCAGGACCGCTCGGGGCAAGGCGAGCAGGCCCTCTTCGGCGCGGTGTGGGGCACGCTGGGGCAGGTCTACGGCAACCCGCGCTCGTCCATAGGCACGCCGTTCTCGACCTACGACATCAATGTCCCGCAGCTCTTCGCCAACGTGGACCGCACCAAGGCCAAGCAGATGGGCGTGGCGCTGGGCGACATCTACGACACGCTGCAGATCAGCCTGGGCTCGCTCTACGTCAACGACTTCAACCGCTTCGGCAAGACCTACCAGGTGATCGTGCAGGCCGACGGTCCCTTCCGCGCCCACGCCGAGGGCATCACCGCGCTCAAGACGCGCAATGCCGGCGGCGAGATCGTCCCGTTGGGCGCGCTCATGCGCGTGGAGCCCACCTTCGGCCCAACGCGCGTGACCCGCTACAACGGCTTCCCCTCGGCCGACATCAACGGCTCGCCCAACCCGGGCTTTTCCAGCGGGCAGGCCGAGGCCGAGATCGAGCAATTGCTCAAGCAACTGCCGCGCGGCATGGGCTACCAGTGGACGGAGCTGTCCTACCAGGACAGGCTCACGCGCGACGTGGCGCTGCCCGGGACGACCTGGCGGCTGCCCACGCTGGCGGCGGTGCTGCTGCTGTCGGTGGTGCTGGTGATCCTGGTGCTGGCGGCGCAGTACGAGAGCTGGAGCCTGCCGCTGGCCATCGTCCTGATCGTGCCGATGTGCATCCTGGCCGCGCTCACGGGCGTGTGGCTGTCCACCTTCCCGCCCTTCATGCAGATAGGCGACCTCAACATCTTCACGCAGGTGGCGCTGGTGGTGCTGGTGGGGCTGGCGTGCAAGAACGCCATCCTGATCGTGGAGTTCGCCAAGGACCTGGAGGAGCAGGGGCGCACCATGATGGAGGCGGTGGTGGAGGCCTGCCACCGGCGGTTGCGGCCCATCCTGATGACGTCCATCGCCTTCTGCGCCGGGGTGATCCCGCTCATCCTGGGCAGCGGCGCGGGCAGCGAGATGCGCCGCGCCATGGGCATCGCGGTGTTCTCCGGCATGGTGGGGGTGACGATGTTCGGCATCTTCTTCACGCCGGTGTTCTACGCGCTGCTGCGCAAGAGCACGGAAAAGCGGCGCGCGCACGCGGCCGAGCTGCGCGCGGAGATCGACCGCTGCGCCCATCCCTTCCACCCGGGTGTGGACGACGCGACGCCGCCGTCCAACCCCGCCGGCGGAGCACATCAATGAGCGCCCTCCCCATGCCCCCGCGCCGACTGACCGGGGCCGCGGCCTGGGCCGCCGTCCTCGCCGCCGCGCTGGCCGGCTGCGCCTCGGGGCCGCCGCCGCAGCCTGCGCTGCCGACGCTGCCCACGGCCTTCGCCAACGTGCCCGGCGACGCGCAGCCCGGTGAGCCGGCCGCGGCGTTCTGGCAGGGCTTCCAGGACCCGCAGCTCGACGCGCTGGTGGCCCAGGCGCTGAGCGCCAACTTCGACCTGCGCCTGGCCGTGGCCCGGCTGCGCGAGGCGCGGGCGCTGGCGCGCCTGGCCGATGCCAACCTGCTGCCGCAGGTCAGCGGCACGGCCGGCGCGGCGCGGGTGCGCGACTTCAACGGGCCCAACAACGCGCTGGCGACGCAGACCCTCTACGGCGTGGGCCTGGACGTGCGCTGGGAGGCGGACCTGTTCGGCCGCCTGTCGGCCGAGCGCCGCGCGGCGCAGGCCGAGCTGCTGTCGGTGGAGTCCGATGCGCAGGCGCTGCGCCTGAGCGTCAGCGCCGAGGTGGCGCGCAACTACTTCGAGCTGCGCGGGCTGCAGGAGCGGCTGCGCGTGTCCACGGCGTCGCTGCAGACGCAGGAGTCGACGCTGCGCCTGGTGCAGGCGCGCCAGGACGTCGGCCGCGGCACGGGCCTGGACACCGAGCGCGCCCGCGCCCTGGTGCAGCGCACCGCCGCCGGCGTGCCGGCGCTGGAGGCGGCGCTGCAGCGCACGCGCTACCGGCTGGCGGTGCTGTGCGGCCAGCCGCCCACGGCGCTGGACGAGCCCTTGCAGGCGCAGCGCCCGCTGCCGGGCCTGCGCAGCGTGGCGCTGGGCGGCATCGGCTCGCCCGAGAGCCTGCTGCGCCGCCGCCCGGACGTGCGCGCGGCCGAGCTGGGCGTGGCCGCCGCGGCGGCCCGCGTGGGCGTGGCGCGCGCGGCGCTGTTCCCGCGCGTGACCTTGGGCGGCACGCTGGGCCACAACGCCTCGCACCTGGGCGACCTGGGCGACGGCAGCACCTACGTCTACAACCTGGGTGCGCAGTTGCTGTGGTCGCTGATCGACTTCGGCCGCCTGCGGGCCCAGATCGCCGCCGCCGATGCGCGCAGCGAGGGCGCGCTGCGCGCCTACGAGGCCACGGTGCTGGGCGCGCTGGAGGAGACGGAGGGCGCGCTGTCCAGCTACACGCGCAGCCAGCAGCAGGCGCAATTCCTCTTCGACGCCGCGCGCGCGGCCGAGGCGGCGGCCACCATCGCCCGCGGACGCTTCGAGGCCGGCGTGGTGGACTTCCTGGTCGTCCTCGACGCCCAACGCGAGGAGCTGGCCGCGCGCGACCAGCTGGCGCAGTCGCAGGCCGCGGCGGCGGTGGCGCTGGTGGCGGTGTTCAAGTCGCTGGCCGGCGGCTGGGAGGCCGGGGAGCCCCCGCCCCGCTGAGAGGCTGATTCGACTTCTCATTCGAAGCTGAAATTGTTCCCGTCATGCCCGCGAAGGTGCACTGCTGTCCGGGGAAAACGTAACAGGGG
>NZ_BCTC01000007.1 GCF_001571085.1 Azohydromonas lata NBRC 102462
ATTGATGCCGGCTCAATAACCACGTCTTGAGGATCGCTGCGGGTGTTGAGAAGGTACGTGCCCACGTAGGCAGATGGGCACGTAATGTCAGACAGTCATCTTTCCGAGTTGGCGCAGCGGCTGGTGATCGGCCACAAGCGTGACGGGCGCAGCATCTACGACGAGGGTGCTAAGCACGAGCTGGTCATGGCGTGCCTTGAGCTTCGTAGTCGGCAGACGGGCCTGGCTCTTCAGCGACACAGTGGCCGGCGCCAACGCCAGTGCGAACCTGTACTCGCTGCTGCAGACCTGCATTGCCAACGGCATCGACGGCTACTGGTACCTGCGCCGGCTGCTTACTGAGTTCCCCAAGGCCAAGACCGTGGACGGCTACGAGGCGCTGCTTCCCTGGAACCTGAGACCGGCGGCGAGCTGAACGCCGCTGCAGCAAGCAGATCCCGCACTCGTCCGCCAGTACGGGGAAGATTGCGCGCTTACTGTGCATCTTCTCTGCCGCACTCCGTGCGACGCCGACAAGGCCGTCGACCGGCCACGGTTGTTCAGCGTCTATTGGAATTTGCAGGAGCACCACCCATGGTCCTCGACATCCTGGCGGGCATGTTGCGCGCCGTCGGCAGGCGGGTGATGGAGTAGAGTTGGATGAACCCCGGCTGGTGATCAGCGTTGACAGCACTGTCGGGGTCACCTACTGCCTGGGCCGTGGACATTAAAACCGTCGGCTTCATGCCCTTGACATTTACAGGCCAAATAAATGTCCACGCAGGGGCCCCTTGGCGTCACACGGAGTGCTTCACCGTCGCGATTTCGAGCTTCCATGCCTGAACTTTGATCCAGCGGCGGAAGCCGTTTTTCGAGGGCCGTCTGTGAGTACGTTGTTGCCGGCCACCATATCGATGGCAATAAGGCAGCCGCCATGGGCTGGCGGGGCGTCTTGACGCGACGCAGGAAACGCTTGCGCCGCCTACAGCCCTGATGAAATCTGTTTGATCAGGACGTGCCGGGCGGCCAAGCTCGTTTCATGGGCCGATCAAAGTATGCGCACGGATACTTGCTGGTGGCTGCTGACAAAACCGAGGTATTCGTAGTGCACGCCATACCGATCACAAAATTCTTTCCAGGCACGTATTTCATGCTGTTCGTAGCCCGGATAGTTGAAATACTCATCGAAGCAAATGACCGTGCCTGACTTCATATAAGGGCGGCAGGTTTCCAAAATGGTGCACGTGCCACGGTACAAGTCGCAATCCACGTGAATAAACGCGACGTCGCGCTTCATCTCCTGGATAAACATGGGCAGGGTGTCATCGAACAGGCCTGGTACCAGTTTGCAATTGCTTGGCACCTCGGGAAAGGCGGTCCGTGCAAAAGTGCCCGCGTCGTAGCCGGTGCGCCAAGTTTCAGGCAAGCCGGAAAACACATCGAAACCGTAAATCGTGTCGTCAGGCCGGGCCTTGGCGATGTGGTTGATGGTACGGCCCGTGGCAACCCCGAATTCAAGATACAGGCCAGGAATGGTCACGTGCTGCAGTGCGAAGCTCAGGTGCTCCAGGTCATTGGGCAGGTTCTTGGCCGTGAGCATGTGCTCCTGGTAGTAGCGCGCCGAGCGCAGGGCCGCATCGACTTTTGCGAAATGCAGCATGTCAAAACTGTCGGTGCGCTTGCCGAACACCGAGTATTCAATGAGCTGGACAAGGTTGTTCATATGAATGGCCGTGGAAATCCGTGGAAAGGTAAACAATCAAGCATGCGACGTTGCAAAAGCAACATTGCCTGGGTGAGTGATAAGGAAAGGAGTGATCATCTGAGGCTGACGCAGATGCGTTGAACCGCTTGCAACAGCAGCATCTTTTCGGTTTGTAGACCGTATTCCCGTGCCAGGCGTTGAATGCCGGGCCAAAGAGCTTGCGCGGCCTCAGCATTCATCGATGCGGCCGTTGCACGCCGAAACTTCTCGGCGAACTGCCGGATGTCGCCCATGTCAACCGGCAAGAAATTTGGCGCTTCCCAGTATTCGCGTCCTCCCCAGCCGGGATAGCCCACCACCACGTTGCCGCACAGGGCCGCCTCCAAAGGCGGCACAGGACAGCCCTCGAAGTCACTGAAAGCCAGGAACACGCGAGAAGATTTCAAATGGTCGGCGACCACGTCCTCATGCATGCCGTGGATCGGCTGGAATTCCCAACTTGGGAATTGGCGTACCAGCCATGGCACCAGGTTGTTCGCATGCAAGGCTTGCTTGCGCGGCATGTAGGTGGCCTTCAGGCGCTTCTCGCCGACGGAAAAGCGAGAAACGTCCACCGAGTACTTCACGCGTACGATCTTGTGCGCAAACTCCGGGAACACACCGGCCAGATAGTCGCTGGTGTCCTCCGAAATGGAAAGGATGGCCGTGGCGTCGCGGTAGCAGGCGTAAACCTCGTTCATCGGCGCCGTGGGCAGCACCAGATAGCCGTTTTGCACGAACATGCAATAGCGCACGCCGTTGGCTGCGAAATGGTTGCCCAGCACCGTCATGATTTCGGGAACGATCGCGATGTCGGTCCTCAGCATGTCGTTGAGCGTGATGACCGGAGCGCGGTGCGAGAACCAATCACACGAGAAACCTGGGGTGATGTGTGCCACGGCGGCCGGGATGCCCAACTCGCACAGCAACTCGGCATGCTTGTAGATGACCTTGATGCCGCCGGTGGGCGTGTTGGAGTCGGGCGAAACGTAGACGAAGCGGGTCATGAGGGGTGATGCGGTCATTCAAACCACAGGGCCTGGACGGTGGTGAATCGGGTACGCGTCGCCGACAGGTACAGGCTGGTGAAGCGCTCGGCCAAGTAGCCCGGGTAACGGTAGGGCTGGTAGCGCACGTCGCCTGGCACGGCTTCGGGCACGCCCATCTCCTCCACAACCTCGCCAAGAACCTTGAAGAGACTCTTGCAGTAGTCGTCGAAGACCTTGGCGTGTGCCACAACCATGTTGCCGCAGTAGAAGCGCGTCTCTACGTCCAGCAGCCCGGCCACTGCGCCGAACTCGCGGCGACATGCCTTGCGGAAGGCATTCCACACCGCGTCGCCATGCGCTGCGCGGTAACTGCTGGCGATGGACGGGTACTCCGGAACCGGATGCGGCACCACCATCTCGAAATGCTCCAGCAAGGATTCGAGACGCTGCTCCTGCGCTGCAGAGGCCAGGAACGACAGGGTTTCGGGTGCCAGCGGTGCCTTGACGATGGGCAAGCTCTGGTAACCCTGCACAGGCAGAGGGACGAAGCTGAAGTAGCGGCGGTAGTGGCACAGGCCCACGTACGGGTCACGGCAGTGCTTCCACAACCAGTACGTGGCCGTGAGTTCGCAGTACTGGCGGTTCAGCGCAGCGATGTTGTCGCCTTGGGCGTCGTTGAGCTGCGTGGACGCGTCAGAGAAGCCGCCGACGCCGATGGGCTTGAGCCAAGGTGCCGAAGGCATCTGCGCGGGCTTGTGGGTCGCGATGTAGAGGGCCATGTGCGCTCAGAGGTTTGTGATTCGAAGAGTCAGGGGCAGTCAGTCAGTCGGTCAACGCCAGGGCCGCGGCCACTACCTGATCCATGTTGTAGTAGCGGTATTGCGCCAGGCGGCCAACAAAGACGGTGTCGGGCTCGGCGTCGGCCAATGCCTCGTAGCGCTTGTAGAGCGACTCGTTGTCTGCAGCCGGTATGGGGTAGTACGGATCACCTTGCGCACAAGGGAACTCGCGCACGATGGAGGTTCCCGCATGGGTCTCGCCGGTAAGATGCTTGAACTCAGTGATGCGCGTGTAGGCGTGGTCGTTGGGATAGTTGACCGTGCCCACTGGTTGCAGTTGCACCGTGTCTTTCAGGTGCTCGTGCTCAAACCGCAGTGACCTGTAGGGCAGCTTGCCCAGCCGGTGTTCGAAGTACTCGTCGATGGGGCCGGTATAAATGGTGCGCCGGCGCACGATGGAGTGGCGCACCGCATTGAAGTCGCATCCCAGGCTCAACTCGATGTTGGGGTGATCTAGCATGCGTTCAAACATGCGGGTATAGCCTTGAGCGGGCATGGCCTGGAAACGGTCGGCGAAGTAGCGGTCGTCGTCGTTGGTGCGAGTGGGAATGCGCGCGGCCACGCCGGCTGAAAGCTCCCCAAGCTCAAGTCCCCACTGCTTACGCGTGTAGCCGCGAAAGAACTTGTCGCACAGGTCAGGGCCTACGGCGTTGAGCACCACGTCCTCGCTGGTGCGTAGCGGTTCACGCGGCATTCGCGCACGCGCCAGAAACTCCGTGACCCCGGCCTCATCAAGGTCCAGCCCGTAGAGCCGGTTGATCGTGGTGCGGTTGATCGGGATGGGCAGCAGTTGGCCTTCCACCGCAGCTACAACCCGATGCTCGTAGGCTCGCCACTCGGTGAAACGCGAGAGAAAGGCAAACACCTTCTCGCTGTTGGTATGGAAGATATGGGGGCCGTACTCGTGCACCAGCAACCCGTGCTCGTCGCGCCGGTCAAAGGCATTGCCGCCCACGTGCGGGCGCTTGTCGATCACCAGCACGCGGTGACCCGCATCGGCCAGGCGCCGCGCGCAGGTGGCGCCTGCAAAGCCCGCACCGACGATCAGATCATCCATGCCGCCTTGTCCCTTTATTGAGTTCATTGAAGTCCTTCGGTCAGTCCTGGTCCGAGCGACCACAGCAACGCCGTGGCTTGTTGTGCATCGAGCAGCGCGTTGATTCGTGTGACCTGCAGGTTGTGGAAATCGCCTTCGGTGGAAATCACGTCGAACAGAGAGCGACGGCCAAGCTGTTGCCATTGCATCCGTGTAGCCTGGCGAAGCTGCTGGCTGACCTGCAGCACCTCGGCGCTGCGTTGTGCGCGGTCAAAGGCAACGCGCGCCTGCTCGTGCAGCTCCGCTACGCGCTCCAGGCGCTGCGACAGGGCCTCGTTGCGCTGCGCTACGGCGGCTTCTCCGCGTTGCGCCGAGGCACGGATGGCGGGCTGGGCCGTCAGGTCCAGCAACGGCACGCTGACGTTGATGCCGCCACTCCATACCGTGGACGTGCTGCTGCCCGTCGTCCGCGCGCCGTTGATGTTCCAACTCCACTGGGGCCGGCGTTGGGCTTGCAACGCCCGCGTGAGGTCTTGCTGCGCTTGGGCCTGCGCCGTGAGCTGCGCAATGGCGCTGGCGTGCCCCGCCTCGTCGAGCATGCGCTCCAGCGGTGGCGGCGGCATGAGCAAGACATGCAGCGGCGCACGCGGCAGCGGCGCGTCGCCGATGAAGCGGCGCAGCCGGATCTCGGCCAGGCGCTGCTGCGAACGTGCTTGACCCAGCGCCAGTTCGGCCTGGCGCTGCGTGTTGCGCGCCTGCAGCAGCTCGCTGGCGCGGCCACGGTCGGCGGCCACGATCTGCTCCAGCGCACCCACCAAGCAGCTCATGCGCGCCGTGTAGCGCTCGTAGACCTGGGACTGCAGCCCATAGCGCTGTTCGTCCAGGGCCGACGAAAGCACTTGCAGCGCTACTTGCTCGCGCGTGTCAAGCTCGCCCAGCCGTGCCGCATCGAGCAGCCGCGCTCGCCAGTCCAGCAGCGCATGGCTGTAGCCGCTATCGAACAGCGGGGCGCTGAGCGTGACGTCCGCACGGGCTTGGCGGCCGTTGCTTTGAATGCCGTAGGCGTTCTGGTTCGCGCTCGCGAGTCCGCCGCTCAACGTGGCCCGTGGCAGCGGCGCGGCACGCGCTTCCTCCACGTCGCTTTGCGCGGCCGCGGCCAGCAGTTGAGCCGCGCCCACGGCAGCGCTGCGCTGCTCGGCTTGGCGGAGCAGCGCCTGCATATCCAGACGGGCTGCCGTCACCGCATCGCCTTCTACCGGCAGTGAGGCCACGGGTTGCTCGTTTTCCTCTGAACAGGCGCTGGCGGCGGCTGCGGGCAGTGCCAGCCCTCCAACCAGCAAGCTGGCGGCGCCGCATACGCTCCAACCTGCCATGAGGCTACGCGCCACGGCCCACGCTTTCGAAGATGACAACTGCTTCATGGCGCGGGCTCAGCGTTCCTGGAATGCCTCATGCGCCCGCAACATGGGCCGCAGCAGGAAGCTCAGCACCGAGCGTTCGCCGGTGCGAATGTCCACGGTGCCCGTCATGCCGGGGAACACCGGCTGGGGCTCGCCCTGCGCGGGGTGCAACACCGCGTCATTGGTGCGAAGCAGCACGCGGTAGTAGGTGCCATCGCCGCCGGGACGTTCCGTGTCGCCCAGCACGTCGGGGCTGATGTGCTCGACATGGCCCTTGAGCGCGCCGTAGACGGACACGTCGTAGGTACTGAGCTTGAATTCGGCGCTTTGGCCAGTGCGCAGGAAACCGATCTCCGCCGGTTTCACACGCGCTTCCACCAGCAGCCGAGAGCTCGTGGGCACAATCTCCAGGACTGGTGCGCCGGGCGCCACGACACCCCCCACGGTGTGGGCGCGGATGTTCTTCACCAATCCGTCCACCGGCGAGGTCAGCACCGTGCGGCGCAGGACATCCGCGCGCCCGGACTGCTGCTCATCGAGTTGTGCCAGCTCCGTACGCACACGCAGCAAGTCGGTGCTGGCGTCCTGGCGGAAACGGTTGAGGCGTTCCTGGCCTTGCAGCAACTGCTCGTTGAGTTGGCGCTGCAGCCGCATGACTTCCACTTCCGACAGCAAGCCTTGCGACGCCATCTGCTGTGCCACGTCGAGCTCGCGTTGAAGCAGCGCTGCGCTGCGCTGGTTGGCTGCCAGCGCTTGGTCCAGTGCGTGCCGGCGTGCCTGGAAGGCCTCGGTCTCAGAGCGCAGCAATACCGTTTGCTTGGACAACGAGGCCGGAAAACTCAGTCCATGCCCCGCGGCCTCCGCTTCCAGCCGTGCGATCGTGGCGCGCAGTGACAGACGCCGGGCCTCGCCCTCGTTTTGCTGCGCCTGAAACCGCGTAGGGTCCAGCCGCATCAAGGGCTGGCCGGCGCGCACGTGCTCGCCCTCACGGACCAGCATCTCGGCCAGGATCCCGCCTTCTAGGCTGGCCACCTGTTGTTCGCGTCCGTCGGGAATCACGCGGGCGTCGGTCCGTGTGACACGGTCCACCCGTGCCAGCGCTGCCCAGGTGACGAAGGCGGTCATCAGCAAGGCAATAAGCACCAGGGTCCAGCGCCCGCGCGGCAGCTCATCCAGGTGCTGCGCAGCGCGCAGTTCGGAAAGGTATTGCGCGTCTTCGGCGCTCAATGGAGTCGTTCGGGCGGCCATGATGTTTCAAGCCTGAGCCAGTGCTGTCGCAGCGGTCGTGGCAGGGGAAGTGGGCGTTGCTGCGGCCGGCATCGCTGCGCCGGGCTTGTTGTGACCTGCCAGTGCCGCCAGCACCAGCGCCTTGGGGCCGTCGAGCAACACTTGGCCGGCATCGATCACGACCAAGCGCTGAGCCAGCTCCAGCACGGCCGGGCGGTGCGTGACCATCACCAGCGTGCGGTCACCCGCAGCGGCGGTGAGCTGCCGCAAGAAGGCCAGCTCGGATTGCGCATCCATGGAGCTGGTGGGCTCGTCCATAAGCAGGATGCGCGGACGCGTGACCAAACAGCGTGCGAGCGCCACGAGCTGACGCTGGCCGCCTGACAACAGCGCACCCATCTCGCCGACTTGCAGCTCCCAGCCTTGCGGATGCGTGTCCACCAGGCGATCCAAGCCGGTGAGCCTTGCTACCTCGGTCAGCGCCGCGGCGTCGATGCCCGGCCGCCCAAGCACCACGTTCTCCCGCAGCGAGCCGGTGAAGAGCCGCGGCTCCTGCGATACGAAGCCTACTTGGCTGCGGAAGTCCGCACGGTCGAGCTGCCGCAGGTCGATGCCATCGACCTCGACGCGCCCCTGGGTTGGCTCGTACAACCCGGCCATGATGCGCAGCACGGTGGACTTGCCGCTACCGATGCGCCCGATCACGGCCACGCGCTCGCCTGGTTCAAAGCGAAGATTCATGCCCTTGAGCACTTGCGGCGGCGGTGCCTGACCGGTGGGCGGGTAGCTGAACTGCACATCGCGCAGCCCGATGCGACCGCTGAGCGCCATGGGGGGCAGCGGCGGTGCACCGGCACCGCGCTCAGTCGGTAGCGCCATCAATCCGTCCAGCGACTGCAGCGCCGCACGCGCGCTCTGGTAGCGCGTGGCCAGTGCCACGACCATAGACAGCGGCGCGATGGCGCGCCCGGCATACATGATTCCTCCGATGAGCGCCCCGGCGCTGAGCTGACCGGCGGCAATCAGGTACACACCCCAAATCAGCATTGCCAGCGTCACGAGCTGCTGCGCCATGGAGCTGAGATTGGTGGTCCAGCTCGCCAGTCGACGCGACCTCAGGGCGGTTTCGGCGACAGCGGCGGTGGCCTGGTCGTGCCGCTGCACGAAGCGGCCCGCGGCGCCAACGGCCTTGAGGTCTTCCAGTCCTTCCAACGCTTCAACTTGCAGCGCATGCAAGTCAGCCTGGTGCTTGAGGTTGTCGCGCATGGTGCGCCGCAGCGCGCTTTGCATCAGCGCCGCAATGCCGAGCACCAGCGGAATAGCCACCACCATCACCCAGCCCAGCGCGCCGGCCGTGGCGAAGATCATGGCTGTAAACAGCAGCACGAAGGGCAGGTCCGACAGGGCCGAGAGCGTGGCCGAGGCAGTGAACTCGCGCACCAGCTCGATCTGAGCCATCTGGTGCGCACAGGCACCGGCCGACGCAGGGCGGTGCTCCATGCGCACCTCCAATGTCTGGCGGAACAGTGCCGAGCCCACCAGCAGGTCAGCCCTCTTGCCGGCCAGGTCGATGAGGTGACTGCGCAGTTGACGTGCTGCCGTGTCGAAGGTCAGCGCCAGCAGCGACACCGCTGCCAATGCCCACATCGTCACGAAAGCCTGAGTAGGGATGACCTTGTCGAAAGTCACCGACGACACCAGGCCGATGACCAGGGTGAGCACGTTGCTCAGCAGCGCCGCCAGCAGTGCAGAACGGTAATAGGGCAGGAAACGCCGCAGGGTGCCCCAGAGCCAGTGCGGCGCGGCGCCGTGCGCCGGGCCGGCATGGGCCTGCGGCGTGGCCGCCAGCGTGAAGCCGCTGTGGCGTGCCGTGAGCGAGGCTTCATCCAGCACCGAGGTCTCGCCGGTGTGTGGGTCCAGCACCTCGTACCTTGCACCTTCCAGACGACGAAGCACGATGCAGGCATCGCGCCCGTGCAGCAGCAACACGGCAGGGAACAGCAACTCGTTGAGTTGCGACAGCGGCCGCTCCACGATGCCGGCCTTGAGGCCTGCAGCCTGCAGAACGCGCAGTGCTTGTGCCGCGGTGAGTTGGCCATCTACGGGGTGCCCTGCGAGCAGTGAAGCTGTGCTGTGAGCGTGGCCATGGTGCCGCGTGAGCCACAGCAGTGCGGCCAGCAAAGGGTCGGTTGCAGCGTTAGGGTCGTTGGACATTGGAACTCCTTGAGGCCTCAACCCTTGCGGCGCTGCAGCGCGAGGCGTTCGAACTCGGCTTCAAGCTCGCGCACGAAGCGCGGCGTGTCGAACAGCACCGATTGCCGGCCTTGCTCCTTGAGATAGCGCCGGTACGAGGCCACACGGGCAGGCGTTCGTCCGAGCAGGATGGCCATGCGCTCGTACTCGGCCAGCGTGGTCGTGATCAAGTCAGGAAGGCCCACGTGCGTGAGCAGGCTGCCGGCCATACGCGAGATGTAGCTGCGTCCTGAAAGCGTGAGCAGCGGCAACCCCATCCACAGCACGTCGCTGGCGGTGGTGCCCCCGTTGTAGGGGAACGTGTCCAGGAACAGGTCGGCCAGTTGTAGCCGCGCCAGGTAGTCCGGCGGCGCCACGCGCGGCGCAAATAGCAGCCGCGTCCGATCCACCCCCTGGGCATCGGCGGCGCGACGCATGTTCTCCTGGGCCCATTCGTTGTCTGCCAGCAGCCACAGCACGCTGTTGGGTACGGCATGCAGCACACGTATCCAACTGCGGAACACGTCTTCGGTGAACTTGAAGTTGTTGTTGAAAGCGCAATAGACGAATGCGTCCTGAGGCAAGCCGTACTGCGCACGGGTCGGGGTCGCGCCGACCTCTCGTTGCCGGTCGCTGACCTGATAGCAGTTAGGCAGGTAGATGGGCTGCTCGCTGCTGTAGGGCAGCAGATCAGGTGGCATGACATAGTGGTCCGCAATGACCCAGTCCACGCCCGGCAGCCCACAGGTGCCGGGAAAGCCCAAATAGCTCACCTGCACCGGGGCAGGGCGGTGGGCCAAGATGGTCGGTCGCGCGCCGCTGGTCAAGCCCTGCAGGTCCACCAGAATGTCAATGCCTTGGCTGGCAATCAGTTGCGCGGCAGCTTCGTCGGACAGTCCGGCAATGGGCCAGACCTTGTCGAAGCCGCGCTTGATGCGGGCGCGCAGCGGCGAGCCGTCCTCGGTGCTCCAGCAGAAGGCGTGCACCTCGAATCGGCGCCGGTCGTGGAGCTCGTAAAGCTCGGCCGTGAGCAGCCCCACGGCGTGCATGTGCAGGTCACCCGAGAGGTAGCCGATCTTGATTCGCCCGCGGCGCGCAGGCTGGGCGGCATGCAGCGCGGCAGGCAGCGGCTTGGGCGTGCGCTCCAGCACGAAGCGCTGTGCCGCCACCATGTGCAATGCCGGATCATCCGTGGCACTGAGCATGGCCAGCGCTGAGGTATTGGCCAGCAACTGGTAGTGGTTGACCTCGCCCAGGGGTTGGTACACGGGCCAGGCACACTGTTTCTGGCGCAGGTGCACGTAGTGCTGAATAGGCCCCGACTGCGCGGGGTTGAGCGACAGGCTTCGGCGCAACCAAGCTTCGGCCACGTCAAAGCGGCGCAGTTGCTCGTTCACTCGCGCCAAATTGTTGAGCGCGTGAAGCCGCAGCTCCATCGTGGTGGCATCGGTGCCCGTCAGCGCAGTAATGGGCTCCCATTGCGCGATCGCTTCGTCGTGGCGGCCTTGCCGTTCGATCTGGTGACCCAAATTGAGCCGGGCTTGAGCAAAACCGGGAGCCAGCGCCAGAGCCTGCCGGTAAGCGCGCTCGGCGTCCGCGCTGCGCCCAAGCGCACCCAGCACCACACCCCAGTTGAAGCACGCTACGTGGCGCAGCGGCGATGCGGTGTGCTCAATCCAGTTTTCGTAAAGCTTGGCAGATGCTTCCGGCAGCCCCTGCTGGCTTAGGCGCCCGGCACTGTCGAGCAGCTCGGCCAGCGGCATCTTCCCCGAGCGAGCCTGGACCAGGATGGGGGCCAGCGCGGCTTCTTGGGTCGCAGGCAAGGAAACGGACTTCGATGAGGACATGGGCTGGCCGGCAGAAAATGCTTCAGTGGGAATTGTCGGAAACCCGCGCCGCGCCCAATCGCCGCATCAAGCCCGGGAAGGCCCGCCAGATCACCGGACGGGCCTCCCCGCAGCCGGTACGTCCAAACGCCGCCGGGAACGCGTCGGCAGGTCAAATTGCCAAAAATTACCGGTGCCGTGGCCGGCGCTATTCGAGCGGCGGGTTGCCGGGCAATTTGCTCAGCAGGGCCAGCAGGGAAATGCGGTTGAAAAACCACAGTCCGTCCAGCCGCCAGGGCGTATATTTTTTCAGCACGTTGCTGAAGGTGTAGGGGGGTATACCAACAATTGTGGTCCGGATGCACGACTTCCACCACCGTGCCCTGGTCGGGCACATGCTCAAAATGGGCGGAAAAGCAGGAGTAGGCATCCGGTACGGTGATGACATACTCTTTGGCCTTGACCTTGTCCAGTTGCCCCAGAAAACCCTGAACGTCCGGCACGTGCTCCAAAACCTCTGGCACCAGCACCAGGTCATATTCTTCCGTCACCTCGGCCCAGTCGGAGAAAAGGCGGGAACCCTGGGGCAGGGCGGGGCGCAGCACATCGAAGATTTCGGCGTGTATGTCGAAGCCGTCGAGCTGCGCGCAATAAGGCGCTAGCTGCAGGTGCAGGCTTTGGCGAACATCGGTAATGGGCCAGTCCACGCAGCCCACGTGCAGCACGCGGCGGCCTTCGCACAATTGCCGGAATACGTCCAGCCGGCGGTGGCCCTGCAGCTCGGAGCGCACGGGAACGGCCTGCACGAAATAGGGCGCATGGCGCCGGGCCAATTGGGAGGCAGACAGATCCGGTGGCGCGGCGGGCGTGTCCATGGTCATGCTGCAGGGGTTTGGTTATTCGAAAGTCTTCAGGTGCAGCTCGTCATAAGCGCGCCGCGTGCTGCCCCACTCCTGCTGCGCAAATACCGGCCCCGGGCCCTCGTAGCGTGCGCCGGAGAAATGCTCGGGAATGAAGAAATGGCTGGGGTAAATGGTCAGTCCGCTGTACTTGTGCTTGTAATAGGCCTCGCTCAGCGCCATGGGCCCCACCGTCTTCCAGGCCATGTCGTCGGTCACCGTGGCCTTGGCCTGGATGTCGAGAATGATCTGGCCGAAAACGGATTTTCCGGCACCGAGCCGACATAGCCGGCCGCAATCAGCATGGGCCGCTCCAGCTCGTTTTCCCAACAGGCGAAGGCTTCGGATTCCAGCATCCATTCCGGCAGCGGCCGGGTGCATAGGCTGTCGGCATCCAGCACGATGCCGCCCTCGTTGTAGAGAATCTCCCAGCGCATCATGTCGGCCACGCCGTTCAATTCCTTGCTGGACATGTCGCGCATGTGGCGGGCATTGATCCATTCGGTGGACGCGAGATCCTCATTGCCCCAGATGCGAATATCCCAGCCGGGATGGCGGCGTACCCAGGTGTCTATGCAATTGTTGGGGCGCTTGCTCTCGTCGCCGACCCAGATGAAATGAAGCTTCTTGCTGATCATGCTTGTCGAGCCGGTGCAGTGGAGTTTTGCCGCAATTGGCGGGCGAGGTTTTCGTAATGCCGCTGGCGCTGCGGATTCTGCAGGCCACCGTAGAGCACGGCGAGATTGTGGGCGGCCAGGAAACTGCCGCGGCCTTGCACGCCGTCCAGGTCCGGGCACTCGCCCAGCTCCAGGCAGCGCAGCCAGGCCGATTCGGCCATGGGCAGCCATTGCTCATGGGCCTGGCCGGGTTGCGCCACCGCCATGTCCAGGAAAAGATTGCCCAGCGCGAAAAAGTAGTCGGGAAAGTGCTGGCAGTCGTCCATGAGGTCGCCGGACAGGACGATGGCGCGCTCGAATTGCCGGGACTGCGCCAGGCAATACATCAGCCGCACGGCCGCGTCCTTGCGCCAGGCCGCTTGTGCGGGCGCGCACTCCAGGGCGCGGAAATATTCATCGCAGGCGCTCTGGAATTCGCGGTGGATTTCCATGTCCTTGCCCAACTGGTAGCGCACATAAGCGTCGCCGGGGTGGTCCTGGACTTCGCGCAGCAATATCTCGCGGTTGCGTCCGGCCTTTTGGGCGAGTTGCGCGGCTGCATAGCCGTCATGCCCAAGCACCAGCGACAGCCGCCGGCGCGGCAGGCAGGAAACGGGCTGCTCGTGGATGCGGCCCTCGTAGCGCACGCCGCGCGGCAGCAGCCGCGGCAGCCAGGTGCGGCTGTGCTCCTGGTGCGCTCCCACGGCGATGTCGCTGCGCACCGTCACCAGGCCGAGGAAGGGCTCCGCCAGGGCGGGGCCGCGCAGCGCGTGCGCGCCGGCTTCCAGCCATTCGTCGGCGTCCAGCACCAGGTGCCAGTCGGCGTCGGCCAGGGCCAGCGCGGCGTTGCGCGCGGCGGAGAAGTCGCCCGTCCAGGCCAGGTGCTCCACGCGTGCGCCGCAGCGGCGGGCGATCTCCACGGTGGCGTCCGTGGAGCCCGTGTCCAGCACCAGCATGCGGCGCACGTGGGGCGCGGCGCTTTGCAGGCAGCGCGCGATGCAGCGGGCCTCGTCGCGCGCGATGACGACCAGGGCGATGTCCGGCTGCGCCGGCCGGGCCGGCGGTGCGTTGCCGCGTGCGCCGCGTGGTTTCTTGCCCATGGCGAAAGAGGGAGGGTTGCCAGGCGGCAACGGGCAGCGCCGGCGGATGGCGCGGCGCCGCCGCTGCGCGCGGCGTTGTGGGTGATGAAGTGCTCACGCCGTGGCCGGCGTGGGGTGCTCAATGCACGGTGCGGGGGCGGGCGGCCAGCACGGCGTCGAGCTCGTCCAGCCAGGGTTCGGCCAGGCGGCGGATCTGCGCGTCGTTGAGCAGGATGCGCTGCAGGATGCGGGCCTTGGCACGCGCCTGCTCCACGGGCAGCTTGCGCGCGCTGCCGGCCTGCCGCAGTTGGGAAATCAGGTTCCCGCAAGTGCCTTCCAGCGCCACGAACTGTTGCCAGTCGCCACGCTGAGCCGCCAGCAGCATGTCGGCGCTGGTCTTCTCTATGGCCTCGTAGTAGCTCAGCAGCGAAGTGTTCATGAAGAACTTTGGGCCAGCCGTGGGCCGGCGTTAGGCGTTGGGCGTGGGGTGGTGCGGCAGGGTGTGCACGCGCGCGGGCGTGGTCAGCGGGCGCCTTCGACCTGCGGGCCGATGGCCTTCCAGGCCTCGCGCACCGGCTCGATCAGGCGCTTGCATTCCTCGATCATCTCGGGGCTGCTGCGCAGGTTGGCCAGCGTCAGCCGCATGGACACGTAGGCATACAGCTCGTTGAGGTCCTGGGCGATCTGGCCGCCTTGCTGCAGGTCCAGCGCGGACTTCAGGCCTTCGTCAACGATGCGCACCGCGCGCGAGATGGCGGTGCACTTGCCTTCCACGTCCTTCTTGCCGATGGCGCCTTGCGCCTTGGTCAGCTCCGTCATCAGCCCGTCGTACAGCATGGCCACGAGCCTGTGCGGGGAGGCCGTCGTCACGCCGGTGACCACGCCAACTTCGTGGTAGGCATTGGCCAGACCCGTGCGGGCCGCGATGGGGGGGCGCGAGAAGGGGGAGGCGGTGTACATCGGTTCTACCCTATCAGTGAGAGTTGTCATGGGACGGTGGTTGCGGCAACACCGGCGCGGGTGCCGGCCGTTGTCCTGTAAGGGCGGTGCCCGGCGCCGGGCCCGCCTGCCGCCTCGGCAGCGGTCAGCCGCTGTTGTTCATGGCCGTGACCTGTTGCGTGATGTAGGTGGACAGGCTGTTGAGCGAGGACATCTTGCTGTCCAGCGCCTGGTACTGCTTTTGCAGCCGCAGCATGTTGGCGTTCACGCGGTCTTCCAGCCGGGCCTGCTCGTCCTGGTTGCGCTTGAGCTTGCTTTGCAGGCCCTCGGTGCGCGAGGTCAGCAGCCCGCCGGAGCCGGTGATGCCGCCCAGCAGCTCGCGAAAGCGCACGCCCAGGCCGTTGTTGCCCTTGACGTCGCTATCGGTGCTGGAAAAGAGCTTGGCCACCTCGGCGGGCTGTTCCAGTGCCTTCTTGAGCTTGGTGCTGTCGACCTTGATGGTGCCGTCGGTCTGCGTGGACAGGCCGATGGCCTGCAGCGAGCTGAAGACGCTGGAGGCGCCGTTGGTCTCGTGCAGCAGGCTGCGCATCTGGCTGCGTATGCTCAGCGCGGCGCTGTCGCCCTGCAGTGTCCCGGCGGTCTTGGTGGCGTCGTCGTACTTGGTCTGGTTGACCAGCTGGGTGTTGAGCGCGTTGTACGCGGTCACGAAGTCCTGCACCGCCTTTTCCTGCGCGGCGTTGTCGTTCTTGACGCTCAGCGTGATGGGCGTGGTCGTTTCCTTGGTCAGGTTCAGCGTCACGCCGGGCAGGGCGTCGGCGATCTGATTGGAAGACGCCGTGACCGGCACGCCGTTGATGGTGAGCTTGGCGTCCTGCGCCGACTGGCCCTCGCGCACGCGGTCGGGGTTGGTGACGTCGGAGGTGTCCGAGGGCGGGTAACTGAAGCCGGCCAGGCCGTCCGTGCCCGTGATGGAGATCTGGTTCTGCGTGCCGGAATTCTTGGCCGTCAGGGCCAGCCGCGCGGCGCCGGTGGCGTCACGTATGAGCGAGGCGTTGACGCCCAGGTCGGCACCGTTGATGCGGTCGCGCACCTGCTCCAGCGTCGTGTTGGGGTCGCTGAAGTCCAGCTGCACCGCGGTGCTGCCATCCTTGGGCGTGGGCGGGGAATAGCCGCTCATGAGCTGGATGGTCAGCGAACCGGCGCCCACCACGGCGGCCGAAGACGAGAGGGCGCGCGAGTACAGCGTCTGCGCCCGCGCGATCTGCGACACCGACACCGCGTAGTCGCCCGCGGCCAGGCCGCCGCTGGTGGCGGTGGCCGACATCACGGTCGTGTCCGAAGGCGTGGCCGTGCCCTGTTTCCACAGGCTGGTCGATGCCAGCGCCGCTGCGCTGTCGCGCAGCGTGGACATCAGGCTTTGGATCTTTCCGTAGGCCGAGATTTGCGAATCTATGGACTTGGCGGCGGTCTGCAGGTTGTCTATGGGCTTGCGCTCGACAGCCTCCAGCTGGCTCAGGATGCTGCTGACGTTGAGCCCGCTGCCTATGCCGGTGGAAGATAGGGTGGCCATGCTCCGGTCCTTCAGGGCTTGATGGGGTACGTGTCAGATCGGCGCGAGCCGGCGGAACTTGAATGATTTCGCGCTGGCCACGACGGCAGGCGCGGGGTCTGAAGGCAAAGCGGCCCAGGGCCGCGCGGGGCAGCGGCCCGCGCGGCGAAGGCGAGCGCGTCAGCCTTGCAGCAGCTTCATCACCTGCTGCGGTTGCTGATTGGCCTGCGCGAGCATGGCGGTGCCGGCCTGCTGCAGGATTTGCGCGCGCGAGAGGTTGGCGGTTTCGGCGGCGAAGTCGGCGTCCATGATGCGGCTCTTGGCGGCGGACTGGTTCTCCGAGGCCGACTGCAGGTTAGAGATCACCGACTCGAAGCGCGACTGGTTGGCGCCCATGGTGGCACGCTCGTCGTTGATCAGGTCCAGCGCCTTGTCGATGTTGTCCATCACGGTGTGGATGGATGTGTTGTCGGCGGTGTTGTCGATCACCGCGCGGCCCGCCCCCGTGTTGTCCGCCCCGGCCACGGCGATGATGTCGGGCTCCGTCGTCATGCTCTTGGTGAAGACGGTGATGGTGTCGTCGGTGGTGGTGTTGGCACCGATCTGGAACTTGAAGCCGGCGGTGGGCTGCGCGTCGGTGCCGAGCACGTGCTTGCCGTTGAAGGTCGTGCTGCCCAGCACGCGCTGCACCTCCTGGGCCAGCTCGCCGAACTCCTTGTCCAGCGAGTCGCGGTCGGAGGTGGTGTTGGAGTCGTTGCCCGACTGCACGGCCAGCTCGCGCATGCGCTGCAGCGCATCGCTGGCGCGGCCCAGCGCGCTTTCGACGGTCTGGGTCATGGAGATGCCGTCGTTGGAGTTGCGCACGGCCTGGTTCATGCCGCGCACCTGGGCGTTCATGCGCTCGGCAATGGCCAAACCCGCTGCGTCGTCCTTGGCGCTGTTGACGCGCAGGCCGCTGGACAGGCGCTGCATCGACGTGGAAACGGCCCCCTGGTTGCCCTGCATATTGCGCTGCGCAACGAGGGAAGCCAGGTTGGTGTTGATGGATTGGGACATGGCGGTGGCAAAGGTTCAGGTTGGCGGCGTGCGGCCCGTCCTGTGGACGACCTCGGCGGGTAGGAGGATTCTTTCGCCAGGCGCGGCGTGTGAAAGCTGCGACAAGCAGGGTGTTTCCGGCGCAGTTTGCCGCCGTGAAACCCGTGGCTGGTAAGAAAAAGGGCCTCGACCCTTGCGGGGAGGCCCTTGGCGCTCGCGTCTGGAGCGCAAGCGATGCTGTCGCCGGGATCAGCGCAGCAGCGACATGACCTGCTGGGGCTGCTGGTTGGCTTGCGCCAGCATGGCGGTGCCGGCCTGCTGCAGGATCTGGGCGCGCGACAGGTTGGCGGTTTCGGCCGCGAAGTCGGTGTCCATGATGCGGCTCTTGGCGGCGGACTGGCTCTCCGAGGCCGACTGCAGGTTGGAGATCACCGACTCGAAGCGCGACTGGTTGGCGCCCATGGTGGCGCGCTCGTTGTTGACCAGGTTGATGGCCTTGTCGATGTTGTCCATCACGGTGTGGATGGCGGCGTTGTCGGCGGTGTTGTCGATCACCGAGCGGCCCGCACCCGTGTTGTCCGAACCGGCCACGGTGACGATTTCAGTCGCCGTGGTCATGTTCTTGGTCTTGATCGCGATGGTGTCGTCGCTGGAGGTGTTGGCACCGATCTGGAATTGGTAGCCCGTGGTGTCGTTGGAGTCAGCACCCAGGATCTTCTTGCCGTTGAAGCTGGTGTTGCCCATCACGCGCTGGATTTCCTTGGCCAGCTCACCAAACTCCTTGTCCAGCGAGTCGCGGTCAGAGGTGTTGTTGGAGTCGTTGGCCGACTGCACGGCCAGCTCACGCATGCGCTGCAGCGAGTCACCGACCTTGCCCAGCGCGGCTTCGGCCGTCTGCGTCATGGAGATGCCGTCGTTGGAGTTGCGCACGGCCTGGTTCATGCCGCGCACTTGCGAGTTCATGCGCTCGGCGATGGCCAGACCGGCAGCGTCGTCCTTGGCGCTGTTGACGCGCAGGCCGCTGGACAGGCGCTGCATCGACGTGGCCACGGCACCTTGGTTGCCCTGGAGATTGCGCTGCGCGTTGAGTGACGCGATGTTGGTATTGACAGACATGCTCATGATGAAACTCCGTGTCTAGTAGATGACCCCGGCAGACGCCGGCATTGCCCCGGTGCGTGGGCACCCGCCCTCGCACCGCATCAGCGGTTGTCCGCCGACTGCGCCCGGCGGTAGTCATCCGTGCAGACCTTGGTGGGCTCGATGCCCGTGTTCCTTGTCTGCGTCCGGCTCCTACTGTCGGACCCCGAACCGTTTTTGCGATCCGTTGTGTTTGTTATCGGAGGGGGCCCGGAAGAACTTTAGGGGGGCGTCAACACAAATTTGATGTGATTTTTGGCCGCTTTTCCGTAGGCGGAGAAAGCGCTGTCATCTGGTTATCGGAGACGGTTTAGGGAACTTGAGAACTGTTTTTCTTGTGCCCGCGCGGCACGCCGCCACAGAGGGAAGCCACCCGGCCGCGCCCGGGAGCGGGTGCCTGTAGGCGGCCCGGGTCTTGTAGGAATTTGCCTGACAAGGGGCTGGAAAAAACAAGACAAAACGGACGGAGATGGGCCGATATTGGCCCGCTTCTTCGGCTTCTACAGTTCACACCACGCTGCAAACGCCCCATTCACCTTGCCGGAGAACGCCATGAACACCGAACAGATCCTTGCCGAGATTCGGGAAGCCAACCTGTCGTACCTGATGCTGGCGCAAAGCCTCATCCGCAGCGACCGCGAGCAGGCGCTGTACCGGCTGGGCATTTCCGACGAGACCGCCGGCCTCATCGGCACGCTCACGCCGGCGCAGATGCTCAAGATCGCCTCCGGCAACACGCTGCTGTGCCGCTTCCGCATGGACGACGAGCTGGTGTGGAACCTGCTCACCAACCATGGCCGCGGTGCCGCCAACGACGGCGTCAACCGGCTGCATGCTTCCATATTGATGGCCGGGCGCCACCAGGAAGCGGCCTGAGCCGCCGGCGCGCCGCGCGCCTGCCCTTTCTCAAGTCCGTTCCACGCGCAACCGCGTCCGCAGTCCGCGCCCGCAGTTGCAGTCGCAGTCGCAGTCACCAAATTCCGCCATGGCCCGCAACAAAAGCATCCTCTCCGAAGCCCGCCAGATCGAACGCGCCGTCACGCTGATCAACCTGGGGGCCCGGCTGCAGGTGCTGGAGAGCGAAACCGACCTGAGCTACGAGCGGCTGCTGCGCCTCTATAAGGAAGTGTCGGGCAAGAGCCCCAGCAAGGGCCAGCTGCCGTTTTCCACGGACTGGTTCATGACCTGGCAGCCCAACATCCACGCCAGCCTCTTCCTCAACATCCACGAGTACCTGAACAAGAGCGCGGCGCTGGAGGACATCGACATCATCATCAAGGCCTACCAGCTCTACCTGGAGCACACAAGCTCCCAGGGGCTGGAGCCGCTGCTGTCGGTCACGCGCGCCTGGCGCCTGGTCAAGTTCGTGGACAACGGCATGCTGGCCATGACCAAGTGCAGCCGCTGCGGCGGCCACTTCGTGACGCACCCGCACGAGATCGCCAAGCACTACGTGTGCGGGCTGTGCAATCCGCCGGCGCGCGCGGGCAAGGGCAAGGCCGCGGGCAGCCTGTCCATGCACTGACGCCGCCGCCGCTCCAGCGGCCCGCCGCGCACGCGGGCCCGCTCTGGCGCAACGTTGATGCAGCTCAAGTTCGCTGCCGCCCGTGCCGATAACTTCTGGCCCGCGCCCGCCACGGCGCCCGCCCATGCGCCTGCCGCCGTCCCTCCGTGAAGCTCGTTCCCTTTCCGCAGCCCTACCTGGAGACCAACAACGAACTGCCCTTTGACGTCTTTGACGGCAAAGGCCGGTTGCTGCTGGCCGCGGGGCAGCAGATCGAGCCCAACACGCTGACCTACCTGCTGCGCTGGGAGCTGTTTGCCGACGAGGCGCAAAGCATGGCCTGGCGGCGCCAGCTCATGGGCGTGGACGTCTCCAAGCGGCGCAAGATCGCCGAGGACGACGAGGACGACTTCGACGAGTACGGCGCCGTGCAAAAGCGGCTGAGCCTGGGCCGGGAGTGGTCCACGCTGGTGGTGGCGCTGGATTCGGTGCTGCGCGAGCCGCGAGCGGATCCGGGCTGGGTGCGCGAGCTGTGCTCGGTGCGCCAGCGCGTGCGCCAGGTGGCCGAGCGCGCGCTGGACGCCTCCGTGTGCCACCTCATCTACACCGGCGGCATGCACGCCAACCTCTACAGCTGCCACCAGGCGCTGCGCTGCATGCTCATTGCCGGCGAGTGCGCGCGCGCCATGGGCTGGAGCACGGAGATGGTGGAATCGCTGGAGAACGCGGCGCTGACCATGAACGTGGCCATGCGCGCGTTGCAGGACATGCTGGCGCAGCGCGACACGGGGCTGAGCACGGGCATGCGGATGCAAGTGGCCAACCATCCGCGCGAGGCGGCGCGGCTGCTGGCCGCTGCGGGCGTGACCGATGCGGTGTGGCTCAGCGCCGTGATGCTGCACCACGACGCGCAAAACGCCACCACGCCGCCGGAGCAGCTCACCCCGGCGCAGCAGGCCGCGCAACTGCTGCGCCGCGTGGACATCTTCTGCGCCAAGCTCAGCCGCCGCGGGCGCCGCGCGCCGCTGTCGGGCCTGCGTGCGCTGCGCGAGGCCTGCCTGGACGCCGACGGGCACGCCGACGAGATCGGCTCGGCGCTGCTCAAGACCATGGGCATGTACCCGCCGGGCAGCTTCGTGCAACTGGCCGGCGGCGAGCAGGCCCTGGTGCTGTCGCGCGGCAGCCGCGCCAACGCGCCGCGCGTGGCGGCCTTCACGGACGCGCAGGGCGCTCCCGTGTTCCGTCCACGCTTGCGTGACACTGCCTTGCCCGGCTACGCCGTAAAGTCCGCGCTCGATTGCACCAAGGTGCGCGAGCGGCCCAATCATGAGAAGTTGTTGGCGCTGTTGCGCTGAACCGAAGGGCGCGCGGCAGAGGGTTTCTTAAATCCTCCCTATCGTGGGCCGATAACAGAAACACTCAAAAACTCTCCACCTTTCATGTTCGTTTTCATTGGCTGGGGTGTTGCGCTGGCCTGCGTTTTTGGTGTGTTCGTGGCTCACGGCGGGAATATTTCCGTCGTGTTGCATGCGCTGCCGTTCGAGCTGATCACCATCGGTGGCGCGGCGGCTGGCGCGTTCGTGGCGAACAACCAGCCCAAGGTGCTCAAGGCCACGGGGCGCGGGGTGGCCGCGTGCTTCAAGGGCTCCAAGTACAGCAAGACACGCTACCTGGAGCTCATGGCGCTGCTCTACGACATCCTGCAAAAGGCGCGCAAGGAAGGCCTGATCGCCATCGAGAACGACGTGGAGTCGCCCGGCGAGTCCGCGCTGTTTCAGCGCTACCCCTCGGTCAGCGCCGACCACCACGTGGTGGAGTTCATCACCGACTACTTGCGCATGATGGTCTCGGGCAACCTCAATGCGCATGAGATTGAAAGCCTCATGGACAGCGAGATCGATACCCACCACGCCGAGGCGCATGCGCCGGCGGCGGCCATGACGCGGGTGGCCGGCGGCCTGCCGGCCTTCGGCATCGTGGCGGCCGTGCTGGGGGTGGTCAACACCATGGGCTCCGTGGGCCAGCCCCCGGCGGTGCTGGGCGCCATGATCGGCTCGGCCCTCGTGGGGACCTTCCTGGGCATCTTGCTGTCCTACGCCATCTTCGAGCCGCTGGCCGGGCTCATGGAACAGAAGATCGACGAAAGCACCAAGGAGCTGCAGTGCATCAAGACCACGCTGCTGGCCTCCATGCAGGGTTACGCGCCGCAGGTGGCCGTGGAGTTTGGACGCAAGGTGCTGTACTCGACCGAGCGGCCCACCTTCGCCGAGCTCGAAAGCCACGTCAAGGGCAAGAAGTAAACCGGCGGCGCAGGCACCCGGCAGGACCATTCCATGGCAGGCGACAACAAGAAGCTGCAGCCCATCATCATCAAGCGGGTGAAGAAGGGCGGCCACGGGCACCACGGCGGTGCCTGGAAGATCGCCTATGCCGACTTCGTCACGGCGATGATGGCCTTCTTCCTGCTGATGTGGCTGATGGGCTCGGTCACCGAGGGCGACCGCAAGGGCATTGCCGACTACTTCAACGCGCCGCTGAAGGTCATGGTGATGGGCCAGACGGGCAACAGCACGGGCGACGCGCAAAGCATCATCAAGGGCGGCGGGCAGGACCTCACGCGCAGCGCCGGGCAGGTCAAGAAAAGCGACCCCGACCCGGCCGAGGCCGTCAGGCAGCTCAAGGCCGAGCAGGCGCGCCAGGAGCGCCGCCGCCTGGAGGCGCTGCGCGCCAAGGTGTTGTCCAAGCTGGGCGAGAACCCGCGCCTGGCGCAGATGTCCTCGCAGATCAAGGTGGAGATGGTGCGCGACGGTTTGCGCATACAAATCGTCGACGAGCGCAACCGCCCCATGTTCGCCACCGGCAGCGCCGTGGTGCAGCCCTACATGCGCGAGCTGCTGCGCGAGATCGGCCAGACGCTGGCCGACATCTCCAACCGCCTCACGCTCGAAGGCCACACCGACGCGCAGCTCTACTCCGGCGGCGAGCGCGGCTACAGCAACTGGGAGCTCTCCAGCGACCGCGCCAACGCCAGCCGCCGCGAGCTCATTGGCGCGGGGCTGCCCGAAGATCGCGTGCTGCGCGTGCAGGGCCTGGCCTCCAGCGTGCTTTTCGATCCCAAAGACCCGCTGAACCCGCAAAATCGGCGCATCAGCATTCTCGTCATGAACCGCGAAGCCGAAGAACGTTTCTTCCGCAACGCTTCCGACCTTGCCGAAGCCCTGGACTCCGCGCCTGAGCCGGCTTCTCCTGGCACCGTGGCGCCGGCAACGCCGGTTCCTCCCAACATCCGTCCCCGAATCACACCATGAGCAACCCTTCCGATCTGAAATTCCTGATCGTCGACGACTTCTCCACCATGCGCCGCATCGTGCGCGGGCTGCTCAAGGAAATGGGTTGCCACAACGCCGACGAGGCCGAGGATGGTGCCATTGCGCTGAGCATGCTCAAGAACCAGAAGTTCGACTTCGTCGTCAGCGACATCAACATGCCCAACATGAACGGCTTCGAGCTGCTGGCCTCCGTCAAGGCGGACCCGGCGCTCAAGCACCTGCCGGTGCTCATGGTGACGGCCGAGGCGCGCAAGGAGGACATCGTGCGTGCGGCGCAAAGCGGGGCGGCCGGCTACATCGTCAAGCCTTTCACCAAGGCGACGCTGGAAGAGAAGGTGCAGAAGATCCTGCAGAAGATGACGGCCGCAAAGGCTTGAGGCGAAGGAGCCAGCGATCATGAACTTCGACCTGACCACGCCCAGCAATCCGCTGATCGTCTCTCCCGAGGTGTTCCAGCAGCTCGGCGCCATCACGCGCATGCTGCACGACACCATGCAGCAGCTCGACGTGATGCCGCGGCTGCAGACCGCCACCGACGGCCTGCCCGACGCGCGCAGCCGGCTGCAGTACATCGCCACCAAGACGGCCGACGCCGCCACCAAGGTGCTCAACCTGGTCGAAGAGGCCAAGATCGAGCAAAAGCGCATCAGCGACGCCACGCGCGAAATCGCCGCCGCCATGGTGAGCAACCCCGTCAAGGCCGTGGCCTCCGGCGCGGTGATGAACTTCATGCACGACGTGGAGACGGCCTCCTCGCGCATCGACGGGCACCTCACCGACATCATGATGGCGCAGGACTTCCACGACCTCACCGGCCAGGTGGTGGCCAAGGTCGTGACCCTGGCCAACGAGCTCGAAGACGGGCTGCTCAAGCTGCTGGTGCAGGTGGTGCCGCCCGAGCAGCGTGAAAAGATGCACAACATGGCCACCGCCCAAGTGGCCGAGCTCGACGGCCCGGTGGTCGATGCCGAGGGCCGCACCGACGTCGTCACCGACCAGAGCGAAGTCGACGACCTGCTGGCCAGCCTGGGCTTCTGAGCCCGGCGCGCCGGCCGCGCAGCCAGGCTCCCAAGCGAAGCCGCCCGCGGGCGGCTTTTCGTATTGCGCGGCATAGGCGCCGCTTTTTGGCCCGCCGCGGCCGCGCGCGCGGGCGCATCATCGCGCGCTTTCCCACTGAGGCACAGCCATGGCTGATGACCAGGACCGCGACTTACCGGCGTCAGAACGCAAGATACGCAAGGCCCGCGAAGAGGGCCAGGTGGCGCGTTCGCGCGACCTGGGCCATTTCGCGGCCATGGCCGTGGGCGGGCTGGCGCTGGTGGCCGGGGCGCGGCCGCTGGCCGACTGGTTGCGCAGGATCCTGGTGCACGGGCTGCGTTTCGACCACCAGGTGCTGATGCACCCGGAGGCCATGGGGCAGCGCCTCATGGACCTGGTGCTGCCCATGCTGCTGGTGGTGCTGCCGATGGGCCTGCTCATGGCGCTGGTGGCGGTGGGCGCGGCCCTGGGCGGCGGGGGCTGGAACTTCGCCACGCAGGCGCTGCGCCCGGACTTCACCCGCTTCAACCCGATCACGGGCCTTGGGCGGCTGGTGTCCAAGGACCAGCTGGTGCAGACGCTCAAGGTCAGCCTGCTGGCGCTGGTGCTGGGCGTGGTGGGCGGGCTGTACTTGCGCGCGCACCTGGGCGACTTCACCGCGCTGCTGTCGCTGCCGCTGCCCGCGGCGCTGGCCGAGGGCACCTCGCGCGTCTACGGCGGGCTGGCGCTGCTCATCGGGGCGCTGGCGCTGTTTGCGCTGGTGGACGTGCCGCTGCAGCGCTTCTTGCTGCTCAAGCGGCTGCGCATGAGCCACCAGGAGGCCAAGCAGGAGCACAAGGAAGCCGAGGGCAACCCGGAGGTCAAGGGCCAGATCCGCCAGCGCATGCGCGAGATGTCGCGCAAGCGCATGCTCTCGGCCGTGCCCAAGGCCGACCTGGTGGTGACCAACCCGACGCACTACGCCGTGGCGCTGCAGTACGACGAGGCCTCCATGGCCGCGCCCAAGGTGGTCGCGCTGGGCACGGACCTCATGGCGCAGCGCATACGCGAGGTCGCGCGCGAGCACCAGGTGCCGCTGCTGGAGGCGCCGCCGCTGGCGCGTGCGCTCTACGCCCACGGCGACCTGGACCGCGAGATCCCCGGCGCGCTGTACGCCGCGGTGGCGCAGGTGCTGGCCTACGTGTGGCAGTTGCGCGCGGCCATGGCCGGGCGCGGCGCCATGCCCGTGGCGCCGGCATCGCTGCCCGTGCCGCCGGAGATGGACCCGCTGAACAAGACGCCGCATTGACGCGCCGCGCCCGCGGCGGCGGCTGCGCTACGGACGCTGGCACCGCGGGCGTCGGGAAACGGCAATTTTTTGCGTTGTCGCAAGCTGCGTCGTGCCGTGGGTGAACAGCGCCGTTTTCGGCCTTCTAATCCGGCTCAAGTCGCCGCCACGCCCCGGAACAATCCTCCCCCATGAACTCCTATCTCGCTCGGCTGCAGGCGATGCTGGGCGTGAAGCCGGACTTCGTGCGCACGCTCGGTGCGCCGCTGTTCGTGGTCATGGTGCTGGCCATGATGGTGTTGCCGCTTCCGGTCTTCGTGCTGGACGTGTTCTTCACCTTCAACATCGCCATGGCCCTGATCGTGATGCTGGTGGCCTCCAGCATGGTCAGGCCGCTGGACTTCGCCTCCTTCCCCGCGGTGCTGCTGGTCACGACGCTGTTGCGGCTGTCGCTCAACGTCGCCTCCACGCGCGTGGTGCTGCTCAACGGCCACACGGGCACGGGCGCGGCCGGCCACGTCATCGAGGCCTTCGGCCACTTCCTCATCGGCGGCAACTTCGCCGTGGGCCTGATCGTGTTCGCGGTGCTGGTGGTGATCAACTTCATCGTGATCACCAAGGGCGCCGAGCGCATCGCCGAGGTTGGCGCGCGCTTCACGCTGGACGCCATGCCCGGCAAGCAGATGGCCATCGATGCCGACCTCAACGCCGGCCTGATCGACGAGAAGGAGGCCAAGCGCCGCCGCGCCGAGGTGGGCGACGAGGCCGAGTTCTTCGGCTCCATGGACGGTGCCAGCAAGTACGTGCGCGGCGACGCGATGGCGGGCCTGCTGATCCTGTTCATCAACATGGTGGGCGGCTTCATCATCGGCATGGCGCAGCACGACCTCAGCGCCGCCGACGCCGCCAACTCGTACATCCTGCTGGCCGTGGGCGACGCGCTGGTGGCGCAGATCCCGGGCCTGCTGATCTCCGTGGCCTCGGCCATGGTGGTCTCGCGCGTGGGCAAGGACGCGGACATCGGCAGCCAGATCGGCGGCCAGCTCTTCGGCTCGCCGCGCGCGCTGGCCATCGCCGCGGCCATCGTGGGCGGGCTGGGCCTGATCCCGGGCATGCCGCACCTGGTGTTCCTGCTGCTGGCCGCGGCGCTGGGCGCGGTGGCCTGGAAGCTGCAGCAGGCCGCGCAGCGCCGCGCGCTGCAGCCGCAGCAGCCCGCGGCTCCCGTGGAGCGCCCGGCCGACGCCGAGGCCAGCTGGGACGACCTGGTGCCCGTGGACACGCTGGGCCTGGAGGTGGGCTACCGGCTCATCACGCTGGTGGACAAGACCCGCAACGGCGACCTGCTCACCCGCATCAAGGGCGTGCGCAAGAAGTTTGCGCAGGAGGTGGGCTTCTTGCCGCCGGCGGTGCACATCCGCGACAACCTGGAGCTGCGCCCAAGCGTGTACCGCGTGACGCTGCGCGGCGCCGTGGTGGGCGAGGGCGAGGCGTTCCCCGGCATGCTGCTGGCCATCAACCCCGGCGGCGCCACGCAGCAGCTGCCCGGCACCGCCACCACCGACCCGGCTTTCGGCCTGCCCGCGGTGTGGGTGGAGGAGCGGCTGCGCGAGCAGGCTCAAATGAGCGGCTTTACCGTGGTTGATTGCTCGACCGTGGTGGCCACCCACCTCTCACACTTGATGCAGGTCCATGCCGCGAAGCTGTTGGGCCGCGTGGAAACGCAACAGTTGGTGGACCATGTGGCCAAGCTCGCACCCAAGCTCATCGAAGACGTGATTCCCAAGATCGTGGCCATCCCGGTGGTGCAGAAGGTGCTGCAGCTGCTGCTGGAAGAGGGCGTGCACATCCGCGACATGCGCTCCATCGTGGAGTGCCTGTCGGAAAATGCCGCCGCCGCGGCCGATGCGGCCGAGATGGCGCGCCGCGTGCGCGTGCACCTGTCGCCGGCCATCGTCCAGCAGATCTACGGGCCCGTGCGCGAGCTCGAGGTCATCGCCATAGAGCCGGGGCTGGAGCGCCTGGTGGCACAGGCGCTGAACTCGCCGCACGGCGCGGCGCTGGACCCGGGCGTGGCCGAGGCACTGTCCAAGGGCGCGGCCGACACCGCGCAGCGCCAGGAGGAGCTGGGCGTGCCGGCCTGCCTGCTGGTGCCTGACGCCATCCGCGCGCCCATGGCGCGGCTGCTCAAGCGCGCTGCGCCACGCCTGAAGGTGCTGGCGCACAGCGAGATTCCTGAAACCCACTCCATTCGAATCGCCTCGATCATCGGGGGCACTGCATGAACGTCAAACGCTTCACAGCGCGCACTTCGCGCGAGGCCCTTCAACTGGTCAAGCAGGCCTTCGGCGAAGACGCCGTCGTGCTCTCCACCCGCCCTTGTGCCGAGGGCGTGGAGATGCTGGCCATGCCGCCGGAGAGCGTGCGCCAGCTTGAACGCTTCACGCCCGGGCTGCCTGCTCGAACCGCGGTGGCTGCCGCCGTGCAGTCGGCCGCCCGCCCTCAGGCCCAGCCGCTGGCGCAGCTGCCAGCCCATGAGGAGGCGGCGGCCATGAGCACGCTGTCGTTCCAGGACTACGTGCGCGAGCGCATGCTCAAGCGCCGCCAGGCCGAGATCACGCGCCCCGCGCAGCCGCAAGCGCCCGCCCTCCCGGCGGCCGAAATGCCCTTGCGCGCCGCGGCGCCGATGCAGGTGGCGGCCCAGCCGCAAGCGCCCGTGCCTCAGGCGCAGTTGCCCGTGCATCAGGCGCAACTGCCGCCCGCGCCGCCGCCCGCGTCGCTGGCGGAGTCCCTCTACACGGGGCAGGTGCCGCTGGAGGCCGTGCCGGTGCTGCAGACGCCGCTGGCACAGCCGCCCGCCGTCAACGTCGTGCTGCCCGAGATCAGCGACATGGCCGCAGACCTGCGCCGCGAACAGATGGAGATGCTCAACGAGCTGCGCTCCATGCGCGGCGCCATCGAGCAGCGCTTCGATGCCATGGCCTACGTGGACCAGCTCCAGCGCAGCCCCACGCAGGCGGCCTTGACGCAGCGGCTGCTGGACTGCGGCTTCTCGCCTGTGCTCATCCGCAAGCTCTGCCAGGGCCTGCCGGCGGAGACGGCCGAGCCGCTGGCCTGGGCCGCGGGCGTGCTGCAGCGCAACCTGCGCAGCGCCGAGGCCGAGGTGCCGCTGGAAGACGAGGGCGGCGTCTACGCCCTCATCGGCTCCACCGGCGTGGGCAAGACCACCACCACCGCCAAGCTCGCCGCGGCCTGCGCCACGCGCCACGGCCCGGGGCAGCTCGGCCTGGTGACGCTGGACGCCTACCGGGTGGGCGCCCATGAGCAGCTGCGCACCTACGGCCGCATCCTGGGCGTGCCGGTGCACACCGCGCACGACCGCGCCTCGCTGGAGGACCTGCTGGCGCTGCTGGGCGGCAAGAAGATGGTGATCATCGACACGGCCGGCATGGCGCAGCGCGACGAGCGCACGCGCGAGCTGCTGGACATGCTGGTGCACCCGTCCATCCGGCGGCTGCTGGTGGTCAACGCCGCTTCGCAGTCCGAGACCATAGACGACGTGATGCTGGCCTGGCGTGCCGCGGAGTGCCGCGGGGTGATCCTGTCCAAGCTGGACGAGGCGGTGAAGCTCGCGCCTGCGCTGGACGCGCTCATCCGCCACCGCCTGCGCGTGGTGGGCGTGGCCAACGGACAGCGCGTGCCCGAGGACTGGCACCGCCTGTCGGCCACCGCGCTGGTGCAGCGCGCATTGCGCGCCGGCGGCGCAGCGGCCTACCGGATGCAGACTGACGACGTGAACCTGGTGTTTTCCAACGCGGGCCGTTCCGACTCGGCACAGGCCATGCTTTGAGGGAGCGGCGGGGTATGCGCAGTCTCTTCAACCGCAATTCCTTGACGCTGAGCGACCGCACCGACCAAGCCGCGGGCTTGCGCCGGCTCTTCAGCGGCGGCGCGCACCAGCGCTTCGTCGCCGTGGCCAGCAACCCGCACGTGGCCTGCGCCGGCGTGCTGCTGGAGCGGCTGACGGCGGCCTTTGCCGCCCAGGCCTGCCACGCGCTGGTCATAGACGCCAGCGAAAGCGCGCCCGTGCCCTCCGTGGCGGTGCTGGAAGACCCGGCGCTGGGCCTGGAGCCCCTGGGCGAGCGCCTGTCCTACGTGGCTGCGCGCGGGCTGTCGCAGGGCTTGCGCGAGGTGGCCGGCGGCGCGGCGCAGTGGCTGCAGCGCCTGGCGGCCGCGGCGCCGCAGTGCGACGTGCTGCTGGTGCACGCGCCGGCCACGGAGATCAGCCGCTTCTTCGGCGGCCGCGCGCTGCAGCCGCTGCTGCTGGCCGCCGAGGGCGACGACAGCCTCACCCACGCGCTGGCCAGCCTGCGGCTGCTGGCCGCGCGCCACCGCTGCACGCAGTTCGACCTGCTGCTGGGCCTGCCCATGACCTCGCCGCAGGCCGTGCGCGCCGTGCGCCACCTGGGCGGTTGGGCGCGCAGCCGGCTCAACCTGGGGCTGCGCCACGGCGTGGCGCTGGACCCGGCGCGCGACGCGCAGGAGCCCGCGCTGCCGCCCACGCTGGCGCAACTGGCCGCGGCGCTGCTGGAAGCACACGATGAACAAGAGCCGGGGAACTGGCATCCGGGCGGAGGCGATGCCGCCCGGGGCGCGGCCTTACCCGCGCGCAACTGAGCAGGACGCCCTGGAGCGCTGGAATATGTACACCGCCAAAGGTCGCTTGGACACCGACGCACTGCTGACGCAGTACAGCCCGCTGGTGCGCAGGCTGGCGCATCAAATGATCGCCAAGCTGCCGGCCAACGTGGAGCTGTCCGACCTGATACAGGTCGGCATGATGGGCCTCAACGATGCGTTGGGCCGCTTCGACGCCAATCAGGGCGTGCAATTCGAAACCTTTGCCACGCAGCGCATTCGCGGCGCCATGCTCGACGAGCTGCGCGGCGCCGACTGGATGAGCCGCGGCAACCGCCGCCAGCAGCGCGAGATCGAGGCGGCCGTGCACAAGCTGGAGCACCGCCTGGGCCGCGTGCCCATCGAGAGCGAGATCGCCGCGGAGATGGGCCTGTCGCTGACCGACTACCAGGACATGCTGGGCAAGGTGCGCGGCACGCAGTTGCTGTACCTGGAGGACATGAGCGGTGGCAACGGTGACGGCGACGAGGAGTTCCTCGACCGCCATGTCGGCGACGCCGAGGCCAACCCCATGTTCCGGCTGCAGGACCGGCGCATGCGCGAGGCGCTGGTGGCCGCCATCGAGGCGCTGCCCGAGCGCGAGCAGTACGTCATGAGCATGTATTACGAGCACGACATGAACCTCAAGGAGATCGCCGCCGTGCTGGGCGTGACCGAGTCGCGCGTGTGCCAGCTCCACAGCCAGAGCATCGCGCGGCTGCGCTCCAAGCTCAGGGAGTGGTGAAGCGCCTGCCGCGTGCCGCCCGCCTGTAACACAAGCTCCCTTTAGGCACGCCCCGAACGCGCCAGGGCACCACCCTTGCTCTCTCCCCGGCCGTCTTTTCACGGTCTTGGGGGTTGCCATGCGGTTTCAAGCGGAGTGGCGCGCCTGGCTGCGCGCCTTGGGGGTGGCGGGCGGTGCGGTCGCCGTGGCGGCGGGCTTGCCGGTGCGGGCCCAGGAGGGCGCCAGCGCTGCGGCGACGGCGGCGGCCATGCCGTCCGCGAGCCCGGGGCTGCCCGGCGACGGGGTGTATCGAGTGGAAAACCAATGCAGCTTGCGTGTGCTGCAGGTACAGGGCGGCGCCGTGCGCGAGCAGGCGGCGCTGCAGCTTGGGCATTGGCAGTCGCTGGCACACCAGCGCTGGCGGCTGGAGCGGCTGGCCGATGGCGACTACCGCCTCACGGCGCAGCACAGCGAGCTGGCCTTGCAAAGCGAGGCCGCCGGCTATGCGCAAGGCGCCAGGGCCGACACGGCCAGCCAGCGCGTCGTGCTGCAGCCCTTGGGCGACGGCTGGATGCGCGTGGTGTCGCGACAGGACGGGCTGGCGCTGGCCGCCGCGGCGGATGCCGAAGGCGCCGCCGCCGTGCGCCAGCCCTTGAGCGCCGACTGCGCCCAGGCCTGGCGCCTGGTGTCCGAGGAGGCCGCCGCCGGCACGCCGGCCGACGTGCGCGTGGTGCAGGGCCAGGGCCAGAGCGCGCCCGTGAACACGCGGCTGCCCGTGGCGCCCATGGTGCGGGTGCTGGACGCCAACGGCGTGGCCGTGGTGGGCGTGCCGGTGCGCTTCCGGGTGGTGGACGGCGGCGGGACCATCACCGGCGCCTACGTGCTCACCAACGGCCAGGGCAATGCGCGGCTGGGAAGCTGGACGCTTGGGCCCATTGCCGGGCGGCAGCGCGTCTCGGCCAGCACGCCGGGGCTGGCCGAGGCCGTGATCCGGGCCACGGCGCTGTCCGACGGGGCGCGGCTGGAGGTGCCGGAAGCCAGCAACCACCAGATGGCGCCGGTCAACACCGCGCTGCCGCGCCAGCCCGCGGTGTACGTGATGAACGCCGCCGGGCGGCCCGTGGCCGGCGTGGCCGTGAGCTTCAGCCCAAACGACGGCAGCCGCGTCGGCCGCACCGTGGCCGTGAGCGACACCCAGGGGCGCGCCAGCCCGGGCACCTGGACGCTGGGGGCCGGCGAGGGCGAGCAGACCATGGACGTGCAGGCCGGCGGCTACGCCGGCTTGCAGCTCAGCGCCCAAGCGCTGCCCGCGGGCGCGCCCACGCTGGTGCGCGAGGTCTTCATGCGCAACGTCTACGAGGTCTGGGACATGGCCTTCGCGCCGGAGGGCGTGATGCTCTACACCGAGCGCGGCAAGGGGCTGTGGGCGCGCCTGCCCGGCGGCGAGCGCCGGCAGCTCTTCGCGCCGGCGGATTTCGTGAGCGCCACCAACAGCGGCATGCTGGGCCTGGCGCTGGACCCGGAGTTCGCCGCCAACCGCCGCGTGTACGTGTTCATGGCTTCCAGCTTGGGCGGCGTGCGCGACAACCGCGTGGTGCGGCTGCGCGTGAAGCCGGACTGGACGGGGGTGGAGGGACGCACCGACATCGTCACCGGCATCCCGTTCCAGAACCAGCCCGGGCTGGTCGGCCAGCACTCCGGCGGGGCGCTGGCCTTCGTGGGGACGGACTTGCTCATCAGCACGGGCGACCTGCGCGCGGGGCCCGTGCCGCAGAACCTCAAGTCCTTGGGCGGCAAGGTGCTGCGGGTGGACCGCGAGGGGCGCCCGGCCGCGGGCAACCAGGCGCCGGCCGGGGGCGATGCGCGCCTCTGGGTCGTGGGCCTGCGCAACGGGCAGGGGCTGGCGGTGCAGCCGTTCACGCAGCGGCCCTACCTGATAGAGCACGGCCCCGGCAGTGACGACGAGGTCACGCCGCTGCGCCCCGGCAACGGCGGCTGGGACCCGCGCCCGCGCCCGCTGGGCAGCCCCGGCGCGCGCTGCCCAAACGGCCAGTTGCTCACCTACTGCGGCTATGCCGGCACCAGGATGACGGACACGGGCCTCTATCCCGACGCGCTGCGCCCGGCCTGGCGCTCCGGCCTGCCCGCGCGCGGCACGGGCGGCGGCACCTTCGTCACCGGACCGGTCTGGAAGGACTGGCGCAATGCCCTGGTCATCGGCCAGATGTCGGGCCGCCGCCTGCTGGTGCTGCAGCTCACCGACACCGGCGACGCCGTGCGCGCCGTCACGCCGCTGCTGGAGGAGCTCAACGTGCGGCTGCGCCACGTGGTGCAGGGGCCTGACGGCTCGCTCTACATCAGCACCTCCAGCGACAACAACCACAGCAACGTGCGCACCCAGGTCTGGCGGCTGAGCCCCTACAGCGGCGGCGTCAATCCGTGAGCCGGGGCGTCGCTGACTCCTACAAACCGTGCCGATGCCCCCGCGTGGCGACGGGGAACAAAAAAGGCCCGCTGGAAGCGGGCCGTTCAGGCGAGGGTGCGGCCGCTCAGGCGCGCACCATGCCGCCGCGCGAGGGGCGGTCGGCCAGGCCGCCGGCGCCGTAGACGGGGCCGGCATTGAGGCCGGGCAGCAGCACGTCGATGGCGCGGTCCAGCGCCGCGGTGGCGCGGGCCAGGGCTTCGCGCTGGGCGGCCACCTGGCTGCCCGCGTGCGCCAGGCGCAGGCGCAGTGCCGGCGGCACGCTGCCGTTGCGCGCGGCCTGGGCGAAGCGGTTGACGGCCGTGGCCAGGGCCTGGTGCAACTGCTCGGCCTGGCGCTCCATGGCGGCGGCGTCGCGCTCGCGCAGGGAATTGCTCAACCCCAAAAGGTTCGCCTCCAGCACAGCCAGAGTGCTTTCCAGCTCTTCGGCGGTGGACGTGTTGTCGGCGCAGGGGTTGTTCATGGGTTACAGCGGTGGTTGTGTCAATGCGGAGAACGCGCCAGCAGTTCCTGGGCGTTGTCGAGAAGCTTGTCGGCGATGGCTCCGGCGTTGATGCGGAAAGAGCCGTCGCGTATGGCTTGTGCGATGCGCTGCACCTTGGCGGTGTCGAAGCTGGCATCGCCGCCGGCAATGAGCGTGGTGGCTGCAGGCGAGAGTGCGACCTGCGTGCTGCTGGCCTCGCCAGCGGCCACGGAAGAGGATGTGGATGCCGTGCCGCTGGTGGAGGGACGCGCAGCAGCCGCGGTCTCGCCATTGGCCGTGGTGCGGGCGGACGAGAGATTGAAAGGGCCGATCTTCATGGTGCGTCTCCGGGTACGGGCTGGACCGGCCCGCTCAACATGGGTGAGATATCGGAGCCGCTACGGAGAACTTTAATGGGGCTTGGTAACCGGCGCTCATATAGGGGGCAGGGCGCCGCGCAGCCTTGAGCACGCGCAGGCGCCGGCGGGAAAACGGACGTGCGCGTCATGGCGCCACCTCCGCCTGGCGCGGCGCCACGGGCAGCGCGCTGATGACGCGGCCGCTGTCGGTGCGCAGCCGCACGGCCTGGCCTTCCAAGCCGGGACCCAGCGCCTGGGCCTCGCCGCTGACGCTGTAGCCGTCGCCCGTGGCGACCACGCGCACCGTGTCGCCGGCGGCGAACCACTGGCGCGCACGCAGGTGGGCGCGCTGCAGCGTTTCGCCCGCGGGCAGTGACTGCGCCAGCGCGCGGCCCAGCGCCTGCTCGGCCGCGGTCACCGCGGGGCTGGCGCCGGCGGCGACGTCCACTTCCTCGCGCGCCAGGTGCGCGGCTTCCAGTACCGTGCCCACGGGCAGGGCCTGCGCCATCACCAGCGCCGGGGCGAAGACCTTGACCGTGACGGGCAAATACACGTTCCAGGGCGCACCGGCCATGCAGCGCAGGCCGATGCGTGCGCGCCCCCACATGCGCTGGCCCGCAGGCACGTAGGGTTGCACCTGCGCGCAGGGCGCCAGGCGCAGCCTGGGGTCCAGCGTGCCCAGCTCCAGCTGCACGCGGGCGCCGGGCAGCTCGGCCGAGGCGGCCTGTGCCGCCTGCTGCGCCAGCTCACGCACGCGCGCCAGCACCGCGGGCTCCAGCCCCGCGCCGGCGGCAGCAGGCGCTGCCGCTTGCGCGCAGGCCGCAGCCGCGGCACACAGGCCGAGCAGGGGCAGAAGTAGGGGGCGCAGTGCTTTCACGGCGGCCACTTTAGAGCCCGCCCGCGCGGGCCATGCGCCGGAATTGCGCCCGGTTCCTGCCGCTTATTCCAGCGGCCAGCGCGCGACGGCGTGCCCACAATGCGACGCATCAGAAAAGCCGTGCCGTCATGCTCAAACGCCTCACCGACACCCTGAGCTTCCAGACCGAGGCTTTGCTGCTGCGTTCTGAACGCCAGCGCGTGCTGGCCAGCAACATCGCCAACGCCGACACGCCGCACTACCAGGCGCGCGACATGGATTTCGCGCAGGCGCTGCGCGAGGCCACGGGCGGCCAGGCCACGCTCAGGGCCGAGATGATGCCGCCGTCCACGGCCGCCGGCGCCTCGGCCGCGCCGGCGCTGACCATTCGTTCCGGCGCGCCGCAGCCGCTGGCCAGCGCCGCGGGCCACCTGGCCTCGCCGGTGGAGGGCTCCGTGGCCGAGATAGGCACGCAAAGCCGACACGGCGAGCTGGCCTACGCCAGCCCGGCCATGACCTCGCTGGACGGCAACACCGTGGACATGGACCGCGAGCGCGCCGCCTTCGCCGACAACAGCGTCAAGTACGAGGCGACGCTGCGCTTCATCAATACCGGCGTGCGCACCATGCTCGACGCCATCAAGGGCCAGTGAGCGGCCGGCGCCGCCCGCACCGCCGCCGCTTCGCCCACCGATTCCAGGACCACCGCCGCATGAGCCTGCTCAACATCTTCAACGTCGCCGGCAGCGCCGTGAGCGCGCAAAGCCAGCGCCTGAACACCGTGGCCTCCAACCTGGCCAATGCCGACACCGTGGCCGGCCCCGACGGCCAGGCCTACAAGGCGCGCCAGGTGGTGTTCCAGACCGAGCTCATGGGCGCACAGCAAGGCGGCGTGGGCGAGAGCGCCGGCGTGCGCGTGAGCAACGTGGTGGAGGACAACTCGCCGGGGCGCCGCGTGTTCGACCCTAAACATCCGGCCGCCGATGCCGATGGGTATGTCACCTTCAGCAACGTCAACCCGGTGGAGGAGATGGTCAACATGATCTCGGCCTCGCGTTCCTACCAGAACAACGTCGAGATCATGAACACCGCCAAGAGCCTGCTGCAGAAGACGCTGCAACTGGGCCAGGGCTGACGTTGACTGCGCCGGCCCGCTCCTCCTGACTTCCTCCCCGCATGACCACCACCGCCACCACCTCCGCCAACAGCGCCAATCCCTTTGCGGCGCTTTCCAACAGCAGCACGAGCAGCACGAGCAGCTCCGGCAGCAGCGACAAGAACAAGCAGGTGGCCACCGAGGACCGCTTCCTCACGCTGCTGGTGGCGCAGATGAAGAACCAGGACCCGCTCAACCCCATGGACAACGCGCAGGTCACGAGCCAGCTGGCGCAGATCAATACCGTCAGCGGCCTGGACAAGCTCAACACCACCGTGGCCGGGCTGGGCTCGCAGTTCATGCAGATGCAGGCGGTGCAGGCCGCCAGCCTGGTCAACCGCAACGTGGTGATCGAGGGCAACCGGCTCACCGAGGGCAGCGCCTCCAACAAGCTGGCCGGCTCGCTGGACCTCGCCAACTCGGCCGACCGGGTGCAGGTGCAGATCTTGGACGGTGCCGGCGCCGTGATCGATACCGTGCAGCTGAACGCGCAAAAGGCCGGGCGCGTCAATTTCGAGTGGACGCAGCCCAGCGGCGTGGCCGCGGGCCAGACCTTCAAGGTCACCGCGAGCGCCGGCTCCAACGCCGTCACCGCCACGCCTTTGACCACCGACACCGTCACCGCCGTCAGCACCAGCGGACAGTCGCTGCAACTGCGGCTGAGCCATAGCGGGCTCGTGAACTACAGCGCCGTCAAGGCCTTCAACTGAAGAACAAGGACTCGCC
This sequence comes from Azohydromonas lata NBRC 102462, assembly GCF_001571085.1. Lineage (GTDB taxonomy): Bacteria > Pseudomonadota > Gammaproteobacteria > Burkholderiales > Burkholderiaceae_C > Azohydromonas > Azohydromonas lata. The sequence goes on from NZ_BCTC01000007.1 coordinate 37,148, forward strand.
ATGAGCTTCCAGCAAGGCCTCTCCGGCCTCAACGCCTCCAGCAAGAACCTCGAAGTCATCGGCAACAACATTGCCAACGCCAACACCTATGGCGCCAAGACCGCGCGCGCGGAGTTCTCGCACATGTACGCGGCGGCTTCGGGCGGCGTGAGCGGGGACATCGGCATCGGCGTGAGCCTGGACGAGGTGTCGCAGCAGTTCACCGGCGGCAACATCACCTCCACCGACAAGCCCACCGACCTGGCCATCAGCGGCAGCGGCTTCTTCCAGGTGAGCGACGGCGTCAACCCGACGATGTACACCCGCAACGGCCAGTTCAAGGTGGACCGCAGCGGCACCATCGTCAACAACGACGGCATGAAGCTGCTGGGCTACCCGGCTGACCCCAACGGCAACATCCAGCCCGGCACGCCGCAGGCGCTGCAGTTGCCCACCTCCGGCATACAGCCCAAGGCCACCGGCAGCATTTCGCTGGAACTCAACCTGGACTCGCGCTCGGCCGTCACGGCTTCGGACACCAAGCCGTTCAACGCCACCGACCCCACCACCTACAACAACGCCACCTCCCAGACCGTCTACGACGCCAAGGGCCAGCCGGTGGCGATGACCTACTACTTCCAGAAGGCCGCCGTCGACACCTGGAACGTCTTCGTCAGCGCCAACGGCAACATGCTCAACGGCGGCGCCGCGCTGACCAACCAGCTCAAGTTCGCCAGCAACGGCAGCACCGTGCAGGACCCGCAGCCCGAGCTGCCCGCCCTGGAGTCCGGCGGCAACGGCATCGTGTCCACCACGACGGCGGCCACCGGCACGCTGCCGGGCATGACGACGCTGGACATTCCCATCTCCGGCTTCGATTTCACCGCGGTGCGCCAGTACGGCACCTCCTTCTCGGTGACCAAGATCAACCAGGACGGCTTTCCCCCGGGCAACCTCACGGGCCTGAACATCCAGGACAACGGCACGGTGATGGCCCAGTACAGCAACGGCCAGAGCCTGGCCGCGGGCCAGGTGGAGCTGGCCAACTTCCGCAACCCGCAGGGCCTCAAGCCGGTGGCGGGCAACATGTGGGCGATTTCGCTGGAAGCCGGCGAGCCCGTGCGCGGCGCCCCGGGCAGCGGCTCGCTGGGCAAGCTGCAGGCGGGTGCTCTGGAGGAGTCCAACGTGGACCTGGCCGGCGAGCTGGTGAACATGATCACGGCGCAGCGCTCCTACCAGGCCAACGCGCAGACCATCAAGACGCAGGACCAGGTGCTGCAGACCCTGGTCAACCTGCGCTGATAGTTCCCGCCGCCCACTGACCGAAGCACCGAAGGAGCATTGCCTTGGACCGCATGATTTACCTCTCCATGACGGGAGCCAAGGCGACCATGCAGCGCCAGGACGTGATCTCCAACAACCTGGCCAACGTCTCCACCGCGGGCTTTCGCGCCGAGATGGCGGCCTTTCGCGCCGTGCCGGTGCGCGGCGACGGCGCCAGCACCCGCGTGCCCTCGCTGGAGACCACCACCGGCTACGACGCCACGCCCGGCCCCATGCAGAACACCGGGCGCAACCTGGACGTGGCCATGGTGGGCGACGCCTGGCTGGCCGTGCAGGGCCTGGACGGCACCGAGGCCTACACCCGCGCGGGCTCGCTGGACCTGGACGCGCAGGGCCAGGTCGTCACCCGCAACGGGCTGCCCGTGTTGGGCGAGGGCGGTCCCATCAGCGTGCCCGCGGGCACGGGCGGCACCCTGAGCATCGGCAGCGACGGCACGGTGAGCATCACCAACCCTGACGGGCGCACCACCACCGCCGGGCGGCTCAAGATGGTCACGCCGCAGGCCGCGCTCACCCGCGGCACGGACGGGCTGTTTCGCGCCGCCAATGGCGACCTGCCCGCCGACCCCGCGGCGCGGCTGCGCGACGGCACGCTCGAAGGCAGCAACGTCTCGCCGGTGGAAACCATGGTGGCCATGATTGCCGCGGCGCGCCAGTTCGAGCAGCAGATGAAGCTCATGCAGACGGCCGAGCGCCAGTCGCAGACGGCGGCCAAGCTGCTGGGCGGCTGACCCCCGCCGCCGAAATCCGCGCGCGGCGTGCCCCGCGCCGCCTCCCTTCGTGACCTCAGCGCGCCCGGTCCGGCTCAAGCCGCGCCGGGCGCTGCCGATATGGACATCAAACACCGCTTTTTTCGTGCCCTGGGCGGGGCCGGGGGCGGGAGAAGATCGCCCGCAGCATCCAGGAGAAGCTTTCCATGATCCGTTCGCTGTGGATCGCCAAGTCCGGTATGGAAGCCCAGCAGACCAAGCTGGACACCATCACCAACAACTTGGCCAACGTCTCGACCAATGGCTACAAGCGCAGCCATGCCGTGTTCGAGGATCTGATGTACCAGAACCTGCGCCAGAGCGGCTCGGCCACCTCGGAGCAGACGCAGTTGCCCGAAGGCCTGCAGCTGGGCCTGGGCGTGCGCACCGTGGCCACCTCGCGCAACTTCGAGCCGGGCAGCCTGCAGAGCACCGGCAACGACCTGGACGTGGCTATCCAGGGCCAGGGCTTTTTCCAGGTCCAGCTGCCCGACGGCACCACGGCCTACACGCGCGACGGCGCCTTCCGGCTGGACTCCAATGGCCAGGTCGTCACGCACGAGGGCTACACGGTGCAGCCGGGCCTGACCGTGCCCAACAACGCCACCAAGGTGTCGGTGTCGTCCACCGGCATCGTCACCGTGACCGTGCCCAACCAGCTCGCGCCGCAGCAGATCGGCCAGCTCCAGCTCACGCAGTTCATCAACCCGGCCGGCCTGGAGCCGCGCGGGCAGAACCTGTACACCGAAACCGCGGCCTCCGGCACCCCGACCACGGGCACGCCCAACAGCAACGGCCTGGGCCCGCTGGCGCAGGGCTTCGTCGAGACCTCCAACGTCTCGGTGGTGGAGGAGCTGGTGAGCATGATCCAGACGCAGCGCGCCTACGAGCTCAACTCCAAGGCTGTCTCCACCTCGGACCAGATGCTGCAAAAGCTCAGCCAGCTTTGAGGCTGAAAGCGCTGCGCAACATCCAAGGTTCCGTCGTGAAGTACCCCCGTCTCCCGTCCCGAAGCGCCGCCGCGGCGGCCGCCACCGTGCTGCTGGCGCTGTCCGGCTGCGCCGGCCTGGACGACTACCGCGCCCCGCGCGTGGACATGCCCAGCACCGCCCCCGTGCAGCCCCAGGCCATGCCGGCGGTGCCGGTGGTGGCCAACGGCTCCATCTTCCAGGGCGCGACCTACCGCCCGCTGTTCGAGGACCACCGCGCCCGCCTGGTGGGCGACACGCTCACGGTGCAGATCGTGGAAGCCGTGAGCGCCAGCCAGAAGTCCACCAGCTCCGTGGACAAGAGCGGCAAGGTGGACGCCAGCGTCAGCGCGCTGCCCATACTGGGCAGCGGCTCCATCGTCGGCAAGCTCGGCGCCGGCGCGGACGCGAGCAACACCTTCGCCGGCAAGGGCGCCACCGAAAGCAGCAACGACTTCTCCGGAACCATCACCGCCATGGTCACGGGCGTGCTGCCCAACGGGCACCTGCTCATCACCGGCGAGAAGCAGATCGGCGTGAACGCCAACGTGGACGTGCTGCGCTTTGCCGGCCAGGTCGATCCGCGCGCCATTCAGCCCGGCAACGTCGTGCCCAGCTCGCGCATCGCCAACGTGCGCGTGGAGCACCGCAGCCGCGGCCAGCAGGCCGACGCGCAGCTCATGGGGCTGCTGGGCCGCGTGTTCCTGAGCGTGCTGCCGTTCTGAGGATGCGGGCCATGACACCGTCACTTCGCTCCTTCCGCGGCCGCGCCGCCCTGGCCGTGCTGGCGCTGGGCGCCGCGCTGCTCGTGCCGCTGCACAGCGCGCACGCCGTGCGCATCAAGGAAATCGCCGCCGTGCAGGGCGTGCGCAACAACCAGCTCGTGGGCTACGGCCTGGTGGTGGGCCTGGACGGCACGGGCGACCAGACCACGCAGACGCCCTTCACCACGCAAAGCCTCAACGCCATGCTGCAGCAGATGGGCGTGACGGTGCCGCCGGGCACCACCATGCAGCTGCGCAACGTGGCCGCGGTGATGGTGACGGCGGTGCTGCCGCCCTTTGCCGTGCCGGGGCAGGCCATAGACGTCAACGTCTCCTCCATGGGCAATGCCAAAAGCCTGCGCGGGGGCACGCTGGTGGCCACGCCGCTCAAGGGCGCCGACGGGCAGATCTACGCGCTGGCCCAGGGCAACCTGGTGGTGGGCGGCGCCGGCGCCTCGGCCGGCGGCTCCAAGGTGCAGATCAACCACCTGAGCGCCGGGCGCATTCCCGAGGGCGCGACGGTGGAGCGCGAGGTGGCCACGCCGCTGCAGCAGGGCGAGGTGCTGAGCCTGGGCCTGAGCGCCGCGGACTTCGACACCGCGCGCCAGGTGGCGCACACCATCAACCGCGCCAAGGGCGAGGGCACGGCGCAGGCGCTGGACGGCCGCGTGGTGCGCGTGCGCATGCCCGCCCAGGGCAATACCGACGCGCGCGTGGCCTTCCTGGCCGACATCGAGAACCTGCAGGTCGAGCTGGCCCGCCCGGCGGCCAAGGTGGTGCTCAACGCCCGCACCGGCTCGGTGGTGATGAACGAGGCGGTGACGCTGGGCGCCTGCGCCGTGGCGCACGGCAGCCTGTCGGTGACCATCAACACCACGCCCATGGTCAGCCAGCCCGCGCCGCTGTCGCAGGGCCAGACGGTGGTGACGCAGAAGTCCGACATCACGATTTCGCAGCAGGGCGGCGCCCTGGTGCAACTGCCCGCGGGCACCAAGCTCGCCGACGTGGTCAAGGCGCTCAACCTGTTGGGCGCCACGCCGCAGGACCTGCTGGCCATCCTGCAGGCCATGAAGACCGCGGGCGCCCTCAATGCCGAGCTGGAGGTGATCTGATGTGCGCCTTCCCGACCAAGGGCCTGTCCTCCGCCCCGCAGGGGCTGGCCGCCGACACGCGAACGCTGGACTCGCTGCGCAACGTCGCCAAGAACGACCCGCGCGGCGCCGCCAAGGAGGTGGCCAAGCAGTTCGAGTCGCTGTTCATGCAGGAGATGCTCAAGAGCATGCGCCAGGCCACGCAAAGCAGCGGGCTGCTGGACAACGAGGGCTCGCAGTTGGGAACGGAGCTGCTGGACAAGCAGCTGTCCACGCAGTTGAGCGGCCAGCCCGGCGGGCTGCACGGCGCCATCCTGCGCCAGCTCGAACGGGGCATGGGCCTGGACAAGGCGGGCACCCATGGGGCGCAGGCCGTCCAGGGGGCCGGCGCTGCCGGCCAGGCCGCGGCGTCGCGCGCCCTGGCCGCGCCGCTGCCCGGCCAGGCGGCCAATGCGCCGGCGCGCGCCGACGGCGCGTCCGCCACGGCCGCGGCCGCTCCCCGCGGCAAGGCGCATGAATTCATTGCCGCGCACCAGGGCGCCGCGCGCGTGGCCGAGGTGGCCACGGGCATACCGGCCACCTTCATGCTCGCGCAGGCCGCGCACGAGACCGGCTGGGGCAAGCGCGACATCCGCAAGACCGACGGCAGCCCCTCGCACAACCTCTTCGGCATCAAGGCCGGCAGCGACTGGAAGGGCCCCGTGGCCGAGGTGCGCACCACCGAGTACGTCGGCGGGCAGCCGCGCCAGGTGGTGGCGCGCTTTCGCGCCTACGCCAGCGCCGAGGAGTCCTTCGCCGACTACGCCCGCCTCATGAAGAACAGCCCGCGCTACGCCCAAGTGGTGGCCAGCGGCAGCAATGCCCAAGGCTTTGCGCAGGGGCTGCAGCGCGCGGGCTACGCCACCGATCCCGCCTACGCCGACAAGCTCGGCCGCGTCATCGACACCACGCTGCGGCTGCAGCGGGCGATGACCTGAGGCGCGGCCCGCTTTCAAAGAACACGAACCCGGAGCTTTCCTATGGCCTTTTCCCTGTTGTCCGTGGGCGCCCGTGCGATGAGCGCGAACTACGCCGCGCTGCAGACCACCGGCAACAACATCGCCAATGCCAACGTTGCCGGGTACTCGCGCCAGGAGGTGGAGTTCAGCACCGCCAACGGTCAGTACACGCCCAGCGGCTTCATCGGGCAAGGCGTGGACGTGACCACCATCTCGCGTGCGCACGACGCCTTTCTCACCCGCGAGGTGAGCGCCGCCCAGTCGCAGGCCGCCGCGGACAGCACGCGGCTGGACCTGCTGTCGCAGATGGAAAACGCCTTTCCCACCGGCGACTCCGGCGTGGGGGCTGCGGCCAGCTCGCTGCTGGGCGCCTTCACCGACCTGAGCACCAGCCCGGGCGACGCCTCGGCGCGCCAGGTGGTGCTTTCGCGCGCGGACCAGCTCGCGCAGCGATTCGCCAATGCCGGCGAGCAGCTCAACGCGCTGCAGGACGGCGTGGTGAAGGACCTGCGCACCGCCATCAACGGCGCCAACGGCATCACCAGCGGCATCGCGCAGCTCAACGCGCAGATCGTGCGCCAGCAGGCCCAGGGCCAGCCGCCCAACGACCTGCTGGACAAGCGCGACCAGCTGGTGCAGCAGCTCAGCGGCTACCTGCAGGTGAGCACCGTGGCGGCGCCGGACGGCTCGATAGGCGTGTTCGCCGCCGGCGGCCAGAGCCTGGTGCTGGGCGACCAGGTGCAAAAGCTCGAAGTCACGGCCGACCGCATGGACGGCAGCCGCGCCGCGCTGGGCGTGCGCCAGGGCAACGGCATGCTGGTCACGCTGGACAGCACCGCCCTCTCCGGTGGCGGCTCCATGGGCGCCATGCTGCGCTTCCAGAACCAGGACCTGGTGGCCGCGCGCAACTCGCTGGGCCAGATGGCCACCGCGGTGTCGGCGCGCATGAACCAGCAGCAGGCCCTGGGCCTGGACCTGCGCAGCCCCGCCGGCAGCGGCCAGCCGCTGTTCACCGACTTCGTGAGCCAGTCGCAAGCCGGCGCGCTGCGCGGGCTGGCGGACGTGGGCAACGCGCGCGACGGCAGCGGCAACGCGCTGGGCAGCGTGGAAATACACATCGACGACGCCTCGCTGCTGGAGGCGGCCGAGTACACGCTCGAAGGCGCCGCCGGGGGCGGCTACGTCATGACGCGCACCAGTGACGGCCAGCGCTTTTCCACCGCCGACGGCCAGAGCTTCACCCGCGAGGGTGCCGCGGCGGGCTCGGACGCGAGCTTCCACCCCGGCTTCACGCTGAACATCGAAGGCGTGAGCGCGGGCGACCGCTTCCTGCTGCAGCCCGTGGGCGGTGCCGCAGCCAACATGCGCCGCGTGCTGGACGACCCGCGTGGCCTGGCCGCCGCGGCGCCGCTGACGGCCTCGCCCCAGCGCACCAACACCGGCACCGCCACCGTGAGCGCGCTCACCATGACGGGCAGCGGCTTTGACGCCTCGCACTCGGTGCAGGGCAGCCTGAGCTTCACCGACGACGGCGGCGCCTACGAGTACAAGTGGGACGAGCTGGATGCCTCCGGCGCCGTGGTGGGCAGCAACACGCTCACCGGCACCTGGCAAGCCGGCCAGCCCATCGCGCTGGAAGGGTTCAGCCTCACGCTGGCCGGCCGCCCGGCCAAGGGCGACAGCATCGCCGTGGCCACCACCACCAACCCCGCCATCAACAACGGCAACGCCCGCGCGCTGGCCGGGCTGGGCACGGAGTCCTTCATAGGCCGCAACTGGTCCGCCGCCGGCAGCACCGGCGGCGACACCATCACCAACGCCTACGCCGGTGCGCTGGCCAACGTGGGCTCGCGCGTGCAGGTGGCGCGCACGGCCAGCGAGATCTCCGACGGCGTGGCCACCAATGCGCTGGCGCAGCGCGACGCCAAGACCGGCGTGGACACCGACGAGGAGGGGGCCAAGCTGATCCAGTACCAGAAGAGCTACCAGGCCGCGGCCAAGGTGCTGCAGGTCGCGCAGACGGTGTTCGACGCGCTGCTGCAGGCCACCTCGCGCTGAGGCCCGCCCGGCACCGACCGCCGCCGCCGCACCGTACCCGCCATGAACCAAGACGTCCGCGCCCGCGCCGCCCAGGCCCGCCGCCGCACGCACAGGAGCCGCCGATGAGGATCACCAACACCGCCACCTTCGCGCGCAGCGTCGCTGCGCTGCAGGACCGCCACAGCGAGCTGGCGGACCTGCAGGATCACCTCAACGCGCAAAAGCGCGTGCTGCGCGCCAGCGACGACCCCGTGGCCGCCGCGCGTGCCGAGCGCGCGCAGGCCCAGATCGCGCGCAGCGACGCCCAGCAGCGCGCCGTGGACGCCAGCCGCAACGCCATGTCGCAGACCGAGTCCACCTTGAGCGACGCCATCGACCTGATGCAGGACGCCCGCGAGACCCTGGTGCAGGCCGGCAACGGCGCCTTGGGCGACAGCGAGCGCGCCAACATCGGCAACAAGCTGCAGGGCCTGCGCGACCAGTTGCTGGCGCTGGCCAACCGCGAGGACGGCGCGGGCAACTACTTCTTCGGCGGCCAGGGCTCCAGCGCGCCGCCCTTCGTCAACGGGCCCGCGGGCGTGGCGTTCCGCGGCACGGCCGGCACCCAGACCGGCGCAGACGGCGGCGAGGGCCTGGCGCTGACCGTGGACGGGCAGGGCGCCTGGCTGCAGGCCCCGGACGGCAATGGCCTGTTCAAGGCCAGCAACACCAACAGCACCACGGCCTGGAGCGACGGCGGGCACGTCACCAACCCGGCCGCCTTCTTTGCCGCCACCTCGCCGCCGGCGGTGGCCGACCCTTCGGCGCTGCGCTACGAGGTGAAGTTCAGCGGCACGGCCGGCGACATGAGCTACACCGTGCTCAAGAACGGTGAGGCCATGGATGCGCCCAAGCCCTGGACGGGCACCAGCACGTCCGGCGGCCGCGCCGTGGAGTTCGACGGCATGAGCTTCGCCATCGGCGGTGCGCCGGCCGACGGCAACGTCTTCGAGGTGCGGCTGTCGCAGCCCAAGCAAAGCGTGTTCGACACGCTGGACCGCGCCATCGCCGCGCTCAAGACGCCCAACCGCGGCAGCGCCCAGGTGCAGCAGACGGTGCAGGAGGGCATGGCGGGGCTGGACGGCTCGCTCACGGCGCTGGGCTCGCTGCGCAGCCGCGCGGGCGAGTCGCTCAACCACGCCGACGCGGCCGAGGAGCGCAACGCCTCGCTCAAGCTGCAGGGCCAGGAGGCCAGGAGCCAGGCCGTGGACCTCGACCCCTACCAGGCGCTGTCGGAATTCCAGCTCAAGAACACCGGCTACGAGGCGGCGCTCAAGACCTACTCGATGGTGCAGCGGCTCTCCATCTTCAACTACATCGGCGGCTGATGCCGCGGGCGCGGGCCCGCACTGCGCGGCGGGGCTGGACAAGCGGCCATTGCCGCGGTGCTGCCGGGGCAACGCCCTTGCCAGCAGGGGGCGGCGGCGGGGCAGAATGCAGGCAATACGCCAGTCCTTTGCCCTCATGACCGACATCGACCCCTCGCAAGCCCTGCTGGCCGCCCTGAGCCCTCCGCTGGACGCAGAGGCGCTGCAGCGGCTCAGCGAGCTCGATCCCGGCGGCCGCCATGGCTTGCTGCCCAAGGTGCTGCGCACCTTCGACAGCTCCACGCGGCGGCTGCTGGAGCAGTTGGCGACCGCGCGCGGCGCGGCCGACCTCGAAGGCCAGCGCATGGTGGCGCACACGCTGAAGTCCTCCTCCATGAGCGTGGGCGCGCTGCGGCTGTCGCAGTTGTGCGCCGACGCCGAGCAGTGCGTGCGCGAGCAGCGCACGCAGGGGCTGCCGGCGCTGCTGGACGAGTTGGAAACGGAGGGCCGGCAGTTGCTGTGCACGTTGCAGCCGCTGCTGGGCACCGGTGGCTGAGCGCATGAGCCTGCCGCTGCCCATGGATGCCGACGAGGGCCTGGAGCAGCCCAAGGTGCTGCTGGTGGACGACGACCAGGTGCAGCTCATGCTCACCGGCGCGGCGCTGCGACAGCGCGGCTTCGAGGTGACGGAGGCCGACGGCGGCGCGGCGGCGCTGCGCATGCTGCAGCAGGCGCCCTTCGACATCGTGGTGCTGGACGCGCTCATGCCCGACCTCGACGGCTTCGAGACCTGCCACCGCCTGCGCGCCACGACGGGCTTCGAGCACATGCCCGTGCTCATGCTCACGGGCCTGAACGACGACGCCTCCATCAGCCGCGCCTACCAGGCCGGCGCCACGGACTTCTACGTCAAGAGCTCGCAGTGGAGCCTGCTGGCCGGGCGGCTGCAGTACCTGCTGCGCAGCGCCCGCACGCGGCGCGAGCTCGAGCGCAGCCAGGCGCGGCTGGCGCGGGCGCAGGACATCGCCCGCATGGGCAGCTTCGACTGGCGCCACCCGCAGGACGGGCACCCGGGCACGCTGCTGCTTTCGCCCGAGGGCTTGCGCGTCTTCGGCTACGCCGCGGGCGACCGCCCGGGCCTGTACCACCTGCTGCGCCTGGCCGAGCGCGCCGACCGCGCCGGGCTGCTGCGCCTGTTGCGCGAAGCGCTGGCGCACGGCGCGGTGCTGGCCACCGACGTGCCCGTGACCCTGCCTGACGGCCGCCACCGCGTGCTGCACATCGAGGCCGAGCCGGAGTTCAACGAGCACGGCGTGCAGACGGGCTACACCGGCATCGTCCAGGACGTGACGGACCGCCGCGTGGCCGAGGACAAGATCCGCCACCTCGCCAACTTCGACGCCCTCACCGGGCTGCCCAACCGCCGCCAGCTCCTGTGGCGCGCCGACAAGGCCATAGAGCACGGCCGCCGCCTGGGCCACGCCGCGGCGCTGCTGCTCATCGACCTGGACCGTTTCAAGGTCATCAACGACACGCTGGGCCACAGCGCCGGCGACGAGCTGCTGGTGGAGGTGGGCCGCCGCCTGAAGGCCTGCGTGCGCCACTGCGACACGGTGCAGGAGGGCACGCTGGAGGCCGTGGGCTCGCGCTCGCACCGCTCGCTGGAGGCGGTTGGACGCCTCGGGGGCGACGAGTTCATCGCGCTGCTGCCGGAGGTCATGGACGAGACCGACGCGCAGCGCGTGGCCGACCGCATCCTGGAGGTGATGCGCGAGCCCATTTTCGTGGGCGGGCAGGAGTGCTTCGTCACCGCCAGCGTGGGCATCGCGCTGTACCCGCGCGACGGCGCCTCGGTGGCCGACCTCATGCGCAACTCCGACGTGGCCATGTACGCCGTCAAGGCGCAGGGCCGCAACGCGGCGTCGAGCTACAGCCCCATGCTGGCCGGCCGCGGGCGCGAGAAGCTGGAGCTGGAAAGCGCGCTGCACAAGGCCATAGAGCGCGACGAGCTGGTGATGTACTACCAGCCCAAGGTGGACGTGCGCGGCCAGGGCATGGTGGGCGTGGAGGCGCTCATGCGCTGGCAGCGCGGGCGCACGCTGGTGTCGCCGGCGGAGTTCATCCCGCTGGCGGAGGAAACGGGGCTGATCGTGCCCATGTCCGAATGGGCGCTGCACGAGGCCGCGCGCCAGGCCAAGCGCTGGGAGGTGAGCTTCGGCTTCAGCGACTCCATCGCCGTGAACCTGCCCAACCGCCTCTTCGAGCGCTCGGACCTGGTGCAGCACATCGAGCGCGCGGTGAGCGAGTACGGCGTCAAGACCGACGCCATCCAGCTGGAGATCACCGAGACCGGGCTGATGAAGGATTTGCAGGAGGTCATTCCGTCGCTGCACCGGCTCAATGAAATCGGGGTGCAGATCGCCATCGACGATTTCGGCACCGGCTACTCGTCGCTGGCCTATCTGACCACGCTGCCCATCTCGGAGCTGAAGATCGACCGCAGCTTCGTGCGCGACCTGGGCGTGACGCCGCAGAGCTCGGCGGTGGTGACGGCCATCATCGCTCTGGCGCGCACGCTCAAGCTGCGCGTGGTGGCCGAGGGCGTGGAGACGCTGCGCCAGATGGAGGTGCTCAACCGCCTGGGCTGCACCATCATGCAGGGCTACCTGTTCAGCCGGCCCTGCCTGGCCAGCGAGCTGGAGCGCTGGCTCACGCAGACCGTGCTGCCGCGCAAGGCGGCGTGGATGGATGTGGCTGACGGCGAGGAGGTAGCCGACCCCGCACTGCTGCCGCGGGCCGCGGCGGGCTGAGGGCGCCGGTCACGGTTTGGAGGAAGCGGCAGCTGCAAGGCTGCCGTTTTTTATTTCGGCTGCGATATTCGAAGGGCAGGGAAATTAATTTCCTGGACCTTCACCCTATCGACTGTGCCAAGTCGCCGATCATTTCGGCCAAAGCCAAAGATATTCAACAAGCATGCCGACGCGTTGAAGGGGCTCGTCGCCGAAATGAAAAAACGCCCGTGGGGGCGTTTTTTCAGTTTGGCGGAAGCGGTGGGATTCGAACCCACGGAGGGGATCAACCCTCGCCGGTTTTCAAGACCGGTGCCTTAAACCGCTCGGCCACGCTTCCTGATGTCGCTGTTGCCGTGCGGTTCCAGCTTGGGAGCCGCGCGGCGAAGGGCGTATTGTCGCATCTTCCGGCCCGGGTGCCGACGTGCGCTTACTTGGCGGCGTACTCCAGCGCGAGGAAGAAGTTGCGGCCCGCGGTGTTGTAGCCGTGAGCCAACTCGTAGCCCTTGTCGGTCACGTTGTTCAGCCGGGCGGAGACGCTCCATTTGGGCGTGAGCGCATACGCCGTGCGCAGGTTCAGCAGCGCGTAGCCGCCCATGGGCGTGGTGTTGGCGCTGTTGTCGAAGGTGGTGCTGTTGTAGCGCAGGCCCTGGGCCACCAACTCGGCACCCACGCGCCATGGACCGGGCGTCCACTCCACGATGGCGGCGCCGTGATGCTTGGCGCGGCGGGTGAGCTGCACGCCGTTGGCCGCTTCGGGCTCCTGGTAGGTCCATTCGGCCCGCGCGCTCCACGACGCGGCACGGTAGGCCGCATCCAGCGTGGCGCCACGGATGCGCGCGCTGCTGAGGTTGACCATGGTGCTGTAGTCGCTGGTGATGGTGATCAGGTCGCGCACGCGGTTGTTGAACACCGTGAGGCCCGCGGCCAACGCCCCATCGTCGTAGCGCGCGGCCACCTCGACGTTGCGCGAGTGCTCCGGGCGCAAATCGGGATTGCCCTGGAAACCGAAGGACAGCGGCCAGTACAAATCGTTGAAGGTGGGCGCCTTGAACGCCGTGCCGGTCGTTGCCGACAGCCGCCACACGGGGGTGACGAAATAGCCGTAGCCCAGGCGCCCGGTGCTGTGGCCGCCGAACTGGGAGTCATCGTCATAGCGTGCCGAGGCCTCCAGGCGGTGCGCGCCCTGCGTCAGCACGTAGCTGCCAAAGGCGGCGCGCGCCAAGCGCAGATTGCGAGTGAACACCGTGGAGGATTCGAGTTGCTCGTGGCGCCATTCCACGCCGGCAGCCAGCGTGCCCATGGGCAGCGTCAAGTCGTTCTGCCACGTGAACTGGTTGCGGTCGGTGCGGTAGAAACTCGGCGAGCTGCCGTAGGTCTTGTAGTCGTCAACGCTGCGCGCCACGCGCACCAGGCTGCGCCAGTCGGCGGAGAACTGGTTGCTGCTTTCGGCCGACGCAACGGACAGCCGCCGATGCGAGTAATCGTCGTTGCCCAAGCCGCTGTCGAAATGCACATTGCCTTCGCTGCCCCAGGCACGCACGGTCAGCGTGTGGCCAGCCGCGAACTCGTGCGATGCGCTGGCGCCAAGGTTGCGGTTGCGGTAGCCGTCCCGGTCAGGGTTGAAGTAGTACACGCCGCTTTCAACATTGGTGGCGGAAAAGCCGTCCGTCTGCTTGAAGCCTGCGCGCAGCGACACGCTGGTGTCGCCAAAGCGGCGGCCCACGCCCGCGGAGACTTCGCGCGTTTGCCAACTGCCGAAGCCCACGCTGGCTTCGGCATGCTCACCCTGCTTGGTGAAGATCTGTATGACGCCGCCGATGGCATCGGCGCCGTAGAGGCTGCTGGCCGGGCCGCGCAGCACTTCGATGCGCTCGATCTGGTTGAGCGGTAGCTGCTCGAAGGCGGTGCTGCCGTCGCTGATGCTGCTCACGCGAATGCCGTCCACAAGCACCACCACGTGGTTGGCGTTGCTGCCGCGCAGGAAGACGCTGGAGAGCTGGCCAGCGCCGCCGTTGCTGGAAATTTCAGCGCCGCCGTAGGTCCTCAGCACGTCGGCGACGGACATGGCGCCTGCCTGGCGCAGTTGACGGGCATCGATCACGCGCACGTCGGCCAGCGTCTCATTCACGGGCTGCGCCATGCGCGTGGCCGTCACAACGACAGGCTGCACCGGCATATCCGCCAGCGCGACGAGACTGGGCTCCTGCACCGCGGCTTCGGCGGCACGGGCGATGGGGGTGAGGGCAAGCAGGGCCAGGCCGCACAGCGCGGCAGGCCGTTGGAAGGGGAAATTCATCACAAGGCTCCGGCAGCCAGCGTCCCCGCAGGCTGCAGTGGCAACAAGCCGCTGTGGTTGAGCGCCTTGCAACAAACAAGGCGCAGACCGAGGCGGCGGCGATGCATCGAGGCCGGTATCCGGGCTCGCAGGCTGCGCGCGGGAAGGTGTGGCTTCCTCCGCACGCGTCATGCATCGCCTTCCCACGGGCGTCATTGCCCGCAGTGGCCCAGTGATGAACAACATGCCTGCTTACCGGTGCGGGGGCAGCGCAGGCCTTCCCGGCGTCAGCGGGTGTGTGAACCCCCGCTTCGCCGCGGCACCTGCTTCCCGTTCAACCCCCGGCCGAGACCGCGGGCACCTGAAGCGGCGCGCATCATACCGGGCCGGGCGCCTGCGCTTGCTGACAGTCGACCTGCGTCACCTCGCGCCGCCCGCCGTCCACGCGCACGGCGGTGAGCCGTCCGCCCCAGACGCAGCCCGTGTCCAGCGCCAGCAGTTCCGGCCGATTGATCAGGCCCAGCGTGCTCCAGTGGCCGAAGGCGATGGGCTCGCCCTCGCTGCGCCGCCCGGGTACCTCGAACCACGGCATCAGCCCCGGCGGGGCGGCCAGCGCGCCGTCCTTGGTCTTGAAGTCCAGCGTGCCGTCGGCGGCGCAAAAGCGCATGCGCGTGAGCACGTTGATGACGAAGCGCCAGCGCTGGGCGTCTTGCAGCGCGTCGCTCCAGCGTGCGGGCTCGTTGCCGTACATCACGGCCAGGAAGTCGGCCAGGCCCGGGCCGCGCAGCAGGGTTTCGACTTCGCCGGCCAGGGCCAGGGTGTCGTCGCCGCTCCACTGCGGCGGCAAGCCCGCGTGCACGCACAGCCAGCCTTCGCGGCGCAGGGCCAGGGGGCGCTGGCGTATCCAGTCGATCCAGGCCTCGCGCTCGCCGGACTCCAGGATGTCGCGCAGGGTGTCGCTGCGGTGCTGCGGGCGCACGCCGTGGGCCACGGCCAGCAGGTGCAGGTCGTGGTTGCCCAGCAGCGCGTCGGCGGCGTTGCCCAGATCGCGCAAGCGCCGCAGCGTGCCCAGCGAGGCAGGGCCGCGGTTGACCAGGTCGCCCAACACCGTGAGGCGGTCGCGGGAAGGGGAGAAGCCCAGCTCGGCCAGCAGCCGCTCGAAAGCGTCGCAGCAGCCCTGGAGGTCGCCGATGAAATAGTGCATTTAGGGGATTCTGCTACGCTTGCCCGCCTCTTCTACCCGGCGCGGCCGCCGCCGCGGCGCCCCGCGCCTTCCCGATGGACTTTGCGTTACTGGTATTCCTGATCCTGCTCAACGGGCTGTTCGCCATGTCGGAAATGGCGCTCACGGCCAGCCGCAAGACGCGGCTGCTGGTGATGCTCGAAGCGGGAGAGCCCGGCGCCCAAGCCGCGCTGGACTTGCACGACAACCCCACCAAGTTCCTCTCCACGGTGCAGATCGGCATCACGTCGATAGGCGTGCTCAACGGCATCGTGGGCGAGAACGCCTTCTCCCAGCCGCTGTCGCACTGGCTCACGCAGACGCTGCACGTGCCGGAAGACGCCGCGGCCGTGACCGCCACGGCGCTGGTGGTGATCATCATCACCATCCTGACCATCATCTTTGGCGAGCTGGTGCCCAAGCGCGTCGGCCAGATGTTCCCGGAGCAGGTGGCGCGGCTGGTGGCGCTGCCCATGGAAGGCCTGAGCACCGTCGCGCGGCCCTTCGTGGTGCTGCTGTCGGTGTGCACGGAAGCGGTGCTGCGCCTGCTGGGCATTCGCAACGCGGTGAGCCGCAGCGTGACGGAAGAGGAGATCGCCGCGCAGCTCGAAGAGGGCGTGGACGCCGGCGTGATCGAGGCGCAGGAGCACCAGATGGTGCGCAACGTGTTCCGGCTGGACGAGCGCCAGATCGGCTCCATGATGATTCCGCGCGCCGACATCCAGTGGCTGGACGCCGGCGCCACGGTTGAGGAGGTGCAGGTGTCGCTGGCCGAGGCCGCCCACTCGCGCTACCCCGTGTGCCGCAGCGACCTCAACGACGTGGTGGGCGTGGTCGCCGCCCAGGCGCTGCTGCGCCAGGTGCTGCGCGGCGAGCCGCTGAACATCGCCGACCACCTCATGCCGCCGGTGTTCGTCCCGGAAACGCTGTCCGGCATGGAGCTGCTGGAGCACTTCCGCGCCACGGGTGCGGAAATGGTGTTCGTGGTGGACGAGTACGGCGAGGTCCAGGGCGTGATCACCATCCGCGACCTGCTGGAGGCCATCACGGGCGAGTTCAGCGGCGGCGACGGCGAGCACGAGCAGCCCTGGGCCGTGCCGCGCGAGGACGGCAGCTGGCTGCTCGATGGCCTCATCCCCGTGCCCGAGCTCAAGGACAGGCTGGACCTGAAGGAGCTGCCGGAGGAGGAACGCGGCCGCTACAACACCCTGGCCGGCATGGTGCTACTGCTGCTGGGCCGGCTGCCGCGCACGGCCGACGCCGTGGAATGGGCCGACTGGCGCTTCGAGGTCGTGGACCTGGACGGCAAGCGCATCGACAAGGTGCTGGCCACGCCCATGGCCGAGCCTGCCAAGGCGCAGTGAGGCGCCTGCTTCCCACGACGCCTGAACCCTTTGCTCGCGCCCGCCGGCCCGGCCCGCTCCCGGCCGCCGCGGCGCCAACGGTTTTTTCCCGCTTCACAGACTTGCCATGATCAATCCCGCCCTGCACCGCGACCCCGTCGCCCTGGACCGCAACCACCACCGCGCGCTGCGTTTGAAACTGCCCGTGGACCTGGCCAGCGCCGCGGGCAAGCTCAACGCCTGTTTCCTGCACGGGGCGGAGTTTGCGCAGGCGTGCATGGAGTACCCCATCGTGTTCGTCCGCGCCGGCACCGACGAGGCCGGCCAGCCGCAAATCGCCCCAATGGCGGTGCTGGGCCTCACGCGCGACGAGAACCTGTACCTGCAGCCTGACGGCGCCTGGTCCGCGCAGTACCTGCCGGCGCAGTTGCGCGTCTACCCCTTCGCGCTGGCGCAGGTGGACGCGCAGCAGGCCGCGCTCTGCATAGACCGCGCCTACGCCGGCTTGTCGGAGGCGCAAGGCGACTTGCTGTTCGAAGCCGACGGCAGCCCTTCGGCGCTGGTGCAGCGCATGCAGCAGCAATTGCCGGAGCTGGAGGCCGAGGCGCAGCGCACGCGCCGCGGCTGCGCGCGGCTGATGGGCCTGGGGCTGCTGCAGGAGATGCGGCTGGACATCAGCCAGGGCGAGGGCGGTCCGACGCTGCGGGTGGACGGCTTCATGGCCGTGGCCGAGGAAAAGCTGCTCAAGCTGGACGACGCGACGCTGGCCGAGCTGGTGCGCAGCGGGCTGATGCGCCTGATCCACGCCCATCAACTCTCCATGGTGCACCTGCGCCGCCTGGCCGAGCGCCGGGCGATCCGCGCGGCGGCGCACTAAGACCCCTCGCCGCAGAACGTAGGAGGCCCGCTGGCGGGCCGAACCGCCGGCGCGCCGTGGTGTTGCGCGCTGCAATTCGGCCCGCCAGCGGGCCTCCTACAGGCTCCCGCAGGAGCCGTCGCCCTCAGCGGCGTTACGCCTGCTCGCGGTGATGCGCCAGCAGCCGCTCCAGCAGCTTGTCGAACTGCTTGCGCTCGTTGGGCGAGAAGACGCCGAAGACCTGCTCGTTGTGGCGCTCGATCAGCGCCATCACCTTGCGCCAAGCCGCGCGCCCGGACGGGGTGAGCGACAGCACCACGCCGCGCGCGTCGGCGGCGTTGGCCTGCTTGCGCACCAGGCCCTGGTCGGAGAGCGACTGCGCCGCGCGGCTGGCCTGCGCCTTGTTCAGCCGCGCCCGCGCGGCCAGCTCCACCACCGACAGCGGCTCGAAAGCGCCAATGGCGGCCAGGCAGCGCGCGTCGCCCGGGGCCACGCCGCTGGCGCGCAGGCCGCTGCCGCTGCCGAAGGCGTCGCTGAGCTTGTAGAGCTCGTGCAACCGGTGACTGAGCAACGCATCCAGTGCCGGCGGAGGCGTGCGGGTGGCGGGCTTGGAACGTGTTGTCATGGTCGGCTCGCAATTCAGTACCAAAGGAAGGCCAGTGTAGCGAGGCAACGGTCGTGTTGCGCACGCAACCGCCCATTCCTTCAAGGCATTCTGGGCGGCAGGGCCGGCTCGCCAGGGCGTTCCGGGACATCCCACCCGCCCGCAGAGCGGCCAGCGTGGCCGTGGCGCACACAACCATGGCAAACCGCGCTCCCGCACCGACCCCCTGCCCAAGGTTCGTGACTTTTCCCCAGGAGCCCGGTGCCGCAGGCAACCACCGCGGTGGCAGGCTGCCTGCGCAACGGGGCGGCAATCGGGCCGCTGTAGGGCGGCTGTCGGGCGACCACAAGGCGGCCTCCGGGCGGCTGCGGACCGCCATGGGGGGAGGCATGCCCATGCATTGGGACCTCCACGCCGGGCGCGCCGCCGTCCACAGCGGCCGCGCCAGCAGTTTTCCGGTGCATGCTTGCGTGTGTGATCAAGCGCCTTCGCAGCGCAACCAACTTCCGCCGGCGCGGCCCTGCGCCGGGGTTTCACATGCACACCGCCATGCCGATCCCCCTCTTTCATGACGCAACGGCGGCCCATGCCGCCGCCCGGTTTCCCCGGGCGACTCCCGGGCCATGCGCAGGCCCATGCCGGGGCCGCGCCGCGTGGCCTGGCCGCAACGCGTCAGCCCGCCGTGTGCAGGAGCGCGCGTGATGGACAGCGTCGATACCGTCGTCATAGGCGCCGGCGTGGTGGGCCTGGCCGTGGCGCGCGAGCTGGCGCAGCGCGGGCGCGAGGTGCTCATCCTGGAAGGCGCCACCGCCATCGGCACGGGCACCAGCTCGCGCAACAGCGAGGTCCTGCACGCCGGGCTGTACTACCCCAGCGGTTCGCTCAAGGCACTGCTGTGCGTGCGCGGCCGCGAGCGGCTGTACGCCTACTGCGCCGAACGCGGCATTGGGCACCGGCGCTGCGGCAAGCTCATCGCCGCCACGGACGACGCGCAGCTCGGCGCGCTGCGCGCCCTTCAAGCGCAAGCCCTGGCCAACGGCGTCGACGACGTGCAGTGGCTCAGCGCCGCCCAGGCCCGCGCGCTGGAGCCGCAAGTGCATGCCGTGGCCGCGCTGCTGTCGCCCTCCACCGGCATCGTGGACAGCCACGCGCTCATGCTCAGCCTCCTGGGTGACGCCGAGGCCGCGGGCGCCGTGCTGGCGCTGGCCAGCCCCGTGCTCTCGGCACGCGTGGGCGAGGGCGGCACCGAATTGCAGGTGGGGGGCGAGCAGCCCATGGCGCTGCTGGCGCGGCGCGTGGTCAACGCCGCCGGGCACGGCGCGCCGACGCTGGCCGCGCGCATCGACGGCTTGGCGCCGCAGCACGTACCGCGCGCCTGGGCCTGCAAGGGCCATTACTTCTCGCTGCGCGGGCGCAGCCCCTTTTCGCGGCTGGTCTACCCCATGCACAACTCGGCCGGGCTGGGCGTGCACCTCACGCTGGACTTGGGCGGCCAGGCCCGCTTCGGCCCGGACACCGAGTGGCTGGATGACGCCGACCCCGCCACTTTCGACTACCGGGTCGATGAATCGCGCATCCCCGCATTCGAAACCGCCATACGCCACTACTGGCCCGCGCTGCCGGACGGTGCGCTCACACCGGCCTATACCGGCATACGGCCCAAGATCAGCGGGCCGGGCCAGCCCGCAGCCGATTTCCGCATCGATGCGGCGGCGCAGCATGGGGTGCCGGGGCTGGTCAATCTCTTTGGCATCGAGTCCCCCGGCTTGACCGCCTGCCTGGCCTTGGCCGAGCACGCCGCCGAGCAGCTCGAAAAGCTGTGAGTGCGCGCGCAACTAAAAAAGTTGTTGCGCCGCAGCATACTTATGCAAGCTTCGGGTAAGGGTTGATCCGCTGTAACAGGGGAAGGGTGGCCCCTAGGATGGCTTTCCCTGACAACGCCGAAGCGGAGCAAGGCATGTTGCAACACCGGTGCTCGACCCCTGGTTGTTTCGAACTGTCGTTCAGCGGCTTGTGTCAACGCTGCAGCGAAGGCGAAACCCCTCTGCGCCGTGGCCCGGTGACGGCGCGCGACCTGTACTTCTCCAAGGTCTACGGCGGCCGCGATGCCGAAGTCACCCGCTACCGGCTGGACCATCAACTGCCCGCCGGCCTCTCGGGCAGCCACAGTGCGGTGTCACGTTTTTGAACGCCTGAGCGACTTCAGAACACCGGCCTGACGTCACGCACTGCACCCTAAAAAGCCGTCTGAGGCACCACACAATCTCCCACGCAACCGCAGCTTCTTTCTCCACACGCCGGCCCCGCTTCCAGCGGGGCTGGTTTTTTTATGGGCCGCCGGATGACCGTGCCGGGCCTCATCCTTTGCCCACCGGTACCGGGACGAACAGGCTCGCTTCCCCGCGGCGCACCAGCAGCGCCACGGAGCCGCCGGCCGGGGCCTGGGCCAGGCGCTGGAATTCCTCCAGGCTGGCAAAGCGCTGGCCGTTGACGGCCACGATCACATCGCCCTGCTGCAGCCCCGCGCGGGCCACGCCGGCCTGCAGCTCCTCCACCACCAGCCCGTAAGGCACACCCAGCGCGCGCCGCGCCGCCGCGGGCAGCTCGCTCACCGCGATGCCCAACTGCGTCGCCGCGGGCTTGGGCGCCGATCCCCGGGCCGGCTGCGCCGCCTGCGCCACCTGCGGATTCGGCGCCTGCGCCACCGTGGCCTTCACCGTGGCGGCGGCGCCGTTGCGCCAGACCTCCAGCGGCACTTCCGTGCCCGGCTTGGTCCCGGCCACCAGGCGCGGCAGCGTGGTGGCGTCGGCCACGGCCTGGCCGCCGAAGCTGAGGATCACGTCCCCCGGCACCAGCCCGGCGCGCGCCGCGGGGCTGTCCGGCTCCACGGCGGTGACGAGGGCGCCGCGCGCGCTGTCGAGCTTGAAGGACTGCGCCAGCGGCTCGCTCACCTCCTGGATGCCGATGCCCAGCCGCCCGCGCGTGACGCGGCCGCTGGCCTTGAGCTGCTGCGCGATCTCCATGGCCATGTCGATGGGAATCGCGAAGGAGATGCCCATGTAGCCGCCGGAGCGGCTGTAGATCTGCGAGTTGATGCCCACCACCTCGCCGCGCATGTTCAGCAGCGGCCCGCCGGAGTTGCCCGGGTTCACCGCCACATCGGTCTGGATGAAGGGCACGTAGGTCTCGTCCGGCAGCGATCGCTGCGTGGCGCTGACGATGCCGGCGGTGATGGTGTTGGCAAAGCCGAAGGGCGAGCCGATGGCCGCCACCCACTCGCCCGGCTGCAGTTGGGCCGAATGGCCGATGGGGGCCACGGGCAGGTTGGGCGCTTCCACCTTGAGCAGCGCCACGTCGGTGAGGGCGTCGCTGCCCACCACGCGGGCCTTGTACTCGCGCTTGGAGTCGGCCAGGCGCACGGTGACCTCTTCGGCGTCGGCCACCACGTGGGCGTTGGTGAGGATGTGGCCCTCGCCGTCGATGACGAAGCCGGAGCCTATGCCTTGCGCCTGCTGGGGTGGCTGCTGGCCCGGCGGCGGCATGAAGCGCCTGAAAAACTCCGACAGCGGATCGCCCGGCGGCAGCGCCATCCCGGGCTGCGGCCGGGCCGTCTGCACCGTGGTGACGTTGACCACCGCGGGCCCAACCCGCTTGACCAGCGCCGTGAAGTCGTTGGAGCCCGCCGGCAGCGGCGCGATGGCCGAGGCCGATGCGCCGGGCGGCACCGCCGCGGGCGCCGAGGCGGAAGCAGCCACCGGGGCCTCGGTGTTGGAGCGCGGGCCGCAGCCGGCCAGGGCGGCGGCGATCAGCAGCGAGACAGGGGCAATGCGCGGCTTCATGACGGCCTCGTTCAGTCGGTGATGCGCCCGGGGATGGCAAGGGGTGTGCCCTGGCGCCGGGGCTGCGCCGCGCGGGAGCCCTGCCGGGAACGGGCCGTCCCTGCGTCCTGGGGGAGCCGTGCCGGGTGGCCTGTGCGCGCGACGGCGGGAGGATGGCGGGCGAGCCTTGTCCCGGCGGGTGTGCGGGTTGCCCGTGGGATAGGGCCGCGATCAACCGCCGGGAGGCCCATGGACCTTTACATCGCACCGCTCAGACGCGCCGTGGAACAACTGGATGAGGGTTTGCGGCGCAGCCTGCTCGACCCGGGCGACCTGCTCATACGCGACGGGCTCATCCACCGCTTCGAATTCACCTACGACCTCGCCCTCAAGGCCTTGCACCGCTGCCTCGCGCTGGCGTCGGCTCAACCCCAAGACGTGGCGGCGATGAGCATGGAATCGCTGGTGACCTTGGGCCACGAGCAGGCGCTGCTGTTGGGCGGCTGGCCGGTGTGGCGCACCTGGAGCGACCTGCGCGCCCACACCGGCCACACCGACGAGGAGCCCATGGGCCCGGAAGTGGTGGCCGCCGTGCCGCGCTTCCTGGACGAGGTGCGCCACCTGCAGCGGCGGCTGGCGGGGCGGGTGGTGTGAGGGCTCAGCGCCGCGCCATGACGTCCATCGGCGCCGCGGGCGAGATGAAAGGCGCGGGGGCCGAGTCATACCCGCGTCGGTACGCGTTGCCGCTCGTATAAAAAACCTCGCCACGCGCGATGGCCTCGGCCAGCTCGGCTTTCACCTGCTCGCGTGTCTTGCTGCCGGAGGCGGCCAGCGGCCCGGGAGCGGATTCGTGGTGGAACGGGTACGTAAAGGACGGCCGCACGCCGCTGTTGTTCACCTCGCCCCGTGCCACGGCCTCGGCCAGCTCGGCCTTCACCTGCTCGCGCGTCTTGGCGGTGCTGCCGGCCAACGGCGGCACGGCGGATTCGCGGTAGTAGCTCGACAGCTCCGCGGCCTGCGTGTTGAAGGACAGCAGTGCGGCGGCGGTGGCGGCCAGGACGGTGGTGATCAGCGTGGCTTTCATGGCGGACCTCTCCAAGGAGTGACGACAGGGTCCAGCGCCGTGGTTTCGTTTCAAGAGTGAATGTCCCGGGCTGGTGAAATGAAGTTTGGGCGCCGGGGGTCACGGGGGATTCAAGGAAAGGTCACCGTTTGGTCACGGTTTCTCATTGGTTGGGGGGTGCGAGAAGGGCCTCGCGCCAGCCTTTGGGCCGGGCGCCAACACGAGGTCACGTTTGCATCACCGTGATGGGCCATGCCGGGCTCCAAGCCGGGCGAAGATGCGCGCCGCCATGAACATCGTCATCCTGGGTGCCGGACGCGTGGGAGAAAGCGTCGCCGAAATCCTCGCCTCGGAGGCCAACGACATCACCGTCGTGGACACCGACCCGGCGCGGCTGTCGCTGTTGCAGGACCGCTTCGACCTGCGCGGCGTGGCCGGCAACGGCGTGCAGCCCTCGGTGCTGCGGGACGCGGGCCTGGCCGACGCCGACCTCTTCATCGCCTGCGCGCAGCTCGACGAGACCAACCTCGTGGCCTGCAAGCTCGCCCGCCAGCTCTTTACCGTGCCCACCACCATCGCGCGGCTGCGCAGTCCCGAGTTCTCCGAAGGCACGGCGCTCACCGCGGGGCCGGAAGGCTTCGGCGTGGACCGCGTCATCTGCCCCGAGGAATCGGTGATGCGCACCATCTGGCAGCTCATCAAGTACCCCGAGGCACTGCAGGTGCTGGAGCTGGCGCAGGGCCTGCTGAGCCTGGTGGCCGTGCGCGCCGTGGCCGGCGGCCCGCTGGTGCGCCACCGGCTGGAGGACATCCCGCGCCTGGCGCCGCAGGCCGACATGCGCGTGGTGGCGATCTACCGGCAGGACAAGCCGGTGGCCGACGTCTGCGGCAACACCTGCATAGAGCCCGGCGACGAGGTGTTCGTCCTCAGCCGCACCGGGCAGCTGCGCGCCGTGCTGGGCGCGCTGCGCGAGCGCGACCGGCCCGTGCGCCGCGTCATGATCGCCGGCGGCGGCCGCGTGGGCCTGCGCCTGGCGCGGCAGCTTCGCGGGGAGGTGCAGGTCAAGATCGTCGAGGTCAGCCGCTCGCGCTGCGACTACCTGGCCACGCAACTGCCCGGCGACGTGCTCATCCTCAACGGCGACTCCACCGACGAGGAGCTCATGGGCGACGAGAACGTGCAGGACATGGACCTCTTCCTGGCCCTCACCAGCGACGACGAGGACAACATCATGGCCTGCCTGCTGGCCAAGCGCATGGGCGCGCGCCACGTGCTCGCGCTCATCAACCGCCGCGCCTACGCCGACCTGGTGCAGGGCACGACCATAGACATCGCGCTGTCGCCGGCACAGGCCGTCATCGGCGAGCTGCTGGCGCACGTGCGCTGGGGCAACGTGGAGGCGGTGCATTCGCTGCGCCATGGCACGGCCGAGGTGCTGGAGGCCGTGGTCAGCGGCGACCAGGCCACCAGCCGCCTCGTGGGCCGGCGCATAGAGCAGATCCCGCTGCCTGCGGGCGCGCAGATCGGCGCCATCGTCCGTGGCCTGCCGCCGCGCGGCGAGGCCGAGCCCGCCACGCCGCGCGGGCGGCGCGGCATGCTGGCGCTGCGCGAACGCCGCGCCGCCGGTGCCGACTTGGGCGGCGCCCAAGTGCTCATCGCCCACCACGACACCCTGGTGCAGGCCGGCGACCACCTCATCGTCTTCCTGCCCAACAAGAAGCAGGTGCGCGAGGTGCAGCGGCTGTTCCAGGTCTCGGCCCTCTTCATCTAGCGCCCGGGGACGCGCCCTTGCGAAGCCTGCTGCCCGTCCTGGCCGTGCTCGGCGGCATCGTCATGCTGTTCGCCGCCACCATGCTGGTGCCGCTGGCCTTTGCCTTCCTGGGCGGCGACGCGGCGCTCTACGCCTACGACGGCGCCATCGCCATCACGTTCACGAGCGGCCTGGCCCTGTACCTGCTCGGCCGCCGCTCCCGCCGCGAGCTGCAGCCGCGCGACGGCTTCCTGCTCGTGAGCCTGGTGTGGACGGTGCTGCCGGTGTTCGGCGCGCTGCCGCTGCTCTTCCACATCGAGGGCCTTTCGTTCACCGATGCCTACTTCGAGGCGGCGTCCGGCCTGACCACCACCGGCGCCACGGTGCTCACTGGGTTGGAGCGGCTGCCGCTGTCCATCAACGTCTGGCGCTGCCTGATGGTGTTCATCGGCGGCATGGGCATCCTGGTGCTGGCCGTGGCCATCCTGCCGCTGCTGGGTGTGGGCGGCTCGCAGCTCTTCAAGGCCGAGACGCCGGGGCCCATGAAGGACCAGAAGCTCACGCCGCGCATCGCCGAGACGGCGCGCGGGCTGTGGACCATCTACTTCGTGATGGCGCTGGCCTGCTTCCTGGCCTACCGGCTGGCCGGCATGAGCTGGGCCGACGCCTTCATGCACATGTGCACCACCGTGAGCCTGGGCGGCTTCGCGGCCTACGACGCGAGCTTCGGCGCCTTCGACTCGCCGGCCATCGAACTGGTCGCGACCGTCTTCATGCTGCTGGCCGGCATCAACTTCGCGCTGTACTTCGTCGCCTGGCGCCGGCGCAGCCTGCGCGGGCTGTGGCGCGACCTGGAGGCGCGGGTGTACCTCGCCCTGCTGGCCGCGGCGGTGGCCGGGTTGACGCTGTACCTGATGGCGCACCGCGTGTACCCGGACTTGGGCCAGACGCTGCGCCACACGGCCTTCCACGTCGTCTCCATCGCCACGACCACCGGCTTTGCCACGCGCGACTACGCGCAGTGGCCGCCGTTCGCACCGCTGCTGCTGCTGTTCCTGTCCTGCTTCACCTGCTGCGCGGGCTCCACGGGCGGAGGCATCAAGCTCATCCGCTCGCTGCTGCTGATGAAGAGCGCGCAGCGCGAGTTCAAGCGCCTGGTGCATCCGCGTGCGGTGGTGCCCATCACCTTGGGCGGCGCGGCCGTCGATGCCAACGTGCTGCAGTCGGTGCTGGCCTTCATGCTGGTCTATGGCGCGGTGATGGTGGGCGCCACGCTGCTGCTGCTGTTCTCCGGGCTGGAGGTGGTGACGGCCTTCACCGCGGTGCTCTCCAGCCTCAACAACACGGGGCCCGGGCTGGGCTTGGTGGGCCCGGCGGGCACGTTTCAGCCGCTGACGGATTTCCAGGTCTGGGTCTGCACCACCGCCATGCTGCTTGGGCGGCTGGAATTGTTTTCGATACTGGTGCTGTTCACGGCCGCCTTCTGGCGGAAATAGGCCCGGGCCCCGCATGGCGGCGGGACCGGTATTTACGCCTCATGGCAGCAGCCCATGGCAGTTGGGAGCGCACAATTGCGCGATCTTCTGCGCCGGCCATGACAAATGGCCGGTATCAAGATGCTTCTCCGCAAAACAGTTGGCAGGCACGGGCCTGCCTTTGAAATAACCCTGCATCTCATCGCACCCCATATTCTGGAGCACCTTGTACTCTTCCTCGGTTTCAACGCCCTCGGCCACGACCTTCAACTTGAGAGAGCCTGCCAGCAGAACAATCGCCTTGACTATCGAATGGTTCTCGTGGTCCGAAGATATATTGCGGACAAAACTCTTGTCGACCTTCAGCGTGTCCAAGGGCAGGCGCTTGAGATGGCTCAGGCTGGAGTAGCCGGTGCCAAAATCATCTATGGAGATGCGCACTCCGATATTCTTGAGTTTCTGCAGAACTGCCATGGAATGCTCGACCTTGCGCATCATGCCGCTCTCGGTAATCTCGATTTCGAGAAGCTCGGGCGCCAAGCCGGTTTGTTCCAGCACGGTTGCGACCTGATGGACCAAATCGTCCCGTTCAAGCTGCATGGGGGAGACGTTGATGGCCACCGAGATGGGCGGATATCCGGCATTTTGCCAATCACGGCTTTGACGGCAGGCCGTCTGCAATACCCATTCGCCTATGCCCCCTATCAGGCCAGCCTCTTCCGCCATGGGAATGAATTCAATCGGGCTCACCAGGCCGCGCTTGGGATGGCGCCAGCGTATCAGCGCCTCCGCGCCCACCATCCGGCCGGTGCGCAAATCGTACTTGGGCTGGTAATGCAGCAGCATTTCCTGGTTTTCGACCGCGCGCCGCAGGCTGGAAACCATTTCAAGGCCATCGGTGACGACGCCGTTCGAGTTTTCAGAGAAATACTGGGAGTTGTTGCGCCCAAGCCGCTTGGCCTCGAACATGGCGGCGTCCGCATGCTTGAGCAGCGCGGTGGAGTCGGTGCCATGGGCGGGAAACATGCTGATGCCGACGCTGCAGGTCACCTGGACTTCCATGCCGTTGACGCTCCAGGGCTTGGCCACATCGGCCAGCACGCGCTGCACGGTGCTCTCGACGGACTTGTCATTGCTCTGGTTGACGAGCACCAGCACGAATTCATCCCCGCCGAGACGGGCCACGGTATCGCTTTCGCGCACGCAATGCCTGAGGCGCTCGGCAATGGTGAGCAGCAGCTCGTCCCCCACCTGATGGCCCAGGCTGTCGTTGATGTACTTGAATTTGTCCAGGTCCAGGAAAACCGTCGCCACACATTTGCCTTCCCGCCGCGCCCGCTCGATGGACTGGTCCAGGCGTTCCTGCAACAGCGCCCGATTCGCCAGTTTCGTCAAGGGATCGTGGGTGGCCTGGAAACGGATCTTCGCCTCGTTGGCTTTTCTCTGCGTGATATCTTCGACCGTGCCTTCGTAAAACAAAAAATTGCCGGCCTCGTTGCGTACCGCGCGGGCATTTTCAGAAATCCAGATGACGGACCCATCTTTTCTGTAGACGCGCGATTCGAAATTGGAAACGATGCCGTGCTCGTCCATGATTTTCATGAATTCGAGCCGGCGCCCGTTGTCCACGTAAAGTTGCGACCCTATATCGCGCAGGTTGCCGATCAACTGGCTGGGAGAGTCGTATCCATACGTGCGCGCCAGGGCAGGATTGACGGCCAGGTAACCCTGCTCCAGGGTGGATTGGTAAATGCCTTCGACGGCATTTTCAAAAATGCTGCGATAGCGGCGTTCGGCTTCCAGCAGATCTTCGTCGGCCTTTTTCCGCTTGGTGATGTCCTGAATGATGCCTTCAAGTATGGAAATGCCCTGGTCGCCGCGCTTCACCGCGGTGCCGCGGTCGGAAACCCAGCGAATATCACCGTCCTTGCGGAGGATGCGGTATTCGATATCGTAGCGCCGGCTGTTTTCAAGTGACGTTTGAATGGCCTGCTCAACGCCGTCGCGATCATCCGGGTGGATGATGTCATAGAAGGCAATGGCTTTTTCACCAAGCAATTCAGCCGGCAGGTGGCCGGTCAGCGCCAGGCTGCCCTGACTGACGAATTCCATGGTCCATGCCTTGTCGGCAAGGCAGCGATAAACCATGCCATCAATATTGGCCAGCAATGCTTCGAGCGAGTGAATGCCCATGATGGGCTGCTTGCTCGTTGCGGCGGTATCGATGATTGGATTTGCCATGGTGCGCGTCACTCAACGTTCTTCAAAAGGTGCCCTGGCGCCAGTGTGCTTCAATGTTTTTTTCTGGAATGGCCAACGCAAGTGGCGTGCCTTGCAGCGCACGGCGGATACGGACTGAAACAGGTGCAATCTTCGCTGCGCTGTCCCGGTGACGGTGCGCAAGAGGGCAAACCCTGTAACTTGCGCACCGATTTGGGTGCACGGATTGTGCGGAGCACGCTGTCCGGATGGACAGGTTTTGGCTATTTGGCGCAGCCGGTCTCGAAAGCGTTTGGTTGTCTGTGCAAAAGGGGACCGATTGGGCCGGGCATGAAGCAGGAGTATTGGAAATATCCGGCCTGCAAACTTCCGCGGTATTTCGTTGTGCCCGGCAAATCTCAGCGTGCCATCGGCGGCGCCTCCGGTTCCACCTCGCTCACGGCGGTCTCGGCCGCGGCCTGCCGGCTGGCCACACCCTTGGCCGCCTCGGCCGCCAGCGCATCGCCCTCGCGCCGCGCGCCGGCCAGCATTTCACCCAGCCACTGCGTCAGCAGCGCCGTGTAGGCGCGCTGCGACACCTCGCTGGTCAGGCCGTGGTCGGCACCGGCCAAGCAGCGGTAGGTCAGCGAGCGCGCCTGCAGGCAGGCTTCGCGGTAGCTGGTGATCACGGGGTGCGGAACGATGTCGTCGTGCTCGGATTCGACGATGAGCACGTCGCCCTCGAAGTCGGCGCAGGCGCGCAGCGCCAGGTTGTCCTTGGCCTTGATGAAGCTGCGCCGGTAGGCCTTCAAGTCCTGGTCCTTGTGCAGTTGCACCTTGGGCACTTCCCAGCCGCTGTCGATGTAGAGGGCCGGCACGCGCAGCGCCAGCCAGCGCACCTTGCGCTTGGTGGTGAGGATGGTGGCCAGGTAGCCGCCGTAGCTGCTGCCCACCACGGCAATGGCGTCCGGGTCCACGTGGGGGTGGCGGGCCAGCAGGTCGTAGGCGGCCAGCACGTCGCGCAGGTTGCTCTCGCGCGAGACGGATTCGCGCTGCTCCTGCGTGTCGGCATGGCCGCGCAGGTCGAACGTGAGGCCCACGCAGCCCAGCGCGGCGATCTCCCGCGCGCGGGTGAGGTACTGCCGCTGGCAGCCCCCCCAGCCGTGCACGAAAAGCACGCCGGGCATGGCGGTGCCGGGGGTGATGACGGTGCCGTCTATGCTCGTGGCATCGACCTCGATGTCCACGGCCTGTTCTCGGGTACTCATGGTTTGGGCGCTGCTCCTGCCTGGAAGTGGATGGCCGCGCCGCGCGGGGGCGTGTGGGTCAGTCCTCGTGCAGCAGGGCGTATTTGGTGATGGGGCCCACGTGCTCGTCCACGCCGCGGTAGTAGAGGACGGCGCCGTCAGGCAGCGGATCGAATTCGCCATGCGCCTCCACCGTGGAGGCGCGGGCGGTGTGGCGCGCGGGGGCGTCGCACAGGGCCTGCAGCGCGGCCACCTCGGCGCCGCTGGCGCCGCCCATGCGCCAGGACTGCTCCAGCACGCCGGCGCAGAGGGTTCCTGATGCATCCAGCCCGCGCACCACGTCGTAGTTGGCGCGCGAGGCCAGGAAGCCCGGGAAGCAGTCGCGTGCGGCCTCGTGATACGTGCGCGCCAGCGCCACGGCGTGGCGCGCGCCTTCGTCGTCCGCGGCCAGGTTTTCCAAGGCCTCGAAGCCGCCGCGCACCACGGTGAGCGTAGAGCCGCCATAGACCTCCTGCCCAAGCCGGTTGAGGGTGTTGCGCTGCGTGCCGAAATAGCTCGCCACCAGCGAGCCCAGGCGCAGGAAACCGATGCTGTAGGTCTGCACGTCGGCGGCCAGGTTGCGCTCCAGCACCAGGCCGTGCTGCTCAATCTGCTCGGCCGGCAGGGCGGCCAGCGCCGCGTCCAGGTCGGCTTCGCCGTGCAGCACGGACTGGCCCGCGCCGCCAATGCCGCAGGCGGGCTTGAAGCGCACGGGGCCGCCCTGCAGCAGCCGCTGCGCGGCCTCGCGCGCATCCGCCACGCTGAAGACGGACCAGCCCGGCAGCACGCTGTCGCGCACGCGCTCGTTGAAGTCGGGGTTCCAGCCGGCGGGCGCGGCGGCATCCGGCCGCAGCAGGCCGTGGGTAATGACCTTGGTGGCGACGAAGGGGTAGGGCACGACGCCGCCGAATAAATCCTCCTCGCCGCGTATGCCCAGGCGCCGGGCCGCTGCCAGCGACATCAGCGTGTCGTTGGGGATGACGTAGCCCAGGCTGGCCACGCCGTCGGCGCCATCGGCCAGCTCGCAGCCCATGAGCGCGGCCAGCCGCTGCGCGATGCCGCGCTGCGTGACGAGCTCATGCTCGCGCGCGTCGGCGCGGCAGGGTACGAAGGTGAGGCGCCGGTGCGGCGTGAGCGCCTGGCGCGGCCCGGCGGGCAGGACGCCTTGGGCCAGGTCGAAGGGGGGATGCCGGCCACCGGCCGACGGGATGAGGACAGCAGTGCTCACGATGAAATACCCCGGTGCGGTCGGCGCAGGCGGCCGGATTCACCGGGATCGGCAAGGGCTGTGCCTGCGAACAGGGGGTCTGGTGGCCGGACCGGCGCGCGTCCATCGGGCTGGTCTTCAACGCGAGAGGTGCAGCAGCCGCATGAGCGTGGCCGCGTTGCGCTGCCCTTGGTCCTCGTGGTTGTTGTTGAACACCACGTGCACGGCGGCCACCTGCGCGGCCAGCTCGCGCAGTTTTTCGGCAAGGCCGCCCAACTCCGCGTCGCTGTAGTCGTAGTTGAAACGGTCGGAGGCCGCCGTCGTCGGCCCGGCGACGTTCCAGCTCCCGGTGTTGCGCCCGTGCAGGCGCAGCAGCGCCACGGCGGGGTGGGTGGCTTCCCAGAGCGCCGGCACGCTGTTGCTGAAGCCCTGCGGGCCGTCCACCACGGTGTGGACGAGGTTCAGGTCGCGCAGCATGGCCAGGGTGTCGGCACGGTGCTTCTCGTCGAACCAGCTCTTGTGGCGGAACTCGACGCTCAGGGTGTGCTGCGGCATGTGCGCCACGCAGTCGTGCACGTGAGCGATGCCGGCCGGGTTGCACACCACCCAGGGCGCGAACTGGAAGTGCACCAGGCCCAGGCGGTCGGCGTCCTGCAGCGGCTGCAGCGCGTGCTGGAAGCGGCGCCAGAACTCGGCCTGGATCTCAGGCGGCACGTGCTTCCAGTAGAGGTTGCGGCCTTCCGGCCAGTTCAGGGCGCGTCGCAGGTCTTCGTGCAGCACCTTGGGTTGCGTCTGGTGGCCGGTGAAGAGGCGGAACGCCTTCACGTTCATGGTGAAGTCCGCCGGCGTGCGCTCGGCCCACAGTTGCGCCGTGGCGGGCGAGGGCATGGCGTAGTAGGAGGAATCCACCTCCACCAGCGCGAAGCGCGAGGCGTAAAAGCGCAGCCGGGCCTCGGCGGTGGTTGCCTCCTTGGGATAGAAGCGGCCGCTGTCTATGAGCGACTTGTCCGTCCAGGACGCGGTGCCGACGAGGATGTTGAGCTTGTTGCCCATGCCGCACCTCCGGTGGCGCCTTCAGCCCTGTTCCAGCGCCCGCGCCGCGCCCAGCAGCGCCGGCTCCTCGGCGCGTATGACAAAGGTGGGGGTGGCGCCCAAGTAGTCGCGAAAGCGCCCCTTGGCCTCGAAGGCGGCGCGAAATGGCGAGGCCGCGAACCAGTCGCCCAGCTTGGGGACGATGCCGCCGCCCACGTACACCCCACCGCGCGCGCCCAGCGTGAGCGCCAGGTTGCCCGCGGCGCCGCCCAGCAGCGCGCAAAAGTGCTGCAGCGCCTCCACGCACTGCGCATGGCTGCCGGCCAGGGCGTGGCGGCTGATGTCGGCGGCTTGCAGCGGCTGCGCCGGCACGCCGTCCAGCGTGGCGATGGCGCGATAGAGGTTCTCCAGGCCCATGCCGGAGATGACGCGCTCGGCCGAGACGTGGCCGAACTCGCGCCAGAGCACGCGCAGGATGTCGGCCTCGCGCTCGTTGCCGGGCGCCATGGAGGCGTGGCCGCCCTCGCCGGGCAGGGCGCGCCAGCGGCCGTCGCGCTCGCGGACGATGGCGGCCATGCCCAGCCCCGTGCCGGGGCCGATGACGACCTTGGGCGCGCCTTCGACGGCCTGGCCGCCGCCCACGGCGCCGAGCTGCTCGCCCGCCAGGCCCGGCACGGCCAGCGCCAGCGCCTCGAAGTCGTTGAGCATGCACAGGCGGGTGAGGCCCAGCGCCTGGCGCGTGGCTTCTATGGAGAAGGACCAGTGGCTGTTGGTCATGCGCAACCGGTCGCCGCTGATGGGGTTGGCGATGGCCACGGCCGCCTCGCGCAGCACGGGCGAGCCCAGCGGCGCGAGGTAGGCCTGCACGGCGGCGGCAAGGTCGGCGTGGCCCGTGGTGGAGAGGGTGCTGGCGGCCTGCAGGTGGCCGAAGTCGTCCAGCAGCGCGAAGCGGGCGTTGGTGCCGCCCACGTCGCCCACGAGGCGCAGGGTGTCAGGTGCGGGCTGCATGGCGGGGCCTCATCAAGTCTTGAGGGGTGCGCAGCATCGCATGCGGCAAGAAGGGCGAAGACGCCGCCGCATCACCGTTGTGCAACGCCAAAGGCGAGCGCGCAACGAAAAGGCCCTGGTTCCGTAAGAAACCAGGGCCTTCGTGTTTGGTGCCGGTGAAGAGAGTCGAACTCCCGACCTTCGCATTACGAATGCGCTGCTCTACCAACTGAGCTACACCGGCGGCGTCAAGACATCTATTGTGGCACGGGTTTAAGGGGGAATGCAAGCATTTCGCTTGAAATTTTTCAAACCCGTTTTTGCGAGGCTGGCGGCGGGGAGAAGTCACGGGGCAGGGCGGTGTGCGCGTTGGTGTTGGCGCACATCGCGGCAAGCCCCGTGCCGATGGCGCTCAGTCCGTCGCCACCAGCCCGGGCCTCGACGAAACGGCCTTACTTCTTGGCCGCTTCCAGGTGGTAGCCCGTGACGACGTCCACCTCGTTCTTGGAGCCCAGGATCACGCTCACGCGCTCGTGCAGCTTGGAGGGCTGGATGTCCATGATGCGCTGCTGGCCGTTGGTGGCGGCGCCGCCGGCCTGCTCGACCAGGAAGGCCATCGGGTTGGCCTCGTACATCAGGCGCAGCTTGCCGGGCTTGGCCGGCTCGCGCGCGTCCCACGGGTACATGAAGATGCCGCCGCGGCACAGGATGCGATGCACGTCGGCCACCATGGAGGCGATCCAGCGCATGTTGAAGTCCTTGCCGCGGGGGCCGGTGGTGCCGGCCAGGCATTCGTCGATGTAGCGCTTCACCGGGGCGTCCCAGTGGCGCATGTTGCTCATGTTGATCGCGAATTCCTTGGTGTCGGTCGGGATCTGCACGTTCTCCTCGATGAGGAACCAGCCGCCCAGCTCGCGGTCCAGCGTGAACATCACCACGCCCGCGCCCACCGTCAGCACCAGCGTGGTCTGCGGGCCGTAGACGCAGTAGCCCGCGGCCACTTGCGACTTGCCGGGCTGCAGGAAGTCGGCTTCGCTCACGCCCTCGTGGTCGGCGCCCTTCTTGAGCACCGAGAAGATGGTGCCGATGCTGACGTTGACGTCGATGTTGGAGGAGCCGTCCAGCGGATCGAACAGCAGCAGGAATTCGCCCTGCGGGTAGCGGTTGGGGATGATGTGGATCTCATCCATCTCCTCGCTGGCCATGGCCGCGAGGTGGCCGCCCCACTCGTTGGCCTCGATCAGCACCTCGTTGGAGATGATGTCCAGCTTCTTCTGGACCTCGCCCTGCACGTTCTCGCTGCCGGCCGTGCCCAGCACCTCGCCCAGCGCGCCCTTGTTGACCGCGATGGCGATGCGCTTGCAGGCGCGCGCCACCACCTCGATGAGCAGCCGCAGCTGCGCCGGGATGTTGTCGTGCTCGCGCTGCTGCTCGACCAGGTATTGGGTGAGACTGACTCGCTTGCTGCTCATGGTGCTGCCTCCAGTGGTGATCGAATGTTCATTGGGCCGCGGCGGCCTGGGCGTTGGCGTTGGCCTCGTCCTCGGCCAGCGCGCGCGTGACGATCTCGCGCACGTCGCCCGACAGGTCCGGCTTGGCCGCCACGCGGGCGATGGCCTCGCGCGCCGCGCCGCGGTAGGGCTCGGCCAGCTTGCGCCAGCGGTCCATCACGCGCGCCAGGCGGGCGGCGAGCTGCGGGTTCATGGCGTCGATGTCCATGACGCGGTCGGCCCAAAACACGTAGCCCGCCGCATCGGCGCGGTGGAAGGCCGCCGGGTTGAACATGGTCAGCGAGAACAGCAGGCTGCGCGCGCGGTTGGGGTTGCGCAAAGAGAAGTCGGGGTGCTTGAGCAGCGCCTTGACGCGGGCGAAGACGCGGCCGTCCAGCTCCGGCGCGCGGGCCTGCAGGGCGAACCACTTGTCCAGCACCAGCGCGTCGTCCTTGAACAGCTCGTGAAAGCGCGAGAGCGCCGGCTCGGCCAGCCCGGCATGCGACTCGACCAGCGCGGAGAGGGCGCCCAAGCGCTCCGTCATGTTGGTCGCGTCCTTGAAGCGTTGATACGCGCGGCCGGGCCACACCGGGTCGCCGCTGCGCTGGGACTGCAGGCACAGCATGGACAGCGCCATGTTGACCAGGGCGCGCTTGCCGGCCTGCGCCACGGTGGGCGCGTAGGCCTCGCTCGTGGCGTTGCGCTCGAAGGCCTCGATCCAGTCGGCATGGAGCTGCTCGGCCAGTTGCGCGCGCATCGCCTCGCGGACTTCGTGCACGCGCTGCGGGTCCACCACCGGCAGCTGCTCGGCGACGTAGCCCTCGCTGGGCAGTTGCAGGACGAGCTCCTTGAAGGAGGCGTCCAGCGCCGGGTGGCGCAGCACGGTGCGCAGGGCTTCCACCAGCGGCGCGTCCAGGGCGGCCGGGCCCAGGCCCTGTGCGGCGGCGCACAGGCGGGAGAGGGCGAGCTTTTGCGCCGACTCCCAGCGGTTGAAGGCGTCGCTGTCGTGGGCCAGCAGCACCATGCGCTCGGCGTCGGACAGGCCGTCGTCCAGGTTCACGGGCGCGGAGAAGCCGCGCAGCAGCGAGGGCACCGGGGCGGCGTCCACGTTCTCGAACACCCACTGCTGCTGCGGGTGCTCCAGCACCAGCACGCGGCTGGTGCCGCCGGGGGCCTCCTCGCCCGCCAGTTGCAGCGGCAAGGAGCTGCCGTCCTGCGCCACCAGCCCCATGGCCACCGGGATCACGAAGGGGAATTTGAAAGGCTGGCCGGGCGAGGGGCCGCAGAACTGCTCCAGCGTGAGCGTGTAGCGGCGGCTCTCGGCGTCATAGGTGCCGCGGGCGGTGACCGTGGGCGTGCCGGCCTGGGCGTACCAGCGCTTGAAGGCGTCCAGCCGCACCGACAGCGCGCTGCCCGGGTTGGCATCGGCGATGGCCTGCGCGAAGTCGTCGCAGGTCACGGCCTGCCCGTCGTGCCGCTCGAAGTACAGGCTCATGCCGCTGGCAAAGCCCTCGTGGCCCACCAGCGTGGCCATCATGCGCACGACTTCGGCGCCCTTGTCGTAGACGGTGGCGGTGTAGAAGTTGTTGATCTCGGCGTAGCTGTCCGGGCGCACCGGGTGGGCCATGGGGCCCGCGTCTTCCGGGAACTGGGCCGCGCGCAGCTGGCGCACGTCCTCGATGCGGCGCACGGCGCGGGCGCTGGCGCCGCCGCTCATGTCCATCGAGAACTCCTGGTCGCGGTAGACGGTGAGGCCTTCCTTGAGGCTGAGCTGGAACCAGTCGCGGCAGGTGATGCGGTTGCCCGTCCAGTTGTGGAAGTACTCGTGGGCCACCACGCTTTCCACGCCGAAGAAGTCCACGTCGGTCGCCGTGGCGGGGCTGGCCAGGACGAACTTGGTGTTGAAGATGTTGAGGCCCTTGTTCTCCATGGCCCCCATGTTGAAGTCCTCGACCGCCACGATCATGAAGCGTTCGAGGTCCAGGGGTAGCTTGAAGCGCGCCTCGTCCCACACCACCGAGGCGACCAGCGAGTTCATCGCGTGCTCGGTCTTGTCGAGGTCGCCGCGGCGGACGAACACCTGCAGCAGGTGCTCCTTGCCGGAGCGGGTGCGGATTTTTTGTTCACGCGCCACCAGGTCCGCCGCCACCAGGGCGAACAGGTAGCTGGGTTTGGGGAAGGGGTCGTGCCACTTGGCGAAGTGCCGGCCGCCGGGCAGCTCGCCCTGTTCCACCAGGTTGCCGTTGGACAGCAGCACCGGGTACTTGGCTTTGTCCGCGCGCAGCGTCACCGTGTAGACGGCCATCACGTCCGGCCGATCCAGGAAGTAGGTGATGCGCCGGAAGCCCTCGGCCTCGCACTGGGTGAAGAAGCCGCTGCCGCTGGTGTAGAGGCCGGAGAGCTCGGTGTTCTTCTCGGGGCAGCAGCTGTTGCGGATTTCCAGCGTGAAGCTGTCATCCGCGGGCGGGTGGTCGATGACGAGCTGGCCGTCCTCGTGCCGGAAGCTGACGCTCTCGCCGTTGGCCAGCACGCGCAGCAGCGTGAGGCCCTCGCCGTGCAGCCGCAGCGGCTGGGGCGCGGCCTGCGGGTTGCGTTCGATGGCGAGCTTGGAGCTCACCAGCGTCTTGGCCGGTTCGAGGTCGAAGCACAGCTCGACGCTGCGGATGCGGTAGGCCGGCGCGACGTAATCCTCGCGGCGGACCAGGGTGACGGTGCCTTCGCGCATTGCTGCTCCCGTGGCGTGTCTGGGTGGTGGCACGAACGGGCCCGCCCCCTTGCCGAGTGCGGCGGGGCCCGTTCGCGGCGGTGGGTTTTACAAACCCTGCTTCAGGCTGGCGGCGATGAAGGCGTCGAGGTCGCCGTCCAGCACCTTCTGGGTGTTGGAGATTTCGACGTTGGTCCGCAAGTCCTTGATGCGGCTCTGGTCCAGCACGTAGGAGCGGATCTGGTGCCCCCAGCCCACGTCGGTCTTGGCGTCTTCGAGCTTTTGCTGCTCGGCCATTTTCTTGCGCATCTCGTGCTCGTACAGGCGCGAGCGCAGCATCTGCCAGGCCTCGTCGCGGTTGCGGTGCTGCGAACGGTCGTTCTGGCACTGCACGACGATGCCGGTGGGGATGTGCGTCAGGCGCACGGCCGAGTCGGTCTTGTTGATGTGCTGGCCGCCCGCGCCGGAGGCGCGGAAGGTGTCGGTGCGCACGTCGGCCGGGTTGATGTCGATCTCGATGGAGTCATCGACTTCCGGGTAGACGAACAGCGACGCGAAGCTGGTGTGGCGACCGCCTGAGCTGTCGAACGGGCTCTTGCGCACCAGGCGGTGCACGCCGGTCTCGGTGCGCAGGTGGCCGAAGGCGTAGTCGCCTTCCACCTTGATCGTCGCGCTGCGGATGCCCGCGACGTCGCCCTCGGTCTCTTCCATGACCTCGGGCTTGAAGCCCTTGCGCTCGCAGTACTTGAGGTACTGGCGCAGCAGCATGCTGGCCCAGTCGCAAGCCTCGGTGCCGCCGGCGCCGGCCTGGATGTCGATGAAGCAGTTGCTGGGGTCGGCAGGGTTGTTGAACATGCGGCGGAACTCCAGTTGTTCCACCGTCGCCTGCAGCTGCTGGGCTTCGGCCTCTATGGTTTCGAGGGCGTCCACGTCCTCGTCGGCCTTGCTCATTTCCCAGAGCTCGAGGTTGTCGCCGAGGTTGCGCTCAAGGTGGTTGATGGTGTCGACCACCACCTCCAGCGTCTTCTTTTCGCGGCCCAGCTCCTGGGCGCGCTTGGGCTCGTTCCAGACGCTGGGGTTCTCCAGCGCGGCGTTGACTTCGTTCAGGCGCAGGGCTTTGCGGTCGTAGTCAAAGATACCCCCTTAGCGCACTGGTGCGCTCGCTCAGGTCGGTCAGCAGGCTGCCGATGGCGTTGATGCGTTCGATGTCCATGTGTGGGGACCCGCGGTTGTGATGCGTGAAAGGGGTGGATTTTCGCACGCGCACCGCGCCGTTCAGGAGCGTGCGGGCGTTGTAAGAGAATGCCGCCCGGCGGCCGGCGTCCAAACCGGCCGTGCCGTGGAGACGACATGCAGCCCAAAGGCCGCCGAGAACAACAGGCCGACACCCCCCCATCGCCCGCCGCCGCACCGCCGCGCGGCACGGCGCTGCCGTCCGAGGCCGCGCCCGCGCCCGCATCCGCGGCGGCGCTGGCCGTGCATTGGCGGCGCACGTGCTGGCTCACCGCGGTGCTGCTGCTGGTGTGGTTCCTGGCCGGTTTCGTGGGCGTCTACTTCGCGGCCGACCTGCGCCAGCGCTTCTTCGGCTGGCCGCTGGGCTTCTGGATGGCGTCCCAGGGGGCGCTGCTGGTGTTCCTGGCGGTGGTGGTGGTCTACGCCTGGGCCATGGGCCGGCTGGACGACGCCGCCGGCCTGGCGGAGGAGCCCTGAGGTGGCCGCGCCCGGCGCCTCCCCGTCGGCCGACCGGCACTTCCGCAGCCGGCTGCACCGCATCTACCTGGCCTTTGCGCTGGGCTTCATCGTCTTCGTGGTGCTGCTGGGCGTGGCCGAGGAGGTGGCGGGGCTGTCCAAGCGCTGGATCGGCTTTGCCTTCCTGCTGCTGACGGTCACGCTCTACGCCGGCATAGGCATCCTCAGCCGCACCACCGACCCGGCCGAGTACTACGTGGCCGGGCGCCGCGTGCCGGCCTTCTACAACGGCATGGCCACGGCGGCGGACTGGATGAGCGCCGCCTCCTTCATCGGCATGGCCGGCACGCTGTACCTGAGCGGTTTCGGCGGCCTGGCCTACGTCATGGGCTGGACGGGCGGCTACTGCCTGGTGGCGCTGCTGCTGGCGCCCTACCTGCGCAAGTTCGGCCAGTACACGATTCCCGACTTCCTGGGCGCGCGCTACGAGGGCCACGCGCCGCGGCTCATCGGCGCGGGCTGCGCCATCCTGGTCAGTTTCACCTACCTCGTGGCGCAGATTTACGGCGTGGGCCTGATCACGGCGCGGCTGACCGGGCTGCCCTTCGAGGTGGGCGTGTTCGTGGGCCTGGGCGGCGTGCTGGTGTGCTCGTTCCTGGGCGGCATGCGCGCGGTGACGTGGACGCAGGTGGCGCAGTACATCGTGCTGATCCTGGCCTACCTGGTGCCCGTGTGCTGGCTGGCGGCCAAGCAGACGGGCGTGCCGCTGCCGCTGGTGGTGTACGGCGTGCAGCTCGAAAAGGTCAGCGAGCGCGAGCAGCAGCTCAAGGCCGACCCGCGCGAGAAGGAGGTGATCTCCACCTTCCAGGGCCGTGCCGACGCCTACGAGCGCCGCCTGGAGAACGTGGCCGCGGCGCTGGAGGCGGAAGTCGATGCCGCCAAGGCGCGCGTGGCGCGGCTCAAGCACACCAACGCGCCGCAAAGCGAAATCCACGCCGCCGAGCGCGCGCTGGCGCAGTTGCCCAACAACGAGGAGGAGGCGCGGCGCGCGTGGCAGGCCGAGAAGGCGGCCAACGAGGCGCGCGCCCGTCCGCTGGCGGGCATGCCCGAGCACGCCGTGCCCTTTGCCGGGGAGCCCGACGGCGACCCGCTCTCGCGCAGCAGCCCCGAGGTGTCGCGGCGCAACTTCATGGCGCTGGTGTTCTGCCTGATGGTGGGCTCCGCGGCGCTGCCGCACGTGCTCACGCGCTACTACACGACGCCCAACGTGCGCGAGGCGCGCGCCTCGGTGGCGTGGACGCTGTTCTTCATCCTGCTGCTCTACGTCACGGCGCCCGCGCTGGCGGTGCTGGTGAAGTACGAGATCTTCAACGTGCTGGTGGGCACGCCCTTCGACCGGCTGCCGGCGTGGATCTCGAACTGGTCCAAGGTCGATCCGGCGCTGCTGTCGGTGCAGGACGTCAACGGCGACGGCATCTTCCAGCTCGGCGAGATGAAGATCGGCGGCGACATCATCATGCTGGCCACGCCGGAGATCGCCGGGCTGCCCTACGTCGTTGCCGGCATGGTGGCTGCCGGCGGCCTGGCCGCGGCGCTGTCCACGGCCGACGGGCTGCTGCTGACCATCTCCAACGCCCTGGGCCACGACACCTACTACCGCGTCATGCGGCCGGGCTCCTCCACGGCGCGGCGCGTGACCATCTCCAAGACGCTGCTGCTGGTGGTGGCGCTGGCCGCGGCGGCGGTGGCGGCGCACAAGCCGGCGGACATCCTGTTCCTGGTGTCGGCCACCTTCTCGCTGGCGGGCTCGGCCTTCTTCCCGGCGCTGGTGCTGGGCATCTTCTGGAAGCGCGCCACGCGCGCGGGCGCCTGCGCCGGCATGGTGGCGGGCGTGCTCACCGCCGGCACCTACATGGTGTTGACGCAGCCCTGGCTGCGCGGCGTCTTCCACATCCAGTCGCCGGTGGAGCTGTGGTGGGGGCTGCACCCGGTGTCGGCCGGCGTGTTGGGCGTGCCGGTGGGCGTCGTCGCCATCGTCGTGGTGAGCCTGCTGACGCCGCCACCCTCGGCGCAGACGCAGGCCGCGCTCTCCGACTGGCGCCACCCCGGGAAAACACCGAGCTGAAGGACCCCGGCGCACTTGAGATTGATCAAGTCCCGCATCCGGGGGGCTGCCTACGCTGTGCGGCAACAGGGCCACAAAGCAGTTGGAGACGGCGATGCAGAAGCTGGGCAAGGTGGTGGACAGGTTGGGCGGTGCCGAGCTGCTGCTGGTGAGCCTGGTGGTGATCGGCGTGCCGGCCCTGTTCAGCGCCTTGCTGTAAGGCGGCCACGCTTCTTTCCCGGCGCTCCCGGCTTTCCTTGCCGCGCGCCGCGGCCCGGCCCGGTGCTCAAGCGGCCAGAAACGCTTCCATCAAGGCCGCCACGGCCGCGGGCTGGTCGTGGTGCAGCATGTGGCCGCAGCGCGGCAGCACCGCGCGGCGGTGGGGCGGCAGCGTCGCCATGCGGGCCTCGAAGTCCTCGCGCGGGTAGGCCGCGCCCCAGCGGCGCAGCACCTCGGTGTCCTCGCCCTCCACCCACAGCAGCGGCGCCTGGATGCGCTGCCAGGCCGCCAGCGCCTCCTCCTTGCGGTAGAGCACCGGGTTGACGCGCTTGTGTGCCGGGTCGGCCAGCAGCCGCCAGCGGCCGTCGCCGTCGGGTTCGGCCCAATGCGCGGCCAGCCAGGCGGCCTTGTCGGCGGCAAGAAACGGGTCGTTGGCCTGCAGCCGGGCGGCGACGGCCTGCAGGCTGTCGTAAGTCATCAGCCGCGCCGGCTTCTTCAGCTCGTCCAGCCACTTCTCCAGCCGCGAAGGTGCCTGCGCGGCGCGGCTGTCCGGCATCCCGAAACCTTCCAGGTTCACCAGGTGCCGCACCCGCGCCGGGCGCACGCCGGCATAGGCCATGGCGACGTTGCCGCCCATGGAGTGGCCCACGAGGTCCACTGGCGTATCGGGGCTCAGCGCATCCAGCAGCGCGTCCAGGTCGCCCAGGTAGTCGGGGAACCAGTAGGCGTCCGCGCCGGGGACGGTGCTGCGGCCGAAGCCGCGCCAGTCGGGGGCGATCACCCAGCGCGGCGCAGTCAATTCGTCCACCAGGAACTGGAAGGAGGCGCCCACGTCCATCCAGCCGTGCAGCAGCACGAGAGGCGGGCGCTCATCGGTAGCCTGCGACGCGTCGCCCCAGGTGTGGAGGTGGTAGCGGAGGTTGCGGAGGTCGAGGAACCGGCTGGCGGCGGGGCGGCGCGGCTGGTAGGCGGGGGAGGTCATGGGCGGCACTCTAAAGGGCGGCTCAAGGGGCGGCTTCGGCGCCCGCGCGCACCCCGGTGAAACCGCATTGACGTCGTCCGGCAAGGGCGACGCGGTTTGTAAAGCCGGGCGCGGCACAGAACTCAAAGGTCTTGCTGGGAACGAATGGCACAGGCCGCCGTGCCCTTGGGCATGGCGTCTGCCCGGGTGCGGCATGCCGGCCGGCCGCGCCTGGGTGCATCCGGCGCGGCCGGCGTTTTTCCGATGCGGAGGGTTTCACCATGGACGAGCAACAGCAGCACTCCGGAGCACCAGGCCAGCCATCCACCCCGCAGGGCGCGCAGATGCAGCAAGGCCAGCAGCCAGGCCAGCAGCAGGGCGGCCCCTCGGCCCAACAGGGCGGCTCCCAGCAATCGCAGTTCAGCGCCAACGCCGGCCAGCAGGGCGGCGGCAGCGGCCAGGGCATGGGCGGGCAGGGCGCGCAGCCCGGCGGCGGCGCCGAATCGCCCCAGGGCCCGCGCGGCGGCGGCCGCTACACCGATTTCCTGAGCGGCCGCGGCGGCAGTCCCCTGGAGCTGCTGAAGCGGCTGGACGAGGACGTGGACCGCCTCTTCCACCAGTTCATAGGCGGCGGCCGCGAGCTGCTGCGCGGCCGGCTGCGCGACCGCGGCTCGGACGCCACGGCGGGCATGCCTTCTTCCGGCGCGGGCAGCAGCGGCGGTGTGGACGACGCCATGGCCGAGGCGCCGGGCGGCGCGTCTTCCTCCTCCGCCATGGGCAGCTCGCCGGGCGCCGGCTGGCTGCCGCAGGTGGAGCTGTGCGAGCGCGGCGGGCGGCTGCACATCAGCATGGACCTGCCCGGCCTGCACCGCGACGACCTGCAGGTCCACTTCGACCACGGGCAGCTTGTCGTCCAGGGCGAGCGCCGCACCACCAGCACCTCGGCCCAGCCCGGCGGCTACTACCGCAGCGAGCGCAGCTACGGGCACTTCAAGCGCGCCCTGCCGTTGCCCGAGGGCGTCAACCCCGACACGGCGCAGGCCAGCTTCCACAACGGCGTGCTGGATGTGAGCTTCGACATGCCCGTGCGCCACAACCGCAGCCGGCAGATTCCCATCCAGGACGGCGCGCCGGGCAGCGGCATGAGCGGCGGGACGGCGGGCAGCGCCGGTGCGGGCAGCGAAGCCGGCTCATGAGCGCGTCGCCCAGGCCGGTGGTTTTCCCCACGAACCCGTGGTGATGCAAACTCGCGTCCATGCTTGACACCATCACCCTGGGCCGCAGCGAGCTGCGCGTCACGCCCATCTGCCTGGGCACCATGACCTTCGGCGAGCAGGTGGACG
Organism: Azohydromonas lata NBRC 102462; assembly: GCF_001571085.1. Taxonomy (GTDB): domain Bacteria; phylum Pseudomonadota; class Gammaproteobacteria; order Burkholderiales; family Burkholderiaceae_C; genus Azohydromonas; species Azohydromonas lata. The sequence goes on from NZ_BCTC01000007.1 coordinate 80,846, forward strand.
AAGCCACCAGCCACCGCATCCTGGACCGCGCGCTGGAGCGCGGCGTCAATTTCCTGGACACCGCGGAGATGTACCCCGTGCCGCCGAGCGCGGAGCGCTACGGCGACACGGAGCGCATCCTGGGCTCCTGGCTCAAGGCCCACCCCGGCGCGCGCAACAAGGTGGTGCTGGCCTCCAAGGTGGCCGGCCCCTCGCGCTACGACTGGATCGGCGGCGGCGTGCCGGACCTGCGCCCCGAGCGCATCGTCCAGGCCTGCAACGACAGCCTGCAGCGCTTGGGCGTGGAGTGCATCGACCTCTTCCAGATCCACTGGCCCGCCCGCCACGTGCCCGCCTTCGGCGGCGTGTACTTCGACCCGAACAAGCTCGCGCCCGTGAGCAGCATCGAGTCGCAGCTCCAGGCGCTGGAGCGGCTGGTGCGCGACGGCAAGGTGCGCGCCATCGGCCTGTCCAACGAAACCCCTTGGGGCGTGGCCGAGTTCGTCCGCATTGCCGAGCAGATGGGCCTGCCGCGCATCGCCACCGTGCAGAACCCGTACTGCCTGGTCAACCGCGTGGTGGACAACGGGCTGGACGAGGCGCTGCACCACGCGCAGGTGTCGCTGCTGGCCTACTCGCCGCTGGGTTTTGGCCTGCTCACCGGCAAGTACGACCAGCGTGGCTTCGGCGACGTGGACAACCCCGGACGCCTGGCGCAGTTCGAGTCCATGAAGCAGCAGCGCTGGGGCCGCATGGAGGCGCTGCAGGCCGCGCGCCACTACAACGCCCTGGCGCGCGCCAACGGCCTCACGCCCACGCGCATGGCGCTGGCCTGGTGCTACCGCAACTGGCGCGTGGCCAGCACCATCATCGGCGTCACCAGCGTCGAGCAGCTCGACGAGAACCTGGACGCCTGGGACACCGAGCTTTCGCCCAACCTGCTCAAGGTCATCGACGACATCCGCTGGACGCACCGCGACCCGGCGCAGTAAGCCGCACGACAACAAGAAAGACATGGCCAAGAAGGACAAGCACGTCAGCGAGACGCCCGCCACCCAGTTCCTGCGCCGCGCGGGCGTGGTTTTCACCGAGCACTCTTACGACTACGTGGACCACGGCGGCACGGCCGAGTCCTCGCGCCAGCTCGGGGTGGACGAGCACCAGGTCGTCAAGACGCTGGTGATGCAGGACGAGCGCGCGCAGCCCCTGATCGTCCTCATGCACGGCGACCGCCAGGTCAGCACCAAGGCGCTGGCGCGCGCGATCGGCGTGAAAAGCGTCGAGCCCTGCAAGCCGGAAGTGGCCCAGCGCCACAGCGGCTACCTCGTGGGCGGCACGTCCCCGTTCGGCACCAAGAAGGCCATGCCGGTGTACGTGGAGGAAACGGTGCTGGCGCTGGAGAAGATTTGCATCAACGGCGGCAAGCGCGGGTTTTTGGTGGGCATCGATCCCAAGCTGCTGAGCACGCTGGTGGATGCCAAGCCGGTGCACTGCGCGCTCTGAGAGCGCGTGCCGGCCATGGAAAAGGCGGTCCCGCGGACCGCCTTTTTCCATTTCGCGCGGGGTGCGCGCCGGGGCGTCAGGCCGTCCCAATCCCGCTCACGCCGCCGGACTGCGTGCCGCCGCCGTCCCCATCGCCCGCCGGCGTATCCGGCGCCAGCCTGAAGCCGACCTTGAGCGTGACCTGGTAGTGGCCGACGCGGCCATCCACCACGTGGCCGCGCGTTTCCACGACCTCGAACCAGTCGATGTGGCGCACGGTGAGCGCGGCGGTCTCGATGGCGTTGCGTATGGCGTCGTCGGTGCCGGTGGTGGACGAACCCACCAGCTCGATGAGCTTGTAGACGTGTTGGGACATCGTTGTTCTCCTGGCCGCGGGAGTTGATGAGCGGCGGCCCTGCGAGTGCAGGCGCCGGCGGCGCGGCCAGCCTATGGGGCAAGCCGCCTGCCGGCCATGCCCCAGGCGGCGGGGGTGAAGCCGCCACGCCCGCCGGCGCGGCACCCCGTCACGCTCAGCGCCGCACCGGCCAGCGCAGCCGCGCCATCTGCCGGTCCTGCAGGGCCGACAAGGCCAGCAGCGCCAGCACCGCGCCCGCCAGCGCGCACAGCATGTCGGCCTGGCTGTCCCACACGTCGCCCTGCCAGCCCAGGAAGTCCTGCGGCGAGCGGTCGAAAAACACCGTGAGGCGCCACTGCAGGATTTCGTAGCCCGCGCTCAGCGCCAGCGCCACGCAGGCCGAGAGCACCCCGGCCACGAAGCGCTGCGTCACCCAGCCGCGGCGCAGCAGCAGCTCGCGCACCACCATGGCCGGCACCACGCCCTGCAGGAAGTGGCCCACGCGGTCATACGGGTTGCGCGAGAGGTCGAACACGTCCTCCAGCCAGAAGCCCAGCGGCACGCGCTGGAAGCTGTAGGCCGCCCCGGTCAGCACCACCAGCGCGAACAGCGACAGCAGCACGTAGGTCAGCGTGCTCAGGGGGTAGCGGCGGTAGGTCAGCACCAGCGCCGCGCCCACCAGCAGCACGGGCGCGGCCTCGGCCAGCCAGCCCAGGCGGCTGTAGGGCTGAAGGCCTGAGACCACCAGCCCAAGCAGCACCGTCAGCCCACAGGCCGGGTGCAGCAGGTTGCGCCGCAGCGCGGTGGTGCCGGACGGCTGTCCGGCGCGTTTGTGCAAGGGAGCGAACATGGATGCAAGCCTCCGCTGGCGGCTGTTTTCACCATGTCAACCCTCCGAGCATGCGTGATGCCCGCTTGAATCAGTGGTTACCCAGACGCTGGTGCAGTTGCTTGAGGAACCACCACACCGAGCCCACCACCGGCGCCACGGCCAGGCCCACCACCACGTCGGCCGGCGGCATCACAGCGGCCAGTGCCGGCACGCCCTTGGCCGCCTTGGCCAGGTAGCCCACCAGCCCAAGCGCGTAGTAGCTGATGGCGACCACGGACAAGCCTTCCACCGTCTGCTGCAGCCGGAGCTGCTGCTGCTGGCGGTGGGCCAGGAGCTTGAACACCTCCTGGTTGCCCGCCTCGCGCTGCACCTCCACGCGCACGCGGGCCAGGCTCACGGCGCGGTTGATGCGGTCGGCCACGTCGGTGAGCCGCGCGTCCGTGCTCTCGCACAGCGCCATGGCCGGTGCGAAGCGGCGGCCGAAGAAGCCCGACAGCGTCTGCACACCCTCGATGCGGCGCTCGCGCAGGTCCGAGAGGCGGCGCTGGACGATCTGGTGATAGGCCCGCGTGGCCGAGAAGCGGTAGCGCGTGCGCGCGGCGCCGTGCTCGATCTCGGCGGCCAGCTTGGTCAGCGTCTCGAAGGCCGCGGCGTCGTCGAGCGAGTCGTCGTTGGCCATGGCATCCACCGTGCGCTGCAGCGTGCGCTCCAGGTGCGCCAGGGACTGCGCCTCCTTCTGCGCCACCGGGAAGCCCAGCATGGCCAGCATGCGGTAGGTCTCTATCTCGCACAGGCGCTGCGCCTCGCGCGCGGCCTGGTCGGTGGGCAGCCCCATGTCCAGCAGGACGAAGCGCGTGAAGCCGTCGCCGCGCAGGCGCAGGTCCGTGAAGACCACGCCCTGGCCGTCGGCGATGACGGCGCCCAGCAGCGGCGCGCCGTCCTCGCACAGGTGGCCGCTGCAACTGCCCAGCGCGGTGGAGATGCGCCGGCGCAGCAGCGGCAGGCTGTCCTCGTCGGCCTGCAGCAGCAGCACGTGGGTGGCGGCGATCATGGGCGCGCCTTCCGGCGGCGCCAGGGCGCGCACGAACGCCGAGGGCAGCAGCTCGGTGGCCGAGGCATGCTCCAGCAGCTCGTCCAGCGCGCCGTCCGCGGGCGTGCCGCCGGGCAGGTGCAGCGGGCGGTTGACCTGCCAGCTCACGAACTCGCCGTGGCGCTCGAAGCGCATCTCGAAGCGCGGCGTGTGCAGCACGTGGTGGCGCGCGCCGGGCGGGGGCTCGGGCTCGCCGCTGGCGCGGCAGAGTTCGGTCAAGGCGCTTTCCGCCTGCGCCGCGCTCATGCCCCACTGTGCCCAGGACGACACCACGCTGGGCGTGCGTACCGGCAGCGCCGGGCGGGCGTGCAGCTCGCCGTGCAGCTCGGTGTGGCTGCGCGGCAGCCAGGCCACGGGGACGGCGGGTGCGGCCGCGTGCGGGGCGTCGTCGGTGAGGGTGTTCATGCGCTGCGTCAAACCTCCAAGGGTTGACACTGTAATGGGCGCGTGTAACGGCGCCTTGCACGAGGCTGTCAATAGGAACAACCTGGCCCGCCGCTTACACTGGCGGGCTGTCTAACTGCCTGCGATCCGCGAACAAGGGACATGGAGCTGCTGTTTGGCCTGCTGGCGTTGCTGGGGGCGTACCTGCTGGGGTCGCTGTCCTTTGCGGTGATCGTGAGCCGCTTCATGGGCTTGGCCGATCCGCGCAGCTACGGCTCCAAGAATCCAGGCGCCACCAACGTCCTGCGGTCGGGCAACCGCAAGGCCGCGGCGCTCACGCTGGCCTTCGACGCCTTCAAGGGCACGGCCGCCGTGCTCATCGCCCAAGCCCTGGCGCCGCGCCTGGGCCTCTCGGACACCACCATCGCCTTCGTCGGCCTGGCCGCTTTCCTGGGCCACCTGTGGCCGGTGTTCTTCCGCTTCCAGGGCGGCAAGGGCGTGGCCACGGCGCTGGGCGTGCTGCTGGGCCTGAACCCGCTGCTGGCGCTGGCCACGCTGGCCACCTGGCTGGCCATCGCCTACTTCTTCCGCTACTCCTCGCTGGCCGCCATCGTGGCCGCGCTGTTCGCGCCCTTTTATGAGCTGCTGATCTGGGGCGCCAGCCCCGCGGCGCTGGCCGTGGCCGTCATGGGCCTGCTGCTGGTGTGGCGCCACAGCGCCAACATCAAGAAGCTGCTGGCCGGCACCGAGAGCCGCATCGGCCAGAAGGCCGCCACGACGCCCAACAGTGGTGCGGCGGCTGCACACAAGCACGCGGCCGGCGGCCACGCAGGACACAAGCAACACCGCAAGCACAAAGGAGTGAAGTAATGGTTCAGCGATTTGACGTCGGCGCGCGCCTGTCGGAGATGGCCGTGCACAACGGCACCGTGTTCCTGGCCGGCCAGGTGCCCAGCGACGCCACGGCCGACATGGCCGGGCAGACGCAGCAGGTGCTGGACCAGATCGACGCGCTGCTGGCGCGCGCCCACACCGACAAGAGCCGGCTGCTGATGGTGCAGATCTTCATCCAGGACCTGGCCGATTTCCCGGCCATGAACGCCGTCTGGGACCGCTGGGTCGCCGACATCCAGGCGCCCCCGCGCGCCACCGTGCAGGCCGCCCTGGCCAACCCGGACTGGAAGCTGGAAATCGTGGCGACGGCGGCCTTGTAAAAGCTGCAGCGCACAGTGAAACGGCCGCCCAACGCATGGTTGGGCGGCCGTTTTGCTTCCGGGTAGGGCGGTGTGCGGGCGCCGGTTTGGGACGTCCCAAGCCGCGGCTGATGGCTTTAAAGGTCCAGCCCCAGCGCCGACGCATCCCCGCGCCCCTGGCGCACCAGCACCGGCTCGTCGCCGGAGAGGTCCAGCACGGTGGTGGGCTCCATGGGGCAGGCGCCCGCGTCCAGCACCACCTGGATCTGCTTTTCCAGCCGCTCGCGAATCTCGTGCGGGTCGTTGAGCGGGTCGTCGTCGCCGGGCAGGATCAGCGTGGTGGCCAGCAGCGGCTGGCCCAACTGCTCCAGCAGCGCCTGCGCCACGCGGTGCTCGGGCACGCGCAATCCGATGGTGCGGCGCGAGGGGTGCGACAGCCGGCGCGGCACTTCCTTGGTCGCCTCCAGGATGAAGGTGAAGGGCCCCGGCGTGGCCAGCTTGAGCAGCCGGTATTGCTGGTTGTCCACGCGGGCGTAGCTCGCCAGCTCGGACAGGTCGCGGCACAGCAGCGTCAGGTGGTGTTTTTCATCCACCTGCCGGATGCGGCGCAGCTTCTCGGCCGCGGACTTGTCGTCCAGGTGGCACACCAGCGCGTAGCTGGAGTCCGTGGGTAGTGCGCAGATGCCGCCGCCGTGCAGGATTTGCGCAGCCTGCTTGAGCAGGCGCGGCTGCGGATCGTCGGGATGGAGTTCGAAGTACTGGGACATGGGCAGGATTGTCCGCTTCGGACGCCACACGGGCGGCAGCCAGGGCAAGGTCAGGCAGTGCATGCATCCCCCTTCGGGGAAGCGCCCCCGTGTCGGATGCCAAGTTCAAAGCAAGAACCCCGCCCGCGCCATGCGGCGCCGGGGCCGCACTCAGGGCGTGTGCACGCGCTCGGCCAGCAGCTCCCAAACAGGGATCAAACCGCCCGGCAGCGGCGCCAGCGTGCCCAGGTCGGTGTGGCTTTCGTCGGGGCTGTGAAAGTCGCTGCCGCGCGAGGCGTAGAAGCCGAACTCGCGCGCCAGCCCGGCGTACTTGGGGTACTCGTCGGGGCGGTGGCTGCCGGTGACCACTTCCACGCCCTCGCCACCCAGCTGCTTGAACTCGGTGAAGAAGGCGAACTCCTCCACCGGCGAGAAGTTGTAGCGGCCCGGGTGGGCGATGACGGCCATGCCGCCCGCGCCGCGTATCCAGCGCACCGCGTCCGACAGCGTGGCCCAGCGGTGCGGGACGAAGCCCGGCTTGCCCTCGGCCAGGTAGTGGCGGAACACCTCCGGCGTGCTGGCGCACACGCCGCTTTCCACCAGGAAGCGCGCGAAGTGCGTGCGCGACACCAAGTCGGGGTTGGAGGCGTACTTGAGCGCACCCTCGTAGGCGCCGGCAATGCCCGCGGCCTCCAGCGACTGCCCCATCTCGCGCGCGCGATCGCTGCGCCCGCCGCGCGTGGCTGCCAGGCCGTCGCGCAGCGCCGCGTCGTCGATGTCAAAGCCCAGGCCGACGATGTGCACCGTCTTGCCCGCGAAGGTCACGGAGATTTCCACGCCGCTGAGAAAGGGCATGCCCAGCTCCAGCGCGGCCCGGCGGGCGCGGTGCTGGCCGCCGGTTTCGTCGTGGTCGGTCAGCGACCACAGTTGCACGCCGTTGGCGTGGGCGCGGGCCGCGACGCCCTCCGGGGTCAGCGTGCCGTCGGACACGTCGGAGTGGCAGTGCAGGTCGGCGTTGAGTGCAAGGGGATCAATCACCCCTGAATTGTAGGGAGCCGGGGGTTTTCCCGAGCTTGAACGGCCCTTCGCGCAGGATGGCGGCGTGATCGATGCCCTACGCGGGACCATCACGCCGCCATGCTGCCGGCCTGCCCGCCCGCGTGGGCGGGCAGGCCGGCGTCGCCAGCGCTCAGCGCCGCACGCGCAGGATCTGGCCGGCGTCCTCGTCGGTGAGCAGGTAGAGCCAGCCGTCGGGGCCCTGGCGCACGTCGCGGATGCGCTTGCCCAGGTCGCCGAACAGCCGCTCGCGGCTCAGCACGCCGGTGGTGCTGACGGTAAGACGCCACAGCGCCTTGTCCGCCAGCGCGGCCACGAACAGGTTGCCCTGCCATTCCGGGAAGCCGGCGCCCGTGTAGAAGCTGATGCCCCCGGGCGCGATGGAGGTGGGCCCCCACCACGTCAGCGGCTGGTCCAGCCCCGGCGCCGCGCTGGCGCCGCCCACCTTGGGACAACTGTCCACGGGCGTGGCGCCGTACTCGCAGCCGTAGGAGATCAGCGGCCAGCCGTAGTTGTGGGCGGGCAGCACGATGTTGATCTCGTCGCCCCCCTGCGGCCCGTGCTCGGCCTCCCACAGGGCGCCCGTGACGGGGTGGATGGCCAGGCCCTGCGGGTTGCGGTGGCCCCAGCTCCACAGCCCCGCGACGGCGCCCGCCACCACCGGGTCGCCCGGCGCGGCGGTGCCGCTGGTGGTGATGCGCACGATCTTGCCCAGTCCGCTGGACGGGATCTGCGCCTGGTCGCGCGTGGCGGCATCGAAGCGGTCGCCCAAGGTCAGCAGCAGCTGCCCGCTGCGGTCGAAGAGCAGCTTGCCGCCGTAGTTGCGCTCGCCGGCTATCTTGGGCAGTTGGCGGTAGATGACGGTGCCGCCCGTGAGCGTGGTGTAGTCCGCCGAGAGCTGCGCGCGCCACACGGCCACGCCGTCGGTGTCGCCGCTGCCGGCCTCGACGTAGCTCAGGTAGACAAGGCGGTTCGTGGCAAAGCCCGGGTCCAGCACCACGTCGAACAGGCCGGCCTGCAGCGGCGGTTCGGCCGCCAGCGTGCTGGCCTTGATGGCGGGCAGCCCCGTGATGGGCACCGACAGCGTGAGCCCGTCGGCGCTGAGCCGGCGCAGCCGGCCCGGCCGCTCCGTCACCAGCATGCTGCCGTCCGGCAGGAAGGCCAGTGCCCACGGCCGCACCAGGCCGTCGCGGAAGCTCTCAACCACCGCCGGGCCGGGGGCTGGCGCAGGCGTCGGTGCGGGCGCGGGTGCCGGCGTCGGAGCAGGGGCTGGCGCCGGTGTCGGGGCTGGCGCGGGCACCGGCGTCGGAGCCGGGGCAGGCACGGGTGCCGGGGCCGGGGCCGGCGGGTTGGGCGAGGGCACGGGCTTGGGGGCCGGCGCCGGCGTGGGCGCTGGGGCCGGCACCTCGGTGGCGCCACTGCCGCCACCGCCGCCGCAGCCGGAAACGGCCACGCTCAGCGCCACGGCGGCGCCCCACAGCCATTGCAGGCGCCGGGGCAGGGATGAAGGAAGGGGGGCTTCGGTCGCGCCGGCCGGGCGGTCCTCGGGGGTGGCCGGGCAGGACAAGGCTTCAATGCGTCGTTTCACGGCGTGGGCTCCTCGTCTTTCAGCGGGCGATGCGCAAGATGCGCCCGTTGTCTTCGTCGGTCAGTACCAGCAGGGCTCCGTCAGGCGCCTGGCGCACGTGGCGCATGCGCCTGCCCAGGCCCCGGTAGAGGGCGCTGCGCGACACCACCTTGCGTCCGCTGAGCGTGAGCCGCCACAGCGAGGTGTCCTTGAGCGCGGCCACGAACAGGTTGCCGCGCCACTCGGGGAACATGGCGCCGTCGTAGAAGCTGATGCCGCTGGGCGCGATGGAGGTGGGCACCCACCAGGTCTGCGGCTGCTCCATTCCGGTCAGCTCGCGCTTGCCACCCACCACCGTGCACGCGCCCACCGTCGTGCCGTACTCGCAGCCGTAGGAAATGCGCGGCCAGCCGTAGTTCTGCCCGCGCTCGATCACGTTGATCTCGTCGCCGCCCTGCGGCCCGTGCTCCGAGGACCACAGCTCGCCCGTGAACGGGTTGAAGGTCAGCCCCTGCGGGTTGCGGTGCCCGCGGCTCCAGATCTCCGGCAGTGCGCCGGGCTGGCCCACGAAGGGGTTGTCCGCCGGCACGCTGCCGTTGCGGTTGATGCGGACGATCTTGCCGTGGTGCGCGCCCAACCACTGCGCCCTGATGCGCTCCGCGTCAGTGAAGTGGTCGCCCAACGAGACGAACAGCTTGGTGCCGGCCAGCGCCATGCGCCCGCCGTAGTTGGACATGTTGCTGACCGTCACCTTGGGGCTGGCGCGGAAGATCACGGCCAGGTCGCGCAAGGCGCCGGCCACCAGCCGCGCACGCGCCACGGCGAGGCCCGCGGTGTTGTATTGCGGCCCCGTGCCGCGCTCGGTGTAGCTCAGGTACACCCAGGTGTCGCCGCCCAAGTGCTCCACGATCACGTCCAGCAGCCCGCCCTGGCCGCCCACGAAGATGCGCGGCGGCAGCCCGCTGATGCTGCTCATGCTGCTGCCGTCGGCGCTGATGCGGCGCAGCCGCCCGGCGCGCTCGGTCACGAGCAGGCTGCCGTCGCCCAGGAAGTCCAGCCCCCACGGGTGGTTGAGCCCCGCGCGTACCACGCGCGCCGCGGGCAGCGCCGCGGCCTCGGCGCTGGCGGCCGTATCGGCCACTTGCGCCGCGCTCTCCAGCGCCGCGGGCGATTCGGCCATGCCGCCGTCGCCCCCGCCGCCGCAGCCCGCCAGCAGCGCCGACGCGCCGCCCAGGCCCGCCACACCACCCCAGCCGGCCAGCCGGCCTAGGGCTCCGCGCCGCGACAAATTCGCGGCGCGCGCGGGCTCGCCCGCGCACTGCTGTTCACGCATAAACACCTCAACGACGTTCTTTTCGAAAAACTGCATCGCCTTTGGGCCGCTCTTGTGGCGGCATGGCGACATGCGTTTTCAGCAGTTGATGTGCCCAGCATGGGGCGTGCGCCCGGCAACACCCCCGCTTGTGCGGGAGTGCGCAATGCCTTGCAAAGGCTCTTACGTGTGTGGTGCTGGTGTACGCCGCGCAATTGCGGCTGTGCAGCGGCGCTCAGCGCTTTCGAAGCGTCAGGCCTGCGCCTGCACCACCATTTGCAGCCGCTGCTGGCCCTGCCAGGTTTCCAGCGCCACGCGGTAGGCCAGCCGCGCCGTGGCGGGCAGCGGGTCCACGTGGTTGAACCAGATGGCGTCGCGCAGCACGCCGTGCAGCTTCAGGCGCAGCTTGGTGTGGCGCTCGCCCACCAGGCGCTGCGCGATGACTTCCACCTCGTCGCAGAACAGCGGCGCGTCGAAGGCCTGGCCCCAGACCTGCTCCTCCAGCGCCATGACGGTGGGCGCGTCGAAGTACTGCGGCGGCAGCGATCCGTCCACGGGCAGCCGGCGCTGCAGCGCGGCGGCGTCGAGCTGCTCCTGCGCCACGGCCACCAGCAGCGCGGCAAAGCGGGGGAAGTCGGCCTCGGCCAGCGTGCAGCCCGCGGCCATGGCGTGGCCGCCGAACTTCACCAGCAGCCCCGGCGCGCGCTTGCTCACCAGGTCCAGCGCGTCGCGCAGGTGAAAGCCGGGGATGGAGCGGCCCGACCCCTTGAGCAGGCCGTCCTGCCCACGCGCGAACACGAAGGTCGGGCGGTTCAGCCGCTCCTTGAGCCGCCCGGCCACGATGCCCACCACGCCCTCGTGGAAGTCGGGGTCGTACAGCGCCACGGCGGCGGGGGCGTCCACTTCCTTGCCCTCGGGGGCGAGCTGCGCCAGCAGGTGCTCGGCCTGCTCGCGCATGCCGGCCTCGACCTCGCGGCGCTCGCGGTTGATGGCGTCCAGCTTCTGCGCGAGGTCCCGCGCGCGCGCCGGGTCGTCGGTGAGCAGGCATTCGATGCCCAGCGTCATGTCCGCCAGGCGCCCGGCGGCGTTGACGCGCGGGCCCAGCGCGAAGCCGAAGTCGAAGGCGCTGGCGCGCTGCGGGTCGCGCCCCGCCGCGGTGAACAGCGCCTGCACGCCCGGCTGCATGCGCCCGGCGCGTATGCGCTTCAAGCCCTGGGCGACCAGGCGGCGGTTGTTGGCGTCCAGCTTGACCACGTCGGCCACCGTGCCCAGGGCTACGAGGTCCAGCAGCGCGTCCAGCCGCGGCTGCGTGGCTTGGTCGAAGCGCCCGCGCGCGCGCAGCTCCGCGCGCAGCGCCAGCAGCACGTAGAACATCACGCCCACGCCCGCCAGCGACTTGCTTTCGAAGGCGCAGCCCGGCTGGCTGGGGTTGACGATGACGTCGGCCGCCGGCAGCTGCACCTGACCGTCCTCCACGGCGGGCAGGTGGTGGTCCGTCACCAGCACCGCCATGCCCAGCGCGCGCGCATGCGCCACGCCCGCCATGCTGGCGATGCCGTTGTCCACGGTGACCAGCAGGTCCGGCCTGAGCGGCAGCGCCAGGTCCACGATGGTGGGGCTCAGCCCGTAGCCGTGCACGGCGCGGTCGGGGACGACGTAGCAGACGGCCTGCGGCGCCGCGCCCAACATGCGCAGCCCGCGCAGCGCCACGGCGCAGGCGGTGGCGCCGTCGCAGTCGTAGTCGGCCACCACGCAGATGTGCTTGCCCGCGTCGATCATGTCGGCCAGCAGCCGCGCGGCCTCGGCGCTGCCGTGCAGCGAGGCGGGGGGCAGCAGGCGGTTGAGCCCGTCGTCCAGCTCCTGCGGCGAGCTCACGCCGCGCGCGGCGAACAGCCGCGCCAGCAGCGGGTGCACGCCCGCCTGTTCCAGCGCGTGCACCGCGCGCGGGGGCACGTCGCGCATTTCCAGCATGGGGGTGGTCATAGCGTCTCCAGCAGCGCGGCGGCGCGCCCGGCGCGCGCGCCGCCGGACAGGCGCTGCCACCAGCGCTTGGGTTGGGCCTCCAGGGCCACCGCGCCGCGCTCGCCGCACAGCACCAGGCGGCCTTCGGGGTGGGTGGCCAGGGGGGCGATGCATGCTTCGTCCAGCGCCGTCCAGGCGGCGCGCCAGGCGTCCCAGTCCTCGTGGAGCGCGGGCGTGCGCAGCCGCTCGTCCACGCGCGGCGCGCCTGTGGTGCGCTCGGCCTGGGCCGCGCCGCAGCCGCTGAGCCACAGCGCGTTGATGGGCAGCTCGCCGCGCGCCTCGCGCGACTCGTTGAGCGGGTGGTTGAACAGCAGCATCTGCACCTCGTTGAGCAGCCGCCGCACCAGCCGCGGCTGCGCCGGCATGTCGCTGTGCAGCGCGTGCCCAATGGCGCGGTCGGCCGCCAGCGTGGGCAGGTCTTTCAACAGCGGGTGCGACACCAGCCAGTTCAGGTCGCTCACCCAGTGCAAGGTGAAGCCTTCGGAGGCGAAGAGCTCGTGCAGCGCGTCGAAGAAGCGGCGCGACTCCCAGGGCTCCAGGGCCAGGGCGCCCGGGTCGGTCAGGCCGATGTGGTCGCTGCCCAGCAGCAGGTGCGCGGGCGTGAGGCGTCCCCAGGGCAGGCTCGCGTCCAGCCCGGCCGCCGCGGCGTCGCGCGCGGCCCAGGGGATCAGGCCGTCGGTGACGCTCCAGCCCAGCGCGCGGGCCAGGGCGCGTTCGTGCGGCGGGGAGAGGGAGCTTTCGTCGCCCGCGTCGCGTTCGGCCTCGCGCCAGTGCGACAGCAGCGCGTCCAGGTGAGGCAGCTGCAGCGACTTCAGGGCTCGCGCCCCGGCGTCGGACAAGGGGGCGGCAAAGGGAATCAGCAGTTGCATGGCGCCGAATTATCCGGGCCGCCGCGCGCCGCGCCGGAGCCGCCCATGCCGCCCGCTACGATGCCGGCCCATGCAAATGCCTTACGAATGGCAGATCGGCTGGCGCTACACGCGCGCGGGCCGGGCCGGGCGGCGAAACCGCTTCATATCCTTCATTTCCGGCGTGTCCATGCTGGGCATCGCCCTGGGCGTGGCGGCGCTGATCATCGTGCTGTCGGTCATGAACGGCTTTCAGAAGGAAGTGCGCGAACGCATGCTCAGCGTGATCTCGCACGTGGAAATCCTGGAGCCCACGGGCGCGGCGCTGCCCGACTGGCGCGCCGTGGCCAACCAGGCGCGGCGCAACGCGCAGGTGCAGGGCGCCGCGCCCTTCATCGCCACGCAGGCCCTGCTGGCGCGCGGCGACACCATGCGCGGCGTGCTGGTGCGCGGCATAGACCCGGCCGAGGAGGCCGCCGTCACCCCGCTGGCCGCGCAGTTGCGCGACACGGTGCTGGCCAAGCTGCAGCCCGGCGCCTGGCAGATCGTGCTGGGCCTGGAGCTCTCGCGCCAGTTGGGCGTGGGCCCGGGCGACACGGTGACGCTGGTGGCCCCGGGCGGGCAGGTGACGCCCGCGGGCGTGGTGCCGCGCTTTCGCGCCTTCACGGTGGCCGGCGTCTTCTCCTCCGGCCACTACGAGTACGACAGCTCGCTGGCCCTGGTCCACGTGGAGGACGCCGCCAAGCTCTTCCGCGTGGAGGGCCCCACCGGCGTGCAACTGCGCCTGGCCGACGTGAACGAGGCCCGCAACGTGGCGCAGCAGCTCGGCGCCACCCTGCCCAACCTGCTCGTGCGCGACTGGACGCGCACCAACGCCGCCTGGTTCGACGCGGTGCAGATCGAAAAGCGGCTGATGTTCATCATCCTCACGCTCATCGTCGCCGTGGCCGCCTTCAACCTCGTCTCCACGCTGGTGATGACGGTCACGGACAAGCGTGCCGACATCGCCATCCTGCGCACCCTGGGCGCAAGCCCGCGCTCCATCATGGGCATCTTCGTGGTGCAGGGCGCGGCCTCCGGAATCATCGGCACCTTCGCCGGCACGGCGCTTGGGCTGCTGGTGGCCTTCAACGTGGGCACCATCGTCCCGGCCATCGAGCGGGTGCTCAACGTCAATTTCCTGCCCGGCAGCATCTACGTGATCAACCACATGCCCAGCGACCCGCAGCGCGGCGACATCGTGCCCATCGTCCTCATCTCGCTGGTGCTGGCGCTGCTGGCCACGCTGTACCCGAGCTGGCGCGCCAGCCGCGTCAACCCGGCGGAGGCGCTGCGCTATGAGTGAGCTTTCCCGTCCCAACGCCGCGGCGGCCGCGGCCCTCGGCGATGCCGGCGAGCCGGTGCTCTCCTGCACCGGGCTGTCCAAGCGCTTTCACGACGGCACGCTGGACGTGCAGGTGCTGCGCGACGTGACCTTGCAGGTCCAGCGCGCGCGCACCCTGGCCATCGTCGGCGCGTCGGGCTCCGGCAAGAGCACGCTGCTGCACCTGTTGGGCGGCCTGGACGCGCCCACCGCCGGCCGCGTGCAGCTCCTGGGCCGCGACTTCGCCGCCATGAGCGCCGCCGAGCAGGGCCGCTGGCGCAACCAGCACCTGGGCTTCATCTACCAGTTCCACCACCTGCTGCCGGAGTTCAGCGCGCTGGACAACGTGGCCATGCCGCTGCGCGTGCGCCGCGTGGCGCTGGAAGTCGCACGCACCCAAGCCCGCGAGATGCTGGGCCGCGTGGGCCTGTCCACGCGCGTGGAGCACCGGCCCAGCGAGCTCTCCGGGGGCGAGCGCCAGCGCGTGGCCATCGCCCGCGCGCTGGTGTCGCAGCCGGCCTGCGTGCTGGCCGACGAGCCCACCGGCAACCTCGACCGCGACACGGCCGACGCCGTCTTCGCCCTCATGCTGGAGCTCGCGCGCGAGCGCGGCACGGCTTTCGTCCTGGTCACGCACGACGAGCGCCTGGCCGCGCGCTGCGACCGCACGCTGCGGCTGCTGCAAGGCGTGCTGCAGCCCTCCTGACACGGTGCTTCGAGCCGGCGCGGCCGGCGGGCCCGGAGTTTGCCCTTAGGGATTAGCCCCCATTCACAGCAGCCGCTTGGTCGGCAGCGCGAGTGGGGAAACCTAAAGTGCAGATGCGGGCCCCCAATCAGTGCGGGCCCGTCAAGGAGCCCGACCGTGAAGCTTTCCGTACTCACTTCCTTGATCGTCGCCGCCTTGGGCGCCACTTCCGCCATGGCCCAAACGCAGCAGCCGCTCACCCGCGCGGAAGTCAAGGCCGAGCTGGCACGCGCCCAGGCCGCCGGCGAGATCGAGCGCACCGACCAGAGCTACGGCACCTGGTGGGCCAGCTCGCCCACGTCCAAGAATTTCGACAAGAACTACAGCGGCCCGCCGGCCGGCACCAGCGACAGCACCAGCAGCGTGGCTGACGGCTCGTCTTCCAGCGGCACGTCGTCCTCGTACAGCGGTTCCGGCGTCGCCGCGGGCAGCCCGTCCATGTCCCCGGACAGCGGCGCGGCCGGCCGCAGCTATGAAGGCGCCGGCAGCATGAACGAGCCCGCCGCCGCCACCAGCGCCGGCACCATGGGCGCCGACACCTCGTCCACGGCTGCCGGCATGGGGAGCGGCGCGTCCTCCGGCACCACCGGCACGGGCAGCGACGCCGCCACCAGCGCAGGCGCCATGGGCACCACCGGCTCGTCCTCCGGGACGACGGGCATGGGCGGCGACGCCTCGTCCACCGCGGGCGCCATGGGCGCGGCCGGCACGACTTCCGGCACCACCGACACGGGCAGCGACGCGTCCTCCACCGCCGGTGCCATGGGCACGGGCTCGTCCTCCAGCACCACGGGCATGGGCAGCGACATGTCCTCCTCCGGCACCGGCGCGCAGGCGCCGGCCTACGGCACGGCCGTCGGGACGACGTCCACCTTCGACACCTCCTCGTCGCAGGGCGCCGCGGGCCGCAGCTATGACGGCAGCACCGCCAGCGGCCCGGCCACCCGTGCCCAAGTCGCCGCCGACCGCGACGCCGCCATGCGCAGCGACCGCTGGATCTTCAACGACCTCGACGGCCTGCGCCGCCTCGACCCGGGCGAGAACAGCCACGCGGGCCGCGTCTACAAGGGCCCGGCCGACGCCTCGGCCTACTGAGCCCCCAACGCCTGAGCCGGCCCGCGGCCTGTGAAGCGGGCCGGCCCAAGTGAAGCCGACACCGGCGCGGCGCCACCGCAGGGCGCCGCGCCGGTTCGCTGTCGGGACCGTTACCACCCGACCCACCCCGCCACCCGGCGGGGTTTCACAATGCGGGCGTGAAGCAGTACCCGCGCACCCGGCGCGCCGCGCGCCGCCCGTCCGCCGCCTGGCCCCATCCGGGCTCGCGCCCGCCGGTCTCCGTCCTGTCCCGCTTTCCCGCCCGCTTGCTGGCGGGCTGGCTGCTGTGGCTGGCCGGCCTGGGCGCCGCTGCCGCGCAGCCGCTGCCGGCACTGCAGTCCGCGCCGCCGCCCGCGTTCCCGTCCGGCACCGCCGCCGTCAAGCCGTCGCCGGGGCCCGGCCTGGGCAGTCCCGGCGAGCCCGTGGCGCTGGTGGTGGGCTACCAGCCTTACTTCACCGCCGCCTGGTCCGCGCTGGTCATGCGCGGCAAGCGTTTTTACGAGCGCTATTTACCCAAGGGCTCGACCGTGGAGTTCGAACCCGCGCTGCAGGGCCGCAAGATCGCCGCGGCCCTGCAGGCCGGCGTGCAGCACATCGGCTACATGGGGCCGGTGTCGGCCCTGGTGGCGGCCACGCGCACCGAGGGCACGGCCGACGCGCTGCAGCTCGTGGCCGCGCTGGGCATGGGCCAGGACCAGTGCAACGTGCTGGTGGCGCGCGTGGACGGGCCCGCCACGCCGCAGGCGCTGCAGGGCGCGCAACTGGCCGCGCCGCGCGACAGTTGCGCCGACCGCTTCGCCCGCGAGCTGCTCAGCACCCGCCAGGTGGCGCCCGCGGCCTACCTGGGCCAGAACATCGAGATCATCAGCAGCAACCTGCGCGCGGGCCGCATCGACGCCGCCGCCGTGTGGGAGCCCGTGGCGACGCGGCTGGTGCAGGAGGGCGTGGCGCGGCGCATCGCCAGCGGCCGCGACCTGGGCCTGGAGGACGGCGGTTTTTTGCTCATGCGCGCCGATTTGCTGCAACGCCGGCCGGACGTCGCCCAGGCCTGGCTGCGCGCGGAGCTGGATGCGCAGCGCTTCCTGGCCGACCCCGCCAACGCCGCCGACGTGGTGCGCATGGCCCAGGCCCAGACCGCCGGTTTTGATGGCGCCACGCTGTGGAACGCGCTGTACGCGGCACCCGCGGCCGTCGCTGCGCCGGCCTCCGCCGCCGCATCCGCATCCGCACCTGCGCTTGCTCCTGCGCCCACGCCCGCACCGGCGCCCGTGGCCGCCGCGTCGCCCGCCACCGCCCCGGCGGGCGTGCAAGGCGTGCCGGCGCCGGACGCGGCGGACGTGCCGCGCATGACCTTCCCCTTCGTCTTCGACGACACCGCCCGCCGCCTCATCGCCGGCACCATGGCCTACCTGCACGAGGCGGGGCAGGTGCCCTCGGACACCCTGGCGCCGCTGGCGCTGCAGGCCGAGCCCGCGCAGGCCGTGCTGCGCGAGCGCGGCCTGTCCGTGCCCGTGGGCCGCGTGATGCCGCTGCCCGCGCGCGGCGGCGGCGAGCTGCCGGACGCGCGCGTGCGCATCACCGTGCGCGAAGGCGGCTGGGGCAACGCCAACACGCGCGACATCCGCGACGTGCTGGTGGCCGTGGCGCGCGAGCTGCAGCAGCGCATCCCGGGGCGGCCGCTGGCGCCCATCGTGGTGTCGCACACCGCGCGCTCGCCCATCTCGCTCTACGAGCGCGGCCCGCGCGGCGAGTACCAGGTGCAGCTCACCGCGCGCGACGACCGCTGGGCCGGCTACGTCTACGAGTTCGCGCACGAGTTCTGCCACGTCATGGCCAACTACGAGCGCCACCCGCACTTCCAGGCCGCCGGTGCCCACCAGTGGTTCGAGGAGGCGCTGTGCGAGGTGGCCTCGCTCTACACCCTGCAGCGCTTTGCCGCCGAGTGGCAGATCGCGCCGCCCAGCCCGCGGCTGCAGGGCTACGCGCAGGAGCTGCAGGCCAGCGCCGACCGCTTCCTGGCCGAGAAGCACCGCCGCCTGGCGGCGGGCCAGACCCTGGCCGCCTGGTTCGCCGCCAACGAGCCCGTGCTGCGCAAGGGCCCCTACGACCGCGACCGCAACGAGGTCGTCGCCACGCAACTGCTGTCGCTGTTCGAGGAGAACCCGCAGCTCTGGGAAGCGCTGGGCTACCTCAATCTCGACGCCCCGGGCGGCAGCTTCAGCGACTACCTGCGCAACTGGCGCGACAACGCGCCGCTGGCCTACCGCGACAGCATCAGCTACGTGATGGCGCTGTTCTTCGGCCCGCCCGCGGGGGCGCCGGATGCGCGCCGCGCCGTCGAGCTGACCGTGCCCTACGGCATCGGCTCCGGCCCCGACGGCATCGCGCGGCTGCTGGCGCGGCAACTGGAGCCGCTGCTGGGCCAGAGCCTGGAGCTGGCCAACGTGCCCGGGGCCTCCGGCAACACGGGCCTCACCCGGCTGCTGGCCGCGGCCGACCCGGCCAACGCGCTGGCCGTCATCGCCGGCAACACGGTCTGGGTGTGGGCTGGCGGCACGGGCACGGTGGGTCCGCAGCTCTTCCAGACGCTGGGTGTGGTGTCCACCTTTGAGTCCTTCCTGTTCGCCCCGGCCGACAGTCCCTTCCGGACGCTTCAGGACGTGCTCGACCACGCGAAGCAGAACCCCGACCGGCTGCGCGTGGCCACCTCCGGTGCCGGCGGGCGCGACGAGCTGGCCTTGCGCGCGTTGGGCGTGAACGGCGCGAGGCTGCTCAACGTGCCGGTGTCGCGGCACGACGAGCGCGTGGCCGCCGTGCTGGACAAGCGCGTGGAGCTGCTGTTCGAGGAGCCGGGCGACGTGGCCGAGCTGCTGGAGGAGGGGCGCCTGCGCCCGCTGGCCGTGCTGGCCGCGCAGCGCGACCCGGCCTTCCCGGAGGTGCCCGCGGCGCAGGAATTCGGTTTTGACCTGCGGCCCTTCACGAGCTTTCGCGCCCTGGTGGCGCACGCCGCCATGCCGGCGCAGCGCGTGCAGGCGCTGCGCCAGGCGCTGGCGCAAGTGCTGCAAGGTCCCGAGTGGCGCAACTACTGCCGCCAGTTGCTGAGCTGCGCCACGCCGCTGTCGGACGAGCAGACGCGCACTTACCTGCAGCGCTACTTCGACGCGGCCAGGGCGTACAGGGAGCGGCTGCCGCGCTGAGCGGCCGCGCACGGATCGCCAACCGCAACCGGGCCTACATCACCCGGCCGAACCACCACAGCGACAGCGCCGCCGCGGCCAGCGCCAGCGCGGCACCCAGCGCGGCGAAGAGGGCGGTGATCTCGGTTTCCTTCTTCTCCATCACCAGGCGCGAGGACAGCGTCTCGTACACCTTCTTCAGGTCGGCCGCGGTGCCGGCATAGAAGTACTCGGCGCGGGTGAGGTCGGCGATGGTCTTGAGCGTTTCCTCGTCCAGCCGCACCCGCATGCTCCAGCCCTCGAAGCCAATGGTGTCGCCCTCCTTGGTGCCAATGCCCACGGTGTAGACGCGCACGCCGCGCTCGGCGGCCATGCGGGCGGACTCCACCGGGTCCGGCCCCGTGGTGCGCTGCCCGTCGGTGAGCAGGATGACGGCGGCCGACGCGTAGCTGCCCGGCTCCACCGGCTTGAAGTCGCGCGGCTTGGCTTCATTGCCGTTGTTCTCGCCCAGCGCCTGCGGCATGGGCCGCTGCCCGGTGACCTGGCTCAGGTCTATGCCCGCGTCCGGGAAGATGGTGGCCAGCGACAGCACGATGCCGCTGCCTATGGCCGTGGCGCGCTGGAGCTGGAAGCGGTCGATCGCGGCCACCACGTCCTCGCGGCTGAAGGTGGGCGCCTGCACCACCGCGGCCGTGCCGGCAAAGGCCACCACGCCCACGCGCACGTCGCGCGGCAGGTCGGTGAGGAAGGCCTTGGCAGCGTTTTGCGCCGCCGCCAGCCGCGTGGGCTGCACGTCGGCGGCGCGCATGCTGCCGGAAACGTCCATGGCCAGGATGATGGTCTGCTCCGCCAGCGGCAGCGTCATCACCGCCGTGGGCCGCGCCGAGGCCAGCAGCAGCGCCGCCAGCGACACGAGCAGCAGCAGCGGCGGCACGTGGCGCTTCCAGGCGCTGCCGCGCCCAAGCGCCTGCTTCACCAGCCCCAGGTCGGCATAGGGCAGCACGGCCTGCTTTCGCCGGCGCAGCAGCCACAGGTACAGCAGCACCAGCAGCGGCAGCAGCAGCAGCGTCCACAGCAGCGAGGGCCACAGGAAATTCATCATCGCTACTCCCGGCTATCCCTGTCGTATTCAGTAATGCGCCCGCGGCTTGACGCTGCCGGCGGCCAGTCGGCTGCGCTGGCGCCGCAGGTGAACGAAGCGGACGATGGCCTCGGCCAGGTCCTCGTCGGTGGCCATTTCCAGCGTGTCCACGCCCGCCTGCGCCAGCCCCGTGCGCAGCTCGGCCTCGCGCCGCCGCGCCGCGGTGGCAAAGCGCTGGCGAAAGCCTTTGGCATGCGTGTCCACCATCAGTTGCTCGCCCGTCTCGGCGTCCTGGATATAAACCATCCCGATATCGGGCAAATCCAGCTCCAGCGGGTCATAGAGGCGCACCGCGACGACCTCGTGGCGCATGGCCAGCGACGCCAGCGGCTCGCTCCAGCCCGGCTCGCTGAAGAAGTCGGACAGCACGAACACCAGCGAGCGCCGGCGCAACTGCTGCAGCGCGCCTTGCAGCAGCTCCTGCAGCCGCGTGCCCCCGGGCATGGCCACGGGGGCGGGACGGTTCATGAGCCGCTGCAGCAACTCCAGTACCTGTAGCCGCCCGCCGCGCGCGGGCAGCACGGTGTCCACGCGGCTGCCGTAGAGCAGGGCGCCCACGCGGTTGCCCCGGCGCGCCAGCAGCCGCGCGATCACGCCGGTGAACTCGATCCCCACCTGCGCCTTGCTGCGTCGGCGCGAGCCGAAGTGCACCGAGGGGCTCAGGTCCAGCAGGAACCACGCGGCGATGTCGCGGTCCTCGGTGTACTCGCGCACGTAGGGCTGCTGCAGCCGCGCGGTGACGTTCCAGTCGATGCGGCGCACGTCGTCGTGGTGCTGGTACTCGCGCAGGTCCGCGAGGTCCAGCCCCTCGCCGCGGAAGAGCGTGCGGTAGTCGCCCTGCAGCCAGCCGTCCAGGCGGCGGATGGTGCTCCACTCCAGGCGGCGCAGCAGCGCCTCGGCGTTGTCGCCGGGCAGGGCGGGCGCGGCTTGGGCCGCGGCCGGCGCCTTGTTGGCTGAAGGCGCGCGATCAGCCATTGGCGGCGAGCTGGGCACGGGCTTCCAGCGGCTTGTCCGGCGCGGGCAGCTTCTGCATGACCTTGCCGATGATGGCGTCGGCGCTGATGCCCTCGGCCAGTGCCTCGTAGCTCAGCGTCAGGCGGTGGCGCAGCACGTCGGCGGCGATGTCCACCATGTCGTCCGGCAGCACGTAGGTGCGCCCGCGCAGGAAGGCCAGGGCGCGGGCGCCTTCCACGAGGTTGATGGTCGCGCGGGGGCTGGCGCCGAAGGTGATGTAGCGGCCCAGGTCGGAGAGGCCCGCGCGGGCCGGGTCGCGCGTGGCTGAGACGAGCTTGACGGCGTACTGCATCAGCGACGGGTCCACGTACAAGCCGCGGCAGGCCTGCTGCAGTTGCGCCAGTTGCAGCGTGGTGGCCACCGGCTGCACCTCCACCGGCGCGCCGGTGACGCGCTCGACGATGACGAACTCCTCCTCTTCCGTCGGGTAGTCCACCAGCACCTTCATCATGAAGCGGTCCACCTGCGCCTCCGGCAGCGGGTAGGTGCCCTCGGTCTCGATCGGGTTCTGCGTGGCCATCACCAGGAAGGGTTCCGGCACGCGGTGCGTGGTGCCGGCAATGGTGACCTGCCGCTCCTGCATCACCTCCAGCAGCGCGCTCTGTACCTTGGCCGGCGCACGGTTGATCTCGTCGGCCAGCAGCAAGTTGGTGAACACCGGGCCCAGCGTGGTGCTGAAGTCGCCCGTCTTCTGGTTGTAGATGCGCGTGCCCACCAGGTCGGCCGGCACCAGGTCCGGCGTGAACTGGATGCGCTTGAACTGCCCGCGCAGCGTCTGCGCCAGCGTCTTGATGGTGAGCGTCTTGGCCAGGCCCGGCACGCCTTCGACCAGCAGGTGGCCCTGCGAGAGCATGGCCACCAGCACGCGCTCCAGGAAGCGGTCCTGGCCGACCACGACACGCTTGACTTCGTAGAGCACGCGCTCCATCAGGGCTGCGGTTTCGCTGTTGCTGCCGAGCATCGGAATCCTCCCGTGGAAAAAAGAATCGAGGAAACGTTGGTGTGAACGAAAGGCAAACGCCCGGCGCGAGGCCGGGCGTTCTTGCCGTCAGAAAGGTGGCAGCCCCGCGCCGCCGGCGGCGTTCTCTATGGGCACGGCGAAGCCTATGCCCACGAAGAAGCGCTGCTGCACCGGGTTGAGGATGGCGGTGACGATGCCCACCACCTCGCCGTCGTCCGTCACCAGCGGCCCGCCGGAGCTGCCCGGGTTGGCCATGGCGTCGAACTGGATGAGGTTGGACAGCACCTGCTTGCCTTCCGGCGAGCGGAACTCGCGCTTGAGCCCCGACACCACGCCGGCCGATACCGTGGGGCCGATGCCGAAGGGGAAGCCCACCGCCGTCACGCGCTCGCCCGGATGCAGGTCGGCCGTGGAGCGCAGCGTGGCGGCCTGCAGGTCGTCGGGGATGCGCTGCGCGCGCAGCACGGCCAGGTCGTTCTCCGGCATGACGTTGACCACCGTGGCCTCGGACTCCAGCCCGTCGGAGAACACCACCTGCACGCGGCGCGCGCCGCTGACCACGTGCAGGTTGGTCAGGATCAGCCCGCTGTCCACGATGACCACGCCGCTGCCCACGCCCACCTCGTGGCCGCCGTGCGCGGGCGCGTCGCCGGCCACGGCCTTCTTGCCGCCGGCGTCCGGCTTCACCACGCCGTTGCTGCTTCCCGGGCCGGAAGCGTCGGCCACGGGGCCGTCGTCATCCAGGCCGACCACGCGCACCACGGAGCCGCGGATCTTCTCGTAGGCCTTGGCCGCCGGGGAGGGCAGCGGCTGGGTTTCCAGCGCCTTCTTCACCGCGAGGTCGATGTGCTTTTGCGTGATCACCTGCGGCGCGGGCCGCGAGGCTTCCCAGGCCAGCAGCGGGCCGCCCACGAACAGCGCGCCCGCCAGCGCCCAGCCCCAGGCCGGCAGCGCCAGGCGGCGCTTGGGCGGCACGGCGGCGGACGTGGTGGATGTGGCGGCGGTGGAACGGCCGGCTGCGGCGGCGCCGTGCGCGGCCAGTGCCGGCTTGGCGGCGAGCCCGGCGGCCGGTGCGGGTTGAGGGGAATCCGCTGCAGGCGGGCGAACCCGGCTGGAGTGGCTGTAAAGCGGTGTCCGGTTCGACCTGCGCCCGTTCATCTGCGCCCCCTGCGTGCAGCAATGCGGCCCCACAGTAGCACGATCCTCGCTCAGGCATCATCGGCGCATGGCCAACGCTGTTTTGCCGTGGATAGACACCCACTGCCATCTGGATGCCGCCGAGTTCGAAGCCGATCGCGACGCGGTGGTGCAGCGCGCACGCGATGCTTGTCTGAAGCAAATCGTGCTCCCGGCCGTGGCGCCCGGCAACTTCGAAACCGTGCGCGAATTGGCACATCGCCACGGCTTGTCCTACGCCTTGGGTATCCACCCGCTGTACGTGCACGACGCCGGCGCGAATGCGTTGCAGGCGCTGCGGGACAGCCTGTACCGCCACCGCGACGATGCGCGCCTGGTGGCCGTGGGCGAGATCGGCCTGGATTTCTTCGTCCCCGGGCTGGACCGCGCGCTGCAGGAGGACCTGCTCGCCGCGCAACTGGCGCTGGCGCGCGAGCTTTCGCTGCCCGTGCTGCTGCACAGCCGCCGCTCGGTGGACCGGGTGCTGATGCACCTGCGCCGCGCGGGCTTGCGCGGCGGCATCGCCCACGCCTTCAACGGCAGCGCGCAGCAGGCCCATGCCTTCCTGGACCTGGACGTGCGCCTGGGCTTTGGCGGCGCCATGACCTACGAGCGCGCCTTGCAGATACGCCGCCTGGCCGCCGGGCTGCCGGCCGACGCGCTGGTGCTGGAGACCGACGCGCCCGACATCCCGCCGCAGTGGCTGTACCGCCGCGCCGACGGACGGGCCGAAGGCGAGCCCACAGGCGCGCGCAACGAGCCCGCCGAGCTGCCGCGCATCGCGCTCACGCTGGGCGGGCTGCGCGGCTGGGACGCCGCCGAGACCGCCGCCGCCACGGCCGCCAATGCCCGCGCCGCCTTGCCGCGGCTGGCGGATTTGTTGGCCTGAGCCCGCGCCGGCGCCGCCGCCCCCGGCCGGCCGGGGCACACTCGCGGCCCGCATACACCAGAACGGCGCAGACCCGGCGCATTGATCCATGGCCAGCAAGAAATCCCCGGCTCGACAGGCGCAAGCCGGCGCCACCATCTCCGAATACGCCGGCGTGCGTTACCTGCACCTGGGCACGGAGTGGGTGCAGGGCGCCATGCGCGTGCGCAAGCCCCAGCAGATAGAGCTCGAATACGTGCAGCGCATGATGGCTTGGATGCTCTGGCGCCCAACGCAGGAGCTCACCGAAGGCAGCGCCGTGCAACTGGGCCTGGGCGCGGGCGCCATCACGCGCTTTTGCCACCAGGCGCTCAAGATGCCCACCACCGCCGTGGAGCTCAACGCCACCGTCATAGACGCCTGCCGCCTGTGGTTCCACCTGCCCGACAACGACGCGAGGCTGACCGTGCTGCACGAGGACGCCGCGCGCTGGGTGGCCGACCCGCAAAACCTGGGCACCGTGCAGGTGCTCAACGTGGACCTCTACGACCACGAGGCCGCCGCCCCCGTGCTCGACGACGAGGCCTTCTACGCCCACTGCCGCGGCGTGCTGGCCGACGGCGGGCTCATGACCGTCAACCTCTTCGGCCGCGACGCCAGCTTCGACGCCAGCGCCGCGCGCATCGCCGCCGCCTTTGGCCTGGAGCAGGTGTGGCACCTGGCGCCCACCAAGGAGGGCAACACCATCGTCGTGGCCGCGCGCGGCGTGGAGGTGCCCGACCGCGACACCCTCGTCGCGCGCGCCGAGCACGTACGGGAGCGGTTCGGCCTGCCTGCGCCGAAGTGGCTGCGCCTGGTGCGGCCGCTGCGCCTGCCCGGCTGAGCCGCGGCGGCAAGGGCCGCGGCAATTTTTCACGGCCTCCACCGGGGTGGCGGCGCGGCGCGCACCGTCCGTGCTCGCGCTTACGTGGAATCCACAGCGAAGACCCAGGGGGCGATTCCTAGAATCCGCCGCACTTCGGTACAGGAGACAACCCGTGAAGATAAAAAGTCAGAAGGACTTCTGGTCCGGACTGATGTTCGTCGCCGTAGGCCTGGGCTTCGCCTGGGGCGCAACGAACTACAGCTTCGGCCAGTCCGCACGCCCGGGTCCGGGCTATTTCCCCTTCGGCCTGGGCCTGCTCATGGCCGTGCTCGGCGGCATGGTGCTGTTCAAGTCCTTGACCAAGGACACCGAGGACGGCGAGCCCATCGGCGCCTTCTCCTGGCGGCCGCTGCTCATCATCATCGGCTCCGTGGCGCTGTTCGGCGTGCTGCTGCCGCGCCTGGGCATGTTCATCTCGCTGCCCATCCTGGTCGTGATGTCGGCCAGCGCCAGCGACGAGTTCAAGCTCAAGGAGGCGCTGCTCAACGCGGTGATCCTGACCGTGGGCAGCTGGGCCATCTTCATCTACGGCCTGAACCTCACCATCCCGCTGTGGCCGACGTTCGGCGCGGCCACCGGAGGCTGATCACATGGATCTGCTCAACAACCTGGGCCTGGGTTTCCAGGTCGCCTTCACCTTCAGCAACATCATGTGGGCGCTGGGCGGCGCCATCCTGGGCACGCTCATCGGCGTGCTGCCGGGTCTGGGCCCCGTGGCGACCATCGCCATGCTGCTGCCCAGCATCTACTCGCTGGACGCCACGCCGGCGCTGATCATGCTGGCCGGCATCTACTACGGCGCGCAGTACGGCGGCTCCACCACCGCCATCCTGATCAACGTGCCCGGCGAATCCAGCTCCGTGGTGACGGCCATCGACGGCTACACCATGGCGCGCAAGGGCCGCGCCGGCGCCGCGCTGGCCGCCGCGGGCCTGGGCTCCTTCTTCGCCGGTTGCGTGGGCACCATCATCATCGCGGCCTTCGCGCCGCCGCTGACCGAGCTGGCCTTCAAGTTCGGCCCCGCCGAGTACTTCTCGCTCATGGTGCTGGGCCTCATCGGCGCCGTGGTGCTGGCCTCGGGCTCGCTGGTCAAGGCCATCGCCATGATCCTGCTGGGCCTGCTGCTGGGCCAGATCAACACCGACGTGATCTCGGGCGTGCCGCGCTACAGCTTCGACATCCCTGAGCTCACCGACGGCATCGGCTTCGTGGCCATCGCCATGGGCGTGTTCGGCTTCGGCGAGATCATCTCCAACCTCGGCCGCCCGGCCGAGCACCGCGAGGTCTTCACCAAGAGCGTGAGCGGCCTGTGGCCGACCAAGCAGGACTTCAAGGACGCCGCTCCCGCCGTGCTGCGCGGCACCGCGCTGGGCTCCATCCTGGGCGTGCTGCCCGGCGGCGGCGCGCTGCTGGCCTCCTTTGCCGCCTACACGGTGGAAAAGAAGACCCGCGGCCGCAAGGGCGAAGTGCCCTTTGGCCAAGGCAACATCCGCGGCGTGGCGGGCCCCGAGGCCGCCAACAACGCCGGCGCGCAGACCAGCTTCATCCCCATGCTGACGCTGGGCATCCCGCCCAACGCCGTGATGGCGCTGATGGTGGGTGCCATGACCATCAAGGGCATCCAGCCCGGCCCCCAGGTCATGACCAGCAACCCCGAGCTGTTCTGGGGCCTGATCGCCTCGATGTGGATCGGCAACCTGCTGCTGGTGATCCTGAACCTGCCGCTCATCGGCATCTGGATCAAGCTGCTGACCGTGCCTTACCGCTTCCTGTTCCCGGCCATCATGACCTTCTGCGCCATCGGCCTGTACACGCTCAACAACAACAACTTCGACGTGTACATCGCCGCCATCTTCGGCGTGGTGGGCTACCTGTTCTACAAGCTCGGCTGCGAACCCGCGCCGCTGCTGCTGGGCTTCATCCTGGGCCCCATGATGGAAGAGAACCTGCGCCGCGCGCTGCTGCTGTCGCGCGGCGAGTGGGGCACCTTCATGACCCGCCCGCTGTCCGCCGGCCTGCTGCTGGCCGCGCTGGCGATGGTGGTGGTGGTGATGCTGCCCTCCATCAAGAACAAGCGCGAAGTGGCGTTCCAGGACGCCGACTGACCCGGCTCCTGTTCCTCTTTCTCTCCCTTGCGGGCCGCCTTGTGCGGCCCTTTTTGCTTGTGCGCTGCACACCGGGGAAGGGGCATGCCGGGCAAGGCATGCGCGCTGCCCACCATCGCTGCAGTCCCACCAAGAGACGGAGCCGCGCCATGTTCGACTACGCCAACCCCTACCTCACGCCGCGGCTGCCCGTGTTCGCGCGCAACGTCGTGGCCACCTCGCACCCGCTGGCCGCGCAGGCGGGCTTGCGCATGCTGGCCGCCGGCGGCAACGCGGTGGACGCGGCCGTGGCCGCCGCCGCGGCCATGACGGTGCTGGAGCCCTGCAGCAACGGGCTGGGGTCGGACGCCTTTTGCATCCTCTGGGACGGCACGCGGCTTCATGGCCTCAACGCCTCCGGCCGCGCCCCCGCGGCCTGGACGCCGGACTATTTCAAGGCCCGCTACGGCGCCGACGCCACCACGCCGCCACGCCGCGGCTGGGACAGCGTCACCGTGCCCGGCGCCGTCTCGGCCTGGGTGGCGCTGTCGCAGCGCTTTGGCCGGCTGCCGCTCTCGCGCGTGCTGGCACCGGCCGTGGACATCGCCGAGCGCGGCTACGCCGTGCCCGTGGTCGTCCAGCAAAAGTGGCAGGCCGCCGCGGCATTGCCGGAGCTCACCTCCCAGCCGGGCTTTGCCGCCACCTTCCTGCCGCAGGGCAGGGCGCCCAACGTGGGCGAGCGCTTTGCCATGCCCGGCGCCGCGCGCGCGCTGCGCGCCATCGCCGACACCGGCGGCCAGGCGCTCTATGGCGGCGAGATCGCGCAGGCCCTGGCCGCCGCGGCGCGCGAGGGCGGCGGCGCGCTGACGGTGCAAGACCTCGCGGCCTACGCGCCGCAGTGGGTGGAGCCGGTAGGCCAGGACTACCGCGGCCACCGCCTGCACCAGATCCCGCCCAACGGCCAGGGCCTGGCCGCGCTCATGGCGCTGGGCATGCTGCAGCGCTTCGACTTGCGCGCCCTTGGCCCGGACAGCGCCGAAGGCCACCACCTGCAGATCGAGGCCATGAAGCTGGCCTTCGCCGACGTCTACCGCTTCGTGGCCGAGGCCGACTGCATGGAGTGCACGGCCGAGCACCTGCTCGACCCGGCCTACCTGGCCGAACGCAGCCGGCTCATCGATCCGGCGCGCGCGCAGGACTTCGGCGCCGGCCATCCCATGCGCGGCGGCACCATCTACCTCACGGCCGCGGACGAGCAGGGGATGATGGTCAGCTTCATCCAGAGCAACTACCTGGGCTTCGGCTCCGGCGTGGTGCTGCCGCAGTGGGGCTTGAGCCTGCAAAACCGCGGCCACGCCTTCAGCCTGGACGAGGCCAGCCCAAACGCCCTGGCCCCGGGCAAGCGGCCCTTCCACACCATCATCCCCGGCTTCCTCACCCGCGACGGCCAGCCCGTGATGAGCTTTGGCGTCATGGGCGCCAACATGCAGCCGCAGGGCCAGTTGCAGACGCTGGTGCGCATGCTCGACCACGGCCAGAACCCCCAAACCGCCTGCGACGCGCCGCGCTGGCGAATTTTTTCGGGCCTGTCTCTCAACATCGAGTCCTCGATGCCGATGGGCACCGTGCAGGGCCTCGTCGCGCGGGGCCACCGCATCGAGCTCATCGAAGACAGCTACCAGGATTTCGGCGCCGGGCAGTTCATCTGGCGCCTGGGCGACCCGTCAGTCGACGGCTATGTCGCGGCCAGCGATACGCGCCGCGACGGCGCAGCCGTGGGCTATTGACTTTTTGCGGCGGGCGCGCAACGGAGCTTTGTCCTGCCCCCAACACTTTCGAAGCAAATTCGTGAGGTTTGGCAGCATGTCCGAAAGTTTTCCCTTTCGTGCCACCGGGCGGTAATCCCCCGGGCCATAAAGTTGTGTTGTGTGTGCAAAGTTTTGTCTTGAAAAACTTGTTGCACTGAAATCACGCGGCCGCGCGACGGCCGTGTGCCAAGGCACTCCTGGAACTGTGTTTTCGAAATGCTTTCTTCCGAGGGCAGGGAGGGTCTTGGCCTGAAGAAATAGCACGATGCCGTTCGCCCGCCGTTTTCTGCACCGCTTCGATTTGACGTCGTTCAACTGCCTGGTTCGCGCGTTGTGGCTGTTTACGGTGGGGGTGCTGTTTACCGGTGCGGCACAGGCGGCGCTGTACATCGCGGGCCTGACGGATTCGCCGGACCCCGCGTCGGCCAACGGGCGCATCACCTACACGGCGCGCGTGGCCGAAGCGCTTCCCGGCGTGGCGCGCACCAACGTCGGCGTGTACTTCGTGATTCCGGCGGGCGCCACCTACGGGGGCATGGGCTCCGTGCCGGCCAACACGAGCTGCAGCGGCATGACGGTGGGCCAGGCCGGGCCGGGCACGCTGAGCTGCAGCGGGTTCGACATCGCCGCCGATGCCGTGGCTTCGCTGCAGCTTTACGTGCGGCCGCTGACGCAGGGCACCACGACGGTCCAGGCCCAGACCGACCTCTCCGACCCGACCACGGCGGTGAGCCAGCTCACCACCGTCAACGCCGGGGCGGACCTGGGCCTGCAAGTGCTCGCCGGCAGCACGGTCACGTCCGGCACCACGCAAGCCGTTGAAGTGGTCGTCACCAACAACGGCCCCGATGCGTCCCAGTCGTCCACGGTGACCTTCACCGTGCACCCCCGCTTCGTGGTCAGCACCTTGCCCTCGGGCTGCACGCAGGCAGGCGGCTCGCTGACCTGCACGCGCGGAACACTGGCTTCCGGGGCCTCCTACCGGTTCACGATCACCGGCCTGGTCATCGCCGCCGGCGGCTCTTCCATCGCGCACACCGCCGACGTGGCCGCCGGAGGCAGCGTCGCCGACGGCTACACGGACAACAACCTGGCCAGCACCAACGTCGATGTCCTCCCCGGCACGACGCTCTCGCTGGCCAAGACGCCCCTGACGAATTCGCTGCAGCTCAACGACCAGTTCACCTATACCTTCACCGCCCGCTACAGCGGCGATTTCCCGCTCAACGCCACCCTGGTGGACCCGCTGCCGTCGACCTTTTGCGCCGTCAGCCAGCCCACGCCCTCCAGCGGTTGGACCTGCAGCGCCATGCCCCTTTGCGGCGCCGCCGGCGCGGCAGGCGCCACCATGAGTTGCACCCGCAACAACGTGGCGCCGTCGGGCACCACCACGGCCAACCAGTTGCTGGGCACGATCACGCTGCCGGTGAAGGCCATCGCGGTGACGGGCGGCGTCACCAACCGGGCCACCCTGAGCGCCACCGGCGCAGCGAGCGCGGAAGGCACGGCCACGGCCAACGTGACCGGCAACACCGGTGCCGATCTCCAGGCCGTCAAGGGCACCGTTGGCCAGAAGCAGGGTGCCATTCCCCTGATCACCACCAACGGGTCCGGCACGACCCTCAACACCCAGACCATCCAGTACAACATCAAGGCCAAGAACCTGGGCCCGCAAACCATCCCGGCGGGCAGCACGTTCAGGCTGGTGGACACGGTGCCCATGGGCATGCGCGTGGACCAGATCCAGTTGCCGCGCAACGCCAGCAACGCCTTGCTCATGACGTGCGACAAGACCGCGCCGGTGGACGCGACCGCGGGCCCCGTCGTCATCACCTGCACGTCCACCGCGTCCGCCCCGGCCATCGCCATGGGCGCGGATACGCCGGCCATCACGCTGATCGCCGGGGCCACCCTCGCCAACCCCACGCTCACGAACACCATGTGCGTGGAGCTGGACGGCGCGATTGCCGATCCCGTGGCCGGCAACAACTGCGCCGGCGTGGGCGTGGCCTCGCAGGACACGTCGAACCAGGCCGACGTGGGCGTGACCAAGAAGGTCGTGGGCGCGGGCGCCACCACCGGCAACCGCCAGGACGCCGGCAAGCCCATCCTGTGGGAGATCGAGGTCACCAACGCCGGACCGGCCACGGCCACCAACGTGGCGGTGGCCGACACCTTCGAGGCGGCCATGTTTGCCGAGGCGCCGGCAACGGTCAACGTCATTGCCGGCAATGCCACGGTGGGCAGCTGCACGCTGGCGCGTCCGTTCGCGTCCAGCCCCAACGTGAACCTGGCCTGCACCATCACGTCGCTGCCCGTGTGCACCGCCGGCAGCACCTGTCCGCGCATTCAGGTGTCGATCTATCACTACAAGACCGACGCCTCCGCCCAATTCACGGTTCAAAACTCGAACCTGTCCGCGTGGGCGCCGGACAACGCCGATCCCGCCAAGACCAACAACACCGTGGCCTCGACGCCGGCCTACATGTCCGGCGGCGTGGACCTGAGCGTGAGCAAGGCGGCCAACCCCGCGTCCGTGGCGGCGGGGCAGTTGCTGACCTACACCATCACGGTCACCAACGCCGTTGCGAGCACCAGCGTCGCGAGCAACGTGGTGATGACGGACACCTTGCCCGAGGGCGTGGTGCTGCTGGCCGTGCCCACGATCTTCGACTCTCCCGGTGTCCCGTCCACGACGGGCAGTTGCACCACCACGGCCACGATTGGCGTGGCCACCAGCGGGGCGGCCTCCACGCGCCAGGTGACGTGCACGTGGACTTCGATGGGCCGGGGCGTCACGCAGACGGTCACGCTCACCGTGCGGCCGACGGCCACCCTGCGCGGCAGCACCATCAGGAACACCGCCACGGTGACCAGCTCGCTGCCGGACACCAACCCCGCCGACAACACGTTCAACCGCGACACGCCCATCCTGCTGCCCAGCTACGACCTGCTGGTCAACAAGAGCGACGACATCGACCCGGCCGTTCCCGGCGACAACATCACGTACACGGTGACGGTGACCAACAACGGCGCCTCCGCGGTGGAAAACGTCCGGCTCGTGGACACGCTGCCCAGCGCCGTGGGGTCGCCGACCTTCGTGGAAATCGTGTCCAAGTCGCCCTCCAACGTGACTTGCACGCTCGCCGGCGTCGCGGTGGGCCAGGCCGGCGGCACCATCACCTGCAACATCCCGTCGCTGGGCACTGCAGGTGCGCTGGCAACCGGTGAAACCGTCACCGCCACGGTGCGCGTGAAGCTGCGCGCCGCGGCCCAGGGCGATTACGTCAACCAGGCCGTCGTCAGTTTCAGCGACGCCGCGCTCAACGCCTACGAAACCCGGACGGACAACAACAGCGTCAGCGAAAGCACCAAGGTTCGCCTGCGCTCGGACCTGGAGGTGGTGAGCAAGACGGCGGTGTCCACCGACACCGCCACCGCCATCACCACGGTCCCCGCCTCCCAGCGCTTTGACTGGCTGGTGCAGTTGCGCAACAACGGCCCGTCGGACGCCGACACGGCAGTCTTCACCGACAACCTGCCCGGCAACCTGGTGCTCAGCGGCCCTGCGGTGTTCACCGTGCTCGGTGGCACGTTCACGCCTGCGGCGCCCACGTGCACGGGCGCGGCGGGCGGCACCTCCGTGAGCTGCACCATCGCGCTCATGCCCAGTGGCGCCACTGCCAGCGTGCGCATTCCGGTGACGCTCAGCGGCAGCCCGGCCGGTGGAACCGTGATCACCAACACGGCCAGCCTGGTCACCTCCGTCACGCCCGACACCAACGGTGGCGCCAGCCCGACGGCAGGCAACAACTTCAGCAGCGGCAGCATCACCGTGGGTAACCAGGCCGACGTGCAGGTGCTGAGCAAGGCGGCGGTGGCCACGGGCACGTCCACGGCGCAGGCCACCGCGCAGCCGCTGGC
>NZ_BCTC01000008.1 GCF_001571085.1 Azohydromonas lata NBRC 102462
GCATTTTTTGAATTTCCTCTAACTCCCGGCGCTTCGCATCGTAGTCAGTTGCGTGATGGTTGAGATGGCGATCTGGAGCCCAGAAATACAAGTACTCATAGCAGTGTCCCTCCGGCGTTGGCGAAATCCGTCTCAACGGACTTTTATATTCGAGATGCGAATTCCCCGGTTTCGGTTCACGGACATAGCCATCCGCGGACTGCCAAGAGGGGACCGATTGCAGCAAGCGAACCGCAAGGTCGCTTTCGATGAGAAGGCGTGCGCCCTTGTGAGTGCTCTCAAGCCCCACAGCTCTCGCTAGGGTGTCGTCGTTCGGCAGAAATTTTTGAAAATTGTCACGCTCCAATCGTGGCTCGAATTCCAAGACGCCATCAACAATGGCGCCACGCAGAAGCAGCCCCCGGTGCAACAGTTTGAGATATAGCAGCCCAAGTTCCCGCAAGGCGCCTCGCTCATCAGAGCCCCACATAAAAAAACTGTCACTGAACATCATAATTCGGCTACCACTTGCCGAAATCCATTCGTTGTCGACGTTGAGAAATGTGGTGCTGTAGAACTCATTGAGCTTCTCTTTCGCCAAGCCAGGAGATAGCTTGTACATGGCAGAGATGCCAAGGAGATCCCCGTAAAACGTGTAGCCCATAAGGTTCCCTAATGTAAAGTCAAGGGGCAGGGCAAAAGTGCGGCTCTTGGCCTGTCCCACTTAAGCGACATGTTATGCATTTGATAGCAATGATGAGACCGTATCGACCCACTCCACCTGCTTGGTGTGGATTCTCGGCAGAGGATGATAGTAGGCCCACTCAACCCCGTTTTTTCTTATACCAATTGGATTGCTTTCAGAGATTTGGTTGATGGCCTTTCTTGCCAACGCCTCAAGATTGGAATCAACTCCCCATCCATAAATGACAGGCACGCGTTGGCGAAATAGATTTAAAAACTCTTTATGTCTAGATTGATGGAATATTGAATGAGGGATGGAGTTGGCGTTGCTTGATTTGAGGAATTTGTAAAACTCCTTGCTGCTGGGCTGACGCGCATCGGATAAGTTGAGAATGCGCGCAAAATTTAAGCCCACGTTGTTCATTACTGCCATGATCTGATCCTGGGTTGGATCGGGGTGGGCTTCACTTGGAGCATTATTGTTATCAATGCCATCTAATGGGTAAGACGAACCGGGGTTCATCATTACAACCATAATGTCTGGTTGGTTTAAATTAGTCCCTACTGTTTTTATGTTCAGATACCTGCGGCATTTCAGGCCAGAAAGCTCATAAAAATGGCCGGATATTTCAAATTTGTTGGCCACGCCACCTCCCAATGGATGCATAACGTGTGAGTTCAGCGGGCCGGAAAAAGCGTAGCTTTTCCGGCCCGCTGGAAAGCAAGGCTGGGAGTGGCCAGAAACACATTTGGCCCCTAGGATTGCGCAGGCCAAAGAGGCTAGCCAGCCCCGCACCGATTTTCGTAGCGCCGCTCGCCAGAAATGCCAACTGGGCGGTCGCCCGTAAGCGATATGTCACGCGTGCCACCCCCGGCGAATACCGCAGCGCAGTTCGGAAACGAAACGGACCGATTACTCATGACGCCTGCAACACCCAACGTTAATTGACCCGCTCGGTAACAGCACACCAATGCGGCCTAAACAACTCAAAGTCCCAATCATCTGTTCCATGGCCCGCCTCGGCAAGGTGGCCAGGTCGCTTTCCGTTTCGGGTCTGTCTATAGTGCATTAAGCCGCTTAAAAAAACTACGGATGGACAAATGGGCGTTGAATAAGTCACGAAATTCTTTTCCTGCTTCGCCATTGAACGACAAGCGCGGGCCTCCACGCAAAAGGAAGCCTAGCCGCCAAATTGATCTTCCACCGCCGGTCCAGGCCATCTCCACCCGCCGCCCTATGAAACGAATGGCGCCCCCGGGTTGGCCGCCTCGCTGCTTGATGACAGCCCCCGAGAAAACAATATTTCTTTCCGGCACCCCATGCCGACCAATTGACGCCTCCCGCGCCCCTCAGCTCCCGTCGCCCCCCACCGGCCGCTCCTCAAACCACTCCACCAAAAAATCCACCAACGCCCGCGTCTTCGCCGAAAGGTGGCTACGCGTAGGAAACACCGCATAGATATCCGCCGAAGGCAGGCTCCACTCCGGCAGCACGACTTGAAGCGCACCAGCCCGCACATGCGCCGCCGCGTCCCACAGCGAGCGCATCAAAATCCCGTGCCCCGCCAGCGCCCACCCCAGCGCCGTCTCCCCGTCGTTAGTGCTCAGCGGCCCGCGCACCTTCACGGTTTCCTGCCGGCTGCCCTGGCTCAAATGCCAGGTGCCGAAGGTTTCGTCGCCCTCGCGAATGAAGATGCACGCGTGCTGCGCCAGGTCGCGTGGCGTGGCCGGCTCGCCCGCGCGCGCCAGGTAAGCCGGCGCCGCCAGCAGCGCGCGCCGGTTCAGCGCCAGCCGCCGCGCCGTCAGCCGCGCATCGGGCAACTCGCCAAAGCGCACCTGCAAGTCAAAACCCTGCTCGACCAGGTTGATGGGTTTATCGGCCAGGTGCAGTTGCACTTCCACCTCCGGATAGCGCAGCGCGAAGGCCGACAGGGCAGGGGCCAAGTGCCGCCTGCCAAACCCCAGCGTGCCGCTCACGCGCAGCAGCCCCTTGGGCTGCGCGCGGCTGCCGGCCACCGTGCGCTCCAGCGTTTCCAGCTCCTCCAGCACCCGGGCGCCTTCCACCAGATAGGTTTCGCCCTCCGGCGTGAGGCCGATGCGGCGGGTGGTGCGGTGCAGCAGCCGCACGCCCAGGCGCTGCTCCAGCGCCGCCAGCCGCTTGCTCACGCTCGAAGGCGTCACGCCCAGCTCCTGCGCAGCGGCCGCCAAGCTGCCTTGCTTGACGACCAGGCTGAAGAAGGTCAGATCAGAGAAGGCATCCATTGGTGAATTTAAAGAACGAAAGAAGTTCAGAAGAAGAAATTATGCGACTTGGGTTCATGGATAGCATCTCCCCATCGCTTCCACAAGACACAGGAGACAAGCCATGCAACGCCGAAGCGCGCTCGCCGCCCTGGCCGCACTGTCTGCGCTGGCCGCCACCGCGGCCCAAGCGCAGACCTACCCGGAGCGGGCCATCAAGCTCGTCGTCCCTTATGCGCCCGGCGGCAGCGCCGACATCGCCGCGCGGCTGATCTCCGACGAATGGGCCAAGGCGCTGGGCGGCACGGTGTTCATCGAGAACAAGGCCGGCGCCGGCGGCAACCTGGGCGTGGACGCGGTATCTAAATCCAAGGCCGACGGCTACACCATCGGCCTGCAGACCGTGTCGCTGGCCATCAACCCGGCGCTCTTCCCCAAGATGCCCTACGACACGCTCAAGGACCTGGCGCCCATAGGCCTGGTGGCCAGCTCCCAGCACGTGCTGGTGGTCAACAACAACCTGCCCGCCAAGGACGTGAAGGCGCTGCTGGCGCTGCTCAAGGCGCAGCCGGGCAAGCTCACCTACGGCTCGGCCGGCCCGGGCAGCACCTTCCACATGGCCGCCGAGCTGTTCAAGGGTGTCTCCGGCACGGCCATCACCCACATTCCCTACCGCGGCGGCGGCCCGGCCCTGGCCGACACCATCGGCGGCCAGGTGGACATGAGCTTTCCCGTGCTCTCCGCCGCGCAGCAGCAAGTCCAGACCGGCAAGCTGCGCGCGCTGGGCGTGACGGGGGCGAAACGCTCGCCCCTCATGCCCAACGTGCCCACCATCGCCGAGGCCGGCCTGCCCAACTACGCCTTCGAGACCTGGTTCATGGTCTTCGCGCCCGCCGGCACGCCGCAGCCCGTCATTGAGAAGCTCAACGCCTCGCTGGGCAAGGCGCTGGCTTCGCCCGCCCTCAAGGAGCGCATGACGCGCGAGGGCTACGACCCCACGCCGTCCACGCCGGCCGAGGCCCGCGCCCGGCTGGAAAAAGAAATGCCGCAGTGGGCCAAGCTGGTCAAGGAACGCGGCATCACCGCGGAGTGAACAGCGCCATGAGCGACGCCCCACTGTTCCCCGGCTTCCAGGCCCGCGACGTCGAAACCGACGCCGGCATGACCATCCACGCCCTCACCGGCGGCGAGGGCCCACCGCTGCTGCTGCTGCACGGCCACCCGCAGACGCACGCCATCTGGCACCGGGTGGCGCCCGCGCTGGCGCAGCGCTTCACCCTGGTGCTGGCCGACCTGCGCGGCTATGGCGACTCCTGTAAACCCGCGGGCGACGCGGACCACGGCAACTACGCCAAGCGTGTGATGGCGCGCGACGTGCTGCGGCTGATGCAGGCCCTGGGCCACGACCGCTTTGCCGTGCTGGCCCACGACCGCGGCGCCCGCGTGGCCCACCGCCTCGCGGCCGACCACCCGCAGGCCGTGTCGCGCCTGGCGCTGCTGGACATCGCGCCCACGCTGGCCATGTACGAGCAGACGAGTGAAACCTTCGCACGCGCCTACTGGCACTGGTTCTTCCTGATCCAGCCCGCGCCGCTGCCGGAGCGGCTCATCGAAGCCGACCCCACCGCCTACCTGCGCGACGTGATGGGCCGCCGCAGCGCGGGCCTGGCCCCCTTCGACCCCCGCGCCCTGGCCGAGTACGCCCGCTGCCTCGCGCTGCCCGGCGCCGCCCACGGCCTGTGCGAGGACTACCGCGCCGCCGCCGGCATCGACCTGGCCCACGACCGCGCCGACCGCGACGCCGGCCGCCGCCTGCCCATGCCGCTGCTGGCGCTGTGGGGCGAGCAGGGCGTGGTGCACCGCTGCTTCCAGCCGCTCGCCGAGTGGCGCCGCGTGGCCGCCGACGTGCGCGGCCAGCCGCTGCCCTGCGGCCACTACATCCCCGAAGAGGCCCCCGAGGCGCTGCTCGCGCACGCGCTGCCTTTCCTGTCCGAACCTTCCGAAGACCGCTGAGCCCCGACGGGCTTGTAAACCATGACTTCCAAAACGCTCTACGCCAAGCTGGTCGAGTCGCACACCGTCG
The DNA here is from genome assembly GCF_001571085.1 of Azohydromonas lata NBRC 102462. GTDB lineage: Bacteria > Pseudomonadota > Gammaproteobacteria > Burkholderiales > Burkholderiaceae_C > Azohydromonas > Azohydromonas lata. The sequence continues at coordinate 4,988 of NZ_BCTC01000008.1, forward strand.
CCATCCTGGACGAGCAGAACGTGCTGCTGTTCTGCGACCTGCACCTGATGAACGAATACACCAGCCCGCAGGCCTTCGCCGGGCTGCACGCCGCCGGCCGCGACGTGCCCGTGCCCGGCCAGAACGTGGCGGTGGTGAGCCACATCATCCCCACGCACCCGGTGGCTGAACGCGTCATTGCCGACCCGGCCTCCGCGCTGCAGGCCAGCAACCTCAAGCGCAATTGCGAGCGCCACGGCATCCCGCTGTTCGACACCAACGACCGCCTGCAGGGCATAGAGCACGTCGTGTCGCCGGAGCACGGGATGATCCGTCCCGGCATGGTCGTGATCTGCGGCGACAGCCACACCACCACCTATGGCGCGCTGGGCGCGCTGGGCTTCGGCATAGGCACCTCGGAGGTGGAGCACGTGCTGGCCACGCAGACGCTGGTCTACCGGCTGGCGTTGTCCATGCGCATACGCGTGGACGGCGAGCTGCCCGCGGGCGCCACGGCCAAGGACCTGATCCTGATGATCATCGGCCGCATCGGCGCCCAGGGCGCGCGCGGCTACGTGGTGGAGTTCTGCGGCAGCGCCATTGACGCGCTGTCCGTCGAGGCCCGCTTCACGCTGTGCAACATGGCCGTGGAAGCCGGCGCGCGCGGCGCGCTGGTTGCACCGGACGACGCGGCCATCGCCTACGTGCTGCAGCGCGCGGGCGACATCACCGGCGCCGTGCGCGAGGCGGCCCTGGCGCACTGGCGCACGCTGCACAGCGACGCCGACGCGCGCTTCGACGCCGAGCACCGCTTCCATGCCGGCGAGGTCGCGCCGCACGTCACCTGGGGCACCAGCCCCGACCAGGTCATCCCCGTGGATGGCCGCGTGCCCAACCCCGAGCGGCTCCCGGCAGGTGCCGAGCGCGGCAGCGCCGAGCAGGCGCTGCGCTACGTGGCGCTGTCACCGGACGCGCCGCTGGAGGGCACGCCCGTTCAGCACGTCTTCATCGGCTCCTGCACCAACGGCCGCATCGAGGATTTGAGGGCGGTGGCCGACGTGGTGCGCGGCCGCCGCGTGGCGCCGGGCGTGCGGGCCATGGTCGTCCCGGGCTCGGGCGCGGTGATGGCGCAGGCCGAAGGCGAGGGCATCGCGGCGCTGCTCACCGCCGCCGGCTTCGAGTGGCGCAAGCCCGGCTGCTCCATGTGCCTGGCCATGAACGACGACGTGCTGGCGCCCGGCGTGCGCTGCGCCTCCACCACCAACCGCAATTTCGAAGGACGCCAGGGCCGCGGCGCCATCACCCACCTGATGAGCCCCGCCATGGCGGCGGCCGCCGCCGTCACCGGCGCCATCACCGACGTCCGCAAGCTGGAGCGCCTCCATGGCTGACCAACACCTCATCGAAGGCCGCGCCGCGGCGCTGCGCATCGAAAACCTGGACACCGACCAGATCATGCCCAAGCAGTTCCTGCGCGGCATCGACAAGGCGGGCCTGGCCGCCGGCCTGCTGTACGACCTGCGCCGCGACGCCCAGGGGCGCGAGCGGCCGGCCTTCGTCCTGAACCGGCCGGACTACGCGGGCGCCTCCATCCTGGTAGGCGGCGCCAACTTCGGCTGCGGCTCCAGCCGCGAGCACGCCGTGTGGGGCCTGCAGCAGTTCGGCATACGCGCCGTGATCGCGCCCAGCTTCGGCGAGATCTTCTATTCCAACGCCATGAACAACGGCCTGCTGCTGGCCATGTTGCCGGCGCAGGACGTCGCCGCCCTCATGGCCGATGCGGACGACCCGTCGCGCAACGCCGTGCGCATCGACCTGGAAACCATGACGGTGCGCAGCGCCGGCGTGCACGCCGGCTTCAGCCTCTCCGCGCGCCACCGCCGCATGCTCATGGAGGGGCTGGACGTGATCGGCCTTACGCTCACGCAGCGTGCCCAGATCGAGCAGTTCGCCCGCCGCCATTGGGACGCGCATCCGTGGCTGCAGGACGTGGCGCTCAAGACGCGCCAGGCGCTGCCGGCCGGCTGAGCCGCGGCCGTGGCGCCCGCGGGCCCCGCGCCGGCCGTGTGGCCGCCGCTTGCGCGCTGCGTCAGGCCCTCTGTGCGGCCGGTTCGCGGGCCAGTTTCAAGCCAGCTCGACCGGCGAGACCAGGATGCGCCTGTACCGCTCCATCATGGCCGGGTCGCTCAAACCTAACCAGCGCGCCACCTCCGTGGCCGGCTTGCCCTTGCGCAACTGGCGCAGCGCGAAGGTGTGGCGCAGCTTGTAGCTGCCGCCTTCCACGTCCTCTATGCCCGCGGCCAGCAGCACGGTGCGCGCGGCCGTGTACTGCGCGACCTTGCCCCAGGCCTTGCCGCTGGTCTTGGTGGAGGGAAAGCACATGGGCCCCGGGATGCGCTGCTGGCTGCGCACCTGCAGCCACGCCGCCAGCAGCCGCGCCGCCCAAGGCGCCATGGGCGTCTCGCGCGCGGGGGAGTTGCCGTTGCCGGGCAGCCGCAGCTTCCAGGGCAGCCCGGCCACGGGGCCGCCCTCGCAAATGACGCCCTCCAGCGTGAGCGCGCGCACGTCGCCCGGCGTCAGGCCCGCGCCCAACATCAGCGCCACGGAGGCGCGGTTGCGCAAGTCCTGCCAATAGCTGGCGCCACCGCCGAGCGGGCGGCTGTCGCAGAGGTAGACCACGAGCCGCTTGGCCTCGGTGGCGCTGAGCACGTCCGGCAGCGGGTCGCGCCCGTGCGAGCCGGCAAAGCGCACTTCGGCGCGCGAGGCGATCAGCTCGGTGGCGGCGCGGTTCACGGGCGCGCCGCGCGTGAGGCGCCGGTGCTCCATGACGCGCTCCACCAGCCGCAGCAGCCGCAGCGCGTAGCGGGCGCTGAGCTCGTCGAAGCCGCCGCGCGAGGCGATGTAGGCGTCCAGGTCCGCGGCCGTGATCTCGTCCAGCGCGATGCCGCGGCCCACGCACCACTGCGCCAGGGCCGTCCACATCGCCTCGTACACCGAGGCCGAGGAGTCGCGCCGCACCTGTCCGGCCTGCTGGCTGGCGCGCAGCCAGCCGTGCAGCGCGCGCTGGAACTCCAGCGCGCCTGCGCTCTGCGGCGCGTCCTCGAACAGGTCCAGGTTCATCGTGGGCCGTGCAAGGGATTGGTTCATGGCCGCGATGGTGCCTCAGCGCGCAAGCCTGCCCGCTCCATGGGTGCGTTCCGGGCGCGTTCCGGCACGTTCAACCAGCCTTTCCAACCGGCGCCAGTCCTGCGGCCTGGATGGGAGCGCTGCTTTCCGGTGGCAGACTCCGGCCGAAAGACGACCCGAAACGAGCCCCGGCATGGCACTGAGCTACCTGACCTTTGATTTCAGCGAGGCCGACGACGGCGGCGGCAGCTTCGACGCCATGGCTTCCGTGGTGCCGCGCGCGCTGCCGGCGCTGGAGGAGGAGATCGCGCAGGTGCTGGACTGGGCCCACGCCACCTTTCCCGACGGCCCCGGCCCGCTGGACGAGGGTTTTGTTTGGGACCTGGACCTGCAGGCCACCAGCGAAAGCAGCACGCAGCAGCGCGTGCGCTACTTTCCCGGCGCGCGCCGCTTCGAGCGCGAGAGCGTGGGCAGCGAGACCCTGCGCCACACGCTGACGCTGACGCTGGCGGGCCACGCTGATTTCTGCGAGGCCTTCCGCGAAGCCTTCATGGGGGACGACGACTAGCGCGTCCCCGCGGCCTGGTCCAGAGGCCTGGGCCGCGGGCACGCAGCCGCCCGTCGTTGTGTCAGTCCGCCAAGCCGTCCGGCGAGCCCAGCTTGCGCAGCGCCTGGCGTATGTCCTCCACGCCCTGCGGGCGCACGACGCGGGCGACTTCCTGCCCGTCTTGCAGCATCACCAGCGTGGGCCACAGCTTCACCTTGAACGACCGGCCCAGCGGCCGGCCCTTGCCGTCTTCCACGCGCAGGTGGCGCACGGCGGGCACGGCGTCCAGCGCCTGCGCGATGTCGGCCTGCGCCGCCATGCAGAAGCCGCACCAGGACGCGCCGAACTCCAGCACGGTGGTGCCGGCAAGCGCATCGACCTCGGCGCGGGTGGGTTCGACGGCGGCGTAGTGGGGTGTGAAACTCATGTCGGAAAGGGTGCAAGCGATGTTCCTGGGGCTGCCAGTGTCGCCCGGCCGGCCGGCGCGAAGGACGCCCGCTGCCGCCATGCCGCCACGGCCGCCGTGGCTGCGGCGGCCACGCACAATGGGCCGCTTCGCCGGGCCCGCGGGGCCGGCGAGCGCTTGCAGGAGCTGCACATGCACGCATTCACCAGGCGCCAGGGGCTGGCGCTGGCCGCCGCGGCGTTCGCCGCCCGCCCAAGCGCCGCGGCCGAGCCGGCCGCGCTGCGCTCGTGGCCCTTGGGCGCCACGCAGCGGCGCACCGGCATTCGCGACAGCCGCGGCCGGCTTGGGGTGAAGGAGCAGTTCGAGTCCTGGCGCTTCCCGCGCGCAGACGCCAACGTGCGCCAGATCCACGGCCGCCGCGGCGAGGTGTGGCTGCCTGAAAGCGGCACGGAGCACCTCTCCAGCCTGCCCACGTCATGAGCGGCCCCGGCACCCCAGCGCGGCGCGCCGGCCGCCGCCCGCGATGAAGACGCTGCTCGTCGTCTACACCTCCTTCACCGGCGGCACGCGGCAGATGGCACAGGCCGCCGCCGACGGCGCGCGCGGCGAGGCAGGCGTGCAGGTGCGCCTGCTGCAGCCGCCGCAGGCCGGCCCCCAGGACCTGCTGGCCGCCGACGGCTTCATCTTCGCCACGCCGGAGATGCTGGGCACCATGGCCGGGCAGATGAAGGATTTGTTCGACCGCTGCTACTACCCCCTGCTGGAGCGGCTGCAGGGCCGGCCCTGCGCGGTGCTGGTGTGCGCGGGCAGCGACGGGCAGGGCGCGGCGCGGCAACTGGAGCGCATCGCCACCGGCTGGCGCCTGAAGGCGGTGGCGCCGCCGCTCATCGTCTGCACGCGGGCGCAGACGCCGCAGGCCATCGCGGCGCCCAAGCGGCTGGACGTCGCGGACCTGGAGCGCTGCCGCGAGTTGGGCGCGGCGCTGGCGGCGGGCTTGGCGCTGGGGGTGTTCTAGGCCAGCCGCCAACGCGGCCGGGATGTACGGGAAGGCGGCTTCAGGCCAGGCGCTTGACAGGCCGCGGCGGGCGCGATGCGGTCCCCTGAACGCGGTGTTAGACGGTCTAACGCCTGCGTCAGCCCGCCAGCGATTGCAGCGCCGCCATCACCTGCGCCGTGTCGGTCTGGGGCGCATTGGCCTTGAGGGCGTCCAGCGCCAGCAGCGTGAGCTCGTAGAGGTCGCCCGCGCCCACGGGCACGGCAAAGCCGCGCCGCGCCTGGCCCACGCGAACCAGCACGCCGCCGGACTGGCGGCGCAGCTCGAACCACTTGTCGTTGAGCACGCCGTGCCCCTGCGCCTGCAACTGCGGCAGCAGGTTGAGCATCACGGCGGCGAAGGCGGGCAGCTCGCGCGCGGTGAGCTGTACCGCGATCTTGTGCTCCCAGTCGTAGCGGCGCTCGGCCAGCGCGCCGGCCACCTCCAGCCGCAGCGTGTGGCGGCGCACGGGGTCGTCGGTACGCCAGTGGTCCAGCTCCACGCGCAGTGCTGCCTTGGCGCCATAGACATGGTGGCCGCGCGGCAGCACGCGGGCGCCGGACTGGGCCGCTGGCGTGCCGGAGGCCGGCGCGCCATTCGTGGCGGCAGGGGCGGGCGGCGGGGGCGGCTCCGGGGCAGGCCAGGGCGCGTCGTCGTGCGGCTCCGGCGGCGGCCAGTCGTCGTCAGGCCAGCCGGCATCCAGGCTGGGCGCGGCGGCCTCGTCGTCCACCGCCGCTTTCCTGGGCGGCGCGGGCGGCTGCAGGTGCGGCCACAACTGCGCCACGGCCGCTTCGTCCGGCAAGGCGCGCAGCGCGGCGAAGAAGGCCTGGCTGCCCAGGAGCTGCAGCGCCGCCAGCACCTGGCCCACGTCGTCCGACAGGCCCGCGGCCCGCAGCGCGGCGCGGTGCTCGGGGCGGCTGCAGCGGACGAAGTCGGCCAGGTCGCTCATCTGCGCCACGCTGTCCGTGCCGGACTGCAGCGCCAGGCAGGCGCGGCCCAGCGCCTGCGACTGCTCCGGCCGCAACTGCGCCACGGCCTCGCGCAGCGTCTCCATCGGCAGCAGCGGCAGGCCGCGCGCGCGCAGCACGGTGTGCAGCCAGCCGGGGTTCAGCGGCGGGGCGTTCATGCGTGCGGGCGCGGCGTGCGTGCCAGGGGCGCGGCCGTCACGCGTCGGCGGCCGGTTCCACCGGCGCGTGGGGCACGCCGGCGGCGTCCTGGGCGCGGTGGGTGGCGAACAGGGCGTCGCGGGTGCGGTCGTCCAGCATGGGGGCCAGGCGGTCCAGCGCGTCCAGGCGCTGCAGCCCGGCGCGGCGCAGCACCTCGGCGTGCGGCACGCCCTCGCTGAGCCAGGCGACGATGGCGCTGTTGCGCAGCGCGGCCGGGCCCGTGTCGCCGGGCAGGCGGCGCAGCACGCCGTCCTGCAGCGCGACGTTCAGGAAAGCCTGCACGGCGCGGAAGGCGGGCTGGCGGCTCAGCGGCGCGCGCATCTGCGGCAGCGCGGGGATGAGCGGCGTTTCCGGCTTGGGCAGCCGCGGCAGCCAGGCCGCCAGCGCGTCGGCCGTGAGCTCGCTCAACTGCAGCGTGCGCCACTGGCTGCGCCGCGGGCCGCCGATTTCCAGCGACCACACGCCCGCCTCGTCGCGCCCAAGGTGCTCCACGCGCGCGCCGGCCGTTTCGGACAACGTGAAACCTTCGCCCAGCAGCAGCGCGATCAGCAGCCGGTCCCGCTGGGCCTGCACTTCCAGCGGATGCCAGTGCTCCAGCCGCAGCAGCAGTTGCGCGCGCTCCGCGGGCGTGAACGCCACCGAGCGCGGCTGCTCGCGCCGCGGCACCTCGTTGCCCAGGTCCTCGAACGGGTTGCCCGGCGGCAGCGCCCCGCACATCACGCCGCCCGCGTGCACCTGGCCCAGCACGCGGCGGTAGCGCGCCTGGGTGGTGGGGTTCAGGCGCTCGCCGGCCAGGAAGGCCACGGCCTCTATGGGCGTGGCCGCCTCCAGCGGCACCTCGCGCCCGGCCAGGAAGCGCCGCCACGCCAGCCAGTAGGTCGTGTAGAGCTGGCGCGAGCGCGGCGAGAGCTTGGGCAGGCTCATGCCCACGGGGTCGTCTCGCCAGCGCTCGGCGTCGCTGGGCCGCAAGGGATCGGAAGGGAACAGGGTTTCTGCGTTCACGCCCTGCAACATACAACAGCGCGCAGGCGCTTTTGCTCACGCCGGCTCATTAATTTCGGCCTCGGCGGCTGCACTACCAGGACCGGCCCGGGCCCATACCCAGGAATAACGTGCATTTTCGGCGCAACCGCTGCAGCCATTTACATGGCAGCGTTAAAGCGTGCGCAACATTCGCGCACGCTCGCCTCCAGCCCTCGACGGGCTTTTCCATTTTTTATTCCCACGTTTTATGGACATGCCCGCTGCAGCGCCCGCAGGTGACTTGGCGCGCGCCTTGAACGTTTTTGCGCGGCGCACCGCGCCGGCGGCTCACGCCCGAGATCGCCGTTCATGCGCCCAGCGCTCGTCGGCTTGCCTTAACGGACGTGTTTTGCGTCAATATGTTACTGCCGCGGCCTGGCTGTCCGTTGACTTGGGGGCGGCGCCAAGCTGCATGTGCATTTCATGAACTTTTGTCCCTCGCCTACCAATACGCTGCGCGCCGCCGCGCCGGCCGTCACCATCCTGATCGTCGAGGACGATGCGGTGATCGCGCTGGACCTGCAGTTGCAACTGGAGGACATGGGTTACCGCGTGGTTGGGCCGGCCGACAGCGCCGCCGATGCGCTGGCCCTGGCGGCGCGGGAGCTGCCGGACCTGGTGCTCATGGACATCAACATCCGCGGCCCGCTCAACGGCGTGCAGGCCGCGGAGGCGCTCAAGCAGGCCGGCGGCGCCATGCCGGTGATCTTCCTGAGCTCGCACACCGACCTGGGCACGCTGGCGCAGGCCGTGGGCACGGCGCCGCACGGCTATCTGACCAAACCGTTCCAGCCCGGGGAGCTGCGCGCGTGCATAGAAGTGGCGCTGGCCCGCTCGCAGATGGAGCAGCAGCTGCTGGACAGCGAGCAGCGCTGGCGCCATGTGTTCGACGACGCGCCGCAAGGCATGGCGCTGGTGTCGCTGCTGGGCGAGGTGCTGCAGGCCAACCAGACGCTGGCGCGGCTGCTGGGCCTGGCGCTGCCGGCGCTGCAGGGCCGCGCGCACGGCGCGCTCACGCATCCGGACGATGCCGCGGTCGAGTCCTCCCACCTGCGCGCGCTGTGCGACGGCAGCAGCCGCAGCGTGCAGTTCGAGAAGCGCTACCTGCGCGCCGACGGCGCCGTGGTGTGGACGCAGGTGAGCGTGTCGCTGCTGGAGCCGCACGACGCCTCGCCGCGCCTGCTCTACCAGGTGCAGGACATCAGCGACCAGAAACTGGCCCAGCGGCAGCGCGCCGAGCTGGAGGCCGAGCGCCGCGCCCTGGAGCTGCGCGAGGCGCAGCAGCACGCGCAGGCGCAACTGCTCTCGCGCGTGAGCCACGAGATGCGCACGCCGCTCAACGCGGTGCTGGGCTTCACGCAGTTGCTGCGCCTCACGCCCTTCGAGGCCAAGCAGTCCAAGTCGGAGCAGTACCTGCAGCACATCGAGGAGGCCGGCCGCCACCTGCTGGCCATGGTGGATGACCTGCTGGTGCTGCAACGCGCCCATGAGGGCCAGTTGCGCGTGGAGATGGAAACCGTGCCGCTGGCGCAATGCGTGCAACTGGCGCTGTCGCTGCTCATGCCGCAGGCGCGCGCGCAGCAGGTCAGCCTGCTGGAGGACGTGCCGGCCGGGCTGCAGGTGCGCGCCGACCCGACGCGGCTGCGGCAAATCCTCTCCAACCTCGTCTCCAACGCCATCAAGTACAACCGCCCGGGCGGCGAGCTGCGCGTGACGGCCGAGCGCGTGCAGGGCCGCGTGCGGGTGCGGCTGGCCGACGACGGCATCGGCATGACACAGCAGCAGTTGCAGCAGGTGTTTCAACCTTTTGCTCGCGCCGGCCGCGAGCGCACGTCCATCCCGGGCACCGGGTTGGGCCTGGTGATCTCGCGCCGGCTGGCCGAGGCCATGGACGGCACGCTGACCATGGCTTCCCAGGAGGGCGGCGGCACGGTGGCGACGCTGGAGCTGGTGCCGGGCTGAACGCGCACGCCGCTTCCACGCTCGCCATGACACGGCCTTGAGCCTGGCGGGCGCGCCGCCTGCTCCACGCTGCGTCGAGCCCTTGCGGGCGTGTCGTCACGGGAGACGAGGACATGGAAGTAAGAACAATGCGGGCGCGCCGCTCGGCGCGATGGGCGGCTGTCGCCCTGTTGAGCGCGGCCGGTGCCGTGCAGGCGCAGGCGGACGTGCAGCGCACGGTCAGCAGCGACGGCAGCGTGCTGGCGGCACTCTCGGCCGACACGGGGGCGTCCTTCGCTGGGGCGTTGCGCGAGGGCGCGGCGCCGGACGCCAAGGCCGAGTTCCCGGCCTTCACGCTCTCCGGCGCGGCCTTGGCGGACTTCCGCAGCCGCTACCAGCCCAAGCTGCCGCCTTACGCGCGCGCGGGCGGCGACCGCGCCCAACCCGAGGCGGTGGTCGGCCCCGACCGGCGCTTTCGGCTGTATCCCCGGGAATCCGGCTTTCCCTATCGGGCCATCGGCTTCCTGACTTTCACGCAAGGGGGATTCGAGTTCTCCTGCACCGCTTTCCTGATCAGCAAGGACACCGTGGCCACGGCCGGCCACTGCGTGCACGAAGGCGCCGGCGGCAGCTGGAGCCGCGACGTCAAGTTCTATCCCGCCTTCAACAACGGGCTGGCGCCCTTCGGCTCCTGCGGCGCGCGGCGGCTGTACGCCGTGGCCAAGTGGACGGAGGAGGGGCGCGAAGACTTCGACTACGGCGCCATCAAGCTCAACTGCTCCATCGGCGAGACCACGGGCTGGTTCGGCTACTACGCCACGGCCGACTCGCAGACCGGCCTGGCGGTGCTGGTGGTCGGCTATCCCGGTGACAAGCCCAAGGGGACGATGTGGGGCGGCGCCGGCAACATCCTCTCCACCGAGCAGCGCAAGATGCACTACGGCATAGACACCGCCGGCGGCCAGAGCGGCGCACCGGTGATAGAAGCCGACCGCGGCGCCAGCAAGGCCAACTGCTTCGGTACCTGCGTGGTGGCCATACACGCCTACGCAGATTTCGGCCCCACCAACAGCGGCACGCGCATCAACCAGTCCGTGGCCGCCAACTTGACGGCGTGGAAGAACGCGCCGTGAGGCCGCGGGCGCGCCGCGCCGCGTGGCTGCCGGCGATGGCGCTGGCGCTGGCTGCGGCGGGCTGCGTCGGCTGCGCGCGGCAGGCGCAGCCGCAAGTACCAGCAGGCGTGGGCGGCGGCCCCGGCGCTGCGGTGGCCGCGGCTCAGGGCGTATCGGGGCGGGTGGTGGACGGCGCGGGGCGGCCCGTGGCGGGGGCGCTGATCGAGGCCCGCTCGCTGGAGCGTCCGCCCCGGCCGCTGGCCGAGATTGGCGTGCTCAGCGGCGCCGACGGGCGTTTCAAATGGCCGCTGCCGGCCGGGACGCGCGCCGCGCTGCGCGCGCGGCTGGGAGATGCGGTGTCCTGTGAGCGGGACGCGACGGCAGGCGCCGCCGAGGTGGTGCTCACGCTGCCGGCGCCTGCCGCGGGCTGCGCGCCCTTGTCATGAAGGCCGGCGGGGCGCAACGCGGCGCGTGAGCGGCCCGCGTCTTCAGCGGGACTTGCAGCCGGCGGCGCAGACGAGCTGGTTCTTGCCCAGCAGCTTCTTGGACACGAGTTCCGCGCGCGGGCGGTGCACGCCGCATTTGAAGCAGGACATGGTGGCCAGATGCATGCCGCCGCTGCCGCCGGGGCTGAACGGCGAGCCGGCGGCCTTGCGCTTGTAGCGCAGGCCGTCGTCCTGAATGACGGTAGTGGTTTCGTCTTGGGGCTTCATCGCGAGCGTCCTCCTTGGAAATCGGCAGCCGGGCCGCGGCGCTCCAGATGACGGAACGTGATGCGCGCCTTGCTGAGGTCGTAGGGGGAGAGTTCCAGCGAAACACTGTCGCCGGCAAGGATGCGGATGTGGTGTTTGCGCATGCGCCCCGCGGTGTAGGCCACCAGTTCGTGGCCGTTTTCCAGTTCCACGCGGAAACGCGAGTCGGGCAGGACTTCGCGCACCACGCCGTTCATGGAGATGAGTTCTTCCTTGGCCATGGGGTCACGCAGTCATCAGCTTGAAGTGGATGCGGGCACACATGCTGCGGCGTGCTCGCGGGCAGGGCTGCACCAGGGCAGCCGGACGGCAAAAGGGCTGGGGGGTGAAGGTGTCTATGGACGTCTTTCAATAGCCGGCCCAAGCAGGCTGCCCAACGCGGCAGCCGGCGCCGCTTTCGCACGCGGCACCTGGCCGGAAAACTTAAAAAGATTCCGGCCGAATGCCGAAACCGCGGAGCGCAACGCCGTTGCCTGCCATTGACAGACAACCGCAGCAGCGCAAAGACCGAGAAGTGGCGAATCGAGCAAGCCTGCGTCGGTCAGTACAGGCTTTCAGGCAGGGGCCGCGTCACGCGGGCCATCGCGAAAATGTATCAGTTACAGCGTTCGCCCAACGCCGCTGCCAAAAGCGACCTTGCCACTGGAACGCTTTTCTGATGTTTCCATGCAAATTTCGCAGTCATAGGGCACGCGTTCAGAACCCGGTTTGAGCCTGAATTCGTAGAAAACGGGAGTACACGCGTTGGAATGCAAAGGCCTTGATTGCGTGAATTATGTAAATTTATTATACAAGGCGCATTTATTGCCCACTTCTTACTGCCCAAGCCCGCGTGTCGGTTCATCCCAGCCGTTGCGGTTCTTCTCCCTATTCGTTCACCCATGACAGACCTTGATAACGCGAGCAGGGCGCGACGCATTGCCATGCACCAGATTCGGCAGTTGATGGAGTTTTGGAACATCACGCCGGAGGAGTTGGGCTCGTTGTCGCCAGCGCCTGCCCGCCGCACCAGCGCCCCCTTGCCGGGGTATGTGAAATACCGCCATCCGGTGACCGGTGAAACCTGGGACGGCGACGGCGAGCACCCTGAGTGGCTGCGCAAGGCGCTGCTCAAGGAGGGCTATCGAGTGGCCGAGCTCAAACCCGAATTCCAGCAGGACCATGCCGCCCAAAAGCAGGAACAGGAGCAGGAACAGCCTGGAGGTTGAGCCCGGTGCACGAAGTCTGCCGCAGCACGCGCGGGCGGTGGCCTTGACGGCATTGCGACTGCTCCGCGCAGCCGCCGTTGCGCGTGGAGCAGGCCCGGCCAGCGTGTCCGGTGGTTTTGATGTTCGTTAGCGAGGTGTTTGGCGCGCGGCCGGCCTCTACAGTTCTGCCGTAGTCCACGCGCTGACCAACCCCGCCATGAATTCCATCGCCATTTCCAATGAAACCGCTTCGACGGATGCGCGCTGGAGCGCCGTCCTGACCCGCGATCCGCAGGCTGATTTCATTTACGCCGTTCGAAGCACCGGTATTTATTGCCGTCCGGCCTGTCCCTCGCGGCGGGCGCGGCCGGGCAACGTGGTGTTTTTCGAAAATGCCGGGTTGGCGCGGTCAGCGGGTTTTCGCGCCTGCCGGCGCTGCGATCCGGACGGCGAGGCACCTGCGGTGCGGCGCGCGCAGTTGATTGCCGTGCTGTGCCGCCACATCGAGGCCGAGGACACGCCGCCGCCGCTGCAGGCACTGGCGCAGCAGGCCGGCATGAGCGCCGTGCAGTTGCGCCGTGTGTTCCAAGCCGCCATGGGCCTCACGCCCCGTGCCTACGCCCAAGCCCTGCGCGCGCGGCGCGTGCAGCAGGCACTGGCGGACGGCGAGGCCAACGTCACGCAGGCGCTGTACGGGGCGGGCTTCAACTCCAGCGGGCGCTTTTATGCGCAAGCCGACGCGCTGCTGGGCATGGCGCCCGGCCAGTACCGCAAGGGCGGGCAGGAGGCGGACATCCGCTTCGCCGTGGGCCAGTGCAGCTTGGGCGCCATCCTGGTGGCCTGCAGCGGGCGCGGCGTGTGCGCGATCTCGCTGGGTGACGAGGCCGACGCGCTTGTCCAGGAACTGCAAGGCCGCTTTCCGCAGGCGCGGCTGCATGGGGGCGACGCGGATTTCGAGTCGCTGGTGGCGCGCGTGGTGGGCCTGGTGGACGACCCGCGCGCGCCTGTGGCGCTGCCGCTGGACATCCGCGGCACGGCTTTCCAGCAGCGGGTGTGGCAGGCGCTGCAGCAGGTGCCGCCGGGCCAGACCTTGAGCTACGCCGAACTGGCCGCGCGCGTGGGTTCGGCCGCCGCGGTGCGTGCCGTGGCCGGCGCCTGCGCGGCCAACGTGCTGGCGGTGGCCATTCCCTGCCACCGCATCGTCCGCAGTGACGGCGGGATTTCCGGCTACCGCTGGGGCGTGGAGCGCAAGCGCGCGCTGCTGACGCGCGAAGGAGCGGTGCAGGAGCCGCCACCCGCCGCCGGCGACTGATGCGGCCGCCGCGGCCGTCAGGCGCCGCCGCTTACTGCGGCGACTGCAGCATCTTGTCCATGCGGGCCTGCGCGAAGCGGTCTATGACCTTGCGCTGCCAGCCGGGGGCCTGGCGGATCATGGTGTCGGCCTCCGTACTGCATTGCTGTCGCAGCGCACGGGCCTTGGCGGGTTCCAGCCTGCGGACTTGATCCTCGGCCTGGTCCAGCTTGGCCTTGGCTTTGTCCTCGTCACGTGAGCCGTCCAGCCATGCGTCACCCACGAAGGCGGCGCCTTGACGCAGCACTTGCAGCAATTCGGGCTTGCGTGCCTCGTTGCCGGCCTTGACCTGGCCGGCCAGATCGTTGGACTGCAGCTTCAAGACCGCCACGCATTGGGCGTTGTCGCTGCCGGAGGGTTGGGCAACCGCCACGACACTGAGCAGCAGGGCGGCGGAAAAGGTCAGGAATTTGGAGAACATGGTGCGATTGTCGTAAGCAAGTGCGTGCCCGCCCTGCAGCAGGGCCAAGCCGGGCAGTTGTTGCGGGGCTGGGAAAGCCGATCCGGTTCCAACGCGGCATAGCGGGTACGCGGTTGACGGCAACGGGGTTTCACAGCGGGCAAGCCGCCTGCTCTTTTGGTGGAAACCCTGGGCCTGCCGGGCTGATGCGCGGTGGTAGCCAGGGTCCGACGCTGTACCGCGCCCGGTGCCCATTTCTCTAGAAGACAGCCCGTGGCCTTCATTCCCAACCAGTGGAGTTTCCGCATGCCCTCCGACGTGATGCAACCCTTCATGGCCCCGTTCACCAAACTGGCGCAATCCAACCTCGAATTGCTGACCAAATTCTCGCTGTCGCCGGAAATGGTTTCCCAGGCCATGACGCAGGCGCAGCGCATGTTCAATCAGCAGCCCTCGGCCTCGCCCATGGCCGTGCCGCCCAACGCCCTGGCCGATTTGATGATGGGCCTGATGAAAAACTACATGGAATTTCTGATGGAACTGGGCCAAGGCAGCGCCACGCTGATGCAGCAGGCGCCCGCAACCTTGGCCAAAGCCACGCAACAAGCCGCACGCCAGGCCGCCACGGTGGCGGTGCCGCCGACGGCCTGATTCATCGGCCGTTTGTTCAGCAAAACCGGCCGTACGCAGCCGGTTTTTTTGTGCTCAACGTTGCAACCCTTGATCCGAGTAAATGGACCTCAAAGTACAACATACACGTGTCCTTTGAGAACAAGTGATACCCTGGTTTTTTTAAATTTTCATGTCAAGCCGCGATTTACTTTTACTTGACCTGAAATCTTCTTTGTTTCTCTCAATCGGCCCAAAACCCAGCCATCCAGCCTGGAGAGGCGGTTGGCTCACTGCCAAATAAGCCGTGATATATATTCAAATAATTGAAATTGTTGCGCCATTTATCAAGGAGTTATTAATAAATAAAATGCTGGTGCATTTTTAAAATAATCAGGGCAGGGTAGCAATAAGTTGCACTCCAAAAGTTACGTGTATGTTGTAAAGAGGTCCGAAGACCTCTTCCTTACCCTGCTCTTTCAGGCTTCGATCAAAGCCTGGACCAGGCGGCGGATTTCCGACGTCAAGGCAGCGCGGTCCACACCGGACTCGCGCACGCAGCGCACCATGAGCCCGTCAAAGATGGCCGCCAACGCGGATGCACGCGCGCACAGCGTGGTCGGCTCCAGTTCCACGCCGCGCTGTCGCAGCGCCAAGCGCAGCAGCGCCTTGCAGCGCTCGCGGCTGGCGGCATCCGCCGCCTGGACGATGGCCGCGAGCTTGGGGTTGCGGCCCGCCTCGGCGGCCACTTCCAGGCGCAAGGCGGCGTCGGCCGCCGCGGTGCATTCCTCCACGCCCTGCTGAACGCCGTCGAGCATGGCCTGGGCCACGTCCGGCGCGCGCAGCATGGCCTCAGCCTTGGCCAGCCAGTTGGCCTGGTCGCGCGCCACGATGGCGGCGATCAGGTCTTCCTTGTTCTGGAACAGGTTGTAGATGTGGCCGGGGCTCATGCCCGCGGTGCGGGCGATCTCGGCCATGCTCGCGCCATGGAAGCCGTGGCCGCGGAAGCACTGGGCCGCCGCGTCCAGCACCTGCTGGCGGCGCGCCTCGGCGCGCTCGCTGTCGCTGGGCGGCGCCATGTCAGCGGGCTCCGCCGGCGGCGGTGGACGCCGTGCGGGTGGAGGCTTCCCAGCCGCCGCCCAGCGCCTTGTACAGCGTCACGGCGTTGATCTGCTGCGCCAGCGCTGTGGTGATGCGCCCCTGCTGCGCCGTGTAGAGCGAGCGCTGGGCGTCCAGCACGCTCAGGAAATCGTCCACGCCGCGCTCGAATCGCGCCTGCGACAGGAACTGCGCCCGCTGTGCCGCTTCTTCCAGCGACTGCTGCGCGGCAAGCTGCTCCACCAGGCTTTCGCGCTGCGCCAGCCCCTCGGCCACCTCGCGGAAGGCCGACTGGATGCTGCGCTCATAGGTCGCCACGCGGATGTCGCGGTCGGCCTGCGCCACCTGCAGATTAGCCCGGTTGCGGCCCTGGTCGAAGATGGGCAGCGCCAGTTGCGGCACGAAGCTCCAGATGCCCGACCCCGCGCCGAAGAGGCCGGACAGCGAGGAGCTGGCCGTGCCGATGGAGGCGGTGAGCGAGATGCGGGGAAAGAAGGCCGCGCGCGCCGCCCCAATGGTGGCGTTGGCCGCCTGCAGGTCGCGCTCGGCCTGCGCCACGTCCGGCCGCTGCAGCAGCACCTCGGACGACAGGCCCGCGGGCAGCGGTGCGAAGGCCAGCGACAGCGCCTGCTCGTTGGGCAGCAGCTCGGCCGGCACGGGCCGGCCCACCACCAGCTGCAGCGACTGCAGGTCGGACTGCACCTGGCCGGCATAGCGCGCGGCGTCGGCGCGGGCGGTTTCCACCGTGGTGCGGGCGCGCTGCACGTCCAGGTCCGACGACACGCCCAGCTCGAAGCGCCGCTGCGTCAGGCGCAGCGTGTCGGACTGGCTCTTGAACGTGGCCTCGGCCAGCGACTGGCGCTGGCGGTCGGCGGCCAGCGTCAGCCAGCTCGCCGCCACCTGCGACACCAGGCCGATGTGCGTGGCGCGGCGCGCCTCCTGGCTGGAGAGGAACTGCTGCAGCGAGGCGTCGTTGAGGCTGCGCACGCGGCCGAACAGGTCCAGCTCGTAGGCGCTGAAGCCCAGCGTGGCGCTGTACTGGCGCGTGACGCGGGCCTGGCCGCTGGTGCTGAGGTCGCCCGGCACGCGCTGCGCGGTCTGGCCGGCGGCCACGCCCACGGAGGGCAGCAGGTCGGCCTGCTGCACGCCGTAGAGGCCGCGGGCACGCTCGATGTTGAGCGCGGCGATGCGCAGGTCGCGGTTGTTCTCCAGCGCCAGCGCGATCACCTTTTGCAGCCGCTCGTCGCCGAAGAAGGACTGCCAGCCGATGTCGGCCACGGCCGTGGCCGCGGCGGCGGTATCGGCCGTGGTGCTGCCCAGTTGCGCCGGCACCGGCGCGGCCGGACGCTCGTAGGTGGGCGCCAGGCTCGCGCAGCCGCTGAGGAAGGCGAGGGCGGCCACGGCCGCCGCGGCCAGTCGGGGGAAGTTTCTATTCATGGCTTGCTCAGGCATGGTCACCCGCCACCGAAGCGGAGGCGGCGCCAGCCGCGGAAGGCGCCGTCTTGCCCTTGAAGCGGCTGCGGACGACGACGAAGAACAGCGGGACGAAGAAGATGCCCAGCAGCGTGGCGGCCAGCATGCCGCCCAACACGCCGGTGCCGATGGCGTTCTGCGAGCCGGACCCGGCGCCGGTGGCCAGCGCCAGCGGCAGCACGCCCAGGCCGAAGGCCAGCGACGTCATCAGGATGGGCCGCAGGCGCAGCCGCACCGCCTCCAGCGTCGCTTCCACGATGCCCTGGCCCTGTTCCATCAGGTCCTTGGCGAACTCCACGATCAGGATGGCGTTCTTGGCCGACAGGCCCACGGTCACCAGCAGGCCGACCTGGAAGTACACGTCGTTGCTCAAGCCGCGGCCGAAGGCGGCCAGCACCGCGCCCAACACGCCCAGGGGCACCACCAGCATCACCGCGAAGGGGATGGACCAGCTTTCATACAGCGCCGCCAGGCACAGGAACACGACCAGGATGGAGATGGCGTAGAGGGCCGGCGCCTGCGAGCCGGAGATGCGCTCCTGGTAGGACAGGCCGCTGAACGAGATGCCGAAGCCCGGAGGCAGTTGCGCCGACAGCCTCTCCACGGTCTTGAGCGCGTCGCCGGAGCTGGTGCCCGGCGCGGCCTGGCCCTGGATCTGCACCGCGCTCACGCCGTTGAAGCGCTCCAGCCGCGGCGAGCCCAGCTCCCAGTGCGCGTTGGCAAAGGCGCTGAAGGGCACCATCTGGCCGGAGGCGTTGCGCACCTTCCAGTCGTTGAGGTCCTCGGGCTGCATGCGGAAAGGGGCGTCGGCCTGCATGTAGACGCGCTTGACGCGGCCGCGGTCGATGAAGTCGTCCACATAGGAGCCGCCCCAGGCGCTGGCGAGCATGTCGTTGATGCTGGCCACCGACACGCCCAACGCGCCGGCCTTGGCCTGGTCCACGTCGATGCGCAGCTGCGGCGAGTCGTCCAGCCCGTTGGGCCGCACCGCCACCAGCGACGGCTCCTTGGACGCCATGCCCAGGAACTGGTTGCGCGCCTGCATCAGCGCCTCGTGGCCCAGGCCGGCCTGGTCCTGCAGGTAGAACTCGAAGCCCGTGGCGTTGCCCAGCTCGATCACCGCGGGCGGCGCAAAGGCGAAGGCCATGGCGTCGCGCCACTGCATGAAGGTACCCATGGCGCGGCCGGCGATGGCGCGCACGCTGTTCTCGGCACCCTTGCGCTCGCTCCAGTCCTTCATGCGGACGAAGCCGATGCCCATGTTTTCGCCGCGGCCGGCGAAGCTGAAGCCCGCCACGGTGAAGATGGACTGCACGCGCGAGCTTTCCTTCTCCAGGAAGTGCTTCTCGACGCGTTCGATCACCTGCAGCGTGCGCTGCTGCGTGGCGCCGGCGGGCAACTGGATTTGCGTGAACAGGATGCCCTGGTCCTCGTCCGGCAGGAAGGACTGCGGCAGCCGGACGAAGAGCACGGCCAGGCCCGCGACGATCACGCCGTACACCAGCAGCCAGCGGCCGCGGCGCGAGAGGATGCGCGAGACGTTGCGCTGCGTGCCGTTGGTGCCCCGGTCGAAAGTGCGGTTGAACCAGGTGAAGAAGCGGCCGTGCGCGTGGTGCTCGCCCTTCTTGACGGGCTTGAGGATGGTCGCGCACAGCGCGGGCGTGAGGACCAGCGCCACCAGCACCGACAGCGCCATGGCCGAGACGATGGTGATGGAGAACTGGCGGTAGATCACGCCGGTGGAGCCGCCGAAGAAGGCCATGGGCACCAGCACCGCGCACAGCACCAGGGCGATGCCGATCAGCGCGCCGGTGATCTGCTGCATGGACTTGCGCGTGGCGTCGCGGGGCGACAGGCCCTCCTCGGTCATCACGCGCTCGACGTTCTCCACCACCACGATGGCGTCGTCCACCAGCAGGCCGATGGCCAGCACCAGGCCGAACATGGTCAGCGTGTTGATGGAGAAGCCCGCCACCGACATCACGCCGAAGGTGCCCAGCAGCACCACGGGCACGGCGATCGTCGGGATCAGCGTGGCGCGGAAGTTCTGCAGGAACAGGAACATCACCAGGAACACGAGCACCACGGCCTCGATCAGCGTCTTGACCACCTCCTCGATGGACAGGCGCACGAAAGGCGTCGTGTCGTAGGCCACCACGGCCTTCATGCCGGCGGGGAAGTTCTTTTCCAGGCGCTGCAGCGCGGCGCGGGCGGCGTCGGCCGTGTCCAGCGCGTTGGCGCCGGTGGCCAGGCGCAGCGCCACACCGGCAGCGGGGCTGCCGTTGTAGCGGGACTCCAGCGAGTAGGTCTCGGCGCCGATTTCCACCCGCGCCACGTCGCGCAGGTGCACCTGGCCGCCTTCGGTCGTGGTGCGCAGCAGGATGCCTTCGAACTGCTGCGGCGTTTGCAGGCGCGTCTGCGCCGTCACCGTGGCGTTGAGCTGCTGGCCGGCCTGCGCGGGCGCGGCGCCCAACTGGCCGGCGGACACCTGCGCGTTTTGCGCCTTGATGGCCGCGGCCACGTCGGCGGGCGTGAGCTTGTACTGGTCGAGCTTGCCCGGGTCCAGCCACACGCGCATGGCGTACTGGGCGCCGAACAAAGTGACTTCACCGACGCCGGGGACGCGGCTGAGCGGGTCTATGAGCTGCGAGGAGACGTAGTCCGAGATGTCGGTGCGGTTCATGGAACCGTCCTCGGACACGAAGCCCAGCACCATCAGGAAGTTGACGCGGCTCTTGACCACCTGCACGCCCTGGCGCTGCACCTCCTGCGGCAGCAGCGAGGTGGCGGCGGCGAGCTTGTTCTGCACCTGCACCTGCGCGATGTCGGGGTTGGTGCGAGCGTCGAAGGTCAGCGTGATGGCCACGTTGCCCTGCGCGTCGCTGGTGGACGACATGTAGGTCAGGCCGTCCAGGCCCTTCATGCGCTGCTCGATGATCTGCGTCACCGTGTCCTCCAGCGTCTTGGCGGAGGCGCCGGGGTACACGGCGTTGATGGTGATCTGCGGCGGCGCGATCGGCGGGTACTGCTCGATGGCCAGCGTGCGTATGGCCAGCGCGCCGGCCAGCATGATGATGATGGCGATCACCCACGCGAAGATGGGCCGATCGATGAAGAAGCGGGACATGTGAAGGCGCCTTCAGCGTGTCAGTTGGCGGCGGTCGTCGCGTTGACGCCGGAAGCGGAAGAAGCAGCGGCCGCGGGCGCGGCGCCGGCACCCGAGGTCGGCGCGCCGGAGGCGGCACCGGCCGGCGCGCCGGGGACGCCGGAAGCCGGCGCCGACGCGGCCTCCGCCGGCACGCCGCGTGCGGGTGCGCCCGGGCGCACCTTCTGCAGCCCGTCCACGATGAGCTTGTCGCCCGGCTTGAGGCCGTCGGTCACCAGCCACTGGTCGCCCACGGAACGGTCCACCTTGAGCGGACGCGGCTGCACCTTGCCGTCGTCGCCCAGCACCATGGCCAGGGCGTTGCCCTTGGGGTCGCGCGTGACGGCGCGCTGCGGCACCAGGATGGCCTGCTGCGTCGTGCCCTCGTCCAGCAGCGCGCGCACGTACATGCCCGGCAGCAGCGTGCCCTTGGGGTTGGGGAAGACGGCGCGCAGCGTGACGTTGCCGCTGGTGGGGTCCACGGTGGCCTCGGCGAACTTCAGCGTGCCTTCCACGGGGAAGGTGCTGCCGTCTTCGAGCTGCAGCTTGACGCGGGCGCGGTTGCCGTCCAGGCGCTGCAGCTTGCCGGAAGCAAAGGCCCGCTGCAGTTGCAGCAGCTCGGCGCTGGCACGCTGGATGTCCACGTAGATGGGGTCGAGCTGCTGCACGGTCACCAGCGGCGCGGTTTGCGTGGCGGTGACGAGGGCTCCCGGCGTGACGGTGGAGCGGCCCGCGATGCCGGAGATGGGCGCGCTCACGCGGGCGTAGTCGACGCGGATCTGCGCCGTCTTCACCGCCGCATTGGCCGTGGCCACGTCGGCCTTGGCCTGCAGCAGCTGGGCCTGCGCATCGTCGCGGGCCTGCTTGCTCACGGCGTCGATGGTGACCAGCTCGTCGTAGCGGCGCGCGCGCAGGTCGGCCGTGGCGAGATTGGCCTGCGCCTTGGCCAGCGTGGCGCGGGCACTTTCCAGGTCGGCCTGCAGCGTGGCGGGGTCGATCTGGTAGAGCGTCTGGCCCGCCTTGACGAAGCTGCCTTCCTCGAACAGCCGCTTCTGGATGATGCCGCCCACCTGCGGCCGCACCTCGGCCACGAGGTAGGGCGTGGTGCGCCCGGCCAGCTCGGTGCGCAGCGTCAGCGGCTGAGCCTGCACCGTCATCACGCCCACTTGGGCCGGCGGCGGCGCGGCCGGCGCGGCGGCGGGCTGTTCCTTGGAACAGCCCGCCAGCATGACGACAGCCGTGCAGGCCAGCGCCAGCAAGGTGGTGGAAAAAGTGAGGCGGTAAGGAGGACGCAGCATGTGCATGGCGTAAGGAGTGGCAACGCGGGCGCGAAGCACACCCGGAATGGTTTTTACTGAATGAACGTTCATTCTACGGGTTTTGCCGGCATGTTGCAGCGCAGCAGTGGTGCTCCCACCACGCCGAGGCGCTGGGAACCCGCGAAAGTGCATGCGCGCAGGGCTGCGGCAGGCGTCGGCAAGGCCGCGCGGGGCGCGCGAGGCGTTACGCCGCCGGCAGGACAACGGCCCGGGCATGCGGCACCGCCCCGCGGCTGCGCACGGAGAACGGCACCAGGATGGGACGTGCAAAGGACAGGGCTGCGGCGCAAGGCGGGCAGCCGCCGGGTTCAAGGCTCAGCGGCGCACAGCAAATGAAGTGCCTTGGTGGCGACGGCCGGACGCGGCCAGCCGGCGTCAGGCCGCCGGGGCGTCGAAGACCTGGCGCAGGTAGGCCAGGAAGGTGGCGTCGGTGGCCAGCGTCTTGCCCGGCGAGTCGGAGAGCTTGGCCACGGGCTGGCCGTTGCAGCGCACCAGCTTCATGACGATGTTGAGCGCGGGCAGGCCCAGGTCGTTGGTCAGGTGCGTGCCGATGCCGAAGCCGCACTGCGTGCGGTCGGCGAAGTGGCGGTACAGGGCCAGGGCCTTGTCCACGTCCAGGCCGTCGGAGAAGACCAGCCGCTTGGTGCCGGGGTCTATGCGCAGCTTGTCGTAATGGGCCAGGGCCAGCTCGCCCCACCAGTAGGGATCGCCGGAGTCGTGGCGCAGGCCGTCGAAGAGCTTGGCGAAGTAGAGGTCGAAGTCGGAGAGGAAGGCGCGCATGCCCACCACGTCGGTCAGCGCCGTGCCCAGGTCACCGCGGTACTCCTGCACCCAGTCTTCCAGCGCGGCCTTCTGGTGGTCGCGCAGCCGCACGCCCAGCGCCTGGTACATCTGCAGGTACTCGTGGGCCATGGTGCCTATGGGCACGAGGTCCAGCTCGGCGGCCAGGAAGACGTTGGACGTGCCCTTGAAGTACTGCGGCACGGCGCGCCGGAAAGCGTCCACCACCTCGCGGTGCCAGGGGCCGCTGAAGCGGCGGCGTATGCCGAAGTCGAACAGGTCGAAGGGATTGCGGCGCTTGGGCTCCGCGTCGAAGGCCTGCAGCGTTTCAAGCTTGGCGCGCAGGCGGTGCCGGCCTTCGGCCAGCGCCGGTTCGGCGTCGAAGCGGCGGTAGTGCAGCTCGCTGACGATGGCCAGCACGTAGATCTCGAACGCCATCACGTGCACCTGCGGGCCCTCGGCGACGATGTGCAGCTCATCGCCGTCGGCCCAAGCCCGGATGAACTCGCGCTGGAAGCGGAAGATGCGCAGGAAGTCCACGAAGTCCGGGCTGATGTAGCGCAGCGAGCGCAGGTAGGCCAGCTCGGCCTTGCTGAAGCTCAGGCTGCACAGCGCGTCCAGTTCCTGCTCGACCTGCGGCAGCAGCGCGCCCAGGTCGGCGCTTTCGCGGTTGCGGCACACGAAGTGGTATTCGGCCTGCGTGCGCGGGTGCCGGTGCAGCATGGCCTGCCACATCGTGAACTTGTAGAGATCGGTCTCCAGGAGGCTGTGGATGACGGGGGACATGGAAACTCCAGCGCAGGGCAGGCGGTGCCGGCGCAACCAGTGACACGCCCCAGCGCGCCGCCTGCACGGGGAAAGCCATCAAGGGCCCCAAAAAGCCCACCCGCGGCGACAGCGCCTGCACAATTAGGTTGACATAATCCCCATTGCCGATATTCAGCGTGCCGTCCGCGCCCTCAACTGTCTCACCTCGAAGGCCCGCCGGTGAGCTTGATGGGGCTGCGCGGGCGCCACGGCTTCATGCCATGGCCGGGCGCGCCGTCAGCCCAAGGCCCGCGGTGGCCTGTACCGCGACCCGGCCGTGCTCATTGCACCAGCGGCGTATCGGCCCCGTCGAGGCTGACATGCGCCAGCTCGGCCGTGCCCGCCAGCCGTTGCAGGTACTGCCGCAGCGCCAGCACCCAGGCGTGCTGCCGCATGGACTGGGCCACCGCGGCGTGCACCTGCTCGAACGGCGGCGGATCGCCCAGCTCCCGCTTGAGCACCTCCACCACGTGCAAGCCATGCCGGCTGTGCACCAGGCGCGGCAGCACGCCGACCTCGGCGTGGCCGAAGATTTCCTTGCCGAGCTCCGGCACCACGTCCGCCGCGGTGAGCTCGCCCAACGCGCCCCCGTGCGCGCCGCTTGGGCAGTTGGACAGCTCGGCGGCGGCCTTGCCGAACGCGCCGTCCTGCGCCGAGGCGCAGCGCAGCTCCAGCAGCAGCGCCTCGGCGCGCTTGCGCAGCGCGTTGAGGTCCACACCCGGGGTGACGGCGAACAGCACATGGCGCAGCGCCACACGCTCCGGCCCGCCGAAGCGCCGCGGCTGGGCCGCGTGGTGGCGGCGGCACGCGGCCTCGTCGATGACGGGCAGTTGCAGCGCGCGCTCCAGCAACGCCTCTATGGCCAGCGACGCCGCGGCGCTCATGCTGCCGTCGAGCTGCGGCACGTCCGCCGCGTCCAGCAAGCCGGCGCCCAACGCCGCCTGGCGCAGCAGCTCGCTGTACGCACGCTGGCGCAGCGCCGCCTCCTCCGGCCGCTGTCCCGGCGCATGCAGCGCGATGCCGTTGACGCGGGCCACGGGCTCGTCAGCCTCCACCGGTGGTGGCACGGCCAGCATGGCGGCCACGGCCTCGTCCATCACTTCAAACTCGCGCGCCTGAAGGCGCGCGCCGCCACAACTGCATCCGCAGCCGTCGCCTGAGTTGCCTGCACATCCGCTCATGGTGGGCTCCTTGGTTGCGGCCTGGTTTCAACCCCGTCCGTGCGACGGCTGCACGCTGGCCGGCGCGGCACTGCCGTGCACGCTCACGGCCGGACGGCCCACGGTGTTTTCCAGCGTGCGGCGCGGCGCCAGGTGGCCCGCCGGCAGGTTCAAGCGCCGGCTGCGCACCACCTGGTACGGACGCAGCACGTAGGCCACCGAGGCCAGCCCGCTCCACACGTGCACCAGCCGCGTGAAGGGGAACACCAGGAACAGCGTCATGCCCAGGATCATGTGCAGCTTGAACACCCAGCCCACCGAGGCCAGCTCCGCCCCGTCCACGCGCAGCGTCACCACGCGCTGCGCCCAATCGGAGAGCACCAGCATCACGCTGCCGTCCAGGTGTTGGGCGGAGAACGGAAGGCTCGCCAGGCCCAGCGCCAGTTGAATCCACAACAGCACCAGCAGCACGATGTCGCTGGTCTTGGACGTGGCGCGGATGCGCGCGTCGGACAGCCGGCGGTTGAGCAGGATGTTCACGCCGGTGAAGGCCAGCAGCCCGGCGATGCCGCCGCTGGCCATGGCGATCATCTGCTTGGTGCCCGCACCCATGAAATGCTCATACAGCGCGTGCGGCGTGAGCATGCCCACCGTGTGGCCGAACAGCAGGAACAGCACCCCGGCATGGAACAGGTTGCTGCCCACGCGCAGGCTGCCGCCGCGCAGCAGTTGCGAGGAGTCGCTCTTCCACGTGTACTGGTCGCGGTCGAAGCGGATCAGGCTGCCGACGAGGAAGACGGCCAGGCAGAGGTAGGGATAGAGGCCGAAGAAGAAATGGTCCAGGGCTTTCATGCTTGCGCTCCTTGGGCGGGTGCCGCGTGGGCGGCGTTCTTGCGCACGACGTGTATGGGCTGGGCTTGGCCGGGCGCGGACTGCCCGCGCGTGCTGCAGCCGTCAAAGGCGGGCGGCTCGGCCCAGGCCTCGTCCAGGGGCTCGTCGGCCTGCACCGCCACGGCCTGCGGCTTCTCGCCGGCCAGCTCCAGCACGGCACCCAGCACGCAGGCGTAGGGGCTGCCGCGCTGGAGCAGCGCGCTGAAGACGGCGTTGAGGATGTGCGCCATCTCGCCCAGGAACTCCCGCGCCACCGCCGGCGGCTGCGTCGAGGCGAATTCCAGCACCACGCCCAAGTGGTCGGGCAACTCCTCGTCGCCCAAGTACAGGCCGGCGCGCTCGTAGGTCTGCAGCAGGTCGATCATGGCCGGGCCGCGTTCGCGCGAATCGCCGTGCACGTGCTCGAACAGGTGCAGCGAGGTGGCGCGGCCACGGTCGAAGGTCTCGACGTAGCGCTCCTCCAGCTCGTAGGCGTCGCCGCGCTGCAGGCCCGCCATGAGCGCGCGCAGCTCGTCGCGGCGCGCCGCGGGCAGCGCGCCCTCCTCGTCCAGGGCCTGCGCCAGTTGCGGCAGCGCGGCGCGAAGCTCGGCGCCCGGGTAGCCCAGCAGCGCCGCGAGCACGCGGGCGGTGAGCCGGTGGTTCCTAGCCTTGTTGAACATCGCTTGCTCCCCTGGCCTCAGACGCTGGCTTGGATGGGAATGGTGCGGCGCTTCTTGGCGCCGAACAGGCTGGTTTCGCCCGCACCGTCCGAGCAGCCGTTGCCGAAGCTGAAGCCGCAGCCACCGCGCACGTCGAAGGCGTTCTCGGCGTACTCGCGGTGCGCCGTCGGGATGACGAAGCGGTCCTCGTAGTTGGCGATGGCCATCACCTGGTACATGGCCTCGACCTCGGCGCGATCCAGGCCGACCTGCGCGAGCACCGACAGGTTCTCGCGCCCCTCCACGTGCTTGTCGCGCTGGTAGGCGCGCATGGCCAGCATGCGCTCCAGCGCGCGCACCACGGGCTTCTCGTCGCCGGCCGTCAGCAGGTTGGCCAGGTACTGCACGGGGATGCGCATCTGCTGCACGTCCGGGATCTGGCCATTGGTGCCCAGGTGCCCGGCCTGCGCTGCGGACGTGATGGGCGACAGCGGCGGCACGTACCACACCATGGGCAGCGTGCGGTACTCGGGGTGCAGCGGCAGCGCCACCTTCCACTCCACGGCCATCTTGTAGACCGGGCTCCTGCGCGCGGATTCCAGCCACGCCTCGGGGATGCCGTCGGCGCGGGCCTGCTCGATCACGCGCGGGTCGTTGGGGTCCAGGAAGATGTCGAGCTGCGCCTGGTAGAGGTCCTTGTCGTGCTCGATGCTGGCGGCCTGCTCGATGCGGTCCGCGTCATAGAGCAGCACGCCCAGGTAGCGGATGCGGCCCACGCAGGTCTCGGAGCACACCGTGGGCTGCCCGGCCTCGATGCGCGGGTAGCAGAAGATGCACTTCTCGGCCTTGCCCGTCTCCCAGTTGTAGTAGATCTTCTTGTAGGGGCAGCCGGAGACGCACATGCGCCAGCCGCGGCACTTGTCCTGGTCGATGAGGACGATGCCGTCCTCCTCGCGCTTGTAGATGGAGCCGGACGGGCACGATGCGACGCAGGCCGGGTTGAGGCAGTGCTCGCACAGCCGCGGCAGGTACATCATGAAGGTGTTCTCGAACTGGCCGACGATCTCCCTTTGCGCCGCCTCGAAGGTCGCGAGGTTCGCGTCCTTGCTGCGCTTGGCGAACTCGCCGCCGAGGATCTCCTCCCAGTTCGGCCCCCATTCGATCTTCTGCATGCGCTGGCCCGTGATCAGGCTGCGCGGGCGCGCCGTGGGGGCGGCCTTGCTCTCCGGCGCGGACTGCAGGTGATCGTAGTCGAAGGTGAAGGGCTCGTAGTAGTCGTCGATCTGCGGCAGGTTGGGGTTGGCGAAGATGCGCATGAGCAGCTTCCACTTGCCCCCCTGGCGCGGCTCGATCGAGCCGTCGGCGTTGCGACTCCAGCCGCCGTTCCACTTGTCCTGGTTCTCCCACTCCTTGGGGTAGCCGATGCCGGGCTTGGTCTCGACGTTGTTGAACCAGGCGTATTCCAGGCCCTTGCGGTTGGTCCAGACGTTCTTGCAGGTGACGGAACAGGTGTGGCAGCCGATGCACTTGTCCAGGTTCAGGACCATGCCGATCTGAGCACGTACTTTCATGTCGGTACTCCGTTTCTTCCCGGGTGCGGGTCAGGCGTGTGCGGCCGCAACGGGCTCGTCATCCAGCCAGTCCACCTTGGCCATCTTGCGCACCACGACGAACTCGTCGCGGTTGGTGCCTATGGTTCCGTAGTAGTTGAAGCCGTAGCTGTACTGGGCGTAGCCGCCGATCATGTGCGTGGGCTTGGTGACGATGCGCGTCACCGAGTTGTGTATGCCGCCCCGCGTGCCCGTGATCTCCGCCCCGGGCGTGTTGATGATCTTCTCCTGCGCGTGGTACATGAGCGTCATGCCCTCGTTGACGCGCTGGCTCACCACCGCACGCGCGGCGATGGCGCCGTTGGCATTGAAGAGCTCGACCCAGTCGTTGTCCACGATGCCGGCCTTCCTCGCGTCCACCTCGCTGAGCCAGATGACCGGGCCGCCGCGGTTGAGCGTGAGCATCATCAGGTTGTCGCTGTACGTGGAGTGGATGCCCCACTTCTGGTGCGGCGTGATGAAGTTGAGCGCGATCTCCTTGTTGCCGTTGGGCATGCGGTCCATCACCGGGCTCACGGCCTTGAGGTCCACGGGCGGGCGGTAGGCCACGAAGCCTTCGCCGAAGGCGCGCATCCAGTCGTGGTCCTGGTAGAACTGCTGCCGCCCGGTGAGCGTGCGCCAGGGAATGAGCTCGTGCACGTTGGTGTAGCCGGCGTTGTAGGAGACCTTCTCGCTTTCCAGCCCCGACCACGTGGGCGAGCTGATGATCTTGCGCGGCTGCGACTGGATGTCGCGGAAGCGGATCTTCTCGTCCTCGCGGTGCAGCGCCAAATGCGCGTGCTCCAGGCCCGTTTGCTTGGAAAGCGCGTCCCACGCCTTGACGGCGACATGGCCGTTGGTCTCGGGCGCCAGCATCAGCACGACCTCGGCGGCGTCGATGTCGGACTCGATCTTCGCCATGCCCCTGGAGACGCCGCTGTCCTGCACCACGCCGTTGAGCTCGCGCAGCTGGGCCACTTCGTCCTTGGTGTCCCAACCTATGCCCTTGCCGCCGTTGCCCGCCTTCTCCATCAAGGGGCCCAGCGCCGTGAAGCGCTTGAAAGTGTTGGGGTAGTCGCGCTCGACCACGGCGATGGACGGCGCCGTCTTGCCGGGGATCAGCTCGCACTCGCCCTTCTTCCAGTCCTTCACGCCGAAGGGCTGCGCCATCTCGGCGGCGGTGTCGTGCATCAGCGGTGTGAGCACGACCTCCTTCTCCACGCCCAGGTGGCCGACGCAGACCTCGCTGAACTTCTTCGCGAAGCCCTTGTAGATCTCCCAGTCCGACTTGGCCTGCCACGCCGGGTCCACCGCCGTCGAGAGCGGGTGGATGAAGGGGTGCATGTCGGAAGTGTTGAGGTCGTTCTTCTCGTACCAGGTGGCCGTGGGCAGCACGATGTCCGAGTACAGGCAGGTGGTGCTCATGCGGAAGTCCAGCGTGACCACCAGGTCCAGCTTGCCTTCAGGCGCCTGGGCGTGCCACTTCACCTCGGTGGGCTTGGCGTCGTCCGCGCCCAGGTCCTTGCCCTGCACGCCGTGCGTGGTGCCCAGCAGGTGCTTGAGGAAGTACTCGTGGCCCTTGCCCGACGAGCCCAGGATGTTGGAGCGCCACACGAACATGTTGCGCGGCCAGTTGTCGGGGTGGTCCGGGTCCTCGCAGCTCATCTTGACCGAGCCCTCCTTGAGACCCTGGACCACGAAGTCCTTGGCCTCCAGGCCCTGGGCCGCCGCCGCGGCGGCCAGCGTCAGCGGGTTGGCCTGCAGTTGGGGCGCGGAAGGCAGCCAGCCCATGCGCTCGGCGCGCACGTTGTAGTCGATCATGCTGCCGCCGAATTTGGCCTTGTCGGCCAGCGGCGAGAGGATCTCGTCCACGCCCAGCCGCTCGTAGCGCCACTGGTCGGTGTGGGCGTAGAAGAAGCTGGTGGAGTTCATCTGGCGCGGCGGGCGCAGCCAGTCCAGGGCGAAGGCCAGGGCCGTCCAGCCCGTTTGGGGCCGCAGCTTTTCCTGGCCGACGTAGTGCGCCCAGCCGCCGCCGCTTTGGCCGATGCAGCCGCACAGCATGAGCATGTTGATCACGCCGCGGTAGTTCATGTCGGCGTGGTACCAGTGGTTCATGGCCGCGCCGATGATGATCATGGACTTGCCATGCGTCTTGTCGGCGGTGTCGGCGAACTGGCGGGCGACGGTGATGGCCTGCTCGCGCGGCACGCCGGTGATCTTTTCCTGCCACGCGGGCGTGTAGGGATGGTCGTCGTCGTAGCTCTGGGCCGCGTTCTCGCCGGGCAGGCCGCGCGCCACGCCGTAGTTGGCCGCCAGCAGGTCGAACACCGTGGCCACCAGCGCGCTGCGCTGCTCGCCCGCCTTGCCCAGGCGGATGCGCTGCACCGGCACGGCGCGGCGGATCACGTCGCCGGCGGACTTGTTGGCCGTGAAGTGCGGCGTGTCCAGGCCGCCGAAGTACGGGAAGGCGACCAGGGCGGTCTCGGCCTCCAGGCCGTCCACGCCCTCGCCTTCCAGCGCGGAGAGCCTGAGCTTCACGGCCTGGCCGTGGCGGGCTTCCTTGGCCTCCAGGTTCCACTGGCCCTGGGCCTTGCTCCAGCGAAAGCCGATGGAGCCGTTGGGCAGCACGACCTTGCCGGCCTCGTCGATGGCCACCGTCTTCCACTCCGGGTTCTCGGCCTGACCGAGGTGGCCGTTGAAATCGCTGGCGCGCAGGTAGTGCGCGGGCACGAGCGCCGTGGAGCCGTCCGCGAGCGCCTGCTCTTCGAGTTGCACCAGCAACGGCAGGTCGGTGTAGCGGCGCGCGTAGTCGTCGAAGTACGCGCTGCGCTTGTCAAAGTAGAACTCCTTGAGGATGACGTGGCCCATGGCCATGGCCAGCGCCGCGTCGGTGCCCTGCTTGGGGTGCATCCACAAGTCGCACAGCTTGGCGACCTCGGAGTAGTCCGGCGTCACCGCCACCGTTTTCGCGCCCTTGTAGCGCACCTCGGTGAAGAAGTGCGCATCGGGCGTGCGCGTCTGGGGCACGTTGGAGCCCCAGGCGATGATGAAATTGCTGTTGTACCAATCGGCCGACTCCGGCACGTCGGTCTGCTCGCCCCAGGTCTGCGGGCTGGCGGGCGGCAGGTCGCAATACCAGTCGTAGAAGCTCATGCACACGCCGCCGATGAGCGAGAGGTAGCGCGATCCCGCCGCGTAGCTGACCATGGACATGGCCGGTATGGGCGAGAAGCCGATGATGCGGTCCGGCCCGTGCTTCTTGGCCGTGTAGACGTTGGCCGCGGCGATGATCTCGTTGACCTCGTCCCAGGTGCTGCGCACCATGCCGCCCAAGCCACGCTGCTGCTGCCACTCGCGCCGCGCATCGCTGTTCTCCACGATGCTGGCCCACGCATCCACCGGGCTCTGGGCCACGGCGCGTGCCGCTCGCCAGTGCTTGAGCAGCCGGCCGCGCACCATGGGGTACTTCACGCGGTTGGCCGAGTACAGGTACCAGCTGTAGCTGGCGCCGCGGGCGCAGCCACGGGGCTCGTGGTTGGGCAGGTCCGGCCGCGTGCGCGGGTAGTCGGTCTGCTGCGTCTCCCACGTGACGATGCCGCCCTTGACGTAGATCTTCCAAGAGCACGAGCCCGTGCAGTTGGTGCCGTGCGTGGAGCGCACGATCTTGTCGTGCTGCCAGCGGGCGCGATAGGCATCCTCCCAGGTGCGGTCTTCGCCGGTGGTGACGCCGTGGCCGTCGGCGAAACCCTCCTTGGGCTGGGAGAAGTGCGTGAGTCGGTCAAGGAAGTGGCTCATGTCTCGTTGCTCGTGTAATGCGTGGGAATGCGACGCGAGTCGTGGAGGGCGCCTTCGCGCCGGCCTCAGCAGGGCATCTCGGCGTGCTTGCGGGCGTAGAACCACCAGGTGATGGCCACGCACAGAACGTAGAAGGCGATGAAGCAGTACAGCGCCGCCTCCGGGCCGCCGGTCAGCGAGATGGAGGTGCCGTAGCTCTTGGGGATGAAGAAGCCGCCGTAGGCCCCGATGGCGCCGGTGAAGCCCAGCGTGGCCGCGCCCTCGGTGTTGCCTTCCTTGGTGGCGCGGGCCACGGCCACGGCGTCATGGCGGTCCACGCCGCGCAGGGCCTGGTTCAGGAAGATCACCGGGATCATGCGGAAGGTGGAGCCGTTGCCAATGCCGGTGGTCATGAACAGCACCAGGAACATGGCGAAGAAGCCGGTGAAGTTGCCGCCCACGCCATTGGTGGGCAGGAAGTGCAGCACCCCCACCACGGCCAGCGCCATGACGGCGAAGTTCCAGACGGTCACGCGGGCGCCGCCCAGCTTGTCGGCCAGCCAGCCGCCCACGGGGCGGATGAGCGCGCCGGTCAGCGGGCCCATCCAGGCGTAGGCCAGCGGGTTCACGCCCGGGAACTGGCTCTTGATCAGCAGCGGGAAGCCCGCGGCGTAGCCGATGAAGGAGCCGAAGCAGCCCAGGTACAGCACGCACATCAGCCAGTTGTGCTTGCGGCGGAAGATGGCGGCCTGCGCGGCGAAGGAGGCCTTGGCGTCGGCGATGTCGTTCATGCCGAACCAGGCGGCCACGGCTGCCAGCGCGATGAACGGCACCCAGATGAAGGCGGCGTTCTGGGCCCACACGGTGGAGGCGGCGCCGTTCTTCATGATCTGCTGTGCTTCGCCGCCGATGGCGCCGAACAGGCCCAGGGCGATGACCAGCGGCGACAGGAACTGCACCACCGACACGCCGAGATTGCCCAGGCCGGCGTTGACGCCCAGGGCCGCGCCCTTCTTCTCCTTGGGGAAGAAGAAGCTGATGTTGGCCATGGACGAGCTGAAGTTGCCGCCGCCCAGGCCGCACAGCAGCGCCAGCAGCAGCATGGTGGGGTAGCCGGTGGTGTTGTCCTGCACCGCGAAGCCGATGCCCAGCGCGGGAATCAGCAGCGAGGCGGTGGAGATGGCCGTCCAGCGGCGGCCACCGAACACCGGGACCATGAAGGAATAAAAGATGCGCAGCGTGGCCCCGGAGAGCGCGGGCGCCGCCGCCAGCCAGAAGAGCTGGTTGGTGGAGTACTGGAAGCCCAGCGAGGGCAGGCTCACCGCCACCACGCTCCAGACCTGCCAGATGGCGAAGGCCAGGAACAGCGCGGGAACGGACAGCCAGAGGTTGCGGCGGGCAACGGCTTCGCCTTCGCGCGACCAGAACGCCTTGTCTTCAGGCGCCCAGTGCTGGAGCGTGCGGCCCTGCCGTGCACCCAGTGCGACGGCGGAGGGAGAGGTGGAACTCATGAGGGTTCTCCGTGTGTGACGGAAGAAGAAAAGAGGTGGCGTCGCGCGCGGGGGGGTGGGAGAAGGACAGTGAGATGCGCGCGACGCCGGGGAACTTCGAGGCTCAGGCCGCGGCGCTGCCCAGCACGGGGCGGCTGCGGACCTCGGTGAAGTACATCCAGATCAGCGACACCCAGACCACGCCGTAGAGCAGCATGAAGGCGCTGGAGCGCACGCCGGTGAGGTCCATGAGCGCGCCGAACAGGATGGGCAGCAGGAAGCCGCCCATGCCGCCGGCCAGGCCCACGATGCCGCTGATGGCGCCGATGTTGGTCGGGTAGTCGTTGGCGATGTACTTGAAGACGCTGGCCTTGCCGAACGCGAAGGCCACGCCCAGCACCGCCATCAGCGCGGTGAAGGCATAGACGTTCAGGCCGATGTGGAAGGTGGCCGGGCCGTTGACCGTGAGCACCGTGAAGTCGGTCTGCGGGTAGGACAGCGCGAACAGGCAGATCCAGCTCACCCACATCACCCACCAGGTGACGGAGTGGGCGCCGTACTTGTCGGAGAGCCAGCCGCCGATGGCGCGCAGCACGCCGCCGGGCAGCGAGAAGCAAGCCGCCAGCAGCGCCGCGACGCGGATGTCCAGCCCGTACTCGCCCACGTAGTACTGCACCATCCACAGCGACAGGCCCACGTAGCCGCCGAACACGATGCTGTAGTACTGGCAGTACTTGAGCACGCGCGGGTCCTTGAGGGCCTGCAGTTGCTCGCGGAACGAGGCCTTGCTGGTGACCAGGTGCGCCGGGTCGGAGCGGCTGAACAGCCAGAACAGCGCCACGGTGCCCAGCATCACGGCCGCGTACACCTGCGGCACCATGGCCCAGCCGGCGGCCACCACGATGGCCGGCGCGATGAACTTGTTCACCGCCGCGCCGGAGTTGCCAGCGCCATAGACGCCCATGGCGAAGCCCTGGCGGTTCTTGGGAAACCAGCGCGCGACGTAAGGCGTGCCCACCGAGAACGAGCCCCCGGCCAGGCCCACGAAGAGGCCGATGGCGATGAAGTGCCAGTACTGCGTGGCGTAGGCCATCAGGAAGATGGCCGGGACCGTGGACGCCATGAGCAGCGTCATGACGATGCGGCCGCCGAAGCGGTCGGTCCAGATGCCCAGCGGCACGCGCACCAGCGAGCCGGTGAGCACGGGCGTGGCGGTGAGCAGGCCGAACTCGGTGGCGTTGAGGTTGAGTGCCTTCTTGATGGGGATGCCGATGACGCCGAACATCATCCAGACCATGAAGCACACCGTGAAGGCCAGCGTGCTGACCACCAGCACCGACAGCGCCTGGCGGCTGCGGGTGGCCGCGGCGTCACGCTGTGATGCGACCGCGGCGGTGGTGACGGGTACAGCCATGAAGCTCCCCTCTTGTTGACATGGGGAGGAGTTTTTCGTTATTTGCCCGTCGCGCCCATCCATCCGACGGCCAGTCGGCGCCGTCGCGAAGGAGGATGGCGGCTCATCCCCAGGAACGAGCCGCCGCGGCCGCGGCATCGTTCGAAAGGAGTATTGGGCCGTGCCGGCCCGCCGGCCTCAGACGTGCGCCAGCGCCTCCACGATGGGCTGGCGCACCGCGCGGCGCGCCACCCAGGCCGAGGCCAGCATGGACAGCAGCGCCATGGTCAGCACCGTGCTGAGCACGGGCCACGCCTCCAGGTCGATCTGCAGCGGATAGCCCACGCTGTGCCCGGGCGGCGGCGGCATCTGCACGGGGAAGATCCGCAGCAGCGTGGAGATCGCCACCGCCGCCGCCGCGCCAAGCAGCGCCCCGGCACCGCCGAGGATGAGGCCCTCCAGCGCCAGCGCGGTGAGCAGTTGCCGCGGCAGCGTGCCCAGCGCGCGCAAGGTGCCGATCTCGCGCGTGCGCTCCACCACGGCGCTGGCCATGGCGTTGGCGATGACGACGACCACGATCACGAAGATCACCAGGCCCATCACGCCGAAGATGCGGTGGTAGAGCGCGCGCACGCTGTCGTAGAAGCCGGCCTGCGCCTCCCAGGTGCGCACGGTGAGCGACGGCAGGCGCTCGGCCAGCCGCGCCTGCGCCGCCGCGACGTCCTCCATGCCGCGCAGGAAAACCGAAAGCACGGAGACGCGCTGCGTCTGCAGCAGCCGCTGCGCGGTGGCGAGGTCGGTGTAGAGCAGCCGCCGGTCCAGGTCCGGCACGCCGGTGGAGATCACGGCCCGCAGCTTCACCGCCGCGGACTCCAGCGTGCCGCGCGTGCCCGTGGCCATGAGCGTGAGCGCGGCGCCGGGCTCGGCGCGCAGCGTGCGCGCCAGCTCCGCGCCCAGCAGCACCCAGCCGCCCTCGCCGCCTTCACCACCTGCAGGCATGGCGCCCTGCACCACGCGCAGGAAGTCGCCCTTGGCCTGCGCCTCGGCCGCGGCGTCCATGGCGATGGCGGCCATGCCGACGGACTTCTCGCCGTTGCCCACCAGCCCGCTGAACTCCACGCGCGCGAGCACGTGGCGCACGGCCGGGTCGGCCAGCAGTTGCCTGCGCAGCGCGTCGGCGTCGTCCAGGCCATGCTCCAGGGGCACGGCCTCGTCGAGCTCGAAGTGTCGCGGGGTGCCGACCACCAGATGGCCGCTGTCGCGCACGGCGGCCTGCGCCAGCGCGTCATAGGTGTAGAGCGCAAAGCCGCCGGCCAGCAGCAGCGCCGCCGTGCCCAGCGCGGTAATGAACAGGGCCACCGTCGAGCGGCGGCGGTTGCGCAGCACGTTCTGCGCGGCAAAGGTGAGCCACCTCATGCGGCGCTCCGGGCGTTGACGGGCACGGCCGCCGGCGCGCCCTCGATGCGGCCGTCCAGCAGCCGCACGATGCGGTCGCAGCACCGCGACAGCCGCTCGTCGTGGCTGGCGAAGAGAAAGGTCACGCCGTCCTCGTGGCAGCGCTCGCGCATGAGGTCCAGCACGGCCTCGGCGGTGTGCGAGTCCAGGCTGGCCGTGGGCTCGTCGGCAATCACCAGCGCCGGCCGTTTCACCAGGGCCCGCGCAATGGCCACGCGCTGGCGCTGGCCCCCCGAAAGCTCGTCCGGCCGGTGGCGGGCATGGGCGGCCAGGCCCACGGCCTCCAGCGCCTGGGCGACCCGGCGGTCGCGCTCGGCCTGCGGCACGCCGGCCAGGAACAGCGGGTACTCCACGTTCTGCGCGGCGCTCATGACGGGCACCAGGCTGAAGCCTTGGAAGACGAAGCCCAGCAGGTCGCGCCGCAGCAACGCGCGGTGCCGTTCGCTCAACCGGTGCACCGGCTCGCCTCTGAGCAAAACATTGCCGGCGTCGGGCAAATCGATGAGCCCGCACATGTTCAGCAGCGTGGTCTTGCCGCTGCCCGACGGGCCGGTCAGCGCCAGCATCTCGCCGGCGCGCAGGTCCAGGTCCACGCCCTGCAGCGCGGGCACGGTATGCCGCCCAAGGCGGTAGCTCTTGCGCAGTCCGCGCAGCGTCATCACCAGCGGTGCGGTCACAGCGTCAGCCTCCTCGTCGCGGTAATCTGCCGCTTGCAGGGCAGGCGCCTTGCCCACCATCCAACCATCATCCCGCATGGCCATGCTTTTGAACGTCGCCATCGTCCTGCTGACCATCGTCGCCATGGAATTCTTCGCATGGTGGGTGCACCGCCACGTGATGCACGGCATAGGCTGGGGCTGGCATGCCTCGCACCATGCGCCACGCCAGGGCCTTTTCGAGAAGAACGATTTGTATGCGCTGGTGTCGGCGGGCATCGCCATCGCGCTGATCTGGGTCGGCATGCAAGGGCACGCCGTGCCGCTGTGGGTGGGCGTGGGCATGACGGCCTACGGCGTCCTGTACTTCATTGCCCACGACGGGCTGGTGCACCAGCGCTGGCCGCTGCGCATCACGCCGCGGCGCGGCTATTTCAAAAGGCTTTACCAAGCACACCGGTTGCACCACGCGGTGAGCAGCCGCGATGGCGCGGTGTCCTTCGGCTTCCTGTGGGCGCCGCCCCCGCAGCGGCTGCGCGAGGAGCTGCAAAGGCTGCGGGCGCAGCGCGAAGGCGCGGGCAGCCGCGAGCCGGCGTCCTCGCCCTCCCCCACGGCGCCGCGCTGAAGCCGGCGCCGCGGTGCGCCCAAACTCAGGCGCGCTGCGGGCGTTGCCAGAGGGTGGCGGGCCGCGGCGCTGCCGGCAGCGCCCGCATGGCCAGCGCCACGGCCATGCCGCGCGCCACGAACCAGGCCTTCTCGGCCCCGCTGGTGCGGGCGCGCGTGTCCCAGGCCTGCGGGCCGCGCGCATGCACCTTGCGGCCGATTTCGCGGTACACGTCGCGCGCCGTGGCCACCGACCAGGCCGAGCGCACCGGCAGCGCCGCCAGCCCCGCGCGCGCCGAGGCGTAGTAGGGATCGGCCGCGGCCAGCAGCCGCGCCGCGACGCCGGCCAGCGCCTGGCGGTGGCGCGGGTCACACACCTCGTCCGCCGCAACGCCGGCCGTGTGCAGCCACTGCAGCGGCACGTAGATGCGGCCGATGGCGGCGTCCTCCACGATGTCGCGGGCGATGTTGGTGAGCTGGAAGGCCAGGCCCAGATCGCAGGCACGGTCCAGCACGGCCGCATCGCGCGCGCCCATCACGCGGGCCATCATCAGGCCCACCACGCCGGCCACGCGGTAGCAGTAGAGCAGCGTGTCCGCCAGCGTCTCGTAGCGCGAGCCTTCCACGTCCATGCGAAAGCCGGCCAGGTGCTCCAGCGGCAGCGCGGGAGGAATGCCGTGCTGCCGCACCACCTCGGCCAGCCCGTCGAAGGCCAGGATGCCGCAGCGCCGGCCGGCGCAGGCGCGGCGGGTGAGCGTTTCCAGCTCCTGCAGGCGCTGCAGGCTGTGGTCGCGGCTGCCCTCGCGCTGGCCGTGGCCGAGCTGCTGGCCGTCGATCACGTCGTCGCAGTGGCGGCACCAGGCGTAGAGCATCACGGTGCTGCGGCGCGTACCGGGGTCGAACAGCCTGGCCGCGGCGGCAAAGCTGCTGGAGCCGGCCTGGATGACCTGCCGGCCATGGCTGCCGGCGTCCACGGCCGGTGGCGTCAGCGGCGATGGCGGCTTGCGCGTGGCCGTGAGGCGCAGCAGCGCGCGGCGGGCGCGGTCGGCGGTGGCGGTGTGTCGGATCGCACTCATGCCATGTCCTCCAGCATCAGCCCTGCCGTCGCCTTGGCCGAGCCCACCACGCCCGGCACGCCCGCGCCCGGGTGCGTGCCCGCACCGGCGATGTAGAGGTTGGGGATGACGGCATCGCGGTTGTGCGGCCGGAACCACGCGCTTTGCGTGAGCACCGGCTCCAGCGAGAAGGCCGAGCCGAGATGGGCATGGAGCTCGTCGCGGAAATCGGCCGGCGTGAAGATGCGGCAGGTCACCAGGTCGCCGCGCAGCCCCGGCATGTGGCGCTCCTCCAGGTACTGCAGGATGCGCTCGCGCATGCGCGGGCCCTCCACGCTCCAGTCCACCGGCGCGTGGCCCAAGTGCGGCACGGGCGCCAGCACGTAGTGGCTGCCGCAGCCCGGCGGCGCCAGCGAGGGGTCGGTGACGCAGGGCGAATGCAGGTAGAGCGAAAAATCGTCGGGCAACGGCCCGGCGAAGATTTCCTTGATCAGCTCGCGGTAGCGCTGGCCGAAGCACACCATGTGGTGGCGCAAGTGCGCGTGGTGGCGGCGCAGGCCGAAATGGATGACCAGCAGCGACATGCTGAAGCGCTTGCCCTTGAGCGCCTTGGCCTGCGCCACGCCGCGCGGCTCGTGGCCCAGCAGGCGCTCGTAGGTGTGGACCACGTCGGCGTTGGAGGCCACGCGGTCCGCCGCCAGCCGCTCGCCGCCGCGCAGCACCACGCCGCAGGCCCGCCCGTCGCGCAGCTCGATGCGCTCCACCGGCGCGTTCAGCCGCACCGTGCCGCCCAGGTCCTCGAACAGTTTTACAAGCGCCCGCACCAGGGCGCCGGTGCCGCCGCGCGGGAACCACACGCCCCACTGCCGCTCCAGCGCGTGGATGAGCGCATAGATGGAGGACGTGGCGAAGGGATTGCCGCCCACCAGCAGCGAGTGGAACGAGAACGCCTGGCGCAGATGCTCGTCGTGGATGAAGCGCGCCACCATGGCGTACACGCTGCGCCAGGCCTGCAGCCGCATGAGCTGCGGCCCGGCGGCGGCCATGGAGCGGAACGAGAGAAACGGCACCGTGCCCAGCTTGAGGTAGCCCTCGTTGAACACCTCGCGCGAGTAGCGCAGGAAGCGCTGGTAGCCCTCCACGTCCTGCGGGCAGCGCTGCCGGATCTGCTCGTCCAGCCGCGCCTGGTCGTTGTCGTAGTCGAAGAAGGAGCCGTCCTCCCAGCACAGCCGGTAGAAGGGCGACACGGGCAGCAGCTCCACGTAGTCCTTCATCCGCCGGCCGCTGAGGGCGAACAGCTCCTCCAGCGCCGACGGGTCGGTGATGACCGTGGGCCCGGCGTCGAACGTGAAGCCCTGGTCCTCGTAGACGTAGGCGCGGCCGCCGGGCTTGTCGCGCGCCTCGACCAGCGTGGTGTGGATGCCGGCGGACTGCAGCCGCACGGCCAGCGCGATGCCGCCGAAGCCCGCGCCGATGACCACCGCACGGCGCTCCCCGCTCATTGGTGCACCTCCACGCGGCCGGACGACGGCCGGTCCAGCGCCGCCCGCAGCGCCGCGCCCAAGGGCACGGGCGGCTTGCCCGCGACGATGCGCAGCTTGTCCAGCGGATGGAGTTGCGCGGCGTAGAAGCGCGCGATGAGCGATTCCGGCAGTCCGTAGAAACGTTGCATGACCTTCCAGCGCTGGTGAGGTTGAGCCGAACGGAACAGCATGCGGTTGAGCAGGCGGAAGAAGCCTCTCGCGCGCCAGCGCTCCTGGGCGTGGCGGCGCACGGCCTGGAACAGGGCCGCCGCCGACAGATCGGATTGCGCGGCCAGCAGTTCCGCCAGCGCCACGGCGTCCGGCAGGGAATAGCCCGTGGTGGGATGAAACAGCCCGGCCGCCAGGCCTGAGCAGGGCACGCCGGCGGCCTCACGCCAGAAGGCCTGCACGTCGCCGGAGAGGACGATGGGCAGCACGCCCTGCTCCTCGCGCAGCACGCGGCGCACCTGCCAGCCGTGGCGCTGCACGTAGCGGGCAATGCGCGCGCGCAGCACCGGCACGTCCAGCGTGGTCGCGTCGGCGTAGTAGGTGTCCTCCACCAGCAGCGTGGTCGCGGTGAAGGGCAGCACGTAGACGAAGCGGTAGCCGTCGTGCTGGTCCACGCCGGCGTCCATGAGCAGCGGATGCGCGAGGCCGTGCGGCTCGCGCAGCTCCAGCTCCTGGCCCAGGAATTTCTGGTGGCCCAGCGACAGCGCCGCGCTGCGGCGCAGGCCGCGGCCGTCGATGACCGCGCCCGCGCGCAGCACGCCTCCGTCGGCCAGCCGCACCTGCGTGGGCGTGAGCGACGCCACCGGCACGCCGTAGCGCACCCGGTTGCCCAGCGCGGCCGACAGTTGCGCGTGGAAACGGTCCGAGGTGAGGCTGGCATAGCCGCCGCGCAGCACGCGCCGGCATTGCGGGAACACCACCTCGTGCGCGTCCCAGCGGTGGGCCACCAGCGGCGCTATCCACGCGCGCTGCGCCGCGCTCAGGTCCGTGGGGTGGAAAGACCAGGTGTGGTTGCCGCCCAAGGTGGCGCCGGCTTCGAGCAGCAGCACGTGCACGTCCGGCCGCGCCTGCCACATGCGCCAGGCGATGAGGCCATTGGCCAGGCCGCCGCCGACGAGGATCACGTCCGCGTCCAGCGCCGAACCCAAGGGCAACGCGTGTTCAGCCGGCAAGCCGCACCTCCGCGGGCGATGGGAGCCCGAAAATCTGTTCCATGAGCGTGACCGCCCGCACGGCGCCGCCGGCGGTGGCCACCTCGGCGCCCAGCCTGCGCGCGTTGGCACGGAAGGGCGTGTCCGTGAGCAAGCGCTGCAAGCGCCGGCGAATGGCCCCCGCCGTGGCCAGCCGCGGCGACAGGCTCAGGCCCGCGCCCGCGTGCACCAGGCGCGCCGCGGCGCCGGGGTGGTCGAAGGCGATGGGCAGCGCCAGCATGGGCGTGCCGGCCACCAGCGCGTCCAGCACCGTGTTGAGCCCGCCGTGGCTGACCACCGCATCGGCGCGCGCCAGCGCCGCGCGCTGCGGGGCGAAATCCGTCACCCAGGTCGCGCCCGCGGCCCGCACGGCTTCCACCTGCGCCGCGTCCAGCCAGCCGCAGTGCGCCAGCAGCAGTTGCGCATCCAACTCGCGGCAGGCGCGGGCGATGCGCTGGAACAGCGCCAGGCGCCCGCCCTGCATGGTTCCCAGCGAGGCGAAGATGAAAGCCTTGCCGTCGCGCACGGGCAGCACCAGCGGCGGCTCGTCCCGCGGCGGCGGGCGCAGCGGCCCAACGGCGTGGAAGCACGGCGGCAATTGGGTGCGCGGGAAATCGAAGCCCGGCGTGGTCTGGCTGATCTGCAACTGCGTCGAGAGGCACTGCGCCAGGTGCGTGCGCGGCGGCAGGCCCAGCAGCCGGGCCGACTCGGCGATGGCGCGGGCATGCGGCGCCATCATCCAGTCGTAGACGCGCGTGCTGGCCTCGTTGCGGTGGCGGGCGCGCTCGCTGTCCTCGTAGCGCCAGGGCATGACGGGCAGCGGCACCAGCGGCTCGCGGTTGACCGGCAGCGCGCAGGCCACGGACACGCAGGGTAGCCCCAGCGACTCGGCCAGCAGGCCGCCGGCGGCCTCCATCTGGTCGGCAACGACCACCTGCGCCCCGGCTTGCCGCAAGGCTTGCCGGCCGTGGCGGCACAGCAGCGCGGTGCCCTCGGCCATGTCCTGGATCACGCGGCGCAGCCCCCAGGGCGTGCCGGGCCGCGCCGCGCGCGCAGCCACTTCGGACAGCGGCCGCTTGGGCTCGTCGCCCCGGCCCACGGGCTTGAAGCCAATGCGCTGGTCACTGATGAGCGCGCGCACCTCGGGGCGGGCGATCCACGTCACCTCATGGCCCCGGCGCAACAGCTCGCTTGTTAAACCTTCGAGCGTGCGCACGTGGCTCAGGAAGGGCGGCGCGATGACGGCAAAGCGCGTCATGGCGGGCAGCGGCTGGATGCTTGAGAAATCAAGCGCATGTGCGCAGTGGAAGCCATAGCGACCCCTTCATGCCATGTCCCCGGCTGATGAACGTGCGGCGGCCCACGCCGCCTCCAAGGTCCCGGGAACGCGGCGGCGCGCCGCCTGCTCTAAAAAGACCGTCCCGGGTGCCGCCCGGGAGCAAGGCACGCGCCGCCCTGGGTTGGCGCGGGCGTTTCCTCACCAGCCTTTGCCCAAGCCATGACGCTTTCCGCCGCAGACCCGATGGTGTTCCTGCCCGCCGTGGACGACCCCGTGCTGTCCGGCCTGCGCTCGGGTTTCGAGGCGCACCTGGCCGCAGCGCTGCCCAAGTCGCGCGACGCCGCCGACCTGGTGGTGGCCGCCATGCGCGAGGCCGCGCTGTCGCCGGGCAAGCGCATCCGGCCGCTGCTGCTGCTGACGGCCACGCACGCGCTGGGCCGGCCGGCGTCCTCGGTGATGGACGCGGCCTGCGCGCTGGAGCTCGTGCATGCCGCCTCGCTGGTCATGGACGACTTGCCTTGCATGGACGACGCCAGCCTGCGCCGCGGCCGGCCCACGCTGCACCGCCAGTTCGGCGAGGACGTGGCCTCGCTGGCGGTGATCGGCCTGCTCAGCCAGGCCTTCCGGCTGGCGGCCGCCTCACCGGCGCTGGAGCCCGGCCCGCGTGCGCGGCTGACCGTGTTGCTGGCCGACGCCGTGGGTTGCCAGGGGCTGGTGGGCGGCCAGTTGC
This sequence comes from Azohydromonas lata NBRC 102462, assembly GCF_001571085.1. Lineage (GTDB taxonomy): Bacteria > Pseudomonadota > Gammaproteobacteria > Burkholderiales > Burkholderiaceae_C > Azohydromonas > Azohydromonas lata. Next base: position 47,677 of record NZ_BCTC01000008.1, read on the forward strand.
GCGACCTGCGCTGCACCGAAGGCGCCCGCACGGCGCGCGACGCCGCGGTGGTCAACCGCTGCAAGACGGGCGCGCTGTTCCGCGCCGCGCTGCAAGGCGCGGCCATCGCCGCCGGCGCGCAGGCCGACGTGCAGGACGCGCTGGGCCGCTGCGCCGACGACATCGGCCAGGCCTTCCAGCTCCTGGACGACTTGAAGGACGACGGCGCCCTCGCGCCCACCGGCAAGGACACGCACCAGGACGAGGGCAAGACCACGCTGCTGTCCCTGCTCGGCCGCGACACCGCGCGGCGCCGCCTGCAGCGCCACTTGCGGCGCGTGGAGGACGCGCTCACGGCGCTGTTCCCGCAGGAGGACGTGGTGCTGCGGCTGCTGCGGCGGGGGTGCGGGTTTGACGCGCTGGGCCAGGCCGGCGCACGCCGCAATGGCGCGGCCCCGGCTCAGGGCAGCGCGGCCGCCGCGGGCTGAGACGGCGCCGCCCGTCAGGCCGTGCCGTCCACGGCGCCGGGCATGACGGCCCCCGCCTCGATCGCCGCGACCGTGCGCGCCAGCGCCGCCCCGGCCGCCTCGTCGGCCTCGGCCCGCTCGGTCAAGTGCGCCGGCAACTGCTTGGCCGGCTTGATGCCCAGGTCCTTGAGCATTTCCGCCTGCCGGATCACGTTGCCCCGGCCGCTCGCGAGCTTCTTTTCCGCGTCGTCGAAGCACTTCTGCGCCGAGCGCAGCGCCTCGCCCGCGCGCTTGAGCTCGTTGGCAAAGCCGCACAGCCGGTCGTAGAGCTCGCCGCCGCGCCGGGCGATCTCCTGTGCGTTGCGGTTTTGCGCCTCCTGGCGCCACAGGTGCGACACCGTGCGCAACACGAACAGCAGCGTGGACGGGCTCACCAGCAGCACGTTGCGCCGCCACGCGTCCATGAACAGCTCGCCGTCGTGCGTCACCGCCAGCATGAAGGCCGGCTCCACCGGCATGAACATCAGCACGAAGTCCAGCGAGTGCAGGCCGTACAGGTGCTGGTAGTGCTTGTCGGAGAGGCCGCGCAGGTGCGCGCGCACGGAATCCAGGTGCTGGCGCAGGTGGCCCGCACGCGCCGCCTCGTCCTCGGCATTGGCGTAGCGCTCGTAGGCGATGAGCGACACCTTGGCGTCCACCACCAGGCGCCGCTCCTCCGGCAGGTGGATCACCACGTCCGGCTGCAGCCGCTGGCCGTCGGCATCGACGCGGCTGTCCTGCGTCACGTACTCCTGCCCCTTGCGCAGCCCCGCGGCCTCCAGCACGCGCTCCAGGATCAGCTCGCCCCAGTTGCCCTGGGACTTCGTCGAGCCCTTGAGGGCGGAGGTGAGGTTCTTCGCGTCCTCGCTCAGCGCCTGGTTCAGCTCGGCGAGCTGGCGCACCTGCTGCGCCAGGGCCGAGCGCTCCTTGCCCTCGGTGACGTAGACCTCCTCCACCTTGCGCTGGAACTCGGTCAGCCGCGTGCGCAGCGGGTCCAGCAACTGGCCCAGGTTGGCCTGGTTCTGCTCGGTGAAACGCCGGCTCTTCTCTTCCAGGATGTCCGCGGCCAGCGCCTTGAACTGGTCGCTGAGCGACTCGCGCGCGGCCGTGAGCAGCGCCAGCTTCTCGGCCGAGCCGCGCCGCTCGGCGTCGAGCTGCTCGGCCAGGCCGCGCGCCTCGGCGGCGTGGCGGCGGCCCTCGGCGTCCACGCGCTCGAAGGCGGCCTTGAGCTCGCGCAGTTGCGCGTCCAACTGCTGCGCACGCTGCGCGTGCTCGGCCTCGGCGGCGGCCAGGCGCTGGCGGGTGTCCTGCTCGTCCTGCAGCTGCAGGCGCAGGTCCTGCAGATCGGCTTCCAGGCGCGGCACGCGCCCGGCGCGCTCGCGCAGGCCCGCGGCCTCGTCGCGCAGCCCGTCCAGCGCGCTTTGCAGCGCCTCGGCGCGGCCGCGCAGCACGCGCAGCTCCTCGCCCTGCTGGCGCAGCGCGCCTTCAGCGTTCTCGGCGCGGGCCAGGGCGGCGGACTGCTGCGCCTGGCCCTCGGCTTGGGCGCGGGCCAGCGCCAGCGCCACGGCCGCCTGCTGGCGCGGCCGCATCCACAGCACCGCCGCGCCGCCGCCAGCCAGCACGCCCGCGGCCAGCACGGCCAGCATCGCCACATCCATTCCCACGCTCCTCGTCCACCGGAGGGCGGGATTATCCCGAGCCCGCCGGCAGCCCCGGGTCCGCGACCGCGCCCATGGCGGCGGCGCAACACCCCGGGCCGCCCCCCGTGGCGGTACAAAGGCAGCCCGTGCCCGCCCCGGGCCGGGCTGGCCCGCGGCGGGCGCACGTCTTGCCGCCAGCCGCCCAATCGCCTGATCGCCCAGGCCGCCAGAACCACCACCACAGGACTCCGATGAGCGCCCTCTTTCAACCTCTGGACCTCGGCGCGCTGCGCCTGATGAACCGCATCGTCATCGCGCCCATGTGCCAGTACTCGGCGCGCGAAGGCACGCCCGGCGATTGGCACCTCATGCACTTGGGCACGCTGGCGCTCTCCGGTGCGGGGCTGCTCATCCTGGAGGCCACGGCCGTCTCCCCCGAGGGACGCATTTCCCCCTTTGACCTGGGCCTCTACAGCGACGACAACGAGGCCGGCCTGGCCCGCGTGCTGCAGGCCGTGCGCGCCCATTCGCCCATGCCCATCGCCGTGCAATTGGCACATGCCGGCCGCAAGGGCTCCTCGCGCGCGCCCTGGGACGGCGGCACGCAGATCGCGCCGAATGAGCCCCTGGGCTGGAAGACCGTCGCGCCCTCGCCGCTGCCGCACAGCCCGGAGGAAGACGCCCCCGCCGCGCTGGACGCCGCCGGGCTGCGCAAGGTGCGCGACGACTTCGCCTGCGCCGCGCGCCGCGCCGCCCGCCTGGGGCTGGAGGCGATAGAGCTGCACTTCGCGCACGGCTACCTGCTGCACCAGTTCCTGTCGCCGCTGGCCAACCAGCGCGACGACGAGTACGGCGGCAGCCTGGACAACCGCATGCGGCTGCCGCTGGAGGTGTTCGACGCCGTGCGCGCCGCCTTCCCCGCCGAGCGCCCGGTGTGGGCGCGCATCTCCGCCACCGACTGGGTGCCGGGCGGCTGGGACATCGAAGGCACCGTCGCCCTGTCACAGGCGCTCAAGGCCCGCGGCTGCGCCGCCATCCACGTCACCACCGGCGGCCTGTCGCCCCTGCAGGCCATACGCCTGGGCCCGGGCTACCAGGTGCCCTACGCGCAGCGGGTGAAGGCGGAAGTCGGCCTGCCCACCATGGCGGTCGGCCTGATCACGGAGCCGCGCCAGGCCGAGGCCATCGTGGCCGAGGGCGAGGCCGATGCCGTGTCCCTGGCCCGTGCCATGCTCTACGACCCGCGCTGGCCCTGGCACGCCGCCGCCGCGCTGGGCGCCCAGGTGTTCGCCCCGCCGCAGTACTGGCGCTGCCAGCCGCACGAATACAAGCACCTGTTCATCGAGAACCGCTTCGGCCAGCGGTGAGCGCGGCCTGCCGCGGCGGCGCGACGGCTGCGGTCGCCCGTGCGCGCCGCAGTCCCCAGCCCGGGCCACGGTGGCCATCAAGGCCCAGGCCTGAGGTCAGGGCACGGGTAGGGTCGCCGCAATAGCCGAAACTCACGACAAAAGCAGCCAAAAATCATTTTTATTCCCACATCAAAAGTGAAACAAATACAGCATCAAATTTCACGACACGTAAATCAAGTCTTGCTGGCATCATGGATTTAATAGGGATAAACGCCCCCTTTAATATCCACCCACTAATCCAGTGGTGGCGGCTGAAGGAGCGTGGCAATGCATTTCAAGCTGGTGACGATTGCGGCAGCCGTCGCAGGCATGGCCGCGGGCACGGCTCAGGCCGATATACGGCTCAGTGCCCGCATCAATGATTTCGGCTATCAATTGACCGACCTGCGGCCCAGCGATGGCATGGCGCCGTCGCTCGACTTTGGGAACGCCGGCTACTACATCGACCTCAATGCCGCAGAAGGCCCTTACGCCGGTTTTCGCGATAACCAGATGAAAGGCTCTTCCGCAACGAAAATAGGCTTGCTTCAGGAAAACTTGTCCATTACCCGTGCCGTTTCTAGCGGGCGCAGCGATGCTGCGTTTGGCATTTCCGGAGCCTTGTCGAGCCACAGTTTCGAGTGGTTCGTGAGCGGAAATGCGGTGACCCCCAGGGGCAATCCCGTACAGGCCAGCTTGGTTCAGTTGCAAGCGATCAGCGGTCAGCCGGGCCTGTATTGGACCATGACCGTGGCACCGTACACGCAGGTGACTTGGAGCGGGACATTGACATTGGAAGCCGCACAGACCCAGGGCAAGCGCGGGGCGCGATACGAAGAAATGAACCTGTCAGGGGGATTGACGCTGCTAGACGAGAACCGCGAAATCATCGACGGCCTGGGGCGTTTCATCCATATTCCCCGCGGCACTGTGGACAGCCAGCACAACGATTATGAAATTGACATGGTCTTTTCCAACCACAGCGCAGCGGCACGCCACCTGATTCTGGAAGGCGGCATGTCCGGCATGGGGCAATCATTCTTTCCTGTACCCGAGCCCAATACGGTCGCAATGATGCTGAGCGGCATGGGAATATTGGTGGGCGTGGTGTGCCGCAGACGCCGCCAGGCCTGATGAACACGGGGCCGTCCAGTCCATGTCCTGCGGCCAGGTTCCTACTGGCCAGCTTCCTGGAGAAACTCATGCAGCAGCAGTTTGCCGTGGCGGCATTGGCCATCTTGGCGTCGAGCTTCAGTTTGCCAGCGCATGCAGATATCTCGGCGCGGGCGCGCATCGACAACTTTGGCTACCGACTGATCGACCTGCGGCCCGGCGACGGTATTGCGCCCGCCATCCGCTTTTCTCCCGAGGGCGGCTCCCAGGTCGGAGCCGGCACCTTTCAAGCAGCCGAACCCTACGATTTACGTGACGAGGAGACCAAGCGCAACGGATTTGGAGAATTTCAAACCATGACGGTTTCCGCCAGCTTGCTTGGGATTGCCAACGCCAGGTCCAGCATGAGCGGCACGTTCCATTCGGCCCCTGGCGACTTTGATGTCGTGGCGCGTGGGGCGCTGCGCAGCAGTGCAGATGAAAATATATTGCGCGCCTTTGGAGCCTATGCCGAACCGGTCAATGAAGCTTATGGTCATTATGAAGTCACACCCTTCACAAAAGTGGTTTTCACAGGCTTTGTGACAGTGGAAGCGCGGCGCACCGTGGCCAATACGGCTTCATTTCTCCAACTGGCCGATGCCGCGGTCAGAATAAGATATACCGGCACGCCCAACGAAGTGGGAACCAAGGAAGTCAGCGTGGAGTTGGTACGCGGCTCGGACATGAGCAAAACCGTCAAAGAGCGCCAACGCATCGTGTTTGAAAACACCACCGGGTCGGCGGCATCCGGCTTCATTGGTATTTACGTCGGCGCGCAAGGGCAAGTTTTTGAGGTCCCGGGCATCCACAAATTCGCCCCGGCCACCCCGGTGCCCGAACCCGCTTCTATGGTGCTCATGCTGTGCGGCTTGGGCGTCGTCACCGCCGTGGCACGCCACGCTCGCCGCGACGGCAGGCACAAATCCGTCAATACTCCAGCCGGCCCGGCATGCGCCGTTTGATTTACTTGACAATCAATTCCGGCTGCAGCGAGCGAATCCGCTTGTCCTCGTAATAGCCGCCGTATTCGGTATATCGCAGAAAAGCATGGCCGCAGTGGCGGCAGCACCAGACTTCACTGCGGTTGGCGGGAAAGCAGCGCAGCGCGATGGGCGCTTCGGGGGACCAGTAATTCGTCCCGGCCGGGTGGTGTTCCTCCAGCGTGGGCTCGTCCTCCTCGCCGGCCTGCCACAGCGTGCCCACGCCCTCCAGTGCGACGTCGCTCTTGTCGCCGGGGAAGGACTCCCAGCCCACAAAGGCCAGCGGCGCGCAGTGGGCGCAGGGCGCGGGCTGCGCGCGGGCCAGGCGCTCGACGTCTTCGGGGCTGAGTTTGGGCATCACGGCGGGGGCTCCTAGGTGGTGGCGGCGGGGCTGGGAGTATCCCGCCGCGCGGCAAGCCGGCTTCCCGGTGCGTGGGACGGCGCACGCCCTGGAGCCACTGGAGCAGCCCGCGTCCGCTTTTTTTCCCTTTCCTGTCGCCGGCCTGAGCGTGGGCTGACGTGTCGCTTGCACGGCGAAAAACCACGGCGCAAATGGCTTCAGGGGTGGTCGACGGCTTGAGCCATGTCAGGCGCACGCACGGGTAGGCGGCGCAGACTGGATGCGATGCCAATAAATCACGGCTTCTTAAAGCCGGCTTACAGGAGACTTCGTTGCTCGCCGCTTACATCACCCACCCTGACTGCGTTCGCCACGAAATGGGACCCGGCCATCCCGAATGCCCAGAGCGACTGGGCGCCATCCAGGACCAGCTCCTCATCAAGGGGCTGCTGGACTACATGGTCCCGTACGACGCACCGCTGGCGACCGACGAGCAATTGGGCCGCGCCCACTCCTCCATGCACGTGCGCAACATCGTGGACAACGCGCCCTCGGAGGGCTACCACCACGTGGACCCCGACACCAACATGAACCCGCACACGCTCACGGCCGCGCGCCGGGCCGCGGGCGCGGCGGTGGAGGCCACGGACCTGGTGCTGGGCAACAAGGTGAGCGCCGCCTTCTGCGCCGTGCGCCCGCCCGGCCACCACGCCGAGTACGACGCGGCCATGGGCTTTTGCTTCTTCAACAACGTCGCCGTGGGCATACGCCACGCGCTGGACGTGCACGGGCTGGAGCGCGTGGCGCTCATCGACTTCGACGTGCACCACGGCAACGGCAGCGAAAGCATCTTCAAGGACGACGAGCGCGTGCTGATGTGCTCCATCTTCGAGAAGGGCCTGTACCCCTTCCCCGACGAGACGGGCCACACCACCACCATGGTCAACGTCGGCCTGCCCACCCGCACCGGCGGCAAGGAGTTCCGCGAAGCCGTGACGCAGCACTGGCTGCCCGCGCTGGACGCCTTCAAGCCGCAGCTCCTCTACATCTCCGCCGGCTTCGACGCCCACCGCGAGGACGACATGGGCAATCTCGCCCTGGTCGAAGCCGACTATGAATGGGTGACGCAGCAGCTCATGGCCGTGGCCAAACGCCACTGCCGGGGCCGCGTCATCTCCTGCCTGGAGGGCGGCTACGTGCTCAGCCCCCTGGCACGCAGCGCCACCGCGCACGTGAAGGTGCTCATCGGCGCCGATTGATTCACCCGCGCCGGGTGGCGACCCGACCTCTCACCAGGTCACAAGCGCCCGGCCTCGCACCTCATGGACCAGCACTACCTCACCCCGCTCTTCGCCCCCCGCTCCATCATCGCCTTCGTGGGCGACCCCGAGGCGCCCGACTCCTGGACGGAGCATGCGCGCTCCGTGCATGCTGCGCTGACGGCCGAGCCCTTCAAGGGCGAGCTCAAGTTCATGGACATCCGCGGCAGCGCCACGACGCTGGCCGACCTGGCGCAGGCGCGCGCGGACCTGGCCATCATTGCCCTGAGCGGCCCGGACCTGGCCGCCGCGCTGGAAGTGGCCGGGCGCATGCGCTGCCGCGCCGCCATGGTGCTCACCGGCGGGCTGGACGCCGCCGCCGCCGCCGAGCTGCACCGCATCGCGCGGCGCGAGCGCATCCGGCTGCTGGGCCCCAACTGCCTGGGCTTCATGCGGCCGCACCACAAGCTCAACGCCTCGGCGCTGGGCCTGCCCGCGCGGCCGGGCCCGCTGGCGCTGGTGTCGCAGTCGGGCTCGCTCACCGCCTCCATGCTCGATTGGGCCGACCGCAACGGCGTGGGCTTCTCCACCGTCGTCTCGCTTGGGCCGCACACCTCGCTGGGCATCGCCGAAGTGCTGGACTTCCTGGCCAACGACGCGCAGACGCACTCCATCGTCGTCTACCTGGAAGGCATTGCCGACGCGCGCCGCTTCATGAGCGCGCTGCGCTCGGCGGCCAACGCCAAGCCGGTGATCGTGCTGAAGTCCGGCCGCAAGCACGCGGGCAACCTGGCGGCGCAGACGCACAGCAGCTCCATCGTGGGCAGCGACGAGGTGTTCGACGCCGCCCTGCGCCGCGCCGGCGCCGTGCGCGTGCGCTCCTTCGTCGAGCTGTTCTCCGCCTCCAAGTGCCTGGCCTCGCGCTACCGCCCGGTGGGCAAGCGGCTGTCCATCGTCACCAACGGCGGCGGCCCCGGCGTGCTGGCGGCGGACTGGATAGGCGAGATCGGCCTGGAGCTGGGCCGGCTGTCCAACGCCAGCAAGGCGGCCTTGGCGCCGCAACTGCTGCCCGGCGCCTCGCTCACGGACCTGATCGACCTGGGCGAAGGCGCCAGCCCCGCGCACTTCCATGCCGCGCTGCAAGCGGCCGACAAGGACCGCGACATCGACGGCGTGCTGGCCATCTTCTCGCCCAAGGCCGGCACCCACCCCGAGGACATCGCCAAGGCGCTAGTGGACATCAAGCGCCAGATGGCCAAGCCGCTGCTGGCCTGCTGGATGGGCGACGCTTCCGTGGGCCAGGCGCGCGAGCTGCTGGGCACGGCGGCCATTCCCAGCTTCCGCACGCCGGAAGCCGCGGTGGGCGCCTTCGGCAACATCGCCAACTTCTATCAAAACCAGATGCTGCTGCAGCAGACGCCGGCGCCGCTGTCCTCGCTGGCCAAGCCCGACATCGAGGGCGCGCGGCTGGTGATCGAAAGCGTGCTGGCCGAGCGGCGCAAGGTGCTCACCGAGATGGAGAGCAAGACGCTGCTGTCGGCCTTCCACATCGGCGTGACCGAAACGGTGCTGGCCCGCAGCGCGCACGAGGCCATGATGATCGCCACGCAGATGGGCTTCCCCGTCGCGCTCAAGATCGACTCGCCCGACATCACCCACAAGTCCGACGTGCACGGCGTGGCGCTGGGCATCATGACCGCCACCGCCGCCCGCGACGCCTACAACGACATGGTCGAGCGCGTGCGCCGCCTGGAGCCCAACGCGCGCATCAACGGCGTGACGGTGCAGAAGATGGCCCGCGCGCGCCGCGGCCGCGAAATCCACATCGGCCTGATGACGGACGAGCCCTTCGGCCGCGTCATCGTCTTCGGCGGCGGCGGGACCATGGTCGAGCTGATCAACGACCGCGCCATGGAGCTGCCGCCCCTCAACCGCTTCCTGGCGCGGCGGCTCATCGAGCGCTCGCGCGTGGCCGAGACCCTGGGCGAGTGGCACGGCGCCGAGGCCGTGGACCTGGACGCGCTGGAGCAGGTGCTGCTGCGCGTGTCGGAAATGGTGTGCGCGCTGCCGCAGCTGCGCGAGATGGACATCAACCCCATCATCGTGGACGCCAGCGGCGCCGTGGCGGTGGATGCGCGCATCGTCATCGACAGCGCCCCGCAGCCCGCCGGGGGCGGGCGCGGCAGCGACTACCCGCACCTGTGCATCTCGCCCTACCCGGCGCGCTACGAGCAGGTGTGGCCGCTGCGCGGCGGCGGGGAATACCTGGTGCGGCCCATCCGCCCGGACGACGCCCAGAAGCTGCAGGACCTGGTGCACAGCGTCTCGCCGGAAAGCCGCTATTTCCGCTTCGTCTCGTCGATGACGGAATTGCCGCCCTCCATGCTGGCGCGGCTGACCATGATCGATTACGACCGCGAGATGGCGCTGGTGGCGGTGGTCAAGACCCGCAATGCCAACGAGGACGGCGACATGGTGGAAACCGAGCGCGTGATCGGCGTGTCGCGCTACATCACCAACCCGGACCAGTCGAGCTGCGAGTTCTCGCTGCTGGTCGCCGACGACCTGGCTGGCAAGGGCATAGGCTCGCGCATGATGGAAAGCATCATGGAAGTGGCGCGCGACAAGGGCCTTACCGAGATCGACGGCCTGGTGCTGGCCAACAATCCCAACATGCTCAAGCTCATGCGCTCGCTGGGATTCACGGTGAAATCCTTCGAGGAGGATCCGGATTTCAAGCTGGTGACGCACGCGCTGTGACGCGGGCGGCGGATGCTGGTTGAACAGCGTCCGCCCAATAAATCAAAGCAGGCCGATAAAAAGCCCGCCTGGGCCCTGTCAGGCAGGCTTTTCTAATTCAAGCCTTATTCGATTTCCTGTGCCTTGCCAGCCAGCCCACCATGCCCAGGCCGGCCAGCATCATGGCCGGCGTGGCAGGCTCCGGGACCATCAGCGCCTGCGGACGCGCCCTGCCGATGATGTGCATGCTGTGCGAAAAAGGTTGCGAACTGTTGAAATGATTCTCGTACACGAAATTCACATGCCCTTGCGCCTGAAATTCGCCGGAATTGGGGTCCAGCGCAGGGTTTGATCGAATTATCTTGCTGATAGGCCTGTCCATGCCCGACCCGTCCATGTCCAGGTAGACGAAATCGCCCTCGGGGGCACCCGCCACCTTGTCCACGTGGATGTTCACTGAATAATCCATGCGCACCGTCAGCCGTGTATTGCCGCTGACCTCGCTGTCCAGCCAGGCCCATGTATTGGCTTCCAAACCTGCATGCGGTGCAATCGCCGTGCCGCGCGCGATCATGGCGAAATTGTCCGGCGTCCAGGTCACTTCGGTATAGGCCGAGCCGCCCTGTGAATTCAATTGGCCGATTTGGGTGCCGAATTTGATGGACAGAAAATCGCCGTTCATTCTCTTGTTCAGCCGTGCTATGGCGCCGCCCCAATCCAGGCCAATGGGCGTAACGAAAGGCGTCATGCCGTCGCTGGGGTCCAGGTCCGTCAATTCGTAGCGCAAATTGGTGAATTGCGCCTCGAAACTCAGGGCAGCCATAGCGCCGGGCGCGGCGGCGGCCAGCAGCAGGGGAAGAATCATCCGCATGAGCTGTCTCCTCTTGGGTAAAAGCCGGGGGCGGCACAGCAAACTGCCTGCCAAAATACATTAACCCCGGATTTCAGAAAATTTTCTACTGCATCAATAAATCAGAATTCATTGATGAACTGCCGCCTAAAAATTTCCACAATTTAGTAAACACTTTGGCAGGCCGCATTCCAATATATTAACTGTCAGATCAAATACCGTTTGTAAACAAGCTGGGTATTTTTGGGAAAATGGCGCAAGCGGCTTGCCGAACCCAGCACGGCACGTCCGCATTCGGGGCGGACAGGCACCCGGCGGCACCGGCTCCCCGGCGGGGTTGGCCCATCATGGGAAGCTTGGATCTCCGGCCTGGCCTTCCACCGCAGCACCCCCAGCCTCACAAAACGATGCCCACCCCCGCCCTGCGCCCCTCCTCCGCCCTCGTTCTGGTCCGCGACGCCGCGGCCGGGCCTGAAATCCTGCTGCTGCGCCGCGCCGAGCGCGGCGACCAGAACAGCGGCGCCTGGGTCTTCCCCGGCGGGCTGCTCGATGCGGCGGACGCCGACCTCGCTCCCGTGTGCACCGGCCGCGACGCGGCGGCCTGCCACCAGCGCCTGGGCCTGGCCGAAGGAGGCCTCGCCTGGTACGCCGCCGCCGTGCGCGAAACCTTCGAGGAGGCCGGCCTGCTCATCGCCGTGGACGCGCAAGGCGTGACCGTCACCGGCATCCAACTGGAATCGGCCTGGCGCACCCGGCTGCACGGCCGTGAGATCGCCCTGGACGCGCTCTGCCGCGAACAAGGTTTCCGGATTGCGCTGGACCGCGTGCACGTCTTCGCCCACATCGTCACGCCGCCCGGCCTGCCCAAGCGTTTCGACACGCGCTTTTTCATGGCGCCGGCGCCCGCCGGCCAGGAGGCCAGCCACGACGGCATCGAGATGACCGCCCACGCCTGGCTCAGCCCCGCGCGGGCGCTGGACGGCGCGCAGGGCGTGCACGTGGTCGGCCCCGTGCGCCGGCTGCTGCAGCAGCTCACGCGCTTCAGCACCGCCCGGGAGATGCTGGACTGGGCCGCCGCGCTTCCCGAGGTGCCCTGCATCCGCCCGCAGCTCGCCCGCGATGCGCAGGGCCGCGTTGGGCCGCTCTTCCCCGACCACCCGGGTTGGGCCGAGGCGCGGCGGGTCGATCCGGACGGCCGCGGCCTCGCCCGCGCCCAAGTCACGCCGGGCGAGCCCCTGCGGCTGAGCGAGCGCGTGATACGCCTGACCGCCACCAACCCCGGCGTCATGACCGGCCCGGGCACCAACAGCTACCTGGTCGGCGCCCTGTCCACCAACGAGTGGGCGGTGATCGACCCGGGCCCGGCAGACGCGGCCCACGTCCAGGCGCTGCAGGCGGCCGCGCCCGGCCCCATCCGCTGGATCCTGGTCACGCACACGCACCTGGACCACTCGCCCGGCGCCGCGCCGCTGGCCACCGCCACGGGCGCCCAAGTGCTGGGCCGGCGCACGCCGCACGCGCAGTGGCAGGACGAGGCGTTCGCCCCCACGCGCGAGCTGCAAGAGGGCGAGCGCCTGGCGCTGGACGCGGGCACCACGCTGCGCGTGGTGCACACGCCCGGCCACGCGTCCAACCACCTGTGCTATTTGCTGGAGGAGGAAGCCACCCTCTTCACCGGCGACCACGTGATGCAGGGCTCCACGGTGGTGATCAACCCGCCGGACGGCGACATGGGCGCTTACCTGGCGTCGCTGCGCCGCCTGCGCGACGAATTCGCGCCACTGCAATGGCTGGCTCCCGGCCACGGCTTTCTCATCGCCAACCCGGCGCGGGTGTGGAATTTCCTGATCACCCACCGCGAGCAGCGCGAGGCCAAGCTGCTGGCGGCGCTGGGCACCGAGCCTCAAACCCCCGACGCGCTGCTGCCCGTGGTGTACGACGACGTGCCGCCCGCCAAGCACGCCGCGGCCCGCCGCTCCCTCCTGGCAGCCTTGCTCAAACTGCGCGCCGAAAATCGGGCTTTCGAAACTCCGGACCAGCGCTGGCGCCGGGCCTGAGCTTCAGAACAGCGGCAACCGGAAACGACCACGGCGGCCGGGCCGCCCTTCCCGCCTACACCGCCCGCGCGGGGCCTTGCTGCAGCAGCGCCAGCAAGGCGCCCAGGTCCACGGGCTTGCTCAGGTGGCCGTCGAAGCCGGCGTCGCGCGAACGGGAGCGGTCCTGGTCCTGCGCCCAACCGGTCACGGCCACCAGCAGCGGGCAGTCGGGGCCCAGGCGCTCGCGGGCGGCGCGGGCCACCTCGTGGCCGTCACGCCCCGGCATGCCGATGTCCAGCAGCGCCACCTGCGGGCGCTGCTGCTCCAGCAGCCGCAGCGCCTCGTTGCCGTCGGCGGCGCTGAGCACCTCGTGGCCGTGCAGCGCCAGCAGCGTGGACAGGCTGTCGCGCGCATCGGCGTTGTCGTCGGCCACCAGCACGCGCAAGGCGCCGGCCGGGCCGGCCGCGGGCGTCTCGGCCAAGGGGTTGGCGCTGCGCACCCGGCCCACGGGCACGCGCAGCGTGAACTCGCTGCCCTGGCCCACACCGGCGCTGGCCGCATCAATGCGCCCGCCGTGCAGCTCGGCCAGGCCACGCGACAGCGCCAGGCCTATGCCCAGGCCGCCGGCGCTGCGCTCGTCGTGCGCGGACACCTGCGAAAACATGCCGAACACGGTGGGCAGCACCTCGGCCGGAATGCCAATGCCGTTGTCGGCCACGCTCACCACCACCTCGGCGCCCTGCACCTGCGCGCGCAAGCGGATGTGGCCGCCGGGGTCGGTGTACTTGGCGGCATTGGTGAGCAGGTTGGAGAGGATCTGCGCCAGCCGCAGCGGGTCGGCCTCGAAGCACAGGGGCTCGTCCGGCGCCTCGACTTCCAGCCGGTGCTGCTTGGCGTCCAGCAGCGGGCGGGCGGTTTCGATGGCCGCATCCAGCACCGCGCGCAGCTCGGTGGCGCACTTGCGCAGCGCGAGCTTGCCGCGGGTGACGCGGGACATGTCGAGCAGGTCGTCCAGCAGCAGCGCCATGTGGCCGACCTGGCGGTCTATCACCTCGTGGCTCCAGCGCCGCTGCGCCTCGGTGGCGTTGGGTGCGCGCGAGACCTGTGCGGCCTGGCGTATGGGGGCCAGCGGGTTGCGCAGCTCGTGCGCGAGGGTGGCGAGGAACTCGTCCTTGCGCCGGTCCGTCTCGCGCAGCGCCTGCTCCTGGCGGCGGCTTTGCGTGACGTCGGTGAACCACACGGCCAGCCCCTGCGGCACCGGCGAGGCGATGACGTGGAAGCAGCGCCGCGCCGCGCCCGGGGGCTGCCAGTCGAAACCGCTGCCGCGGCCGGCGGCCGCGGCGGTGAGAAAGGGCTGCAGCGCTGCCTCGTCACCGCCCAGCGTGTCGCGCAGCAGTGCTTGCGCCGCAATGGAGCGACCCAACAGCGCCGCCGCGGCCGTGTTGGCGTAGGCCCAGCGCAGTTGCGGCGCGGCATCGGCCTCGGCGGCACCCTCGCAGGGCTCCAGGATGCCGAAGGGCAGCGGCGAGGAGGCCATCACGCCGGCCAGCCGCTCGTCAGCGCGTTGGGCGCGGCGCTGCGAGCGCTCGCGATCGGCGTGCACGGCGGCCTTGCGCGCGCAGATGTCGGCCAGGTGGCGAAGCCGCTCGTCAGGCTCGTCCGCCTGGCTCAGGTAGACCGACATGGCGCCTATCACCTGCCCGTCCAGCGCGATCAGCGGGGTGCTGTGCACACCGTGCACGCCCTGCTCGCGGGCCAGCGCATGCCATGGGGCGTAGCGCGGATCGGCCTGCACGTCGCGCACCACCACGCGGCGCGCGCTTTGCACGGCCTGGCCGCAGGCGCCGTCGCCGCGGCGCAGCCGGGAGAGCACCTGGCGGGTGTGCTCGGACAGGCCCTCGCCGGCGGCCACGCGCAGCGTGGACCCGTCCGGCTCGCACAGCAGCACCGCGCCCAAGCGGGCGCCGTGAAAACGGCAAAGGGTTTGCAAAATCAGGTGGAGCTGCTGCTCCAGCGAGCGCACCTCCAGCAGCCGGCTGCTGAGCTCGTGCAGCGCCTGCAGGTCCGTGACCTGGCGGCTGAGATCGGCGCGCTCCTGCCGCCCGGTGCCCAAGCACCGCAGCGGCCAGGCGCCGCGAAAGGAAAGAAACATGGCAGCCCGTCCTCGTCTGGACCATCAGCCTAGGGCTTGACGCCCGCGCGGCTGTAACAACATCGGTGCGGGACGGGCTCGGCCACCGCGCCCACCCCTGGACATGCAACGCGGGCGGCAGGCAGCCATGCAGCCCGGGCGGTCAAGTATGCGACAGGGCGCCGCGTCAGCGCGGCGGGGTGGGCGCCGGCGGGCCGCCGTCCGCCGGCAGGGGAGGCGTGGCCGGTGCAGGCGGATTGGGACTGGGCGTGGGTTGGCGCTCGGCGTCGGTGGAGGGCATGGGCTGCGCCGGCTCCACGCTGCGCAGCTCGCGCAGCACGCCGCCGCCGGTGACGCTGCCGCTGGTGGCGCCGCTCTGTATGCGGCGCTCACACTCGGCCCGGTCAGCGGCTGGCAGCGGCTGGCAGCGCTGCAGGGCGTTTTGCGCGTAGCGGTCGTCGCTCACGGCCGCGGCGCCGCGGCGGGCGTGGCGCGCCTCCTGGTAGGCCGCGGCGGCTTCGCGCAGGCAGGTGGAGCGGTCCTGCCCCGACTGTCCGCTCGTGCACGCTGCGCGCTCGCGCTCGTAGGTGGCGCGTGCGTTGTCGGCAGCCGACACCACGGCCGCGCACCCTATGGAAGCCGTCAACAGGATCAAGAAGGTCTTCATGGCTGCACCTCTGACGCACCCCTAGCAGCCGGCGTGCCGCTGCTGCGTGGTGGGCCGGATTGAAGCCCTGTGCGGGGGCTTCGTCCATCGTGCGGGCGGGTGACGCCGGCAAGAAATCTTGTGCCTGGGCAACAGCCTGTAGAGCGCCCACAAGGAGGCGCACGGGGCGGCGCATGTGAACGCCGGGGCACACCCGGAAACAAAAACCCCGGCTGCCGGACCGCCGTGTCAACGGCGGCCGCCAGCCGGGGAGCGTGATGCGCGGCGCAGGGCGGGCCGCCTGGGGGCCCGCGCGCGCGGTCAGGCGTAGTTGTAGAAGCCGCGGCCCGTCTTGCGGCCCAAGCGGCCGGCCTGGACCATTTCACGCAGCAGCGGCGCGGGGCGGTACTTGGTGTCGCCGAAGCCCTCGTGGAACACTTCCATGATGCTGAGCATGGTGTCCAGGCCGATGAGGTCGGCCAGGGCCAGCGGGCCGATGGGGTGGTTGCAGCCCAGCTTCATGCCGGCATCGATGTCTTCCGCCGTGGCCAGGCCCTCCTGCAGCACGAAGATGGCCTCGTTGATCATCGGACACAGGATGCGGTTGACCACGAAGCCCGGGCTGTTCTTCACCGTCACGGGCGTCTTGCCCACGGCGTGGGCGAAGGCCGCGGCCAGGGCATGCGTGGCGTCCGAGGTCTGCAGGCCGCGAATGACTTCCAGCAGCCCCATGAGCGGCACGGGGTTGAAGAAGTGCAGGCCGATGCAGCGCTCGGGCTTGTTGAGCACGGCGGCGAGCTGCGTGATGGAGATGGACGAGGTGTTGGAGGCAATGACGGTCTCGTCGCCGACGATGCTCTCCACCTGGCGCAGGATGCGCAGCTTCAGGTCCGGGTTCTCGGTGGCGGCCTCGATGACGATCTGCGCGTCCTTGAGTTGCGCGTAGTCCGTGGTGCCGGTGACCAGCGCCAGCGCCGCGTCCTTTTGCGCGGCGGTGAGCTTTTCCTTCTTGACCAGGCGGTCCAGGCTGCCGGAGAGCGTCTTGACGCCGCGCTGCACCGCCTCGTCCGAGATGTCCACCATCACCACCTGGATGCCCGCCACGGCGCACACCTGTGCGATGCCATTGCCCATGGTGCCCGCGCCAATGACGCCGATGTGCTCGATCTTCATGCCTTCCCTTTCCAAAACTCGGTAGAAACCCGAAACCTACATACTACGGCGGTACTGCCCGCCCACTTCAAACAGCGCGTGCGTGATCTGCCCAAGCGAGCACACGCGCACCGCGTCCATCAGCACGCCGAACACGTTCTCGCCCTCGATCACGGCCTGCTGCAGCCGCTTCAGCATGGCCGGCGCTTCGCCGGCGTGGCGGGCGTGGAAGTCGGCCAGGCGCTGCAGTTGCGACTGCTTTTCGTCCTCCGTGGAGCGCGCCAGCTCGATGTGGTCCGGCACCGGCTCGCCATGCGGGTTGCGGAAGGTGTTGACGCCGATGATGGGATGCTCGCCCGTGTGCTTGAGCATCTCGTAGTGCAGGCTCTCTTCCTGGATCTTGCTGCGCTGGTAGCCGGTTTCCATCGCACCCAGCACGCCGCCGCGCTCGGCAATGCGCTCGAACTCGGACAACACTGCCTCCTCGACCAGCTCCGTGAGCTCGTCCAAGACGAACGCGCCCTGGTTGGGGTTCTCGCATTTGGCCAGGCCCCACTCGCGGTTGATGATCAACTGGATCGCCATGGCGCGGCGCACGCTCTCCTCGGTGGGCGTGGTGATGGCCTCGTCGTAGGCGTTGGTGTGCAGCGAGTTGCAGTTGTCGTAGATGGCGATCAGCGCCTGCAGCGTGGTGCGTATGTCGTTGAAGGCGATCTCCTGCGCGTGCAGGCTGCGGCCGCTGGTCTGGATGTGGTACTTCAGCTTTTGCGAGCGGTCGTTGGCGCCGTAACGGTCGTGCAGGGCCACGGCCCAGATGCGGCGGGCCACGCGGCCCAGCACCGTGTACTCCGCATCCATCCCGTTGCTGAAGAAGAAGCTCAGGTTGGGCGCGAAGTCGTCGATGTGCATGCCGCGCGCGAGGTAGGCCTCCACCAACGTGAAACCGTTGGACAGCGTGAAGGCGAGCTGGCTGATGGGGTTGGCCCCGGCTTCGGCAATGTGGTAGCCGGAGATGGAGACGGAGTAGAAATTGCGCACCCCGTGCTGGACGAACCACTGCGCGATGTCGCCCATCACCTTGAGGCTGAACTCGGTGGAGAAGATGCAGGTGTTCTGGCCCTGGTCCTCCTTGAGGATGTCGGCCTGTACCGTGCCGCGCACGTTGGCCAGCACCCAGGCGCGGATCTGTGCCGCCTCTTCGGCCGTCGGCTCGCGGCCCTTCTCGGCCTGGAAGCGTTCGAGCTGCTGGTCGATCGCCGTGTTCATGAACATGGCCAGGAGGGTCGGCGCCGGCCCGTTGATGGTCATGCTCACGCTCGTGCTCGGGTCGCACAGGTTGAAGCCGTCGTAGAGGACTTTCAAATCGTCCAGCGTGGCGATGCTCACGCCGGAGTTGCCCACCTTGCCGTAGATGTCCGGGCGCGGGTCGGGGTCGGCGCCGTAGAGGGTGACGGAGTCGAAGGCGGTGGACAGGCGCTTGGCCGGCATGCCGTCGGACAGGAGCTTGAAACGCCGGTTGGTGCGGAAGGCGTCGCCCTCGCCGGCGAACATGCGCGTCGGGTCCTCGTTCTCGCGCTTGAAGGGGAAGGTGCCCGCGGTGTAGGGGAAGCTGCCCGGCACGTTCTCCAGCAGCAGCCACTTCAGCAGCTCGCCATGGTCCTCGTACTGCGGCAGGACGACCTTGCGCACCTTGTTGCCGGACAGCGTGGTGTGCGTGAGCGCGGTGCGGATTTCCTTGTCGCGGATCTTCACGACGTACTCGTCGCCCGCGTAGGCCTTCACCACCTCCGGCCACTGCGCCAGCAGCTTCGCGGCCTTGGCGTCCTGCTGTTGTGCGCGCACCTCGGCGAGCTGCAGCACGGTCTTGCGGGCGCCGTCGCGGGTGGGGTCCGCCTCGTGCAGCATGCGCGCGCTCTCGCGCAACTGCTGCAGCTCGCGCGCGAGCCTGGCTTGGGCGCGGGCGCGCTGCTTGTAGCCGCGCACCGCCTCGGCGATGTCGGCCAGGTAGCGCGTGCGCGCCGCCGGGACGATGGCCATGCCCTGCGTGCTGTGGCGCGTGTCCACCGGCGGCAGCCGGCCCTCGCGCAGCGGCAGGCCCAGCTCGGCCAGGCGCGCCTTCAGCGCCTGGTACAGCGCGGTGACGCCGTCGTCGTTGAAGCGGCTGGCCATGGTGCCGAAGACGGGCATCTCTTCCGGCCGCCTGCAGAAGTCCTCGCGGTTGCGCTGCACCTGCTTGGCCACGTCGCGCAGGGCGTCCAGCGCGCCCTTGCGGTCGAACTTGTTGATGGCCACGAACTCGGCGAAGTCCAGCATGTCGATCTTTTCGAGCTGGCTGGCGGCGCCGAACTCCGGCGTCATCACGTACATGGGCACGTCCACCAGCGGCGCGATGGCGGCGTCGCCCTGGCCTATGCCGGAGGTTTCCACGATCACGAGGTCGAAGCCCGCGCACTTGCAGGCGGCAATGACGTCCGGCAGCGCGGCGCTGACCTCGCTGCCCGCGGCGCGCGTGGCCAGGCTGCGCATGTACACGCGCGCGCCCGCCTGCCAGGGGCCGATGGCGTTCATGCGGATGCGGTCGCCCAGCAGCGCGCCGCCGCTCTTGCGCCGCGAGGGGTCTATGGAGACGACGGCGATGCGCAAGGCGTCGTCCTGGTCCAGGCGCAGGCGGCGGATCAGCTCGTCGGTGAGGCTGCTCTTGCCCGCGCCGCCGGTGCCGGTGATGCCCAGCACGGGCACGCAGCGCTGGGCGGCGCCGTCGTGCAGCGCCTTCACGAGGTCCGTGTCCACCGCGCCGCCTTCCAGCGCCGTGACGAGTTGCGACAGCGCGCGCCAGGCGGCGTCGGAATGCCCCTGAACGGCCGCGATGTCCGCGGGCGCGGCGTCGCAGAGGTCGCGGTCGCAGCGCATGAGCATCTCGCCGATCATCCCCTGCAGGCCCATGCGCTGGCCGTCCTCGGGGCTGTAGATGCGCGTGACGCCGGCGTCCTGCAGCTCGCGGATCTCGGCCGGGACGATCACGCCGCCGCCGCCGCCAAAGACGCGGATGTCGGCCCCGCCCCGTGCGCGCAGCAGCTCCACCATGTACTTGAAGAACTCGACGTGCCCGCCCTGGTAGGAGCTGACGGCGATGCCGTGCGCGTCCTCCTGCAGCGCGGCGGTGACGATGTCGTCCACCGAGCGGTTGTGGCCCAGGTGGATCACTTCCGCGCCCATGCCCATGAGGATGCGCCGCATGATGTTGATGGAGGCGTCGTGCCCGTCGAACAGCGAGGCGGCGGTGACGAAGCGCAGCCGGTGCACCGGGCGGTACTCGGCGAGCGACTTGAATTCGGCGGACAAATCGGTCATGGCGGCGTCTCCTGGCTGTAGCTCTTGTCTGGAGCGCGACGATAGGCCGCTTGCGCCCGTCGCGCGATGGTCTGCGGCATCAACCGCGTTGGCAGTTTTTGCCAGTCCCAGGCCGCTAGACTGGCCGGAAATCTTTGCCTTGAACGCCATGCTCCCCAGCAGCGAAGCCGCCATTGCCGCGCTACCTGCCGCCACGCCCGTGGAGGAAAAGGACACCGTTTCGGTGGCCTTCGTCGCCGCCGCGCTGGCGCGGCTCACCGAGCCGGCCCGCGCGCGCGCCCTGGCCGCCGCCGGCATACAGGCCGAGCTGCTGCGCACGCCGCAGGCGCGCGTGACGGCCGACGCCTTCGCCGCGCTGTGGCTGGCGGCGGCGCGCGAGCTGGACGACGAGTTCTTCGGCCTGGACGCCCGCCGCATGAAGTCCGGCAGTTTCAAACTGCTCTGCCGCTCGCTGCTGCCGGCACGGGACCTGGGGCAAGGGCTGCGGCGGGTGCTGCAGGGTTTCAATTGCCTGCTGGACGACGTGGGCGGCGAGCTTCTACAGCGCGGGGACGAGGCCGTGGTGACGCTGCACAACCGCGTGGCCGAGCCTGAGGCCCACCGCTTCGCCGCCGAGACTTTCCTGGTGCTCGTCCACGGCCTGATGTGCTGGCTGGCCGGGCGGCGCATTCCCCTGCGCTGGGCGCGGTTCGACTACCCGCGGCCCGCGCATGCGCGCGAATACGCGGCCATGTACTCGCCGGAGTCCGCCTTCGAGGCAGCGGAAACCGCCATCGCCTTCGACGCCGCGCTGCTGGCCGTGCCGGTGGCGCAGGACGAGCGCAGCCTGAAAGCGTTCCTGGCGGCGGCGCCGCGCTCCGTCTTCCTGAAATACCGCAATGAGGAAGGCATGGCCGCCCGCGTGCGCCGCCGCCTGAAGCCTTGCGTGGAATCCGGGGCCGAGTGGCCGCAATTTGAAACCGTCGCGGCCGAGCTGCACCTGAGCGCCAACACGCTGCGCCGCCGCCTGGCCGCCGAGGGCGCGAGCTACCAGGGCATCAAGGACACGCTGCGCCGCGACGCGGCCATCCACTTGCTCACCGGCAGCCGGCTGAGCGTGGAGGCCATCGCCGCGCGTCTGGGCTACGAGGACGCCAGCGCCTTCCACCGAGCCTTTCGCAAGTGGCTCAACACGCAGCCGGGCGAATACCGGATGCGGGCCGCTCCACCGCCATCCACCTGAAGTACCCGATGAATTCAACGATCGACAAGCTGCCCGTCTACGACGCGGCCGAAACCGCCGCCGCGCTGGACTACCCCGCGCTGGTGGCCGCCATCGCCACCGCCGCGCTGGACGTTGAAACCGGCGCCATCACCAGCCCCGAGCGCCAGGTGCTGCCCCTGGGCCCCGGCGGCGTGATGCTGAGCATGCCGGCCACGGCCGCCGACATCGGCATCCACAAGTTGGTGAATGTGCAGCCCGCCAACGCGCGGCGCGGCCTGCCGACCATCCACGGCACGGTGACGGTGTTCGACGCCGCCACGGGCCGCCCCTTGGGCGTGCTGGACGGCCCCACCGTCACGGGACGGCGCACGGCGGCCGTCTCGCTGCTGGCCCTGCAGCGGCTGCTGCCAGCGCCGCCCAAGGCGGTACTGCTGTTCGGCACGGGCACGCAGGCGGTACACCACGTGCAGGCGCTGCACGCGATTTACCCGGACACCACGCTGTGGGTGAAAAGCCGCAGCCTCGAAAGTGCCCAGGCCTTCTGCGACCAGCAACGCGTGCTGCACAAGGACATGCGCCCCTGCGGCGACGGGCTGCCGCAAGACTTCGACGCCGTCATCACGCTCACCACCAGCACCGAGCCCGTCTATGACGAAGCCGCCCGCCCCGGCCGCCTGGTCGTGGGCGTGGGCGCCTTCAAGCCGGAAATGGCCGAGATCGGCCAGGCCACGCTGGACGGCAGCGACCTCTACGCCGACGACCCCGCCGGTGCCCGCCACGAGGCCGGCGACCTGCTGCGCGCAGGCGTGGACTGGTCCCGCGTCGCCTCGCTGGCGCATGCCGTGCGCAAGCCGGCCGATTTCAACCGTCCCATCGTCTTCAAGAGCGTCGGTTGCGCCGCCTGGGATTTGGCTGCCGCGCGCGTAGCCATTTTCAATCTCGGCCTGACCCCGCAATCCTGAATTCACGCCTTACTCCTCCAGCATTACCGGAGCCCCCATGCTGAATTTCACTCGCACCCTCCAGACGATTGACGCCCATACCGGCGGCGAGCCGCTGCGCATATTGGTTTCAGGCATGCCGCCGGTGCCGGGCAGCAACATCCTGGAAAAGCGCGCCTGGCTGAAGGCAAATCGCGACGACCTGCGCCAATTCTTGATGAACGAGCCGCGCGGCCATGCCGACATGTATGGCGCCTATTTATTGCCGCCCACCACGCCGCAGGCCGATTTCGGCGTGGTATTCATACACAACGAAGGCTACAGCGACATGTGCGGCCACGGCATCATTGCCCTCGGCAAGGTGCTGGTGGAAATGGGTTACGTTGAGCGGACAACGCCGGCCACGCGCATAGGCTTCGACGCGCCGGCCGGCTTCATAGAGGCGCACGTCGAGTGGGACGGCACGCGCGCCGGCGCGGTGACGTTCAGGAACGTTCCCGCCTTCATATTCATGCGGGATCTGGAAGTCGAAACACCGAATTTTGGCCGCATCACCGGCGACATCGTGTTCGGCGGTGCCTTTTATTACTACATCAACGGCGATCAGGCCAATCTTGAAATCAAGCCGGAACAGGTTCGCTCATTGATCCAATTGGGCGCGGAAACCAAGGCGGCGGTGAAGGAGAAAATTCAAATCCGGCATCCACTGGAGCCGGGCCTGAATGAGCTTTACGGCACCGTCATCGACGGCAAACCCAATTGCGGGGGCGTGGACCAATCCAACGTCTGCATATTCGCCGACCGGGAAGTGGACCGATCGCCCACGGGCACCGGCACGTCCGGGCGGGCCGCGCAGTTGTTCCTGCGCGGCCAGTTGGGACTGAATGAACCCTATGTGAACGGCAGCATCGTGGGCAGCCGCTTCACCGTCCGCGTGACCGAGGCTGTGAAAGTGGGCGACCTGGACGGCGCCATCACCGAGGTCACGGGCACGGCCCACGTCAGCGGCTTCAACCAGTGGGTGCTGGAGGATTCGGACCCCTTCCCCACCGGCTTCTTCCTGCGCTGAGCCGGGCCCGCCGTCAGGCGTTGCCGCCGCCGGCCGCCTGCAGCTTGTCCTGGGTGCGCAACTCGAAATCGCTGGCGTCGTGGCGCTCGTGCAGTTGCTCCGCCGGATCGCCAAAGGTGCGGTTGACCATGCGGCCGCGCCGCACGGCCGGGCGCTCGGCGATCTCGCGGGCCCAGCGCATCACGTGCGTGTAGCTGGGCGCATCCAGGAATTCGGCCGCGCCATAGACCTGGTTGAGCACCAGCGCGCCATACCAGGGCCAGATCGCCATGTCGGCGATCGTGTAGGCGTCGCCGGCCATGAACTGGTTCTCGCCCAGGCGGCGGTTGAGCACGTCGAGCTGCCGCTTGGCCTCCATGGCGTAGCGGTTGATGGCGTACTCGAATTTCTCGGGCGCGTAGGCGTAGAAGTGGCCGAAGCCGCCGCCCAGCAGCGGGCCCGCGCCCATCTGCCAGAACAGCCAGGACAGGCACTCGGTGCGTCCGGGCAGATCCTGCGGGATGAAGGCGCCGAACTTGTCCGCGAGGTAGAGCAGGATGGAGCCCGACTCGAAGACGCGTATGGGCGTCTCCTGGCTGCGGTCCACGAGGGCCGGGATCTTGGAGTTGGGATTCACCTCCACGAAACCGCTGCCGAACTGGTCGCCCTCATTGATGCGGATGAGCCAGGCGTCGTACTCCGCGCCGCTGTGGCCTGCGGCCAGCAGCTCCTCCAGCAGGATGGTCACCTTCACCCCGTTGGGCGTGGCCAGCGAGTAGAGCTGCAGCGGGTGTTCGCCCACCGGCAGCGCCTTGTCGTGCGTTGGGCCGGCGATGGGACGGTTGATGTTGGCGAAAGCGCCGCCGCTGGCGGCCTCCCATTTCCAGACCTTGGGCGGGGTGTAGGGTGCGTCGGCCATCGGGGCTCCTGTTCGGTGGGGTAAAGCAGGCGAAGTCGCCTTTGTACCCACCGGCGGCGGTGCAACCCGCATGCCTTGGCGGCCAAGCAACACCGGCCCCGGCACGGAGCCCGCGTGGTTGGCCTTGGCCTTACTTCAGCAGGTCCACCTCGAAGGCCACCAGGTCTTCGTAGACCTCGCGGCGGCGGATCAGGCGCATCTCCTTGCCGTCCACCAGCACCTCGGCCGGGCGGCCGTGCGAGTTGTAGTTGCTGGCCATGCTCATGCCGTAGGCGCCGCAGGAGAACACCGCCAGCAGGTCGCCGCTCTTCATGGCCGGCAGCGAGCGCCCAAGCGCCAGGTAGTCGCCCGTCTCGCAGATGGGGCCCACCACGTCCACCTTCTCCAGCCCCTGGGCCGGCAGCCGGGCCACGGCTTCCCAGTCGCCCGTGAAGCCGTCGTGCTGCGCAGGCCACATCAGGTGGAAGGCGCCGTACAGCGTGGGCCGGATCAGCGTGTTCATGCCCGCGTTGACGATGGCGATCTTGTGGTCCCAGCCCTGCTTCATGTACTCGACCTGGCACAGCAGCAGGCCCGCGTTGGCCACCACCGAGCGGCCGGGCTCGACCACGAATTTCTTGCCGCGTGCACGGAAACCCTGCAGCCGCTCGGCAATCGCCTGGCCGATTTCCAGCACCGGGCGGAAACTCTGCCCCGGCGAGGCATAACTCACCGGATAACCGCCGCCGACGTTGATGTAGCGGATTTCCCGGCCCGCGGCGGCCAGGCGCTGCTCCATCTGCTCCAGCGCCTCGATGGCCAGCAGGTAAGGCGAGGCTTCCGACAGCGGCGAGCCCAAATGCACGTGCAGGCCGCAAATGTCCACATGTTCAAAGCCGCCGTCGGCAATGATCTTCTCGGCGTGGTGCAGCGGAATGCCGAACTTGGTTTCCCGCCCGCCGGTGGAGGTCTTGGCGTGGGTGGTCTCGTCGGCCACGTCGGGGTTCACGCGCAGCGCCAGCTGCACCTTGCGGCCCAGCCCGCCGGCGATCTCGTTGATGCGTTCCAGCTCCGCCGTGGACTCCACGTTGAACATCAGCACGCCCTGCTGGATGGCCAGCGTCAGCTCCTCGCGCGACTTGCCCACGCCGGCGAACACGATCTTTTCAGGCGGCGCGCCGGCCTGCAGCGCGCGGCGCAGCTCGCCGCCGCTGACCACGTCCAGCCCCGCGCCATGGTCCACCAGCAGTTTCAGCACGCTCAGGTTGGGACAGGACTTCACCGAGAAGCACACCAGCGGGTCTATGGCCGCGAAAGCCTTCTGGATGGTGCCCAGGCCCTCGCGCAGCGCCTGCGCCGAGTACACGTAGGCGGGCGTGCCGTGCGCCTGCGCCACGTCGCGCGCGCTCAAGCCCTCCACCATCAGGGTTCCGTCCTGATAATAAAAATTCGACATCCCAAAACTCCTGGCCACCGGCCCAATCGGCCTCATCGGCCGGCAATTCAATAGCGCACCCGCGCGGCAAAAATCAACTGGCTTTTCCAGGCCCAGCACCCGCCCAATATTTGGAATATTTATATATTCCATGATTGACGAAGGCGCCACCCACCCTATTCCGCCGCAACCATCAAATACTGACCAGGCAAACTCGAATATTCAATATCCGAAAATCCACCTTATTTTGCGACCATCAATTTGAGGCAGAATTTGCGCGCGCAGGCCGGAAAATCAAAAATTCTACCACGCAACCATACCGAGCCAGGAGCGCCCGGGGCGGCCGCGTGCCATTGCGCACGCCTGCCGCAGCAGCGTTCACCCTCCTGCCATGGACCGCCTGACGCCAGGATTACACTCGCGCCCATTTTTGGACAGCGCTGTCCCACCCTGTGTCCAACGGCGGGCGGCGCACAAGCGGGATTTGAAGATGCAACTGGGAATGGTGGGACTGGGCCGCATGGGCGGCAACATCGTGCGTCGGCTCATGCGCGCCGGGCACGAGTGCGTGGTGTTCGACGCCGACGCGGCGACCGTGGACCGGATCGCCGCCGAGGGCGCCCGCCCCGCGGCCGACCTGGACGCGCTGGTGGCGCAGCTCCAGGCACCGCGCGCCGTGTGGGTGATGCTGCCGCACGGCCGCGTCACCGAGGAGACGATCGCCGCGCTGGCCGCGCGGCTGTCGCCCGGCGACGTGATCATCGACGGCGGCAACACCCATTTCCACGACGACGTGCGGCGCGCGGCTGGGCTGCGCGAAAAGGGCCTGGAGTACCTGGACGTCGGCACCAGCGGCGGCGTGTGGGGCCTGGATCGCGGCTACTGCCTGATGATCGGCGGCGAGGCCCCGGTGGTGCAGCGCCTGGCGCCGCTCTTTGAAGCCCTGGCGCCCGGCGTGGGCGACATCGCCCGCACCCCGGCGCGCACCGAGTCGGCCGAGACCGCCACCGCCGAGCGCGGCTGGCTGCACTGCGGCCCGGCCGGTGCGGGCCACTTCGTGAAGATGATCCACAACGGCATCGAGTACGGAATGATGCAGGCCATGGCCGAGGGATTCGACATCATGCGCAGCGCCAGCAAGCCGCAGGTGCCGGCCGAGCGCCGCTACGAGCTGCCGCTGGCCGACATCGCCGAGCTCTGGCGCCGCGGCAGCGTGGTGTCGAGCTGGCTGCTGGACCTGGCCGCCGACGCGCTGGCCGAGAACGAGAGCCTCTCCAACTTCTCGGGCGTGGTGCAGGACTCCGGCGAAGGCCGCTGGACGGTGGAAACCGCCATCGAGGAGGCCGTGCCCGCCGAGGTGCTCACCGCGGCGCTGTTCACGCGCTTTCGCTCGCGCCAGGACCACACCTACGCGGAGAAGGTGCTGTCGGCGCTGCGTTTCAAATTCGGCGGGCACGTCGAGATCAAGAAGTAAGCCGCGCACGCAACGAAAAACGCCCGGGCACCGCGTGTGACGCGGCGCCCGGGCGCGCGGGTGGGGCGCGGCGAGCCGGCGCGGCCGGGCTCCCGGTCTGCGCGGGCTGCAGCCGCCGCTCACAGCTCCTTGAGCAGCTTCTGCACCTCTTCCTGGGCGTTGAAGTCCTTGCCCAGCTTGGACAGCTCCACCAGCTCCGTGCGGGCCTCGTTGCGCTTGCCGGCGTCCATGTACAGCCGCGCCAGGTTCAGCCGCCAGGTGGGCTCCTTGGCGTCCAGCGCCACCAGCTTCTTCTGCAGCTCCAGCGCCTTGTCGGTCTGCTTGGCCGCGGCCAAGGCGGTGGCCAGCGTGTCCATGAAGGCGGGGGTGTCGGGGCGCAGCTTGTTGGCCTTCTCGGCCGTGGCCAGCGCCTCGGCGCGCTTGAGCTGCACCTGCACCCAGGCCAGGTTGTTCAGGACGATGGGATCGTCCTGGCGCAGCTTGAGCGCCTCGTTGAGCCGCGTCTCGGCCGTGGGGAAGTCGCGCTGGGCCAGGGACACCTCGCTGAGGTGGAACATGAAGCCGCCGTCCTTGGCGTGGTCGGCCATCCACTTGTTGGCGAAGGCGGCGGCGCCGGCCTTGTCCTCCTGCGCCAGCAGCGCGCTGTGCACCTTCACGGCCGCGGCCGTGCTGTCGGGCTGCTGGGTGAGCGCCGCGCGGTAGGCCGCCGTGGCTTCGCGCCAGTGGCGCTGCGAGCCCTCGATGTCGCCTTCGAGCACCAAGCCGGCCACGGCCATGTCCTTTTCCTTCTGCAGCGCGCGCGCCGTGGACAGGGCCTGCGCCGGCTTGCCCGCGGCCAGGTAGGCCGCCACCGCGCGCTGCGCCACGTTGAAGTCGCGCGGCGCCAGCGAGCGCGCGCGCTCCACCGCGGACAGCGCCGCGTCGTAGTTCTTGGCCGCCAGGTGCACCTCGGCCAGCATGAGCTGCGCCTGCACCGAGTTGGGCTGCTTGGTGGCCACCTGGTTCAGGCTGCTGACGGACTGGTTGAAGTCGCCGCTGAGCGCCTGCACGCGCGCCAGCGCGGCCAGCAGCGCGGGGTTGTCCGGCAGCGCGGCCACGCCCTCCTGCGCGGCCACCAGCGCCGCGGCGTTGTCCTTGAGCGCCAGGTGCTGCTCCACCAGCGCCAGCCGCGCGGTCTGGTCGCCGGGGTTGGCGCGCACGGCCTCCTGCAGCGCCTTGGTCACCGCCGGCGCGGGCTCGCCGGCGGCCTGGCGTATGCGCGCCAGCGCCAGCATGGCGCCCACGTTGTGCGCGTCGGCCTTGAGCACGCCGTCAAAGCGCTTGCGCGCGGC
Source organism: Azohydromonas lata NBRC 102462 (assembly GCF_001571085.1). Taxonomy (GTDB): domain Bacteria; phylum Pseudomonadota; class Gammaproteobacteria; order Burkholderiales; family Burkholderiaceae_C; genus Azohydromonas; species Azohydromonas lata. Next base: position 76,160 of record NZ_BCTC01000008.1, read on the forward strand.
GTCGAACTGCTTGTCGCGCACGTCCAGCTCGGCCAGCGCCGCGGCGGCCTGCAGGTTGGCGGGCTCGGCCTTGAGCACCTGCTCCAGGCTCTGGCGCGCCTTCTCCGGCTGCTTGAGCGCGAGCTGCACCTGCGCGCGCAGCAGCGGCGCCAGGGCCTTGCCGTCGGTCTTCTTCTCCAGCGCGTCGATGGCGGCGAGGGCCGGCTCGAACTCGCGCCGGCGCATGCGCTCGTTGATGAGCGCGAGGTCGGCCGTGGTGCCCTGGTCGCCCGCGGCGGTGGACTGCAGCACCTCCAGCGCCGAGGCGTCGCCGCGCGCGAGCTGGTTGAGCGCCAGCGCCACGCGCGTGCGCTTGTCGGCCGGGTCCAGCGCCGCGGCGCGCTTGAACAGCGCCTCGGCGCGCGCGAGGTCGCCCTTTTGCTGGTAGGCCTGCGCGGACAGGTTGAGCGCCGCCAGGGCGGGCGACTTGTCCTCCACCAGCGGCTGCAGCGTGGCCAGCGCCTTGTCGGTCTCGCCCGCGCGCAGCAGCGCCTGGGCCAGGGCCTGGCGCACGGGCACGGAATCGGGCACCTGCGCATTGGCCTTGGTGAAGTAGGCGATGGCCTGCGCCAGCGCGCCGTCCTCGTACTCCACGCTGCCGGCCAGTTGCAGCGCGTAAGGGTGGTTGGGCGCGACCTTGAGCACGGCCTGCAGCGCCTCGCGCGCGCCCTTGATGTCGCGCTTGCGCAGCGCCGACTGCGCCTCCAGCAGCCGCGTCTGCGGGTGCTCGGGGAACTGGTTCTTGAGCGCGGCGAGCTGCTTGTCGGCCTCGTCGTACTTCTTTTGCTGGTTGAGCAGGCCGATGTAGCCGCCATAGCCGGCCATGAGGTCCTTGCGCAGCGCCAGCGCCTGCTGGTAGGCCTGCGCGGCGGCGTCCATGTCCTCGGCCGCCTGGGCCAGCGCCGCCTGCAGCAGCAGCGCCTCGGGCGACTTGGGATGCTGCGCCAGCACGTCCTGCACCATCTTGCGCGCGCCGGGCAGGTCCGGCTTGGATGCCAGCAGCCGCACCTGCAGCAGTTGCGCGGCCATCAGCTTCGGGTCCAGCGCCAGCGCGGCCTCGATCTCGGCCTGGCCGCGCTCGCGGTCGTTGAGCGTGAGGTGCGCCTGCGCCAGCGCGGCGTGCAGCGCGGCCTGCGCTTCGGGGCGCGACAGCGACGCGTGCGCATAGCGCGCCAGCACCTGGTCGGCCTTGCCCTGCACCAGCAGCACGTTGGCCATGAGGGGCACGGCGTCGTCCTGCACGCCGCCGAGCTCCAGCGCCTTGGACGCCTGCACCTCGGCAGCCACCACGTCGCCCTGGTCCAGCAGCGCACGGCCCAGCAGCACGCGGGCCTCGGCCAGGTCAGGAGACTTCTGCAGCGCGTTCTTGAGCTGGATGGCGGCGGCCTTGGGGTCGTTTTGCTCCAGGTAGCCGCGGGCGGAGGCGATGAGCGCCGTGGGGTCCTTGTCCTCGCCGCAGCCCAGCAGCGCGGCGGAGGACAGCAGGCATAGCGACAGGGACAGCGAAAGTCGGCGGGAAGTCTTCATGGCGCAGCGGCGCGCCGCGCGGCGCGGGGCCGGCGGCGCAGCCCATCTTGTTCGGTGGTTGCGTGAACACGTTCCCGGCGCCGCCTGCACCGCGGCGGCCGCGAGGCCGCCACGCGCGCGAGGGGCCGCACCCGGAACGTGGTTCGCAAGTCTTGCCCACGCCGCGGCTGCGCTTGCGCCCGCCGGGACAGGGTTTTCGTGCCGCTTTTCTCGCTTGCGCGCCCTTCCGCGGCGGCCGTGGCGGCGGCAGCGGCGCGCAGGCCGCGCCCGGGGCGTCGCGGCGCGGCGCGGCGTGTGCATTCCGTGGCAGCTTTGTGAGCCTCGTCATGGCCAGGTGCCCGGGGCGCCCCTTACAGTGCCCGAGGTGTGCACGGCGCTGCCGCAGCGGCCGCGCACGCATCGCCCGGGACGGCGATCCAGTTCCCATTTCCCGCCGGCGGCCTCGGCCCAGCACGGCCGATGCCCACCCTCACCATGTCCCAAAGCACCGTCCTCATCGTCGACGACAACCCGGAAAACCTCACCGTCCTGGGCGAGCTGCTGTGCGGCCCGTACCGCGTGCGCGCGGCCAACTCCGGAGCGCGGGCCCTGCGGCTGGCGGCGCAGCCGCCCGTGGCCGACCTGGTGCTGCTGGACATCATGATGCCGGAGATGAACGGCTACGAAGTGCTGCAGCGGCTGCGCCAGGAGCCCGCCACGCGCGACGTGCCCGTGATCTTCATCACCGCCATGGACGCCGTGGAGGACGAGCAGCGCGGCCTGACCCTGGGCGCGGTGGACTACATCACCAAGCCGCTGCACCCGGCCATCGTCCTGGCGCGGGTACAGACGCACCTGGAGCTCAAGCGCGCGCGCGACCTGCTGCGCCGCGACAACGCGCTGCTCGAAGCCGAGATCTCGCGCCGCATGCACGAGAACCAGGTGGTGCAGGACGTCACCATCCGCGCCCTGGCCCGCCTGGCCGAAACGCGCGACAACGACACCGGCAACCACATCCTGCGCACCCAGGAGTACGTGCTGGCGCTGGCGCGGCGCGCCGCGGCGCTGCCGCGCCTGGCCGCGCAGCTCGGCGAGCACGCCATCGCGCTCATCGCCAAGTCCGCGCCGCTGCACGACATCGGCAAGGTCGGCATCCCCGACCACATCCTGCTCAAGCCGGGGCCGCTCACGGCCGAAGAATGGGCGGTGATGAAGACCCATGCCGCGCTGGGCGCCGCGGCCATAGACCGCGCCGTGGACGACCTGCACGAGCCCGTGGAGTTCCTGGCCTACGCGCGCCAGATCGCGCTGCACCACCACGAGCGCTGGGACGGCAGCGGCTACCCCGAGGGGCTGGCCGGCGACGCCATCCCGCTGGCCGCGCGGCTCATGGCGCTGGCCGACGTGTTCGACGCCCTCATCTCGCGCCGCGTGTACAAGGCGCCCATGCCGGCCGAACGGGTGCGCGACATCCTGGCGGCCGAGCGCGGGCGGCATTTCGATCCCGACCTGCTGGACCTCTTCCTGGCCGACTACGCGCACTTCTGCGACATCGCCTGCCGCTACCCGGACGAGTCCGACGCCACCGATGCGCTGGCCACGCGCTGACGACGTGAACCGCACCACGGGGCCGACTCCCGGCGAGGCCACCGAGCGGGCACGCCGCCACGCGCTGCGCCTGGCGCTGGCCTATGGCGCCCTGGGCTCGGCCTGGATCTGGGGGTCGGACTGGCTGCTGGCGCAACTGCGCCTGGAGCCGGACTGGCTGCTGCAGTTGAGCGCGCTCAAGGGCTGGATGTTCGTGGGCGTGACGGCGGTGCTGCTGTACAGGCTGGTGGTGCGCAGCGCCGGGCCCTCGCGCAGCGCCAGCAACACCACGGCGCCGCGCCTGCTGCCGCTGCTGGCCATGACCGTGGTGGTGTCCAGCATCACCGGGCTGGTGCTGTTGAGCAACTACGAGGAGCGCCGCAAGGAGCAGGTGCGCCAGATCGAGACGGTGGCCGAGCGCCAGGCCGCGCAGCTCTCCAGCTGGTTCTCCTACCGCAAGTCGCAGGCCCGCTTCGTGCGCTCCAGCCCCGTGTACGCCAGCCACTACCAGCGCTGGCGCAACGGCGACACCGAGGCGCTGCAGCAGTTGCTGCAGCGCGTGTCGGCCATGCGGCTGGCCTTCGGCCACCACGCCGTGATGCTGTACGACGACAGCGGCGAGCTGCTGTCCACCGAGAGCGCGCAGCCCGGCGAGGACAGCGAGGGGCTGCAGGCCGTGGTGCAGCAGGCGCTGGCCAGCGGCGACATCCTGCAGCACACCAGCCTGGACCCGCCCACCGGCACGCCGTGGCTGGACATGGTGGTGCCGCTGGTGGGCCAGGGCGCTCCGGCGCAGCTGGCCGTGGTGCTGCGCGTGGACCTGGGCGACTCGCTGCTGGACATGCTGGGCGGCTGGGCCACGGACACGCGCAGCGGCCGCTCGCTGCTGCTGCGCCGCCAGGGCGACGTGCTCACCAACCAGCTCGACGGCCAGGCGCTGCCGATGTCCACGCCGCAACTGCTGGCCGGGCGCGCGCTGGCGGGCACGCTGCCCTTTGGGCGCGGCGCCGCGGGCACGGACTTCCGCGGCGTGCCGGTGTTCGGCGCCGTGCGCCCGGTGGACGGCGGCGACTGGGTGCTGGTGGCGCAGATCGACCAGGCCGAGCTGCGCGCCCATTCGCTGGGCAACTCCGCCTGGATACTGGCCACCGGCGCCATGGCGCTGCTGGGCACGGGCGCGGCCATGGTGCTGCTGCGCGAGCGCCGCGCGCTCAACGCCGCGCACGTCGAGCGCGAGGAGCAGGCCAAGCAGTTGCGCGCGCTGTCGCTGGTGCGCGCCATCGCCGAGGGCTCCAACGACGCCATCTACGCCAAGGACCTGCAGGGCCGCTACCTGCTCTGCAACGGCGAGGCCAGCCGCGTGCTGGGCGTCACGCCCGCGCAAGTGCTGGGCACGCTGGACAGCGACCACATGCCCGCCGCGCAGGCCGCCGTGCTGCGCGCCAACGACGCGCAGGTCGTCAGCGAAGGCCGCGTGCGCCCCTACGACGAGGAGTACGTCACCGCCCAGGGCGTCTTCACCTACCTCGCCACCAAGGGCCCGCTGCGCGACGAGCACGGCCAGGTCATAGGCATGTTCGGCATCGCGCGCGACATCACCGAGCGCAAGCGCGCGGAGCTGGCGCTGCGCGAGGCCAACGAGCTGGTGCAGGCCGTCACGGACTCGGTGCTGGACCACATGGCCGTGCTCGACCGTGACGGCATCATCGTCAAGGTCAACGCCGCCTGGGCCCGCTTTGCCCAGGACAACGGCGGCGGCGGCAACGTCCTGGGCCACAGCTACCTGGCCCTGTGCCGCGCGGCCGAGGGACCGCAGGCCGGCGAGGCCGCCTGCGCCGCCGCCGGCATCGAGGCCGTGCTGCAGGGCCGGCTGCCGAGCTTCTCGCGCGAGTACCCCTGCCACTCGCCGCAGCGCATGCGCTGGTTCCTCATGACCGTCACGCCGCTGAACACGGCCGCCGGCGGCGCCGTGGTGGTGCACAGCGACATCACCGAACGCTGGGAGGCCCAGGAGCAGTTGCGCAAGCTCTCGCTGGCCGTGGAGCAAAGCCCCATGGGCATCGCCATCCGCGACACGGCCGGGCGCATCGAGTACGTCAACGGCGCCTTCACCCACATCACCGGCTTCGAGCGCGACGAGGCGGTGGGCCGCCTCATTCACTCGCTGCAGCCGCGGCGCGTGCCGGCGCTGCGCAAGCGCATGCTGTGGCAGGCCATGGAGCGCGGCGAGATCTGGTCCGGCGAGTTCCGCTGCCAGCGCAAGAACGGCGAGCACTACGACGAGCTCGTCCGCGCCGCGCCCATACGCCAGGCCGACGGCAGCATCACGCACCACCTCTGGATCGTCGAGGACGTGACGGAGAAGAAGCGCACCGCCGCCGAGCTCGACCGCCACCGCCACCGGCTGCAGGAGCTGGTGGACGAGCGCACGCAGCAGCTGCAGCAGGCCAACGCCGAGCTCGTGCGCGCGCGCGACCGCGCCGACGCGGCCAACGAGGCCAAGAGCGCCTTCCTGGCCAACATGAGCCACGAGATACGCACGCCGCTCAACGCCATCCTGGGCCTGACGCACCTGCTGCGCCGCGACGTGGTGGACGCGCTGCAGGCCGAGCGGCTCTCGCGCATCGGCACGGCCGCCGGCCACCTGCTGCAGGTCATCAGCGACATCCTGGACCTCTCCAAGATCGAGGCCGGGCGCCTGGAGCTGGAGGAAACGGGCTTTTCGCTGCGCGCGCTGCTCGAAGGCAGCCGCGCCCTGGTGGACGAGGCCGCGCGCGCCAAGGGCCTGCGGCTGACGGTGGACGTGCAGGACGTGCCCGACGCGCTGCTGGGCGACCCGACACGGGTGTCGCAGGCGCTGCTCAACCTGCTGAGCAACGCGGTGAAGTTCACCGAGCGCGGCCACATCGACGTGCACGCGCAACTGCTGGAGCGCGGCGCGCAGGGGCTGCTGCTGCGCATGAGCGTGCGCGACACGGGCAAGGGCATCGCGCCGGACAAGCTGGAGCATCTCTTCGGCGCCTTCGTCCAGGAGGACGCCTCCACCACGCGGCGCTTCGGCGGCACGGGGCTGGGCCTGGCCATCACGCAGCGCCTGGCGGTGATGATGGGCGGCGAGGCCGGCGCCAGCAGCGAGCCCGGCGTGGGCAGCGAGTTCTGGTTCACCGTGCGCGTGCGCGAGGGGCAGCAGGACCTGCCGCCCACCGACGTGCCGCACGTGGAGCAGGAGGCCGATGCCGACACCGTGCGCTGGCGCTGCGGCGGCGCGCGCGTGCTGCTGGCCGAGGACGACCCCATCAGCCAGGGCCTGTCGCTGGAGCTGCTGCATTGGGCCGGGCTGGAGGTGGACCTGGCCGACGACGGCCGCCAGGCCGTGCAGGCCGCCGAGACCGGCGACTACGCGCTCATCCTCATGGACATGCAGATGCCCAACATGAACGGGCTGGAGGCGGCGCGGCGCATCCGCGCGCTGCCGCGGCACAGCGCCACGCCCATCCTGGCCATGACGGCGGCAGCCTTCACCGAGGACCGCGCCGCCTGCCTGGAGGCCGGCATGAACGACCACGTGCCCAAGCCCGTGGACCCGCCGCGCCTGTTCGCCGCGCTGCTGCGCTGGCTGCCCATGACCCACCCGCAGGGCGCCGCCGAGGCCGCGCCGCCGAGCCCGACCGACGCCACGGACCAGGCCGAGGCCGAGGCCGTGCCGTCGGTGCCCGCCATTCCCGGCCTGGACGCCTCGCTGGCGCTGCGCTACTTGGGCGGCCAGGCCACGCTCTACCGCCGCGTGCTGGAGCAGTTCCTGCACCACTACGGCGCGCGGCTGCCGCTGGCACGGCGCGCCCTGGCCACCGGCGACATGGCCGGGCTCAAGTCGCTCACGCACATCCTGTGGGGTTCGGCCGAGCCCATAGGCGCGGCCTCGCTGGCGCGGCGCGCACGCGCGCTGGACCGCGCGCTGGCCGAAGGCGCCTCGGCGCAAACGCTGCACGCCACCGGGCAGGCGCTGCTGGACGAGCTGGAGCAGTTGCTCTCGGCCATAGGCCAGGCGCTGGACCTGGCCCGCCCCGGCACGGCGGCGTCCGCGGCGGACGGCGGCGCGGCGGAGCCCGTCGCGCCGGCGCCGGCGCTGCTGCAGTCGCTGCGGCGGCTTGCCGAGCTGCTGCGCTTGGGCGAGTACCGCGCCGTGGCGCAGTGGCGCGAGCTGGCGCCCGCGCTGCGCCGCAGCAGCGTCGCCGTGGCGGCGGAGATGGACTCGCGGCTGCTGGACTTCGACTTCGAGGGCGCGCTGGCCGTGCTGGAGGCGTTCGTGGCCGGCGCCGGCGGCGACGCGCCGGGCGGCGAGCCGGCCGCCCCGCAGCCGCGCCACGAGGACACGGCGCTGGAGCTGTAGGCGCCTGGCGGCCGCCGCCGCGGCGGCAACCCGACGGCGCGCGGGCCAGCGCCAGGGGGCCGGGCCGGCACCTCCACGCCGCCCACGCCTTCAATCCACCCGCACCGCCACCTTGCCGAACTGCGCGCCGGACGCCAGCCGGTCCAGCGCGGCGTGCACGTCGTCCAGCGCCCAGGTCGAATCGATCACCGGGCGGATGGCGCCGCCCGCGCAGGCCTGGAGCAGCGCGCCCATCTCGTGCAGGTCGCCCAGGGTGGAGCCCAGGATCTGCAACTGGCGGATGAAGATGCGGCGCAGGTCCGCCGGCGGCTGGTCGCCGCTGGTGGCGCCGCAGGTGACGATGCGCCCGCCGCGCACCACCGCGCGCAGGGCCGCACCCCACACGGCCGCGCCCACGTTCTCGATGACCACGTCCACGCCGCGCCCCGCGGTGAGCGCCAGCACGGCCTTGGCCACGTCCTCGCGCTCGCCGTTGACGGCGTGGTCCGCGCCCAGGGCCAGGGCCCGCTGCAGCTTGGCGTCGTCGCGCGAGGTGACGATGGCCCGCGCCCCCGCCCACTTGGCCAGTTGCAGCGCCGCCAGCGACACGCCGCCGCCCACGCCGAAGACCAGCACCGTCTCCCACGGCCGGAGCCGGGCCTTGGTGAAGAGCATGCGCCAGGCCGTGAGGTGGTTGACGCCCAGCGCCGCGGCCTCCTCGAAACCGAAGCCCTGCGGCATGGGAAACACGTTGCGCGCGGGCAGCGACACGTATTGCGCCAGCGTCCCGTCGCGGTGCTCGCCCAGGTAGGACACGCTGGGGCACAGCACGCCCTCGCCGCGGGCGCAGAACTCGCAGCGAGCGCAACTGATGCCCGGGTGCAGCAGCACCGCCTGGCCCACGCGCAGCAGCGGCTCGTCCTCGCCGACCGCCTCCACCGTGCCCGCGCCGTCGATGCCCATGATCTGCGGCAGCCGGTGCGTGATGCCCGCGCCGCTGTCGCGCATGTACAGGTCCACGCGGTTGAGCGTGGCCGCGCGCAGCCGCACCAGCACCTCGCCGGGGCCGCGCCGCGGGCGTGGGCGCGGGCCCACGCTCACCACCTCGTTGCCGCCATGGCCGGTGATGCACGCGGCCTTCATCGTGTCGTTCACGGGGACTCCTGCAGGATGGGGAGCCGCATGATGCGCCGAGCGCCGCGGGACGGCGGCCGGTTGCGGGCCGGCTTCAGGCCCGCTTCAGGCCTGGGTCAGCGCCGGGCGCGGCGGCGGGGGCGGTGCGTTGAACTCGCCCAACTGCTGCGGGCGGCCGAAGTGGTAGCCCTGCACGTGGTCCACGCCCACGCTTTTCAGCAGGGCCAGGGTCTCGGGGTCCTCGACCATCTCGGCGATGGTCGTCTTGTTCAGGCCCTTGGCCACGTCCACGATGGCGCGGACGAAGACGAGGTCGTTGCGGTCGCGCGCGAGGTTGCGCACGAACAGGCCGTCGATCTTGAGCACGTCCGCGGGCAGGTGCTTCATGTAGGCGAAGGAGGCGAAGCCGCTGCCGAAGTCGTCCAGGCACACGCGGCAGCCCAGGCCGTGGAGCTGGGCGATGAGGTTTTGCGCGTCCTTGAGGTCGCCCACGGCGGCGGTTTCGGTGAGCTCCACCAGCAGCCGCTGGGGCTCCACGCGGTGGCGGCGCAGCTCGTTTTCGATGTGCCGCGGCAGCCCCGGATCGTCGAAGGAGCGGCCGGAGATGTTGATGGCGATGGCCGGCACCGCCGCGCGCTGCGCCAGCGTGGCGATGGCGTTGCTGATCACCCAGCGGTCGATCTCGCGGATGAGGCCGCTGCGCTCGGCGTGCGGGATGAACTGCCCCGGGTTGATGAGCCGCTCGGGGTCGGCCTCGTCGCGCAGGCGCAGCAGCAGCTCGTAGTGCTGGAGCTGGCCGCTTTGCGTGTCGAACACGCCCTGGAAGACGGGGACCAGGAGCTGCTGGTCCAGCGCGCGGCGCAGCCGCTCGTTCCAGCCGATGCGGGCGAGCTTCTCGTCGGTGCCGTCGCGGTCGCGGTCGTAGAGCTGCCAGCCGTTCTTGCCGGCCTCCTTGGCCTGGTACATGGCCGCGTCGGCGCGGGCCACGAGCTCGTCGGGGTTGTCGCCGTGCTCGGGGAAGAGCGCGATGCCCAGGCTGGAGGTCAGCCGCAGGCTCTGGCCGCGGAAGGCCACGGGCAGCCGCGCAATGGCCTGCACGATGCGGTCGGAGAGCGCCTGCAGCATCTCCGGCCCCTCGGCCTCGCAGATCAGCGCGAACTCGTCGCCGCCCAGGCGGACGAAGAACTCGCTGCGCCGCACCAGCGCGCTGACCTCGGTGGCCACCTGCACCAGCACCTTGTCGCCGGCCTGGTGGCCGTAGCGGTCGTTGATGAGCTTGAACTCGTCCAGGTCGAACAGCAGCAGCGCCACCTGCGTGCCCTGGCGCTGCGCGTTGGCCAGGCGGCGCTGCAGCTCGTGCTGGAAGGAGCGGCGGTTGTACAGGCCCGTGAGCGGGTCGCGCTCGGCCAGGTACACGAGCTGCTGCGCCGTGCGGCGCTCGGCGGTGACGTCGCTCAGGATCCACAGGCGGCCCATGGTGTGGCCCTCCTCGTCGCGCACCGGGTGGGCGATGCGGGTGAGCACCGTGCCGTCGGTGAGCTGCAGCTCCGCGCTCTGGCGCCCCTGGCCCTGGCCGCTGGCGAAGCAGTCGCGCGCCACGCCGCGCGCCGCGGCCAGCGCGGCCAGCACCTGCACGGCGTGGCCGTCGACCTCGGCGTCCACGTCGATGCCCAGCAGCCGGCACAGCGCGGGGTTGTGGTAGACGATGCGGTCCTGCTCGTCCACGAACAGGATGCCTATGGACATGGCCGACAGCAGCGCCGCCAGCCGCGCGTGCTCCGCGCGCGACTGCTCCAGGTAGCACTGCTGCAGCGCGTGCGCCTCCTGCAGCGCCTGCACGCGCTCGGCGATGGCGCCGGCCATGGTGTTGAACGCGCGCGTGAGCGTGCCCACCTCGTCGCGGCTGGCCACGCGCAGCCGCACGTCCAGCCCGCCCTCGGCAATGCGCTGCGCCGCGCCCGTGAGCTCCTTGAGCGGGCGCGTAAGCCAGCGCCCAACGGCCACCAGCAACCCCAGCGAGGCCAGGATGGCCGCCACGCTGATGGCCACGTTCTGCGCCATCAGGCGCTGCGCCGTGGCGTGCAGCTCCTGCAGCGCGATGCCGAAATGCAGCCGCCCATAGGTCTGTCCGGCCAGCTCGATGGGCATGTCCACGTCGAAGTGGCCGTCGGCCAGGTCCAGGCGCAGCTCGGTGTCGGCCGTGGGCAGCCGCTGGTGCATGTCCCAGCCCTCGCTGGCGATGGGCTTGCCCTCGTCGTCCAGCAGCACGAGGTAGGCGATGGCCTGGGCGCTGCGGCTCTCGCGCAGGATTTCCTGCAGCGTGACGATGTCCTCCTGCGCCAGCGGCGCGGCCAGCGCGGCGTTGAGCAGCGGCTTGGACTGCTCCACCCGCAGCGCCGCCTGCGCGCGCAGCGTGCTGTCCATGAGCCGCGCGCCGCCGGCCACCAGCAGGCCCAGCACCACGACTTCCACCAGCACGCACGCGAGGATGATGCGTGCCGACAGCGAGCCCAGCAGCCGCTTGAGACCGCTCAACGGGTGCTCTCCAACTGCGCCTTGAGGTCCGCCACCAGCGGGTCCAGGCTGGCCATGTCGCGCGCGGACAGCGGCGCCAGGCCGCCATGGCCCAGCTCGGCCACGAACTTCTGCCCGGCCGGCGTGGCGTTGGCGAACTCCATCATGGTGCGGCGCAGCGCCTCCACCTCCGCCGGCGCCAGCACCGGGCTGGCCATGTACATCAGCGGCGTGGTGGTGCTCAGCACCGTGATCACGCGCAACTGCTCGGCCGCCGCGGCCGGGATCTGGCGCAGCGTGGTGGACGAGGAGATGGCGGCCATGGCGTCGCCGCGCTGCACGGCCGCCAGCGAGTTGGCGTGGCTGTTGGTGGTGCGCACCGTGACGTCGCGCCCGGGCACCAGGCCGCGCTCCTTGAGCGCGCGCTGCCCGGCCAGCGTGAGCGTGGCCAGGGCGTCGGTGGTGGCGATGGTCTGCCCGCGCAGCGAGGCCACGTCCTGCACCGGGCTGTCCTTGAGCGTGACCAGCAGCACTTCCAGCGAGTTCTGCGCGCGCAGCAGCGGCACGTAGCCCGTCTCCACCTGCGCCAGGCGGCCGAAGGCGGGCGAGGTGGCCACCACGTCGTACTCGCGCTTGGCGGTCTTGTCGAGGTAGGTCAGGTAGTCCGGCGCGCTCACCAGCCGCACCGGGCGCTGCAGCGTGCGCTCCAGGTGCTCCTGCAGCGGCCGGTAGAGCTGCACGATGGCACGCGCGCTCAAGTAGGGCACCACGGCCAGCGTCAGCGGACGCTCGCCGGCCGCCTGCGCGCCGCCGGCCAAGGCCAGCAGCAGGCTCGTGAACAACTTCAGAAAGGCGCGCATCGGTCCCAGGGCCGCGAAGAGGAATGACAACAAGACCCCATCACGGTGATGGACGGCCCGCCCCACATTGTGGCTGCGGGAAGGCCCCACCAGGCCACCGCCACAAGTTACGCCGTGATACATAGCACGACGCCATTGGGCACGAAGCGGGGGGCGAAGCCCTTCACGCTTCTTTACCCGGGCCACACGGCTGCGCAACGCACGGACCTCAATCTTCAGGCTCCTACTGCGTGGAGCCTTGAAATGAACAAGCAAGCAAGCGTGACTTATTCCACTGCCCCAGCGTCCGCGATGCGGCGCACCGCCTGGCGTGCCGGCGCCGCTGCGCTGGTGCTGGCCCTGGCGGGCGCGGCCGGCGGCATGGCGCAGGCGCAACCCGCGCCGCCGCCGCCCGCGGCCTCCGCGCCCGGGCCGATGGGGGGGCCGATGGGCGGCCCGATGCACGAAGGCCACCGCCATGGCGGCCCGGGCATGGGCGGCCGCCACATGGAGCGGCTGCTGGAGCGCGTGAACGCCACGCCGGAACAACGCGGCAAGATCCGCGGCATCTTCGATGCCGCCGCGGCCGACATGCGCACCCAGCGCGACACGCGGCGCCAGTTGCACGAGCAGGGCCTGACGCTGCTGGCCCAGCCCACCATAGACACGGCCGCCGTGGAGCAGCTGCGCCAGCAGATGCTGGCCCAGCACGACCTGGCCTCCCAGCGCTGGAGCAAGGCCATGGTCGATGCGGCCAACGTGCTCACGCCGCAGCAGCGCACGCAACTGGCCGCGCTCATGCGCGAGCACGCAGCACGCGGTCCTGGTGGCCAGCATCGCTGAGGGGGCTATGCTTTCGTGCTCTTCAATACAGAGCCCAAGTAGTGCCCCTGACATGCCCCGACTGCTGCTGATCGACGACGACGCCCGCCTGAGCGCCATGGTGGCTGATTACCTGCGCAACGCAGGCTTCGCCGTTGAGCTGGCCGCCACGCTCAACGACGGGCGCCGGCGCCTGCTCATAGAAAACTTCGACGCGCTGGTGCTGGACCTGATGCTGCCCGATGGCGACGGGCTGGACCTCACGCGCGAGCTGCGCGCCGATGCGCGCACGCGGCGGCTGCCGCTGCTCATGCTCACCGCGCGCGGCGAGCCGCTGGACCGCATCGTGGGCCTGGAGCTGGGCGCCGACGACTACCTGAGCAAGCCCTTCGAGCCGCGCGAGCTGCTGGCACGCATCAAGGCGCTGCTGCGCCGCGCCTTGCCCGGCGAGCCCGCGCAGGAGGTCATGCGCTTTGGCCGGCTGGAGATCGACCTGGGCGCGCGCAAGGCCCGGCTGGACGCGCGCGAGGTGGACCTCACCGCGCACCAGTTCGAGCTGCTGCGCGTGCTGGCCCAGCATGCCGGGCGCGTCATGACGCGCGACCAGATCATGGACACGCTCAAGGGCCACGCCCAGGAGGCGTTCGACCGCTCCATCGACGTGCACGTCTCGCGCATCCGCGCCCTCATCGAGGACGATCCGCGCAACCCCCGCCGCGTGCTCACCGTGCGCGGCGTGGGCTACCTCTTCGCCCGCCGTCCGGACGAGCCGGGGCAGGAAGCACGCGAGGGCGTGGACGGGCAGGCGTGAGCCGCCGCGCGCCCCTGCCGCACCGTCGCCCCGCCCATCCGTAACCCTTGAAGAGAGCGGGCCGCCCAAGGGGCGGGCCCCTCGGACACCTGCGCCATGAAATCCCTCTACCTGCGCGTCTGGCTCACCGTCGTGGCGGTGCTGGCCCTCTTCGCGCTCGGGTCAGGCTGGCTGTTCCAGCACCAGATGGAGCGCGAGCGCGGCCGCCTCGACGCCGCCGCCGGCGAACGGCTCAGCGCCTGGGGCGACCTGCTGCAGCACGCCCTGCCGCCGCCGCAGGCCGCGGCGCGGGAGCAGGCCGTGGCGCTGCTGGAGTGGTCGGAGCGGCTGCGCGTGCCGCTGGCGCTGGACGACGCGGCCGGACAGCGCCTGGTCCAATCCGAGGCCTTCGAGCGCCTGAGCCGCGAGCCGGGCGCGCGCGTGACGCCCATCAAGCTCGACGACGGCCGCACCCTGTGGACGGCGCGCCCCCCGCGCGGCGGCCCCGGCGGCCACCACGGCCCGCCCCTGCCGCCGCCGCCGCCCTGGCTGCGCGGCACGGGGCTGCTGGCCGTGCTGCTGCTGCTGTTCATGGCCGTGGCCGCCGGCGCCTACCCCGTGGTGCGGCGCCTGACGCGGCGGCTGGAGGCGCTGCGCGACGGCGTGGAGCGCTTCGGCGCGGGCGCCCTGCACCACCGCGTGGAGGACGGCGGGCGCGACGAGGTCGCCGCCGTGGCGCGCAGCTTCAACAAGGCCGCCGAGCGCGTGGAGACGCTGTTGCGCTCGCACCAGTCGCTGCTGGCCAACGCCAGCCACGAGCTGCGCTCGCCGCTGGCGCGGCTGAAGATGGCCGTCTCCCTCATGGAGACCGCGCCTGAGCACCAGCAGGACGGCCTGCGTGCCGAGATCCATGCAGACATCGCGGAGCTCGACGCCTTGGTGGAAGAGGTGCTGCTGGCCAGCCGCCTGGACGCCCGCCCCGACATGGACCTGCATCCCGTGGACCTGCTGGCCCTGGCCGCCGAGGAGGCCGCCCGCGTCGGCGCCGAGCTGCAAGCGCCGCTGCACGACGACAACGGCGCCGGCGCCGCCTTCACCGTGCAGGGCGACGAGCGGCTGCTGCGCCGCGCCCTGCGCAACCTGCTGGAGAACGCGCGCCGCTACGGCGGCGACGAGGTGGCGCTGACGCTGCAGCGCGAGGCCGGCGAGCTGCGCGCGGCCGTGTGCGACCGCGGCCCCGGCGTGCCCGCGGACATGCGCGAGCGCATCTTCGAGCCCTTCTTCCGCCTGCCCGGCCACGCCGAGCAGCAAGGCGGCGTGGGCCTGGGGCTGAGCCTGGTGCGCCAGATCGCGCAGCGCCACGGCGGCAGCGTGCGCTGCGAGCCGCGCGAGGGGGGCGGCAGCCGCTTCGTGCTGCAATTGCCCGCATGCTGAACCAGGCCACCACCACCCTTGCCTTCGACACCCCGGGCCGCACGCTGCTGGAGATCACGCAACCCGTGCGCGACTGGGTGCAGGCGCAAGGTTTCCACGAGGGGCTGCTGACCCTCTTCATCCGCCACACCTCGGCCAGCCTGCTGATCCAGGAGAACGCCGACCCCGAGGTGCAGCGCGACCTGGAGCGCTTCTTCGCCCGCCTGGTGCCCGACGGCGACCCGCTCTTTCGCCACCGCGACGAGGGCCCGGACGACATGCCCGCCCACGTGCGCGGCGCGCTCACGGCCACGCAGCTCGCCATCCCGCTGATGGCCGGCCGGCTCGCCTTGGGCACCTGGCAGGGGATTTACCTGTGGGAGCACAGGCGCCGCGGGCACAGGCGCGAGGTGGCGGTGCATCTGGTTGGGCGTTGAGGGGGCACTCCCCTTGCCCCTTGGGCCCCATCGCCACACTCCCGGGAGTCCCGCCATGCCCCAATGGTTGCAAGCCGGCCTGTGGGGCCTGCTGGCCGGTGCCGCGCTGCTGCTGGGCGCCTGGGTGGGGTTTCGCATGCGCATTCCCGCGCGGCTGGTGGCGGCGGTCATGGCCTTCGGCTCCGGCGTGCTCATCTCCGCGCTGTCCTTCGAGCTCATGGACGAAGCGTTCAAGAGCGGCGGCATGGACTCCACGGCGCTGGGCTTCGTCGGCGGCGCGGCCGTCTACACCGGCGCCAACTGGCTGCTCGCGCACCGCGGCGCGCGCCACCGCAAGCGCTCCGGCGGCCAGCAGCCCAGCGAGCAGGAGAACGCCGGCAGCGGCCTGTCCATCGCGCTGGGCGCGCTGCTGGACGGCATCCCCGAATCCATCGTCATCGGCCTGAGCCTGCTCAAGGGCGGCGCGGTCAGCACCGTGGCCGTGGCGGCCATCTTCCTCTCCAACCTGCCGGAGGGCCTGTCCAGCGCCGCGGGCATGAAGAAGGCGGGCCGGGGCGCGGGCTACGTGTACGGCGTGTGGGGCGGCATCGCGCTGGCGTCGGGGCTGGCGGCCGTCGCCGGCTTCGTGCTCTTCGACGGCAGCTCGGCCGAGACGGTGGCGGCCACCACGGCCGTGGCCGCCGGCGCCATCCTGGCCATGCTGGTGGACACCATGATCCCCGAGGCCTTCGAGCAGGCCCACGACTTCGCCGGCCTCATCACCGTGGCCGGCTTCCTGGCCGCCTTCGCCCTGAGCAAGCTCGGCGGCTGAAGGGGCCCTGGACAGCGCCTGGCCTCCGCAGCATCGGCCCCTTCCGCGAGGCCGAAGCCGGACCTGGCCCCGGACGACGCCCCGCCTCCGACCCCTCGCTGACGGATGAGAAAGATCTGGCTGAGCCCTGCGCGGTCGCAGATGAAGGCGATCTGCCGGCCGTCCGGCGACCAGCGCGGCTGAGCGTCCTTGTGCGTGCCGGCGGTGAGCTGGCGCGGCGCGGGGCGCCCGCAGCCGCGCGCCCCGCGCTTGCGACTGGACACACCCACTGCCCGCAGGGGAGGCGGCGGCGCTGCAAAGTGCCGGCAGGCAGGCGGCCGCCCACGCGCCGCCTCCCAGCAGTCCATGTCCGACGCGCCGCCGCCCCCCTCGACCTCCCCCGCCTTGCCCGTGCGCGAGGCGCTGGCCCACGGCGAGGCCATGCGCTGGCAGCTGCGGCGCAACTGCCGGCTCACGCCGCGCCAGTTGGGCGGCTGCTTCATGGCGGTGTGCCTTTTTCACCTGCTGCTGGCGCTGGCCTTCTGGGCCCTGGGCTTTCCGGTGGTGAGCCTGTTTGCCGGGCTGGAGGTGGCCGTGCTGGCGGCCGCGCTGCTGGTGCACGCGCGCCACGCCGGTGACCGCGAAATCATCACCCTGGCCGCGGACCGGCTGAGCGTGGAGCGCCACGTCGGCGCCCGCGTGGAACGCCTGGAGCTGCCCGCGGCCTGGGTGCGCGTGCACGCGGACGGCGCCGGCCCAAGCGCGCTCGTGCGCCTGACGGCGGGCCGGCTCAGCGTGAGCGTGGGCCGCCACCTGTTGCCCGCGCACCGGCCGCTCATGGCCCGCGCACTGCGCCAGGCGCTGGCGCAGGCCAAGCGGCCGCCGCCGGGGACGCCGGGGCTTTGAGCCCGTCCCCGGCCCGTGCCGCGGCATAAGGGTTGCCCCTTAGTCCGGCATGAACGGACCACACCTGCACGCGGGCGGCCGGCGGCCGTCCGCCAAGAATCCACCCAGTGCCGGCCACCGCCCGGCGCTGTTTTCCACTTGGGCGCTGCGCGAGCGCGGCGGGGCGCACCGCATCGTCATCGTGGGCGGCGGCGCGGGCGGGCTGGAGCTGGCGGTGCACTTGGGCGAGGCGCTGCGCAAGCGCCAGCACCGCGGCACGCCGGCCGAGGTACTGCTGGTGGATGCGTCGCTCACCCACGTCTGGAAGCCCTGGCTGCACGAGCTGGCCGCGGGCACGCTGGACGGGCACGACGCCGGGGTGGAATTCCTGCAGCAGGCGCGGCGGCACAACTTCCGCTTCCACCTGGGCACGCTGGAGTCGCTGGAGCGGCAACAGCACGAGCTGTGGCTGGAGCCGCTGGTGGGCGAGGACGGACAGGAGATCGCCCCGCGCCGCGCCGTGGCCTACGACACCCTGGTCATCGCCGTGGGCAGCATCGTCAACGACTTCCACACCCCAGGTGTAGCCGAGCACGCGCTGGCCCTGAACAGCGCGGCGGATGCGCAGCGCTTTCACCGCCGGCTGCTGGCCGAGTGCGCGCGGGCGGAAACGAAGTCCGACGGGCCGGTGCAGATCGCCATCGTGGGCGGCGGCGCCACGGGCGTGGAGCTGGCGGCGGAGCTGATGGAGTCGGTGCGCGACATCGCGGGCCTGGGCACGGAGCTGAGCCAGGAGCCGCAGCCGGTGCAGATGCGGCTGATCGAATCCGGAGCGCGCCTGGTGGGCGCCTTGAGCGAGGACATCAGCCGCGAGGTGCAGGCCGATCTGCACCGCCGCGGCGTGGAGGTGCTCACCGGCCGGCGCGTGACGGAGGTGGCCGCCGGCCACGTGGTGCTGGACGGGCACGAGGTGCTGCCCGCCGCGCTCACCGTGTGGGCCGCCGGCATCCAGGGCCCGCGCGTGCTGGAGAAGCTGGGCGGGCTGGAGCTGAGCAAACAGCGCCAGTTGCTGGTGCGCGACACGCTGCAGACCACGCGGGACGCGGACGTCTTCGCCATGGGCGACTGCGCGAGCTGCGTGACCGAACCCGGCGCCGGCCCCGTGCCGCCGCGCGCGCAGGCCGCGCAGCAGGAGGCGCGCTACCTGGCCGGCGCACTGCTGCGGCGGCTGGAAAATCAACCGGTGGCGGGTTTCCGCTTTCACGACCGCGGCTCGCTGGTGGCGCTGGGCAGCCATGACGCCGTAGGCCGCATCCTGGGCCGCGCCGGGCGCGGGCTGCGGCTGCAGGGCCTGATGGCGCGCTGGGCCTACTGGAGCGTGCACCACGCCCACATGGTCCGGCTGCAAGGCGCGCTGCGCACGGCGGTGGACCAGTTGGGGAGCTGGCTCAATGGGCGGTCGCAGCCGCGGGTGAAGCTGCATTGAGGGGCGGGTCGAGGGGAGTTGAGGGCGCGATGGCGTGCTTGCGCCAGCCCTGCGGCAGGCCATCGCACCCGGCCACCGTCAACCCGCCGGTTCACCCTCGCGCATCAAGGCCTGCGCCAGCTCTCCTACCCGCCGCAGTGCCCGCCGCTGGGCCTCGTCCCAGCGGCCGCCCAAGCCCAGCCGGATGCAGTGCCCGTAGCGCCCGGTGGTGCTGAAGATCGAACCCGGCGCGATGCAGATGCGCTCGCGCAGGCAGGCTTCGTACAGCGCCATGGCGTCGCTGCCCGCGGGCAGCTCCACCCACAGGATGAAGCCGCCCGGCGGGTCGGTCACGCGCGTGCCCTTGGGAAAGCTCTCGGCGACCAGCTCCCGCGCGTCCGCCACGCGCGCCGCCACGGTCGAGCGCAGGTGGCGAAAGCCGCTCTCCAGCCCGGGCTGCATCAGCAGGTCCGCCAGCGCCAGCTCCATCAGCTCGGTGTAGCTGCCGGAGTGCACGGCCTTCAGGTGCCGCACCTCGGCCGACCAGCGGCCTGCGTCCGTCCAGCCCACGCGCAGGCCGGGCGCCAGCGTCTTGGAGTAGGAGCCGCACAGCATCACGTGGCCCGTGGGGTCGAAGCTGCGCACGGCGCGGCGCTGCTCGTCGTGCTCGCACAGCGGGTTGTAGAGCACGTCCTCGATCAGCGCCACGCCGCGCTGCGCCACGAGCTGCGCCAGCCGCCGCCGCTCGGCCAGCGGCATGCTGGAGCCCAGCGGGTTGGACAGCGTGGGCACGGCGATGACGGCCTTCACCGGCTGCGTGTCCAGCGCCAGCGACAGCGCGTCCACCGACAGCCCGTGGCGCGGATGCGTCGGGATCTCCAGCGCGCGCAGGTGCATGCTCTCCAGCAGCTCCAGGAAGCCGAACGAGGTGGGCGACTCCAGCGCCACCACGTCGCCGGGCTGCGTGACGGCGCGCAGGCACAGGCTGATGGCCGCCTGGCAGCCGGTGGTGGAGACGATGCGCTCCGGGTCCAACTGGCAGCCCAGCGCCAGCGCCTGGCGCGCCACGGCGCGGCGGAACTCGGCGGCGCCGTGGCCCGTCGGGTAGCGGCACAGCGAGGCACGATGCCGCTGCGCCGCGCGGCTGACGGCACGGCGCACGCGCTCCTCGGGGAACAGGTCGGCGCTTGGGCACACCGCCCCGAAGGACACCACGCCCGGCTCGTGCGCCATGCCCATCACCCGCGCCGCCAGCGAGCTCACCGCCACCGGCTGGGCCTGCGGCGCCAGCGCGGTGGTCTCCGGCTCGGCGGCACGCCGGCCGGGGCGGCCGGCGACGAAATAGCCCGACCGCGGGCGGGCCTCGATCAGCCGCGCGTCTTCCAGCGTGCGGTAGGCCTGCACCACGGTGGCCATGGACACGCCCTGCTGGCGCGCCAGCTCCCGCACCGAGGCCAGCCGCTCGCCGCGCGCCAGGGTGCCGGCGCGAATCGACCCTTCGAGCTGCTGCGCGATGCGCAGGTAAAGCGTCTCCTGCGCCCGGTCCTGCCCGGCGCCGCGCCTGCTTTCCTGCCTGGTGTCCCGCCGCTCGTCGTGCGCAATGGCTTCCATGCCTGTGGGCCCTTCCCCGTTCAACTGGCGGCGGCCGGCAGCACCCGGTGCGCCAGCTCGCCGATGCGGCGCAGCGCTTGGCGCTGCGTGTCGTCCCAGCGCCCGCCCACGCCCAGGCGCAGGCAGTGGCCGTAGCGTCCCGTGGTGCTGAACATGGGCCCGGGCGCGATGCAGATGCGCTCGGCCTGGCAGGCCTCGAACAGCGCCATGGCGTCGCTGCCCGCGGGCAGCTCCACCCACAGGATGAAGCCGCCGGGCGGGTCGGTGACGCGCGTGCCCTTGGGAAAGCTCTCGGCGATCAGCCCGCGCGCCTCGTCCACCCGCGCGGCGAAGAGCGTGCGCAACTGGCGGAAGGCGCTTTCCGTGCCGGGCTGGGTGAGCAGGTCGGCCATGGCGGCTTCCAGGAACTCGGTGTGGCTGCCGGACTGCACGGCGCGCAACTGCTGCACGCGCTGCGACCAGCGGCCCGCGTCGGCAAAGCCCAGGCGCAGGCCCGGGCCGACGGTCTTGGAGAAGGAGCCGCAGACCATCACGTGGCCCGTGGGATCGAAGCTGCGCACCGCGCGGCGCTGCTCGTCGTGCTCGCACAGCGGGTTGTAGAGCACGTCCTCGACCAGCGGCACGCCGCGCTGCGCCACGAGCTGCGCCAGCCGCCGCCGCTCAGCCAGCGGCATGCTGGCGCCCAGCGGGTTGGACAGCGTGGGCACCACCAGCACGGCCTTGATGGGCTGCGTGTCCAGCGCCAGCGTGAGCGCGTCCACCGACAGGCCCTGGCGCGGGTGGGTGGGAATCTCCAGCGCGCGCAGCTCCAGGCTTTGCAGCAGCTCCAGCAGGCCGAAGTAAGTGGGCGACTCCAGCGCGACGATGTCGCCGGGCTGCGTGACGGCGCGCAGGCACAGCGTCATGGCCTCCATGCAGCCGTTGGTGATGACGATGTCGTTCTGGTCGAGCTGGCAACCCATGGTCAGCGCCTGGCGCGCGATGGCACGGCGCAGCTCGGCCGAGCTGGTGCGCAGCGGGTAGCGGCACAGCGTGGCGCGGTTGCGCTGCAGCGCGCGGGTGAGCGCGCGGCGTATGCGCTCCTGCGGAAACAAATCTTCGCTGGGCGCGGCGGCGCCGAAGGAGATGTACGAGGGGTCCACCGCCGCGGCCAGCACGCGCTGGCCCAGCGTGCACACCGCCACCGCCTTGGATTGCGGCGGCAGCGGCGTGGTGTCGGGCTCGGCCAGCCGCCGCGCCGCGGAGCGGCCGGCCACGAAGTAGCCCGAGCGCGGGCGGGCCTCGATGAGCCGCGCATCCTCCAGCGTGCGGTAGGCCTGCACCACGGTGGCCATGGACACGCCCTGCTGGCGCGCCAGCTCCCGCACCGAGGCGATGCGCTCGCCCCGCGCCAGCGTGCCGGCCCTGATGGAGCCGGCCAACTGGTCGGCAATGCGCAGATAGAGAGTGTCTTGGTGGCGTTCCATGCCGGAATTCTGTATCGGTCGCTGCTGCACAGACCCATACAGATACAGCCGCACACGACCGGTACAGCCGGCCGCGGCGGGCGGCTGTCATGGCTGTATTGGCCGGCGTCTGCATCTGTTCAGGTCCAGGCCCGGCGCCGACATTGGCTGCACGGCAGACGAAGTTTCAAAAGCAACCAAGGCCCCCGGCGCGAAGCCGGGCGGCGGCGGGGCGAAGGGAGCTTCCCGGCCGTGCCCAAGTAGCAACACACATCACAAGAGGTCCGCCATGAACCTGAGCACGCATTCGCACCAAGCCGCTTTCGACCTGCAACCCGGCACCGCGCTGGGTTTGAGTCACGCCGCTGGCCGCGAGCTGGTCGTGTTCAGCGGCCGGGTGTGGCTGACCATGGGCGGCAACCAGGAGGACTTCTTCCTCGCTGCCGGCGACCGCATGCGCATTGGGGCGGACGCCGTCATCCAGTGCGACAGCCCGGGCGCGGCACGCCTGCAACTGGCCGCCGGGGGGCCGTCGCCGCTGCGCTTGGCCGGGCAGTTGATCGCCGTCCTGGCGCGTCGGCTGCCGCGGCTGCCGGCCCTGCTGCCGGCGCCGCTGGACCGCAAGGCGGCGGACGAGGGGCATACCGCCTGAGATTGAATCGAGCCGGGTATTTACTCCTGCAACGTCTGCAACCCTGGACGGCAGCAATACGTCCCCACGGTGGCAGCAACAAGACAGCAATAAGGCTGCAATAAGGCTGCAATAAGGCCTAAATACCCGGCACCCCGGTTTTCAGCTTCTCAGGGTTTCATGGGCAGGGCCGTGGCACGCCGGCCCGGCCGGCTCACAAATACCCCTGGCAACTCCACTGCTCGTCGCCCAATTGGGCGTAGCAGTTGATTTTTCCTATGCGGGGCAAGGAGGGCGCATAGGTGAAGCTCAATTGCCGGCTCTTGGCATCCAGGCTCAATTCCGGCTGGGTGGGCAGCCGGTTGAGGTAAGCGGGCGTCAGCTCGTCCAGCGAATCCGGCAGGCTGCTGTGATCCCGCTCGTACAGGGCCAGGGCCTGCAGCACCGGCGTGGCGCGCTTTTGGTATTTGAGCCCCATTTCATCATGGCCCGGCGTGCCGCCACTGCAGGCGCAAAGCCCGCTCACAGCCACGACGGAAATTACCCGGTGAAGCATCATGACCTCCCTGCGGCCGCATTCAGTCATGGGCCATTGAATGTTTTTCTTTGTGCCATGGTCTGCGGCCATGTTCGATCACCGGCCTATGTTTACCCTTGCCGGCAACGCCCAGACATGCGCGGCGACATACTATTTATCAATTTCCCATGCACCCGTGAAAAATTAACGCTTTGGGTCAGAAAACTCCGCTGAAGCACCTCAACTTTCATGGGCGGATGTCGCTGGGGCCTGCAAGAGGAGCCATGACGCGGCTTCTGCGCCGGTGCGCCGGCACTTGAACCGGCAACGAAAAGGGTGAAGGCCGCGGGCGGGGCCGGCGGCTTCAGGCTGCGTCGCTGCGCGTGAGCAACTGCAAGATGGGCCGCACCTCGCCGCGGGTGACGGGCGGGGTGGGAGGCAGGAGCTGGCCGATCCAGGCCTCCAGGTCCGGCACGGACAGCGGGCGCGCGTAGTGGTAGCCCTGGAACTCGTCGCACTCGGCGCCGCGCAGCACCTCGGCCGTGGCCTCGTCCTCCACGCCCTCGGCCGTGACCTGCAACCCCATGGTGTGCCCCAGGCCCACGATGGCGCGCACCACCGCCAGCTCGCCCAGGTCGCGCGCGAGCGCAGCCACCAGCGTGCGGTCCACCTTGAGCCGGTCCACCGGGAAGCGGTTCAGGTGCGGCACGCTGGAGTAGCCGGTGCCGAAGTCGTCAATGGACAGGCCCACGCCCAACTGCTTGAGCGCCACGAACTGCGCCAGCATGAATTCGACGTCCTCCATCACCGCCGCCTCGGTGAACTCCAGCTCCAGTTGCGCCGCGGCCACGCCGTGGCGCTGCAGCGCCGAGCGCAGCGTCTCCAGCAGCGCCGGATCGCGCAACTGCACCGGCGAGAGGTTCACCGCCACGTGCAGGTGCGGCATCTCGCGCGCGCGCCACTGCGCGAGCTGGCGGCAGACCTGGTCCAGCACCCACGCGCCTATGGGCACGATCTGCTTGGACGCCTCGGCCACGGGCACGAACTCCATGGCCGAGACCTCGCCCAGGCGCGCGCTGTTCCAGCGCAGCAGCGCCTCCACGCCCACCAGCGCACCGTCGCGCGCGGCCACGCGCGGCTGGTACAGCAGCGAGAACTCGCCGCGCTCCAGCCCAAGCTTCAACTGCGACTCCAGCATCACGCGCCGGTGCGCGCGCTCGTGCACCTCGGCCGTGAACAGGCTGGCCGCGTCGCCGCCCTTGCCGCTGGCCTGGGCCACGGCCGCGTCGGCGCGGCGCATGGCCTCCTCGGCCTCCACGCCAACCAGGCACGGCGCCACGCCCACGCTGCAGGTGATCTCCATCGACACGCCGTTGACGGCGTAGGCTCGGCGCAGTTGCGGCAGGAAGCGCTGCTCCACCAGGCGCAGCGCCTCCTCGCCGTCCTGCAGCCCGCCCAACGCCACGGCGAATTCGTCGCCGCCCAGGCGGCAGGCCACGTCGCCGGCACGCAGCGTCTCGACCAGGCGCTGCGCCACGGCGCGCAGCAGCGCGTCGCCGCCGGCGCGGCCCAGCGAATCGTTGATCTGGCGGAAGCGGTCCACCCCGATGCACAGCACCGCCACCTGGGACTCGCCCAGCCGCGCGCGCTGCACCATCGCGCGCAAGCGCTCCAGGAACAGCACGCGGTTGGGCAGCCCGGTGAGCGCGTCGTGGTGCGCCAGGTAGCGGATGCGCTGCTCCTGCGCCTGGCGCTCGCTCACGTCCACGGCGCTGAACAGCGTGAAGCGCCGCGGCCCCTCGGCGGAGGCCACGTCGCTGATGACGCTGGCCACCACCCACACCGGCACGGAGCGGCCGTCGGAGCGGCGCAACTGCATCTCGCCCTGCCAGCGGCCCTGCCCCTCCACGCTGCGCCAGAAGCGCTCCACGAACTCGCCTTCCGTGTCCTCGGCCAGCAGCCGCTCCAGCCCGCGGCCCACCACCGCGTCGGTGCGGCAGGCGGTCAGCCGGCTCAGCGCGCCGTTGAGCGAGACGAGCTGGCGCTGCTGGTCGAAGATGGCCAGCGCCTCGGTGGCCGCCTCGTACACCTGCGCCCACATCGACAGGCCCTGCTCGGCCGCCCTGAGCCGCTCCACCGGGGTGAAGACGGTCAGCACCGCGTCGCGCCCGTTGTAGACCAGCCGCCGCTGCGACACCACGCCGCTCAGGGCCTGCGCGCCCATCTGCCAGCGCACCTCGAAGCCGTCGACCTGGCCGCGCTCGCCCAAGTGGCGCGCCAGCTGCGCGCGGGTGTCGGCGTCCAGCCCCAGGCTCCAGGGATCCTGCCGGCGCCGGCCCGTGAGCTCCAGCCCGGCGGCGTTGGCGTGCAGCACCTCGTGCGCGGGCAGCGAGGTCACCACCAGCGGCAGCGGCGTGACGTCGCCCAAGCCCGTCTGCGACTGCAGCGTCTCCAGCGCGGCCTGCAGCTCGTCGCGCTCGGCGCGCTTGCGCGTGAGCCGCGACAGCGTCTGGTTGAAGGCCTGCGCCACCTGGCCGAACTCGTCCTGCGCGTCCCACTCCAGGCGGCGCGTGGTGTCGCCGCTGCGGCGCAGCGCGCGCGCCACCTCGGCAAAGGCCTCCAGCGGGCGCGTGATCTGGCGCGCCACCCGCAGCGACAGCACCAGCAGCACCAGCAGCACCGCGCCGCCGCCGCCAAGCTCCAGGACCAGCTTGCGCTTGCGCTGCTGCACGCGCTGCTCCAGCTGCGCCGCCAGCGGCGCCGACAGCCGCGTGGCGTGCTGCTCGACCTGCGTGAGCAGCGCGCGAAAGGCCACGTCCAGCGGCTGCAGCGCGGCCTCGGTGGGGTTGGTGTTGCCCTGCGCCAGCGTGCGCCCGCTGCGGCCGAAGTCCTCGATGGCCCCCAGCATCTGCGTCTGCCAGGCCAGCGCCGCGGCCAACTGCTCGTCGTTGGTGTTGCGCGCGTGCTGGCCGTCGAGCTCCAGCAGCCGTGCCTGCGCCACGAGCTGGCCTTCGAGCATGTAGAACTCGCTGCGCCAGTCCTCCACCGCCTCCACCCCCGGCGTGCCGTGCGGCACCGCCGCGGCCAGCAGCAGCGCTTGCATGCGCTGCGCCAGCACCATGAGCTCCGGCAGCCGCGACACCACGATGGGCAGCGCGTGGCGCCCCTGGTCCAGCGCGGGGCTGGCGCCCAGCCGCGCATCCCAGGCCACACGCTCCACCACCGTCTCGCCCTGGCGCAGCACCTCCACGCGCAGCGCGGCCAGCGCGGCACGCCCGGGCAGCCCGGCCATCTGCTGCGCCGGGTCCTGGCTCAGCCGCTCCAGCGCCTGCGAAAAGCGCCCGCCCGCGGTCTCGGCGCAGGACGGCGCCTGCAGCATCAGCGCCGTGGAGCGGCGCGAGGCGCCCGTGGCCTCCGGCGCCACCGAGCCGATGAGCACGCGCTGCACCTCGCCCAGGCAGGCCAGCCCGGCCAGCTCCTGCTTGGCCCCGTCGGCGATGCGCAAACGATCGCGCACGAGCATGCCGCCCAGCCCCGCGGTCAGCACCAGCGGCAGCAGGCTCAGGACGAGCAGCTTGGGGCCGACTCGCAATCGGCCGAAAAGAGGGGGAATGACGCGCGGCATGTCAAGCACTTCACGGACCGCCGACGACTCGTGCGTCCATGCGGCGCCGTCCGCGAAGCCATGGACCCGCCACAGTCATCAGCAGCCAGTGGACCTCGCAATGCTGCGGCACAGCACGCCTGCAGGCGGCATGAAGTCCACACTGACTGTGATCTACGTCACAACGTATCCAGAAGCTTGGTGCTGAAACCTGCGTCGCCGTCCTGCGGCCAGGCCGCCACGCGGTTGCGCCCGCCCTGCTTGGCGGCGTAGAGGGCGCGGTCGGCCCCGTCCACCAGCGCGGCCTCGCCCGGGTCCTGCGGCTGGCCTTGGCCCTCGGCTTCGCCCCCGGCCCCGCTCTGGCCGGCCTTGCCTGGCCCGCTTGCCTGCGGCAGCGGCGGCAGCAGGGTGTGCAGGCCCACGCTGACCGTGACGCGCCGCAGCTCGCCGTGGGGGTGCTCTATGGCGAGCTGCCACACCGCGCGCCGCGCCAGCTCGGCCACCACCTGCGCGCCCTGGGCGTCGGTGTGCGGCAGCAGCATGGCGAACTCCTCGCCGCCCCAGCGCGCCACCAAGTCGCCCGGGCGGCGCGAGACGCTGCGCAGCGCCATGGCCACGCGGCACAGGCAGGCGTCGCCCGCGGGGTGGCCAAGGCTGTCGTTGAACTGCTTGAAGCGGTCCACGTCCATCATCAGCAGGCTCAGCGGCTCGCGCCGGCGCCGCGCGTCCAGCCAGGCCTCGCGCAACGCCTGGTCGAAGCGGCGCCGGTTGGCCAGACCGGTGAGCGGATCGAACGCGGCCAGCCGCGCCAGCTCCTCGTTGCTCAGCGCGAGCTGCTCGTGGGCCGTCTCCAGCTCCACTTGCGTGCGCCGCAGCTCCGTGATGTCGGTGCGTATGGCGATGTACTGGTAGGGCTTGCCGCGCTCGTTGAGGAAGGGAACGATGGTCGTGTCCACCCAGTAGGTGCTGCCGTCCTTGGCGCGGTTCTCGATCTGGCCCTGCCAGACGCCGCCGCGCGCGATGGTGCGCCACATCTCCCGGAAGAAGCTCGGCGGGTGGCGCTCGGAGCGCACGATGCTGTGCGGCGCGCCTATGAGCTCCTCGCGGCTGTACTTGGAGAGGGCGCAAAAGCGATCGTTGACGCCAACGATCACGCCGCGCACGTCGGTGATGGCCACCACGGCGTGCTCGTCCATGGCGCGGCCCAGTTCCGCCAGGCGCCGGTGCGAGCGCTGCAGCTCGCGCGCCAGGGCCTGCTCGCGCCGCAGCGCGCGCTGCATGCGCACGCTGGCGCCCACCAGCAGCGCCACCACCGCGGCCACGGCCAGTGCATCCAGCACCGCCAGGCGCCCCCACGCCGCCAGCACGTGCGAGCGCGCCTGGCCCACCACGACCAGCAGCGCAAAGCGCTGCGAGTGCACGAAGCTGTACTCGCGCAGCACGCCGTCCAGCGGCGACGCGGCGGTGAAGCTGCCCGCGTCGGCCAGCGCGTAGTGCTCGCGGTAGAGCGCCGACCCCTGCAGCTCCGCACCCAGCGCGCTTTCGCTGTAGGGGCGGCGCACGAGCACGGTGGCGTCGCGGGTGTTGAGCGCCAGCAGCCCGTCCGGCCCCAGGTCGAAGCGCTCCAGGTACTGCTGCAGGTAGCGCACCGACAGGGCCCCCACCACCACGCCGGCGAAGCTGCCGTCGGCATGCACCAGGCGGCGCGACAGCGGCACCACCCACTCGCCGTGGGGCTCCACGCGGTAGGGCTTGCCCACCAGGAGGTCGTCGCGCGTGCTGGCGCGGTGCGCGGCGAAGAAGGGGCGCCCGGCCGCCGAGGCCTCGTAGCGCGGCACGGCGTAGGAGCTCAAGCGCAGCGCGCCGCGGGCGTCGTAGACGTAGATGTCGTGCAGCGCGGGCTGCCCGCTCAAGTGGCGCAGGATCTCGTCGCGCAGCGCCTGCGTGGCGCCGCCGCCGTCCTCGTAGGGCGCCAGCACCGTGCGCGCCACCAGGGCCATGAAGCTGTCGGACTCGCGCACCACGGCCTCGGCATGGTCCAGCACCGAGGCCGCGAGGTTGGCGTTGGACTGCCGCGCCTGCGCCAGCGCGGCCCCGCGCGCCTGCCACAGAAACAGCGCCGCTGCGGCCACCAGTGCCGCGCAGGCCAGCAGCAGCACCAGGCCCACGTGGCGGCGCACGCCGCCCACTGCCGCGTCCGCGTCGGCGTGAATCGGCACTGAATCGGAATGTTCTGGCGTCATGACGGGAAAACGTGCCGCAGCCGCTGCACGGGGCGTGGCGGCGCGGGCCAAGGCGCCGGGCGCCGAAAGCTTCGCGGCCGCACGCATGCAAGCCCGGCGCTTCGGCAGCGGCGGGTCCGAGTTGAGGCGGCAGCCTCGAAAAAACCGCGCATTGTCGTGCGTCTGTCATGAGGAGCTTCCCCCAAGCTGATTTCCCGGGATGCACCCCGGGATGCGGGAAGGCGGTTTGCCTGTGCACCCGCAAGCCCCGCCGCACCGCCTGCGGACGACGCCGCCCCGCCAGCCCCCAGCCCGCCGCCGCCTCCAGCCGCCCACAGCGCGGCAGCGGCGCAGGCTCCCGGGCCAGGCAGGACGCCACCGTCCGGGGCGGCTGCGGCACCCCGCACCGTCCGCCAAGCTTCCAAGGAACCTGCCATGCCCACGCCGCGCGCCCGCTACCGGCCTCCCAGCCCCTCCTTCTTCAGCGCCTTCAGCCCAACGCGGCTGCGGCTGGACGAGGCGGCGGAACTGGAGTCGCTGGCCGACTTGCTGCAGCACTTCTGGATGCAGCTCAACCGCGCGCGCATCCAGTTCCTGTGCCAGACGCTGTCGGCCGAGGCGCTGCAGGCGCTGTGGAGCGAGCGCATCCGCGAGATCCAGGCGCTGCTGCAGCGCGTGGGCGTGCTCACGCGCGACCATGCCGTGGACGGCCTGGAGCGCGTGCGCGTGGCCGTGCAGGACTGGGAGGAACAGGTGGCCCGCTTCGAGCAGGGCCCATTCAAGATGGCCGACTACTGCATTCTGCAAAACCGCCTGGAGACGCTGGCGCGCGCCATGGACCTGTGCGTGCGCATGTGGCAGTTGCAGCAGCGCCGCAACTGAGGCTGCGGCGGCGCGCGCCGCACGGCGCCGCTGAGGTTGCGGGCGCACCGGCTGCCGGCGCCTATGATGCGGCGCCCCACTGCCGCGAAAGACTGTCGCCATGACGCTGCTGCTGCTCGGCCTGCTGCTGTTCCTGGGAACGCATTCGCTGTCCATGCTGGCGCCCGACTGGCGCCGCCGCTGGATCGCGCGCCATGGCGAGAAGCCGTGGAAGGGCCTTTACTCGCTGCTGTCGCTGGCCGGATTGATCCTGCTGGCCGTGGGCTACGGGTGGGCGCGGCAGTCGCCCGTGGTGCTGTGGACGCCGCCGCTGTGGACGCGCCACCTGGCGCTGCTGCTGATGCTGCCGGTGTTCCCGCTGCTGCTGGCGGCCTACCTGCCCGGGCGCATCCGCAGCGCCGTGAAGCACCCCATGCTGGCGGCCGTGAAGCTGTGGGCGCTGGCGCACCTGCTGGCCAACGGCACGCTGGCCGACGTGCTGCTCTTCGGCGGCTTCCTGGCTTGGGCGGTGGCCGACCGCATCTCCGTCAAACGCCACCCGCGCCCGCCGGTGCCCGCAGCGCCGCCGCGGCCGGCCAACGACCTCGTGGCGATCCTGGGCGGGCTGGCGCTGTACGCGCTGTTCCTCGCGGGCGCGCACGCCTGGCTCATTGGCGTGTCGCCGCTGGGCTGAGGCACCCGCATGACGCACTTCCGTTCACGCCCTGTCCGCACGCCGGCGGCCACCCTGGCGGCCTCCCTGGCGGCTTGCGGCGCCTTGGCCGGTGCGTTGCCGCCGGCCACCGCCCCGTCCCACCACATCACGCTGCGGCTGGAGCCCGCCGAGGGCCGCCTGGAGGGCGTGGACCACATGGCGCTGCCGCCGGGCCGGCGCGGCCCGCTGGCGCTGCAGCTCATGCAGGGGCTGCAAGTGCAATCGGTGAGCGCCGCGGGCCGCGCGCTGCCCTTCACGCGCGAGGGCGACGCGCTGCGCCTGGCGACGCCGGCAGGCGCCTCGTCGCTGGAAGTGCGCTGGTCCGGCCGCCTGGCGGGCCAGGCGCCGCCGCGCGTGGCCGCCGAGGGCACGTGGCTGCCGGGCGAGGCCGCCTGGTATCCGCGCTTGGGCGAGGCCGACCGGGTGCGGGTGGACGTGCTCACCCCGCCCGGCCAGCAGGCCGCGCTCACCGGCGCGCTGCGGGAGGAGGACAGCACCCCAGCCGGCACGCGCACGGTGTTCGAGGCCTACGCCGGCGAGCCGCCCACGCTGCTGGCCGGCCCCTGGCAGTGCGAGGGCCGCCCGCATCGCGGGCTGCGGCTGCGCGCGTGCTTTCACGCCGAGGTCGCCCCTCTTTCCCAGGCCTACCTGGACGACGCCGCGCGCCACCTCGACCGCTACGCCGCGCAACTGGGCCCCTATGCCTACGCCGGCTTCGACATGCTCTCCGGCCCCGACCCGGTGGGCCTGGGCTATCCGGGGCTGACCTACGTGTCGCGCGCCATCCTGCCCCTGCCCTTCATGCGCGCGCGCTCGCTGCCGCACGAGGTGCTGCACGGCTGGTGGGGCAACGGCGTGCGGGTGCGCGCGGGCAGCGGCAATTGGGCCGAGGCGCTCACCACCTACCAGAGCGACTACGCCTTGTCCGGCGCCGAGGCGCAGGAGCGCATGCGCCGCGAGTGGCTGCAGGACTTCGCGGCGCTCGCCCCCGCGGCGGACACGCCGCTGTCGGCCTTCGTCACCAAGACGCATGCGCGCGACCAGGTCGTGGGCTACGGCAAGGGCGCCTTCGTCTTTCACATGCTGGAGCGCCAGTTGGGCCAGGCCGCCTTCGACGCCGGCCTGAAGCGGTTTTACGCGGCGCACCGCTTGGGCGACGCGGGCTGGCGCGAGCTGCAGTCGGCCTTTGAATCGGCCGGCGGCCAGCGCCTGGACGGCTTTTTCCCGCAGTGGCTGCAGCGCGCGGGCGCGCCGGCGCTGGCGCTGCAGGGTGTGGACTGGCGCGAGGACGGCGTGACGCTGCGGCTGGCGCAAACGCAGCAGGGCGCGCCCTACGCGCTGCGCGTGCCCGTGGAAATCACGACCGGGGACGGCGCACGCGAGACGCACGTGCTGGCGCTGGAAGGCGCACGCACGCGCGCGGACATCGCCACCCGCGCGCGGCCCGTGGCGCTGCAGGTGGACGCGCACGCGGACGTGTTCCGGCGCCTGGCGGCCGGCGAGCGCGCCGCCACGCTGCGCGACGTGCTGCTGCTGGAGTCGGCGCGCACGGTGCTGGTGAACGCCGAGGGCGATGCCGGCGCGGCCGCGCTGGCGCTGGCCGGGCAGCTCGTGGCACAGGCGGGCGAGCCGGTGGCCGCCGGCGCGTGGGAGCGCACGCAGCCGGCGCTGGCGGTGGGCGTGGGCACGCCGGCCGCGGTGGCCGCCGCGCTGGGCCTGGAGCCGCCCGCGCTGCCCGCGGGCGAGCCCGCCACGGTGGTGGCCTGGGCCGTGGCGGG